>NZ_JBFRCF010000004.1:0-571118 GCF_040965655.1 Paraburkholderia sp. EG286B | reverse complement strand
GATCACCCGCTGCTTACCTGGGACCATTCCGGCATTGAGCAGCAGAAAATCAATCGGCTGACCTCGCTTTTCGAGCTCGGCGAGGGCGGATTGAACGCTGGTCGGCTCGTCCAGCTCCAGCTCCAGCGGCGAAAATACCTGTTTCTTGGTCTGAGCCGCGAGCTGAGCGGCGGTTTCTTGAACCCGGGCCAAGCTGCGCCCGGTGATGAAGACTTGGCGGTAGCCGTTGGTGGCGAGCAAGCGGGCTGCCTCATAACCGACCCCTGAGGTGGTGCCGGTGACGAGCGCGATTGAATGTTCCACGGGCGTCTCCGTGTTAAAGGGTGATGGTCGAGTCATAAGGCCCAGCAACGCCAACATCAGTTTGATAATTTAGAACTATTCGGTTATAAATTGGCGTGAAGGGAACTGTCAAGGAGTTTTGAACTAAATGATTCAAAATACCGCTAGGCCAGTAGGTCGACCGCGCAGCTTCGACGAAACGGGGGCGCTGGAAAAGGCGATTCAGGTGTTCTGGTCGAAAGGCTACGACGGAGTGACGATTGACGATCTCGTCACCGGGATGGGTGTGGGACGGCCGAGCCTGTATGCCGTCTTTGGGGACAAGCGGGCGATATTCTTGCGCGTCCTCAAGGCGTACGCAGAACGGAAGGGCGCATCGGCCGCCAAGGCACTCCTCTCACCACAGGGTCTTCGCGACTCGATCTTGGGCTTTCTGAGGTACGCCGTCGAAAGTGCGACCGAGAAAGGGTCTGCCCGAGGCTGCCTTATGATATGCGTCGCCCCGCTCGTAAACGACGCTGAGGTTCAGCAATTCCTGCAGAGTGCGGTCGCGGGCGGCGCGGCGCTGGTGGAACGTCGTTTTCGGGACGGGATCAGTGCCGGAGAAATCCCACCTGACTTTCCCGTCGCCGCGCGCGCAACCCAAGTCACGGATTTAGCGCGTGGGCTAACCATGCGTGCGCAGATGGGCGCGCCGCGCAAGATGCTCCTCAAAGATGCTGAGGAAGCGACCGACCTAGTTCTCCTGCCTGGGCGCGCCTGACGGGTTATCGGAATCCTTAAATGCCAAAGGGCGTCGAGGCCATGGCAACTGACATGAGTTGAGGGCTAGGAGCCAATTGTGCGTTGGATTGCGGCGCCTTCGTTCGTGCCGGAGGCGAGTGTTCGAAACTGTGCGAGCAGACGCTAGGATCTTTTGCAGCATCGCCTCGCGCGCAGTGATCGGGCCTCGGCGTCGAAAGCGCTTCATTGATCAAACTGGTAACTGCCGCTCAGCTCGATCGCCTGGTGGGCAGCCGGTCCAGAACGTTGAATAGCCGTCAACATACGGCGGCGAGCGTCGGAAGGCCCGGCAGAACTGCTGTCTCTAAACGGTGGTCTGGATGACCGGACCGCTCCGCAAGCTGCCCTTGGGCCGCGACTGCACGACCGGCTGCTGTGGGTCGGCTTCGGCCGACGGCGTCGGGCAGGAGTCGGCCCAGTAGCGGTCACTTGTTCATCCCACAAAGGCATCATTTTGAGGGCAGGCTTACATCTCAAGCCAGCCAGACAGCCTCGCAACATCACTTGAATGTTGTTCGACCATCCAGGCATTGCTCATCCGTCGTGCCGTGGCTTGAAGCAACACCACAGCGTGCGATCTGCGTGAAATCTTTATCGTAGATACGGCAAATTACGACGATGCGTGACTGTGATGGGCTATCCTGCTCGTCGATCACTGTCATACCGACCGCTACGCGCAGTTCATTCCAAACCGGAAGAGGCGCATAGATAAGCAATTGTCCCACCAGCACTTTCATGAGAATCACGAACATGCCGCCTCGTGACGTTGCGATGTCACAAGAAGTCGAGCAGAAGCGCCCGATGGCTGCTTACGCTGATCAAAAACCGCCCCAAACAATATCTGGTCACTGGTTTGCGACTCATCTACTTACGTTTCGCAAGACTAGCCGGTTCAAGCGCCCCGAAAAAATGCATTAAGCATAATCCTGAGGACTTGAGAAAAAGAAACGCGTCAAATGTTCGCTTCCCCACGTACTGCGCGATGCAACGGCCATATTTTCTGGAGAAGTACCTGCCGTGCTTCCCCTTCGATAAATTCAGTAGACCAAACGAATAAGCCGACTCGCTCAAGGCTGCTATTGGAGCAGGTGCTTCGCAACCGACTACGGCGCGCTGCCCCTTCGGACTTCCGGGCCAACAACTAGCTGGTCGTGGCTTTGCCGGAGGAGGCACGTCGTTAATCGTGCTGTCGCTGATGATTCCGTTCGTGGCTATGGCTGTCTCTTGCCTTCAAGGCTTCGCATGGGGCGGCCCGGCCAATCGCATCGAACGCACGACGCGGCGCCCAATGGCGCAGAAGGGTTACGAATTGAAAGCAGGCTACAACCAGGAGAGCGTCAATGAACCTATCGTTGGTTTCGGTCCTCGCCTTCGTGACCTTCAACCTGCCGGTCGCTGTTTTCCTGTTCACCGTGCCTTTCAGTGCGAGCCTCGGCGATGTGCTTAAGGAAAAGGCCCCCGACGGAAGCGCGACCGATGCCACCAGTTACAGCCGGGTCACCGGCGCCCTCGGCGCGATCGTCGTCACGTCGTTCTTCTGGGCTACGGGAAACGTGGTGCTTAACCTGGCTCTCGGTGACAAGGCTGACGACATCGCGTCCCTGCTGAAGGCCGTGTGGGTCTTCTTTCTCATTGGGTCGGCACTATTCCTGCCCTACGCGTTCAATCAGCTGAAGACGATCTTTCCGTTGGGGGCAACTGCGGCTGCGGCGCTCGCCCAGGCCAATGCCGGTGCCGCGCTGGCACAACCTCAGGCTGTGCAACCAGGGGGCCCGGCTCCGGCGAGTCTCGTTATCGCCAATCTTTCCACGGTCACGAGCAGCCAACTTACCGCGGCTTTGGATGCGATCCAGATTCAGATCAACCGCGATTTCGGTCGCGAATGGGGCATCACCACGAAACTGTCCTCTCAACAGGTGACGCTTCCGCTGTCGGCGGACCAGATCGACGCCTCGCACGATGCGATTATCTACCTGGGCAACGAGGCGCAAGACCCTTATGGTGGCGTCGATGACCTGCTCGGCTACCACGCCAGCAACTCCCCTGGTGTTCCGTACGGTTTCGTCTACCTGGACGCGTGCGCTCTGCGCAAGCAGGACTGGTCGGTGACCCTGTCGCACGAGATCCTGGAATTGCTGGTCGACCCGCAAACCACAGGGCGCGCCCCCGGGCCTGATCCCACAAACCTCGCTGGCCCGGACGCCCTATTCGAAATGGAAGTGTGCGACCCCACCGAGACGGACACCTACACGATCGGCACGGTGAGCGTCTCGAATTTCGTCACCAAACGCTACTTCGGACTGAACGGCGAATCAACGGCGACCAACTTCTGCCGCCTGCCGCTCTCACCGTTCAGTGCGCGACCGGGCGGCTACGCGCAGTACCACAACAAGCAGGGGCTCCAGGTCGTGAATGGCGGCAGCGTGTCGCAGGGGCAACTCGCAGCACGCGCGTTGATGGGTATGGGGCGCCGTAGCGGACGGCGCTCGACGACGCCGGCGTGAGTCAAAAGATTGAGGAACTTCTCATGAAGAAACGATTTGTGCTCCTCGTAATGGCGATCGGGGCAGCCGTCGCGGGCTGCGCCCCCAGCATCAAGGTGACGAGGCTGGATCCGACTGCCGCCGCGCCGAAGGGCGTGCCATGGAACCTCCCCATGACGCAGTACACCCTGACCATCACCCGGCAGGTGCTCGATTGCACGAAGACCATGGATGTCAAAGTCACGGTCGCGGTTGCTCAGGGCAAGGCGCTCGATCCGAAGAATCAATACGTCCTGTACTCGGACGGCATCTGGGCCACGAGCGACATCACGGCGGGCCTGGGTGCCGACGGTGTTAGCACAAGCCTGAATGCTCAGTCTGCGGATCAGACCGGCGCCGTGATTACCGGGCTGGTCACCACGGCGGCGCAGATTGCCGCGAGGGTCGTTGAAGGGGCCGGGCTCGCTGCAAAGCCTTATTTCGATTGCAAGCCCGAGGTGCGTGCGGCGCTGGACAAGCTCAACATCCATACAGGAACCGGGAAGCCCAAGTCGCCCTCCCTCAGCGACGTTGTCGACGCCGACAATCAGGCGGTCACCAATGCGACTACCCGTGTGACCCAGCTCGTCACGGCCATGCAGACCGACCCGGCGCAAAAGGATGCCCTGAAGATCGCCGCCAGTGACCTCATCACCAAGACAGCCACGCAAACCAAGGATCAGGCCGACCTGACCTCGAACCTGAAGATCGTACAGAACGTGCAGACCGTCGTATGGCCGCTGAGCGGTGACGTGCTTAAAACTGACAACGCCTTCCCGATGGACGGGGCGGTCGCGCAGAATTGGGTGGACTGGTACGTCGACACGCCGAAGGGGCCAGCGGCGTTCAAAGGTCAGCAACCTATCAAGGTGGATACCTCCACCGTTTCGGTGGCTCTCTACAGGCCGGCGGACACTCAAGGCAACTGGACCACTACGCCTCCTCCAGCTACCGGTGACATCACGGTTGGCGTGCCGGTGCGAGTGGCGGGACTGGGGCGTCTGATGGTGTGCACCGGAGCCCCTTGCCCTGCAACCCTCACCCCCGGCCAGGTGCTCGACAAGACCCAGAGCCTGCCAGTCCAGCCCGACGCTCGGGTACTGCAGGTCGGGCAGATGTACGTCGTTCCCATGACCGGGCGCACATTCAAATCCGAGTTGGCCGCGATCAGCCTCGACACCAACGGTAACCCGACTTCGATCGAGATCGCCGAAAAGACGGCTGTAGCCGCTGCGGCGGTGGGACAGACCGCGAGCACTGCGACGCAGATCGCGGGAATGCCCCCACAGATCGCGCAGGCCAAGCTCGCGGCAACGCAGGCCCAAACGGCGCAGGTCAATGCTGAAATCGCACTGACCCAGGCAAGGGCGACCGCGACAACCGCGACCGCCACGGCGAAAGACACGGCCCAGACGGCCTTCGCCACCGCCCAGGCCAACCTCGCCACCGCCAAAGCCAATGCGCTGGCCGCTGGCCCGACCGGCCAACTGGCCCTGGTCAACGCTCAGAACAATCTTGCCGCGGCTCAGGCGGTGGCCAAAGGAAACGCGCTCGATCCCGAAGAACAAACCAACATCGCGATGACCAACATGCAAACGACACTCCTGACGGCACAGGCGAGCGGACTAAACGCCCAGCTGGCCATCGCAAAAGCCAAGCAGGCGCTCGGCAGCCCTTAGGAAATCTCCGGGGCATGAGCGGGCTTTCGCCAGCGTTTCACGTCTGCTTCCCTGAGTATCCGTACTCCGGAGATCGTGACCAAGAAATTCGGCGATGCCTGATCGCTGATCACGGGTTAGATTGCCTTGCGGGCCGATGTGTTTGTCGCCTTGCCCGGCTCGTCGAACTGCAGGTTCGGGGAAGTGGCATTTTCGGCCACGAACGGCCAGCGGGATGCTGTCTTCGATTGGCAGCTCATGATCGCGACGCGGCCATTCCCCTTCACACGCAGAGCGGTTCATTCATTAGCTAACGTGTAGACAGTCGGCGACCGCTTACCGGGCAACGCGCAAGGCGCGCTTAAGCACTCGCAGTGCGAGTCGCTCCATCAGGAGCTCACGCGCGACCACGTAGGTGTCGAAGGCGGCAGGATTCCTGGTGTCCTCCGGCCGAAGCCGTTGCTTGATCGCACACCGGTGCAGATACATCGTAATCAACGCGTCCCACATGTTTTCGAGCAGTCGGGAACCTTCCATGGCGTCAAGACCAGCACGCTCCAAGGATTGCACCCGGCAAGCCTGATCAACTAGGCGCCATGTTGCCGCATTGATATGGTCATTCGCTTTGTGCACCCAAGCCTGATCGACCGACCAGGGGATCTCTTCTCCGGTGACGAGCCACCCATGCACACGATGAGCGCGAAACAATTCGTGGGTGTCAGCGTATTGCCCCGCGGACGCTCTCATTCGACTGCCGGCGACGCAGCAGAGTGCCTTGGAGACGCATCGACAGAATGCGCAAGCCTTGGCGCGGTCGGCAGACTGAGTGCGAGCCTGCCGACCGCACGGCCCGGACGGCATTCGACACCAACAGATCTTGTAGCCTGTGCTGGCCTGAGAATTGCTGCTGACACTGCCACGCCCTGGCAGCCGCGCCCGGCTCAGACGCCAACACACACGAACATATGAACGACGCTCCCTTTCCGTCCGAGGATTTCGGCTTCGCCTGGCTCCGACTGTGGGCTGGCTCGACCGAAGATTACTCGATCTTCGCCGTCTCGCCTGACGGCACGATCCTGACGTGGAACCCGGGCGGTGAACGCATTCAGGGCTATCGACCCGAAGAAATCATCGGACGGCCGTTTTCCCTTTTTTACCCCGAGGCTGAACGCACCTCCGGTGCACCTGCAGCGGCGCTCCGCGCCGCGCTGGATGCCGGGCGTCATGTCTCCGAGGGTTGGCGGGTGCGAAAGGACGGCACCACGTTCTGGGCGCATGTGGTCATGACAGCGCTACGCGACGGCAAAGGCAAATTCGTCGGTTTCGGCAAGGTGGTCCAGGACATGAGTGACAAGAAGGCCGCTCACGAGGCTGTACTTGCAAGCGAGCGGAGTTTCCGACTTCTGGTTCAGGGCGTCAGTGATTACGCCATCTTCATGCTCTCGCCCGATGGGCACATCACGAGCTGGAACTCCGGCGCCCGGCGGATCAAGGGGTATACCGAAAAGGAGATCATCGGTTCGCACTTTTCCCGGTTTTACACACCCGAAGACGTCGCAGCTGGTGTGCCCTTCAGGGGCCTCGAGACGGCGAGACGCGAGGGACGCTTTGAGGCGGAGGGCTGGCGCGTTCGGCGGGACGGAAGCCACTTCTGGGCGCACGTTGTGATCGATGCCATCAGGGAAGATGGCGAGCTTGTCGGATTCGCCAAGATCACGCGGGATGTTACCGAACGACGGCGCGCAGCCGAAGTGCTGGAGCAGACGCAAAAGGCCTTGTTCCAGGCGCAGAAAATGGAGGCCCTGGGAAAACTTACAGGCGGGGTGGCACACGATTTCAACAACGTGCTGCAGGTTTTGCGTGGCAATCTGGAGCTGCTCGAAAGCCGGTATGGCCGTGACGCCTGGGCCGCCGCTCGGCTTGGCAACGCTGTCGACGCGGTGGAACGCGGTGCGAAACTCGCTTCACAGCTACTAGCGTTTGGCCGTCAGCAGCCTCTGGCACCCATCGTCATCAACCCGGCACGCCGACTCCACGCGATGGATGAACTCCTGCGCCGGGCCCTGGGGGAGACGATCGAGATCGAGTCCGTGGTCACGGGCGGGCTCTGGAACGTCATGGTCGACCCCCACCAGTTCGAAAACGTGATCCTCAACCTGGCGATCAATGCGCGCGATGCGATGCCACACGGTGGCAAGCTCACGCTTGAACTCTCGAATGCAACGCTCGACGACGAGTATGTGTCTACACTTCCCGACGTTGCCGCTGGACAGTATGTGATGCTCGCCGTCACAGACAATGGGACAGGTATGAGCCTGGAAGTAATGGAGCGGGCATTTGACCCGTTCTTCAGCACCAAGCCGGAAGGTCGTGGTACAGGGCTTGGCCTGAGCATGGCTTACGGCTTCGTCAAGCAGAGTGGAGGCCATATCCGGCTCTACAGCGAGATCGGCCACGGAACGTCCGTCAGGATCTATCTGCCCCGCTCTACCGAAACGGCGGTGGAAATCAATCCGGGCAGCACGGGGGAAGTGAAGCACGGGAGCGAGACTGTCCTTGTCGTGGAAGACGATCCGAAGGTTCAGTCGACAGTCGTCGAACTTCTTGCTGGTCTTGGTTATGCGGTGCTCAAGGCGAGCAATGCAGAGCAGGCGCTGGCCGTCGTCGCGAGCGGCATCCATATTGATCTGCTCTTTACGGACGTGGTGATGCCAGGTGCGTTGCGCAGCACGGAAATGGCCCGGAGGGCGGTCCGGATGGCGCCCGGGCTGAAGGTACTCTATACGTCGGGCTACACCCATAACGCGATCGTCCATGGTGGCCGGCTCGACCCTGGTGTGGAACTGCTGAGCAAGCCGTACAGCCGTCATCAGCTCGCTGCTAAAGTGCGGCAGGTCCTTGGGAGCAGCGACAGCGAAACACCGGAAAATGAGGCGGACAGCCTTGTCCACGACGCACCCCGGGGAGAATGGAACCCGGAAGGGACGCGCGTACTTGTTGTCGAAGACGATGTTGCGTCGCTGGACGCTACCTGCGAGCTGCTGGCGTTGATCGGAGTCGAGCCCGAACGCGCGGCAAGCGCGGCGGCGGCGCTTGATGCGCTCACGACGGACCGATTTGATGTTCTGATCACCGACGTTGTCATGCCCCACATTTCCGGGTTCGAATTGGCCCAACGCGCATTCGCTATCCGTCCGGGAATCGGGATCATTTTCGCTTCGGGAAATCCTGTTCCCGAGAATCGCACTTTTGCGTTCAAGTGGACCGCGTTACGCAAGCCCTATACGCTTGATCAGCTCCGCGTCGCCCTGCAGACCGCTGTCAGCTGATGCGCTTTCCCACGAGGCCAGGAGATTGCTTTGCCAGCTATCAACAAGTGGCTCACGCAGCGGCAAGCTGAGTGCTGAGTCGAGAGAAAAAGAAGCGTACGTCTGTTACCCGCCACGGTCGCCCACCAAAGCTGTTTCCGTCTCGTTAGCTCGCGCCGGCAATTGCTGCCCGAACGAATGGCCGAGGTACATTCGAGATGAGTCGTTGGCACCAACGTGCATCGGAGGACCGCTTCGGGTCGACTCCCGCCGAACGCACCACTCGGAAGTCTTGCCATGAAGCACAAAGCGGACATTAGCCGACGGTACCCTCGGGTCCCGGATGCGTAGCGACACGACGCCTATTTCCGCGCGCCGCACACGCAACCGTCGCTCTCAGTCATCCAGGGCCTCGCGCTCAAGCCGGTCGCGCGAAATATGGCGAACATCCTTGCCCTTGACAACATAAATGACGAGCTCTGCCAGGTTCTTCGCATGGTCACCAATCCGTTCGATGGCCGACGCAATGGACACGTAGTCAAGCGCAGAAGAGATGATGCGGGGATTCTCTGCCATGTATCCTGGCAGCTTGCGCACAAATGCACGGTACTCCTCATCGATTGCCTCATCCTCACGCATGATCCGCGCCGCCTCAACCGTGTCGAGCCGCGCGAATGCAGCGAGCGCGTTATGGAAGATGGTTCCCGCCATCTGACCGGATGACCGGATTTCCGCGATATTCATGTTCCTGCCCGCAGTGTCATTCGCGATACGGCTCGCCCGCTTTGCGATCTTGCGTGCTTCATCGCCTGCGCGCTCGAGATTGCTGATCCCTTTGGAGAAGGCCAACAGTCGACGCAGGTCGGTCGCGATGGGCTGGCGCCGCGCGATGACGTTGCTGCACTCAGCATCGATCTCGACTTCCATCGCATTGAGTCGATGCTCCGCATTAATCACCTTCTCGACCAGATCCATGTCGAAGCGGCTGAGCGCTTCCATCGCATCGGTCAATTGGGACTCAACCAGCCCACCCATCTCGAAAAATCTCGACGACAGGTGTTCCAGGTCAGCATCGAACTGGCTGGAAATGTGCTTGTCTGGCATAGAAAACTCCTCCCTTACCAATTTGACGATAAACTGTTTGTACGGTTTGTCAAACCTGAAAAACCCATGAAAACACAGGCTACCAGGGACAGAAGCGGCAAGCGGCCACATGCTTCGCCGGGCGAAGGCACCAGCGAGGCCGTGGCCAGCGGTAAGACTGCGAAGTCTCCACAGGCGGCGCCGAAGCCACAGAGCCGAAAGACCACGCCTGCTGACGACGCTCCCCGACACCGCAGGGAACATGTCAAACAGGACAAGGTCGTACGCGACACCTTCACGATGCCCAGGGACGATTACGAACAGCTCACGATACTCAAGCAGCGGTGCCTCGATGCGGGCGTGTCCGTGAAAAAGAGCGAGCTCATCCGCGCAGGGCTGCTTCTGCTGGCATCTGAGCCGACGAAACGCCTGCTCGCTGCCGTCAAGGCGGTGGAACCAGTCAAGACGGGCCGGCCACCGAAATCGAAGTGAGCCGCGTGCGTGGCCTGCGAGTGAGTCCCGCTCGATATTTCCGCAGGCTGCGGGGGCACAGCAGGAACGGTAACGATTTACGCGTCAAATGTAACGGCGCGGCCACGCGCAACACTGGTCATGCAAGTTCTCGAGTTTGATGCTGCGGCGCCTTCACCGGCGCTGTTGCCGGTTATCCCATCCCTGCGTCATATGAGCTTCCTCAGACGATAGCCGACGCCGCGCACCGTCACGATCCGCTCTGCGCCGATCTTCTGCCGCAGGCGATGTACATGGACTTCAATTGCATTGCTGTCGATTTCGTCGTCCGGGCCGTAGACCTTTCCCAGAAGTTCACGATGGGTGAAAACCCGTTCTGGGTCTTCGATGAGCGCCCCGAGCAGACTGAATTCACGGGGCACCAGGTCGAGCGCCTCTCCATACAGCGTCACCTCGTGAGAAGCGTGATTCAGCACAAGACCATCGTGCGCGCAAACTCGCGCTGCCTGCCCGGTTCGACGACGCAACAGCACCCGTACACGCGCTGCGAGTTCATCAAGGTCGAAGGGCTTGATCAGGTAATCATCGACGCCCGCGTCGAGTGCGCCAATACGGCTTTCCACCGCGTCCCAAGCCGTCAGGATGATCACCAGGGCGCGGCCGCCACGTCGCCGGGAATGGTTCAACAGGTCGAGCCCCTCGTCTCCGGACAAACTCAGGTCGAGCACAATCAGGTCGAACGCTCCGTGTCGAAGCGCCAAATCCGCCTCGTGCCGGTCACGCACCCAATCGGTGACATAGCCCGCGCACCGCATCGCCTCTACCACGGGCCAAGCGAGCATCCCGTCGTCCTCCACCAGCAGCAGGCGCATGGTGCGACCTCCCGTGAAACGCCCTCATTGTCGACGCGCATCGCTTAAGCATCCCTTAAGCTCCTGCTGCCGACAATGCGCCGGAATACTGGGCCCCCGTCGTTCATTTGAGCGACCTCCATGTTCCCCGGGGAAAACGCCAGGAACGGGCGGGTTCAGACTTCACGCGCGGAGACCCGGACATGTCCAGCAATACCAAGCCTCGCTCCCTTCGCCAGCCCTCTTCAAGGGCACTTTCGAAAGCACTGCTCCTTCCCATGTCCCAACGCGACGCGTCCAGTCTTGCGCTGCGCACGCGAATCGCTCTAGAGCGACTGCGCAACGGCGAGGCGCGCCGGTCACTGTTCAGTCACATGTCCCAGATCGTTTTCATCACCGGCTACATCACCCGCGCCGGATTCGGCAGGCTCGATATCCACGACATTGACAGCGTCGAGCGAAATCTCGGTGAGGTAGTCGCCGAGGCGGATAGAACGGGAGAATGGAAAATTCCTGAGTCGTTGATCAGTGCACTCACGACCGTGGTGAACGAGTACGATCGCCAGCTCGCCACGACCCGCGTCGAGATCGTCGCCCGAGCCAGCGAACACCTCGAAAGGCACATGATGCTGGCCACAACGTGACGGCCTCGCGCCGATCATCTGGCGCCACACCGTTCAAGCCCAGGATGCCGATGGTTCGCCAGGCTGTCTACGCGGAAGCGAGCCCGGACGCTGTCACCTCATGACTGAACAGCAGGTTGATGATCTCGCGCGTCGGCACGCTGGTGATGAGCGTGGCCACTTTCCCGGGACGAAACCATCGGCATCGCTGGATTTCATTGTTCGGCACGGGTCGCGCCGCTTCAGGCAACACAGAGAAAAAGACGTGATGCCGTTTGTTCAGGCCTCCGAACTGGAACAGGTAGCCCAGTTCCTGGCCCTCAAGCGTCGTTTCTTCGCTGAGTTCGCGCCGGGCCGCATCTGCTGGAGACTCGCCCTGCCGGATCGTGGCGCCGGGCAGCGACCATCTTGCCCGACCGCGTTCGACGAGAAGGACCCTTCCAAGTTGCCAGCACACAACGGTGGCTCGTTCTTTCATGATTCCAGGTTTCGCTGCACGTACTATAGTTCTTAAGACAAATCGAAACGGCGCTCAGGGACGCTGGAGCCACTGACTGGCCGGGCCTTCACCGGTATGGCGAAGCCACGCGTGCGCATCAGTCGGTGGCGAGACGCAGACGCATTGGGCGCACTGTTTTGACGGGGAGAAAAAGTTATGAAAGCCCGTTCGTCGTTCGAAATCTGTGTGCCGCTTGGCATCTTCGTCATCGCCTGCGCACTTTCCGTTCCGACGCTCGTCGTCGCCATTGCCTGGATGTCGATCGGTGTCTGCTGTCTGGGCTACCGCACGCTTGCGGACTTCCCCACTGACGGCGTGCCGCACAGGTGGTGCCATGGGGCGCGTAGTGGCTGTCTGCATTTCTATCATCTCGCATGGTGGCCGTGGTACATGCGCCACGAGCTGCATGATTTTGCCGCGCAGGCAAAAGCCCGGTTCGTCAGGTGCAGGCTGTTGCGCAATCGCAGCGCACCGTCCAGTCACAAAAGCGACGGTAATCCCTGACAGACCATCGTGGCGGCTTCATGAAAAGGATTCGCATCCTCAATTCGCATGGAGCCGCTCAGGTGTGTAGCCCCGATGGTGTTCGTAAAGCCAGTAATGGCACGTCGCGGCGTGGGATGCAAAGTCGTCGCCCCTCGCGTGCAACAACTTCACCCAGTGCAGCACGTACGGGACGGGGATCGAATTTTCGTGCGCACCAAACAGGACTCCCAGCAGGAAGAGGTCCGCCTGCCTGGGCGAGCCAGTCACGAGGACAGCGGGCTCGATATCGCATGGAGGCGTGGCCGTCATTGCGACTGCCCACCGTCCTCTCAATGCACCGGGAACAACGATGCGGCGGCGCCACCAGCGGCGGAGCAGGGGCCGTGCTTCTCAATTCGATCCAGACGGGCGAGCAGATCCTTGGCCTGTTTCTCGATGTGCATGGGCAGCAAGGGCATGGCCAGAATGGCACGGACCCTGTCCCGCCAGTAGCTCAGATTGACCATCGCCCCTGTTTCGATAGCGCGAACGCTGTCGGCCGAGTGCTCGAGATGACTTAGCACGTGCCTGATATGCGCCAGATCCTTTTCCGCAAATTCGTCACTCACGCTAGATTCCCCGTTGTCGTGTCTGGCTTGTTCGTTCCTGTTTGCACTTACCTGCTTCCAGTATTGGTGCCGCCTGGAGGGCAGTTGCACCTTGCAGGCTCCGACGACATTCAGCGCCGTGAACGGCTCTGTTGCCACCATTCATGGTGATCGAGATTGCGTAGCAGGTCAGCACGACGCCGCTCACGGAAGTAGTGCGCAGTCACACCAACCACTGCGATAACAAGCACGATCGTGCCGGCAGTCATACCCAGCCAGGTTATGTCCACGTCAGCCTCCCCAGTGATCCCAGGATCGCCGCCTAAAGCTTCGGGCGGTGCGCATCGTGAATATAGTCCGCTCCGATGACAGGCCATCGGCAACGTGCCTGCGCTCAGCGTGCCCGTGCAATCGCGCGCAGGACAGCGTCGCCTCGCGGGGTCACGCGGGGCATCGGCAGCCCCGCATCGGGTAGCTCAAGCGCAATCAGCTCGAGTTCCCGAAGCGCGCCGAGCTCCAGACGGCCCATCTCCATCCGCTCAGGTGCATCCTTCACCAGCATCAGCGTGGCAAGTTCGTGGGGGCTCAGCATGGCATTCCCTGGCGTTGGGATGTTGAAAAGAAGTCCATTTCCGGCGGCGATCCGCCGGGAAACGACTATCTGGACGTCTGACTGGTTAGCGTGACGGGCTTCGGCGCTTGCGGCCTGTCGCCGACACGCTCTCGCCCGAATCCGCATGCTTGCGCATGCTGTCCTGCAGGGCAGCGGCGGGCTGCGCTGTAACGGCGCAACGCGTATCAGCGGGATCAAGACCGGGCGATTTCACCACGGCGTCGGTGACCTTCAGGCTCGTGGCGATTGCAGCGACTGTCGCTGTCGCGTGCCGGACCGCTTCAACATAGCCATCAAGGAAAAGCCGGTTCAGCGCGGCCGACGTCTGTAGCGTCATGTCCATCATGGCGCTGGTGTGCTCAACGAATTGAGCAGCAAACGGCGGCATCGTGCCGGCCTGATTCCCGGCAAGCGTGTCCGGGCTCTGCGACCGCAGCAAGCTCTCGTGCCTGTTCTGCGCAACCGCGAGAACCGCTGCGTGCATCGAGAGGTTCAACCGCGCAAGTTCGCTGAAACCGGCAACCAGATGGCCGGCCAGAATGGGGAACGCAGCCGTACAGGCTGCAGCTGTGGCAAATGATTGCTTTTCAGGACTGCTCACGAATTGGCTCCAGGTGCTCACCAACAGGCGTAGCCGCTGCCACTGCGGCCGATCGTCGGCATGCCAGCGTGCGCAAACCTTCGCTGCGCGACGCCTCGCCGATCAATCTAGAGGCTTCATTCTAACTTTGTTAAATGTGCGCCATGAATCCGAGTTATCCAGGAGTTTCCCCAATATGTGGGAACAGCCGGACGTGATGACTGGCCACAACGTCGGATCGATGTGCATGCGGAGCACCCTTGCGAAGGCCCGACCCCGGCGTTGCGGGCGCGCCGGTCTCAACCGGTCCACCTGCACGGCGGATCGATCAGGATTCAGCGCCCCTCGTGGCTGAACAGGTCATCAACGATCTTGCGCGCTGCGCTGTAGCCGCCCATGAGCGCGTCGGCCTCTGGTTGGGGGCATCGGCATTTCTGGCGGAGCATCCGTTCAAGATCATGAGGCCGCTGAGGAAGCGCTGCTAACGCAGGATTTCTGCAATAAACCGTGTGCTACCCATGAGGCGCCGCCGCGGATGACCGGATCACTTCGATAGCTGCCGTCGAAGCTCTGGCGGCTCAAGCGGCGGTTCAGGGTCGAGCAGCGACCACTGCTACCACCGCCAGACTGCACACTGGATCTCCCTTCAATTGGAAGGAGATCATCATGGAAACGCAGAATGGTCGCGCCGGCAACCGTGTGCCGTGGAACAAGGGCAAGCTCACCGGTCAGAAGCCGCCGTTGAAGCTTCCGGAAATCTGGGCGATTCACCCGGCTCCAGATGTCTTCGAACATTCGCGAGCTGGCTATGTTCAATCTCGCGATCGATAGCAAACTTCGAGCATGCGATCTGACGCGGCTGCAGGTGCAAGACGTTTGCCAAGGGGCCCACGTCGGATCACAGGCAATGGTAATGCAGCTGAAGACGCAACGACCGGTTCAGTTCGAGATCACGGAGCAGACTCGTCAGAGCCTCGAGGCATGGATTATGGCGCGGGAATTGAAGCCTAGCGACTATCTATTCCCAAGCCGATTGCATGCGTCGCCGCATATGTCGACACGTCAGTATGCCCGAGTGGTTCATCGGTGGATCGCCTCCATCGGACTCGACGATACGGCGTACGGCACCCATACCATGCGCCGCACGAAGGCCTCGCTGATCTACCGGCGGACCAAGTACCTGCGGGCGGTGCAACTGCTGCTCGGACATTCCAAGTTGGAAAGTATAGTGCGCTACCTCGGCATTGAAGTCGACGATGCCCTCGAGATGGCGGAGCAGACAGAAGTTTGATGACACGATGGTCGGCGAGCGGTCGCTTGCCGGCCAATTCGAGTCATCCGATGCCGACACTGAATGGACATTCAGACGGCGAAATTCGGGCCGATAGCAGTCGTCGCCGGAACGGACTTCAGCGACTTTACGCCGGGCGCGAGCGTCGCGGCCGGCAGCGCGCCAAGCCGAGTTCGCCGATAGCAGCAAACGCGGCCTTAGCTACTATATGTCTACCGGCCCAGCGAAAATGATGGAAGTCGCGTGAGAACTCCTGAAGCCGTATGGCGCTCGCTTTGCTTCGATGATTTGATAATGTCCTCCCAAGAGGCGAAGGTGCGCTACGCTTCTTGAAGGAACGCGTTGGCCTACTGGTCGACACTTGATGTTGAACGACGATCGCGATGGCTTCCAGTCAGGCTTGGCGAATGCGCTTCGCGCAAGTCTGTTGAGTATGACCGCCACGACTTGTAGGGCGAGGTAACAGAAGGAACTGGACGCTCTTTTTTGCATGCGAGCGCTGGCGTTGCTGCGAAGAGCTCGGCCGTCCAATCGGCGAACACTCGTGCCTTCGCAGACAGATGTCTGTTCGGGAAAACGATAGAGACCGGCTTGGGTCGCAGTTCAAATCCTTGCAAGACCTCTGCTAACGACCCGTCGCGCAAGTGTGGGGCAACCATAAACAGCATTGGCTGAATCAGCCCGAAGCCCTCGAGGCCGCACTTGACATACGCCTCTGAATCGTTGACCGTGAGAACCCCTTTCATCCTTACCTCGACCGGCTTGCCATCGACGATAACGGTCCATGGCATCGGCTTTGTGCCACCTGCGCTGCGGATGTTAACTGCCTGGTGTCCCAAGAGTTCATCGATGGTTTGCGGTTTGCCGTATCGGCTCAGATAATCGGGTGATGCACATGTGACACGCTTCAACGTCCCGATCCGACGTGCAATCATTGAAGAGTCTTCAAGCGCTCCAGCGCGGATCATGCAGTCGATGCCTTCCTCGACTGGATCAACCGGCCGGTCCGAGATTGCAAGGTCCAAGGAAATTTCCGGATAGCGCGCATGGAAATCCCGCAACGCGGGGATAACGAGATGACGGGCAAGCGAGGTTGGCATATGGACACGCAGCGTCCCGCTCGGGCTGCGGTTCCCAGCGTGGAAGCTGGCGTCCGTCTCCTCAATGTCCTTGATGATGCGCATACAGTGCTCGTAGTACGCGGCGCCCTCCGGCGTGAGCGATAGGCGCCGTGTCGTCCGGTTAATCAGCCGGACCCCAAGTTTGCGCTCAAGATTCTGGATTGACGTCGTCATCGTCGCACGCGGCATTACAAGCTGTTCTGCGGCGCGGGAAAAACTGTTTGCATCGACCACACGGATAAAAACCTGCATTGCCTGGATGCGGTCCATAGTGTTCCTTCTTTTCTGAACAGAGAACGAGGTCTGAGCGCCGGCTCATGAATAGACACTTCTATTCGATCATGAGCGAAACCTAACGCAGGAATGGACCATGAGCATTCACCTCTCATTAGTCTTCGCAAACCATTCGCATCAGCGCATAGAAAGCAGCTGCACCGCAGCCCAGACCTGTTTGCCAGTCGGGCCTTCGAAGTCATTGACCAATCGGGTGACCAGGCCCACTACGGACGTTGGGGTCGACCCGGCGCGTGCCATCATCTCCAGCGCCGCGTCTTCGCCGCCCCGGGACAAGCCACCGCTCGCATCGACAACGTGAAAGACGGTGTAGCCCTCTTCGATCGCATCGAGTACGGATTGCGCTACGACAATCTCCATGGCGAAGCCCGCAATCACGAGCGTCTTCCTTCCCGAGCGCGCAAGCGCCTCGACAGTCCGGCGATCATGGAATGGATTCACCGGCGTTCGCTGGATCGTGTTCTCTGCTGTGGCGAATGGACGTAGTTCCGGTATAAGGACGGGCGGCGCATCATTCTCTGCAACGACACTGAAGGTGCTCGGCATTTGCACAATGGATGCAACCTTCGCCAACGCGCCTGCGGCACGGGAGAGGCTAAACGCCGGCGTCGTCGCGGACTGCGCCACAGTCGAGGCTTGAAGATCAGCAAACAGGACCTGCATGTCGGTCGGATCGAGGCGTGAACCACCAATCGCCGCCGCAAGCGCTGCGGCAGGTGACAATGACAGGCCTGACAATGCCGCTATCGCAGAGCCTGTCGTCATGAATCTGCGCCGGCTCAAACAGGTATTCATGCGTCGAATCTCCTATCGCTCAACATCGCTCAGGTAGCTGCGTTGCCAGCCCCAGCACGCTGCGCGATTCGGCCGATGCCAAAGGCCGCTGCGGTGGCCAGCACCAGAATTGCACCGCTGATGGTGAACTCGGGTACCGCGCCGAGGTTATCGAACGCAATGCCGCCGACGGTGGCGCCCAGCGTAATTGCGATCTGGGCGACCGCCACCATCATTCCCCCGCCGGCTTCCGCGTCGTCGGGCGCGGCGCGCGTCAGCCACGCCCACCAGCCGACCGGTGCCGTAGTGGCCGCGAAGCCCCAGAAAACCAGCAACACCGCCACGATTGCGACTGAGTTGCCAAATGCGGCAAGCGCGAACGCGACTGCCGCCATGATGGCGGGCAGTACGGTAAGCGTGGAGTACAGACGCTGATCGAGAAAACGACCGATAAACAAAGTGCCGAGGAAACCCGAAAGGCCGACGACGAGCAGCATGGTAGAAACCATGCCGAGTCCAAGATGCGTCACCTGCTCAAGAAACGGTCGCATATAGGTGTAGAGGGCAAACTGCCCGGCGAACAACACTCCGACGCTTGCCATACCGAAAAGAACTGGCATCCGTCGTAGCAACGCGATCATCCGCCCGCCATTGTCTTGCCGCACTTGCGCCGGCATCGCAGGCAGCGTGGTCAGCTGCCACAGGAGCGCAACTAGCGCGATAGGCACCATCGAGAAGAATGCGCCTCGCCAGCCAATTACGCCGCCCATCAGGCTTCCGAGCGGCGCCGCGAGCGCCGATGCGAGCGCGGGTCCCACCTGGAGGACGGCCAGCGCCTTGCCAACCGAATTGGCCGGCACCAGCCGCATTGCGATAGCTCCCGACATCGACCAGAAGCCGCCGATTGCAACGCCGACCGCCGCTCTTGCGATCAGCAGGACGGCAAACGAAGGTGCAAGCGCCGCAATCGTGCCTGACACAATCAGCATTGCAGCCAGCCCCAGCAGCACGAAGCGCCGATCGAACCGCGCGGTCAGCTTCGAAATTGACAGACTGGTGAGAACGGCAAACAAACCGGATATTGCGATCGTTTGACCCGCCTGGCCTTCGGTGAGATGGAGATCGGCGGCGATCGGGCTCAGCAGGCTGACCGGCATGAATTCCGATGCGACCAGGGCGAAGCTGCACAGCGACATCGCGTAGACGGCACTCCACGCGGCGGGCGCCGCATCATCGCGACGCTGACGGCTACCGTCCGGCATCGTCGAATTAATGGTCATGTCCAGGTCCTTCAAGGGGCGCAAGCTGCCCCGAGAGTGTTCATCTCGTGGCGCTTGATGTAGTCAACGTGAAGACGCGATCATCACGACCGGAAAGTCGAAGACGAATCGCGTGCGAAGCGGTACGGCTCGTCCGAGGACGGGAGTTTCAAACGGCGGTCAGACCGCCGTCGGCAAGTAAATCGGTGCCGGTGATGTAGGAGGCGTCATCGCTCGCCAGGAACAGGATCACGCGCGCGATCTCTTCCGGCTGGGCCATGCGACCCATCGGTATTTTGGCGTTGACGCTTTTCAGCACTTCGGCGTCCTCCGTCAGATAGCGGTTCATTGGCGTGTCGACGCCGCCCGGATGTACGGAATTCACCCGGATGTTGTCCGGGGCAAATTCGACCGCCGCTGATTTCGTCAACTGACGGACTCCTCCCTTCGATGCGGTATATCCCGGCTTGGTGTTGGGAAAGGCAATGTAGGCTGCGGTCGAACCAACATTGACGATCGAACCGCCGCCTTGGTCCTTGATTGCCGACCGCACCGCCTGCATGCCAAGGTACTGGCTCGTCAGGTTGACTTCGAGGATCTGATGGAAATTGGCCAGAGAGGATTCCGACCAACCGCCCGGGTCGCCCGTGATGCCGGCATTGTTGACCAGAACGTTGATCTTGCCGAAGGTGTCGATCGCATAGCGCACGGCTGCGCTCCACTGCTCTTCAGACGTTGCGTCGAGAACGAAGTGAACAGCGGCTAACCCCGCTGCGGACAAATCCTCGGCCAGCTTGCGGATCTCGTGTTCCTTGTCGCCCGTGATAACGACCTTAGCACCCTCTTTGGCAAACAGCCGCGCGGCAGAGGCGCCGATGCCGGTGCCGGCACCAGAAATAATTGCCACCTTGTCATTGAAACGAGTCATGGTCTTCGCTTCCTTTCCAGGTTGAGGTTCACTTCTTGCCGTCGCGTCTGTCAAACACATCTCTAGCGATCGCAGAGGCGGAGAAAGCGTTGGGCCAGCCGGCGTAGTAGGCAAGGTGACTGATGACTTCCTGCGCCTGCTCGCGCGTCAGACCGCTGTCCATCGCCCGGTTGAGGTGATACGGGATCTGGGCGCTCTGCCCAGCTGAAATCAGCGCGGCTACCGTCACCAGACTACGGTCGCGCGGCTGCAGATCGGGACGGAGCCACAAATCCCTGAACAGTACGTCGGTGGTATCTCGGACCAGCCCGGGGGCGGCTGGCCCGGTCATCTGCTCCACAGCTTTGGCGCGCGCGTCCTCGACCTCTTCGTCCAGAGGAAGCTTGATCACATCAACCGTCGGTAGCTGATCAGCGCCAATGTGGCGCTCGGCGAACACCTGCCTGGCAACGCTTGTTGCGGTCAACGCATTGCCCAACCCTGCGTAGAAGGCCAGATGCGCGATGGTCTCGGACAGCTCAGCTGGCTTGACGCCATTGTCCAGCGCCAGGCGCAGTTGTTCGTCAAGAAGGACGGTCTGATTCCGGGTGATAACGGCGGTTACGGTGATCAGGCTTCGGTCACGCGCCGAAAGCCCCGGGCGATGCCATAGATCCTGAGCGATGGTGTGCTTGATGTAGTGGTCCAACGCCGGCGACACTGCAGCAACGTCGTCGGGGCTAAGATTTCCTGTGCCGAAGGACATGGCGATGGCAAAAGCAGTGGTGGTATTCATGCGATAGGCTCGATGAGAAGGTGTGGATCAACGCGCAAAGGTCAGGCTCTGGTCTGCGCAGAGCGCGTCACGCGGTTCGTGTGTAGCGTCAATCGAATTGTGCGAAGCTATGCGTATCGATGTCCGAAGGATCAGGCCCACCGCGGCCACCGACATTGAGCCCGTCGATGGCGACCATTTGCTCATCGCTCAGATGGAAATCAAATATGTCGATGTTTTCCGCGATTCGGCTTGCCTTGACCGACTTGGGAATGGCGACCACGCCGTGCTGGTGATGCCAGCGGAGGATGACTTGTGCTGCCGTCTTGTTGTTTGCATGGGCCGCCTCCTTGATGACCGGATGGTCGAGGAGGTCCGTTCCGCCGGGGACCGGCGATCCCGGTGTATAGCGATGAATGCCACCGATTGGTGCCCATGCCTCCGTGACAATGCCGAGCGCCTTGTGCTTGACGCAGAGATCCGGCTGAGATAAGTACGGGTGCAGTTCTACCTGATTAACCGCCGGTACGAATCCGGTTCGAGCGATGAGCTCGTCGAGGTGCTCGATCGTGTGATTGCACACGCCGATGGCCCGAACACGACCGTCCGCGAGCAAGCGCTTGGCTGCCTCGAAGGACTGAACCGTTGCGTCAAAATCCCGTGTCGCCCAGTGCAGCAGGTACAGATCCAGATAGTCCAGTCCCAGCCGCGACAGGCTTTTGTCGAATGCGCGAAGGGTTTCGTCGTAGCCATAGTCCCTCAGCCACAACTTGGTCGTGACAAAGATCTCGGAACGTGTAACGCCGCTTTGGCGGATGCCTTCTCCAACCCCGTCTTCATTGTGGTAGGCACTGGCGGTGTCGATAAGCCGATAACCTTCTTCGAACGCGGCGACTACGGCGCCGACCGTCTCGGCGGGCGACGCCTGAAAAACACCCAAGCCTATCGTCGGCATCTGAACGCCGTTATTGAGTGTGACTGCTTCAGGATTGACCGATCGCTTGTTCATAGGGACTGCTCCGGTTGATGTTCCGAGCATCAACTTTACGCATTGCAACTTGCACAGAGAAGCCGCAAAATCCGGGATTCGTTAGTGCATCACATTCAACAATGAGCCGTGAAAACCTTGCCGATCTCAGCGCCTTTGTCACGGTGGCTCGTGAGCGCAGCTTCACCCGCGCGGCGGCACAGCTTGGCTTGTCCCGTTCAGCCCTTAGCCATGCGATGAGCGGGTTGGAGGCGAGGCTGGGCGTGCGGCTTCTTACCCGGACGACCCGAAGCGTCTCGACCACCGAAGCCGGTGCCCGGCTGCTCGCCACGCTGGAGCCGCGGCTGGCCGAAATCGACGCGGAGTTGGAAGAGCTGAGCCAGTTCCGCGAGACGCCTGCGGGCCTCGTTCGCATAAGCGCGACGGACTACGCCATCAACTCGATGTTGTGGCCGAAGCTGGTACCTCTCATGCGGCGCTTTCCGGACGTGCAGATCGAGCTGCACGTCGACTATGGGTTGACGGACATCGTTGCGGAACGGTTCGACGCGGGCGTACGCGCGGGAGATCAGATCGCCAAAGACATGATTGCGGTACTGATTGCCCCGAAAATGACTTTGGCGGTCGTCGGTTCGCCGGAGTACCTGGCCGACCGCCAACGGCCCTTGGTCCCCGATGATCTGCTACAGCATCGGTGCATCAATCTGCGGGTGCCGACGTCCGGAGGGTTGTTCCCTTGGGAGCTGCAGAAGAACGGCCAGACGGTGAGCGTGCGGGTGAATGGGCCTGCCATCTTCAACACCGTTCTTCTTGTGCTGCAGGGCGCTGTCGACGGGCTGGGGCTTGCGCTCCTCCCATTGGACCTGGCGCAACCGCAACTTGACTCAGGTGGCCTTGTGCCGCTACTCGAGGACTGGTGGCAGACGTTTCCCTGTTATCTGTATTACCCCAGTCGCCGCCATGCGTCATCGGCGTTCACGGCCGTGGTCGATGCCCTGCGGTACGGCGGGAGCTGAAGGCGTTGCTCTGACAACGTGTCCGCCTGTCAGCGATCGAGGAAGGGCGTAGAGACAACTCGCGTCGGCGTTATCGGGCCGCGCAAACGATGACTGGATAAAGGCTTTGCCGGGGATACGGAGTCAATTGCTGGCCTCTCACTCGGGCGGCAGGTGAACGCTAATAGCTTCACAAGTGGACCTACCCGATGCGACAGATCTCGCGGGTCCCATACACCACCGGTCACATGTTCAAACGGCAGTTCGGCCCTTGAGACCGGCCGTTCGATGGGCGAGGTGCCGAACGGCTGCTCAGGGTCGGCTTCGGCCTTCCGCATCGGACACGCTTAGCGAGCGTCTGTCAGACGGCGTCAAAGCCGATGTTTGAACGTGCGCGCAATGGCACATGTGCATGTCGCGTCCTAGCCGAACTAGGGCCGCCTCTACCGTGTTTCCCTGATATTCGCGATGAATCGAAAAAAATGCCCGCACAGGGCGGGCGCAATTCCTTTGGAGACCGAGGGCCACTGGGATACCCTCTTCGCACACTCTAGCCAGTGCCGGGGCGCCGCATAACTATTCGAATGAGTAGGCCCCCGCGATTCGCCGTCACGGTAAGTTGCTCAAAGTGGTTGACCGAAACCTGTGCGACTTCAGGCGCGGGCCGGGACGAATTGTCCGAAAAGTGTATGAAACTTGGCCGGCTTGTCCGAAAAGGGTAGGTTTTGGAGTTCACAGCGGCGGACCGTCTATATCAGGCTGGCGTCGTGGGACAGATGCGCGATGCACATCGCGTGAACCTGCTGGACAACGGGCTTCCGATAGTCGAGAAACCAGCCGCGATTCAGGTTGAAGAGCTGAACAAGATCAGCCTCGGCTTGAGGGAATGGCAAATCAAGCGCCTTCAATGAGACTACTCGGCACGCTTCGATGAGCAGCGCGCGCTCTAGCCAATCGCATTCAGCGCCGTTGGAATTGAGCCAAAATTGCGCAGACTCGATGAGATGGAGGGTACCCAACCAGTCGCCACTTCGAGCAAATGCAAACAGCTGGCCGACCACGAGGAACGTGAGCAGCTCGGCCTTTGTTTCGTCATCCAGCTTCTTCATTGCGCGGCGTCCGCATTCGTAGCGGCCGTACTGCTCTTTGGCCCGCGCGGCGGCGCGGGACACGCCTCGGCTTTCATCAGATCAGCAGGGAAGAGATTCAGGAACGAGCGTGCCTCGTCCGTCGAACTGCTGTGCAGCCAGTTCTCATAGTCCGTCGGTCGGACTATGACAACGGAGCGCTTCTCGTCGCCCGGCTTGTGAAAGCGCTTCATCAGCGGGTGCTCGCTCGAGTTAACGGTGAGCATCGTGAACGACAACGCTTTGCCTTCGTGTCCGCCATCCCACTCGCGCCACAGCCCGGCAATCGCGAATGGCTGGCCTGACGCCATATCGATGCGCCAGCGGATGGCTTTCCCGCTCTCGTAGTTCGGCTCGTAGAACGCTTCGCATGGGATAAGGCACAACTGCAGCCGCTTCCACGCGCCGCTGAAGCTACGCTTCTCGCCAACCGTTTCCGCGCGCGCGTTCATCGTGTCGAAGACACGAACGCCGGGCGGGATGTGCTTGCGCGGCACCATCCCGAACGTTGCGACGTCGGCCCTTTCTGCGTCGACCACGCGCCTGAGAATTGGCGCCGGATAGTCCTTGTACACGTCATCGCGCCACGGGCTATCGGGTGGTTCGACGCCGAAGTGCTTGAATAATCGATCGCGGCGCGCTGCTGCGTAGTTCGTGCACATAGGTCCTCCCTCAACGCAATCCCATCTTGACCAGATCGTGACCTTCCTGGATATACTGTACATTCATACAGTATTTTTGTCAGGTCATGGAGCCAGTTTGGGAATACAAGTGGGCAGTCTGGGACGAGGTCAAAACACGCTTCGTGCCCACGCCGATCTGGCTTACCGACGAGGAGGCACGGTCCGACTGGTACGCCTACGACATGTGCGTCTACCGACTTGAGCACCGCTCCCGTTCAACAGTTGGTGAAGGTCATCCAGACGCCGTCGGCGGTGGCTTCTCCGCTGTTCTCTAGCTTAACGAACCTCGCGGCTGTACCGCGCCTGCAACTCAATATCAAGGTAGCTCCTCAGCGACTCAATGCGGCTTTGACCCATCATCTCCGTTAGCTTGAGAAGGATGTTCTCCTCACGGATATCTCGAAGGCTTCCTGCTTTCTCCATTTCGATATCGACCAATGCTTTAACGGTCTCTGTCGCGAATCTCGCTCTCACTCGGTGGTAAGTCAGCCGCCGCGTTCGTTTTGCATCGCGAAAATGCTTGCTGAGCCTGCGGCTCATGTATTGCCTGCTCAAGGGTTTTCCCGTCCGTGGACCAGAAAAAATGAAATCTTTTCCCTTTGCTGCCGCGCCGCTCAGCAATAGAGGCCTGACATTCTCGATATAGTCATAGATGTCGCGTATCAGGTTCGGCGGAAATGAGACCTCATGCTCAGCACCTCCTTTACGTATCAGCCTCAGCACAACGGCGACATCCGTACGCTCCGAGTCCTCGGCCTCGAGAAGGCTCGGCAAATCGCAGAAACGGAGGTTTAACACCTCGGAAAGGCGAAGCCCAGCATCTTCGGCGATGTTTAGGATTAGTACGTCGCGCCTCGCCAAGTCCCAACGGGCGTCGGCTGCTCTGGCATATGCGTCATCCATCTCAGTCTTCGTTGGCACTCCCTTTTTTCTCGATTTCGTCTTGCCACCGCGATACAGAAGATTGCTCACGATGACTTTGCGATGTCTACGCCGCTCAAACCACACCTTTACAGGTGCCTCGGGATCTTTCGCAACATCTCCAATTCGATGGGGGAATCCTGGGATCTTGGAACAGTGCCACAAGAAATGATAAGCCACCGACAGTTTCGCGTTTATGGCTCGCGGCAGGACGCCCGCGCTCTCGTCGCGATTTCTCCAGCGTTCAAGTTGTTCATCGTCTATCTGATTTAGGAGTACACGTATGTCCCGCTGTACAGGCCGTCGTTCCAGTCGTGCGCGCATCAAATCGTCTTGCTCGAGGAAAGTGCATAGATTTACCAATGTATGAGATAGCTGCAGCGTTGTTCCAGGCACGATCCTGCGACTTCTCGTTGAAAATCGGATAAAGGAATTCACAGCATCGACCGGATGATCGGTGCCCGACATCGCCAGAGGGACACCGTCGTATGACGCACCATTGATGACACAACCATCGCCAGTCCGAGTCATGTAGGCCATACATCAACCTTCTGGGCGGACGACGCGAAACACCATTTCGCCGTGCTGCCGACGTAGCGCCGTCAGTTCTTCCGTGAGCGATGCTACTGTGGTGTCGGCCATGCTGAGGGAAATACGAATTCGTTCGATTTCGACAGCTTGCTCATGGTTTGCACGACTTAGTCCCGCGATAGTCAGGTCCATTCTGCGCTTGTCACGGCGTAGTCGCCGAATGATTTCACTCATTGACGGAGCCTTTTCCCGACGTCCGAGCTTCTCAAGGCACTCCAATTGCCCGACGAGGACGGCAATCTCGGAGGCCAACGCTGCCGTGCCCAACAGCCTGCTGGCATCGCAAATCACCGATTCTTGAATAGGTACAAAGTCAAGCTCCGATAGTATGACCGGGTGCTTCTGATAGACCTTCAGATGCTTGAGCAATAGAGTTATCACCGAGAGCAACCCCGCCAAAGTTGGATTCTGCTTCGCATTGAGCGTGGATGGGCTCTCAATGGGAAAAATGCACAACTCCGGAAAGTCCATTTTTCGAAATTGCAGCATCGTCGCGGGAAGTTGAAATCCTGCAGGCTCGCCAGTACCGAGGTACTCCCGGATATATCGTACACGCGCGCTTATTGTTGCCAGCAACGCGTTACGGCGTTCTTCGTTGGAACCAGAGGCTTTCATACCGCCGCTCTCGTCAGCGCTGAGGTAAATGATTCGAGTGTTCTAAGGTTTTTTTGCAACCTCACCTTCCTCAGTCGAACGGTATGTTCACTGTACAACTCGGTACGGACCTTCTCGCAAGCAGATTCCCAACGCGGGGTCCGTGTCGTGTCCGACATGAAGAATATGCATCCGCTACACTTTCCTTCATCGGAAGCAGTCGTATCAGGCCGACCGTCATACTCTAGGTTCGGCGGCTGTGTTGTATCTCGCCGACATGCTGCTCGCCTGAGGTGAGAAGGTGCGTCCGAACATCCGCAGAATCCCCATGGCGTGGCGCGCAGCACGATACCCTTCGCTTTAGTTAGCCTATCAAGTTTTTTCTTCAGATCGCCTTCGGTTGCAAGCTCGAGTTCCGGAAGAAATCGCTCTACCAGCTTCGTCAATTTCTTGGCGTAAATGCCCGCGCTTCCGACCGTCTTCTTAACCATGTTGGCTATTTTGCGACGCGTCAGCTCGCCAAGCTGTCGGTCGATTTCATCAAACAAGTCACGAGAGCCGCAGTAGCGGATGGTCACCTGGAGATTTAGGTGCCGTAGGTGATAGCTCAGTGCGTCGAGATCACCAGCATCGTATCGCCAAACATAGAGAACAGCGAATAGCTTCCTCAGTTGATGGCGTGCAATCGGCCAACGTTCCCCTGTCGGGACCCCAAGAGAAGACGCACCTACGAAATCTGCAAAATCTTGCAGAGCCTCACTACTATTGAATCGCGCGCTCTTCTCTGGATTCCCGTACTGCGGCATATCGAAAAGCAGGTCACCATGTTCGCAATCTTCGGTTCCTATCTGGGCGTACATCTCCAATACCGCCACCGCGTCGACGATCAATTTCGAGCATGGGGTACGCTGTGTATCTTGAAAGTTTTTTCCGATGTATGACTCAAGCCAATATCCTGTTTCCTCGGTACCCGAGCAAGCGCCTTGGCGTAGACTCCTAATTTCGATATCTCGTCGCCCCGAGAGCGTGCCGATGCATGTATAGCATGCTGCCGGTAACATTCGCGTAAATACGGAGCGCACTGATAGAGTGCCACTCTGAATTCTATTGTCGAATACGATCGGTCGCGGCAGTAACCCATGTAAGTCAGCGTTGACCAACTCGAGCAGCTCGTTACGACGTAGCACGAACTCTGCCTCGTCGAGCGCTCCTTTGCGCTTTACTAAATCGACGAGCAGCTCTCGGAAGTCCAGAAGTACCGGTGCGACACTTATGACCCATCGCGCAGCTTGGTCCATCAACCGCATCGCGGCCTCGATCGGAATCAACCGAGTACCTTCCTGTTTCCCGGTTTCTACCGTCGAAATCGCGTCCCTAACGTGATCTTCGGGGTCGAACTGAAGTCTGGTCTGTCCTGGACCGCACAAGCGATGCAAGAGCGTAATTGCGTACCCCTTGCTGTACAATGCCGACTCCGACATATTCTTTTTTTCTCGGGCGGCCTTGCTTTTTAATCCGTGAAGAATCTCGCCACGCACTTCTTCCACAACGCCGTTTAGCCAGCGATTGCGCGAGAGATTCGATGCTTCTAGGATATCGGTGAGGCCTACGCTAGTTATATCGAATCCTGAGCTTCTCAGCTGTTTCAATGCCGTTCTGATTCTTTCACGAGCGTTTAAGGCACCTTCGGAACCACCCTGCGCGCATGCGTGGAGGTAGGCCTCGATATCCCATGGCTGTACTGTTTCAAGGCGACGGTGTCCACGGTCCACTAACCAGTAAATCCAGCTGTACTGATTAGCGACACTTGTGCGCATCGAGTCGACATTGGTAAGCGTGTGCTCGTAGTCTGCGCCTCCCCATATCGCTGAAAGAGACGAATGCATTGCATCGAGGAAGTGAGCGTTTTCAGGCGATGTCAGACGCGTACCGTCTGGCATCGGGCGGTCTATTTTGACCATTCCAGAATTTCCTGATGCGTCCACCACTCTCCACGCCTTTCCACCATCCATAATCTCAATCGAAGGCTTCGAATTGATTTGGACGTCTAAGTTAGTGTTCAGTGCCGGAACTATCATAGTCACTTTTCCAATTGACGATTACTTTTCTCTAAGAAGTCTGCGCTCAACTTTCCTTAAAAGCGCAGCGTGAGAAGTACGCTTCAGTTTCGTGATTAGAGCGACCGCAAAAGCCAATTGTGGCAACAGCTCACGCTCCCAAGTCCCAGAGGCGTTGGCTTCCAGGAATTCCCTCTGTGATTCGAGGCTGCACCTCATTCTCAATGCATCCTCGACTGTCTCCTCGTCAATGACAAGTAGCTTCGCTTTGCAGTGCAGACAGGAGAGACCCGCATCCTCACAATCTTCCCCGGAACGGGAAGTAGGCCCATGCCCTTCTCTGGGACTTCTACACCGTAACCCGTTGCCAGTTCGTTCGGCGGTCTTCAGCAGCTGCCGGCCCTCGTCCGCAGTCATTCCCAAAGCCTCTTCGAGATTGAGCCCATTGAAGGCGATGTCCGTTTCGAGGATTTTTTGAAATTCACGAATCTTTGCGGCGTACAGGAGCCGCACAGGCCAGATGTCCGTATAAATACGAGTCGAACTGCTTGTCTTGCTCCTGTGCTTCGCCAACACTGCCGCAACCTTGGTACGCCCGTCACCAATAAGCGTACGGTCGAGGAGGAATGATTGGCGAATAGACCCAGGCAACATTGCTCGGTCTTGCACGTCGGCCGCGTCGCGAAGCAAATAACGAAGCCTGTTCGCCAAAAATTCTTCGTTTGCAGCAGATGGTGCGTCGTCATACCAGCGAAACATCAACAGCGTGTCGACAAAGGCTGGATGCGCACTGCGAGCTTGACTCGTCATGCTCACGACCAATTCGATTGCCTGCGGTACCGTAAGGCGCACCGTAGCATCAGAAACCGGAAAGGTGCCGACAATCGGCTGCCAGTTGCTGCGTGCCTTATAGCTAACTACGCGGACGATGCCCGGCTCGTCGGTCGGCTCGAGGCAATTCGGCCCAAGCATTAGGGCCGAAGCGACGTTGTCGCCGGAATCCACGAGATAGAGCAGACCGGCGGCGGCGATCCCGTCTGGGTCACACGTCAGCATTGCTTGGATTCGCCGCCGGCCGCCGAGCATTCGGCAGACCTCCTTGAAGTGTTTCCCGGCGCGGACCTTCATAAACTCACTCGGTTGGGGTAACTTCCCTGCGTATCTTTCGACGCTCATGCGAAGTAGGTTTCCGAGCGCAACTCCGGGATCGTCTAGAGGGAGAAGAACCTTTAGGTCGCACACGCCATGTGCGATAAGCTTTTTCAGCTCATCTTGGATAGCACCAGTTCCGCTGTAGGATTGTGCCAGCGCTACCTTCCCTTCATTGAAGAGTGCCGCCGCATGCACGATTGCGTCCTCTGCGACCTTCCGGATGAGTTGCAACCGTTGCGCGTTGATTCGTTGAAACGCACTCCTAAAAGCCTCCTCGCTCGCGAGTAACGCAGTCGGAACACTTTTACTCAGATTGACGACGTAGTCGGCGACGTCAGGAGGCAACGCAACACCCGAGTCGCTGGCAAGTCGTCGTAGCTCTTCAACAATTTCGTCACAGAGTGTGTCTCTCTTCTTCTCCTCAACAAGCGAAGGCTTGTGAGTGCCGTGTGCGTGGTAGTTCGCGGGCATCTTGGGGAAGGCAATCTGCGGAGCCTTGCCAGCGAGAAACAGTGCTCGCAGACTCGACCGGAGGCAATTCAGCTGTTCGGCAAGGGTGGTTGCCTGCTTTGGATACATCGCCGACCGTTTTGATGCGAACCAGCGCCTTACGGCCGTTTCAAGAAGGGACCTATCGCGCAGGACGTTGCCCGCAGGGGCGCTAGCAACTTCGACACGTAGATGCTCATCTTCAGCGACGAATCCGACGAAGTTCTGCATCACGTAAAGCTTAGCCAAGGCATAGCGCCGGCTCTCTCCATTGGAAAACGACTTCGCCAAAGTCGCGGCGATTTCGTCTGCGAACGACGACGGCAGAACCTTGGAGAGAAAAGAGAACTCGAAGACCCTATCCAATGCAGGGATTTCGTAAACAAGCGGCGCTCGTCGTATCACCATTGCCGCGACGCTTTCTCCACTCTCCGACACCATCACTTGCCTCGGTTGTCTCGGCTTGGACATGCGCCTCCATCTCCGACTGGACTGAGCGAGAAACTGGGGAGAACAGGTCGTACTGGCGACCACGTATAACGTAGAATGCGCAAATGTAAAGTGCGCCCAACGATACCCGGCTGGCCATATTGCCATCAAATTGATACTTTTTCGTATCTATTAGATTCAAAATAGTAGCGCAGATGATTGATGTCAAGGCAAAAAAAATGACCACGGAGCTTATAGAGGACTACGAAGACCGTACCCGCCGCTTGCTCGCCGCCAATTTGCGCAGCGCGCGTGCGCACAGAGGCCTCAATCAGGAAGAATTGGGGCAGCTTGTGGGCCTGCACCGCACATACATTGGCGGCTTAGAGCGAGCGGAGAGAAACGCCTCGTTGGATACGATTGCGAGAATCGCGAAGGCGTTGGGATACGAAGTGTACGAACTGCTGAGCCCGACACTGCGTGTGAGATGACAATGTTTACGAACGTGAGGCAGACAGCGCTGCCCCACATTCGAGAGTCGCTACTCAAACAGCGATAGGAGCCTTGATCGCCGGATGGTGCTGATAGTTCTCAATTACGAAGTCTTCGTAGCGATAGCTGAAGATGTCGTTCGGCTTCCGAGCAAGCTTGAGCGCCGGAAGCGGGTACGGTGCACGTTCGAGTTGTTCGTTCACCTGTTCCAGATGGTTCAGGTAGATGTGGCAATCACCCCCCGTCCAAATCAGCTCGCCGACTTCCAAGTCGCACTGCTGTGCCAGCATATACACGAGCACCGCGTAGCTCGCGATATTGAAGGGCGTTCCTAGGAAGACGTCTTGACTGCGGCAGTACAACAGGCAACTCAGCTTGCCTTCGTTCACGTAGAACTGGGCGAGGCAGTGGCAAGGCGCCAATGCCATGCGGCCGTCCTTCACGTTGTCGACCGGCGAGACGCTCTCGTCCGGAAACTCTGCCACATTCAAGGCCGTCAGCAACAGACGGCGCGAGTTCGGTCGGCCCTTGATCTGCCGGACGAGTTGCTCGACTTGGTCGACAGTTGTTCCGTCCGGGCGCGGCCAAAAACGCCACTGATGCCCATAGACAGGACCGAGATTCCCGTTTTCGTCCGCCCACTCATCCCAAATGGTGACGCCGTTCTCGTTCAGGTACTTGATGTTTGTGTCACCGTTCAGGAACCAGAGCAACTCGTGAATGACGCTCTTCATGTGGATGCGCTTCGTGGTCACGAGAGGAAAACCCTTTGAAAGGTCAAATCGAAGCTGGCGCCCGAAAACACTAATCGTCCCGGTGCCGGTCCGGTCCATCTTCTTGGATCCGGTCGACAAGATGTCACGCAAGAGGTCGAGGTATTGAATCATGTTCGAGCTAAAAAAGGGTCGTATGGTGCCGCGGGGGCCTACTATATTAGTGGGGCTTGAGGACCAGCCATGAGCTGCCCGTAATGTTACGGGCAATCGCTTGCCGTCGCTCGGCTGCCCAGCAAAGGGTTCGGCGAAGCCCGTAACTGCACCGAGTCACAAAGAGGTGGCAAGCCGGCAGCGCGATCTCTTCGAGCATGGCCGGATTCCAGCCATGAAACAAAATTCGCCGGTCGGCCGGGTTGCTCATGATCGTATCGAGACACTGGCGCAACTGGTCCACCGCCTTGTAGAGCAGCACCTTGGCGCGGCCATCCTCGGTAAATCCTGCCACGCGCGCGTAGCCGCGCGATTGCGCGTCGGCGAGCTGTGCGGAGGCGTCGGCGTCGAGCACCTTGTAAGCTGGCCAGCGCCGCCATTGCACGCCGTACACGTCGCCCAGGTCGTCCGTGCCCTGGCGGTACGGGTTGGCGAGCCACTGGGCGTTCTCGTTGGCGTTGGCGTCCCAGACCTTGCAGCCCAGCGCCCGGAAGTCGGCGGCGCTGCGCGAGGCGCGCAAAAATCCGATCAGTTCGCCCACGGCAGACTTGAACGCCAGCTTCTTCGTCGTCACCGCGGGGAAACCTTCCTGCAGGTCGAAGCGCAGCATGGCGCCCGGCTGGCTGATCGTGCGGATGCCGGTGCGGTTTTCCTGCCAGGTGCCGGTGTCGAGAATCGAGCGGACGAGCTCGAGATACTGTTTCATGCGCGGTTCCCTCGTCGGGCACGTGGCGCCCGGTTCGGATTCAGGATGGAAAAGAAGGATTTTACCCGGCGCGCGCGTTGCGGGTCGGCCGCGCCGAAAGCGCAAGTCCATCACACAACGGGGACAAGGGCGCAACGCCCACAGGACGGGCTACGACGAGCCCGGGAACAGGTTCGCGGCGCAACAAGGCGCGGCGAGATGAAACGCCATGGCAATGGCCGGGAAAAGCGACGGCACACGCCCCATGCGCGAAGCACGAAAGCGCCGCTCGCCTCAATCGACGTCAATCGGGCTCAAGCAGCCCACTCCGCCTCAACCGCCCGAAGCCAGGCCGCCCGGATGCGGCGCGAGCGGCTCGCTTTCCATATGGCGCATGCCATGCGCGCACAAGAGCCGGTACAGCGTCACGCGCGAGATGCCGAGTTCCTGGGCGGCGTCGCCAAGGCGCCCGCGGTGGCGCAGCAGCGCGAGTTCGATGGCCTGGCGCTCGGCAGCTTCGCGCGCCTGGGCGAGCGAGACCGGCACCACCTCGACGTAGTCGCCGAGTTCGAGATCGCGCGCCGTGATCGCACGGCCCTCCGACATCACGATGGCGCGGCGCACTCGGTTGATCAGCTCGCGCACGTTGCCGGGCCAGCTGTAGTTGTGCAGGGCTGCGATGGCGTCCGGAGAAAAGCCACGCAGGCGCCGGCTGCCGTCCTTCTTGAAGCGCTCGAGCATGTGCCGCGCGAGCAGCTCGATGTCCTTGCCGCGCGCGCGCAGCGGCGGCTCGTCGATCTGCAGCACGCACAGACGGTGATACAAATCCTGGCGAAAGCGCCCTTCCACCATCGCCGCGCGCATGTCGACGTGCGTGGCCGAAATGATGCGCACGTCCACGGGAATCGACTGATGACCGCCCAGGCGCTCGATCTTGCCTTCCTGCAGGAAGCGCAGCAGGCTCGCCTGGCTTTCCATGGGCAGGTCGCCGATTTCGTCGAGAAAGAGCGTGCCGCCGTTGGCCGATTCGACCCGGCCGACCTTGCGCTGGCTCGCGCCCGTGAACGCGCCGCGCTCGTAGCCGAACAGCTCGGACTGCAGCAGGTGCGGCGGGATGGCGCCGCAGTTGATCGGCACGAACGGCGCGCTGCGGCGCGCCGAGCGTTCGTGGATCGCCACAGCCGTGAGTTCCTTGCCCGTGCCCGACTCGCCCGAGATGAACACCGGCGCATCGGTCAGCGCGACCTTGCGGATCGAGCGGAACAGCGCCAGCATCGCCTCGCACGAGCCGACCATTTCGCCCTCGGTGCCGCCCGTGGTGTCGTTCGAGGCGACTTCGCCAAGCGAAACCATGCCATACGCATGGCCGACGGAATCGACGATCCGGTCGCCGTTCCAGGGGACCGTTACGTAATCGAAACAGTAATCGCGCACCAGACGGCGCAGCGTGGCGTCCTGCAGCTGCCCCGTCGTGGTCGCCGCGACCCAGCCGACGTTGGGCAGCGTGAGGCAAGGCTCGAACGAGCCGATTTCGTGCAGATGGAATTCACTTGAAAGATCGAGCAGCCCGCCCGCAGGCATACCCGCACGGAGGGCGCGCCGCGCGTCCCGCGCGTTGCCGACGATCTCCACCTGCCAGCCACGCTCGTGGAACCGTTCGTTCAACGCTTCGACCGGTTTTCGCGTCACGTACACCAATTGCCGCGTTGCAGGTTCCATTATTCAGATCCTCTTGCCAACACCATCGTTTGGGAATGACGGCACGCACCTGAATGTACAGACACGCAGCAAAAAGCGACTTTCGCGTACCTGAAAAAAACAGTGAACGCGCATGCTTTTGCTGACAGTGAATCCCCGAGTTGTGGCGTGTGTGTCAACTTGCCCAGTTGCGGGCGTTTTCTTTTAGGCATTACGGCTTTTTCTGAAGCTTACTATAGCCTCGTGGCACTTGGATAGAATTTATGCGGCAGGAATGGATAAGGGACCGATGGAAATGTTTCCACCACTTTCCCGGCATTTTGTCAGTGCAGAAATAATTACGGATGTTTCCTTTCTCTCAATAGCTAAGCGCCTCACGCGCAAACGTTCTCCTTTGAAACCCATATCGCATTCCAAACGGGTTTAAACGGCCTCACGTTTCAGCACTGAAACATTTTGGCGAATATCCGCCATTCAAATTTTGCAGAGAATAGTGCGGTTCGAAGCGTATCAATGGATTGCGGGCGATGGCACACGTTTCGCTAAATGTCTCGCACCAGGAGATACGCCATGCGACTCAACATCCAGCAGGTCCGGCGCAGTGTCATCGGCTACGGCAGTGCATGCGCCGCCGTGCTCCTTCCCGCCGCCCTCCTCGTCCTCTCGCCCGGTGCTCGCGCACAGTCGGTGGACGATGCGCCTGGCGCGCCAACCGCCGTTGCCAGCGTCGCCAGCGCCGCCCCGGATGTCGTTCCTGCAACACCTGCGGCACTCGTTCCCGCCACGCTCGCAGTGAGCGCGCCGGCCGGCGATGTCCCCTCGACCGCCACGGACCCGGCCAGCCCCACGACCGCCAGCGCCCCGGCCGACCCCGTCACCTCCGGCAACGACGGCGTCTTCGCGGGCATCGGCTCGCTCGACGACCAGACGCTTGCGCGCCAGCGCGGCGGCGCCGTCGGCATGGTGATGGTGGCCGCCACCCCGCAACTGATGCGTGGCAACAACAACGTGACGCTCTGGGACGAAATCGCACCGCCCGCACCGCTGCCGATCCCCGTCGACGCCACCCAGAACGCGCAGGGCAACCTCGCGAGCTACACGAGAAAGTAACGATGAGATAGCACCCGCGCCGCTTGCGGCGCGGTGTCCTGGTTCGCTGCGAACACGCGCAGCCAGGGCGAAAGGACCGGACCAGGCGCCGATACGCCGACGCCGGCCAGGAGGAGACCAGCATGAGAGCACGCAACTCGACGCGCGGCGCCAGCCGCCGGTCGGCCCAGGTCGCCGCCGCCCTGTGCGGCTTGCTGGCCGCGAGCGCCACGGCGAGCGTGGCCGCCCAGCAGGTCACGAACCCCGGCGACGTCATCGTCGAACGTGACATCACGCCGCGCAGCGCCTTCGACAACGTGCCGAAGAGTCAGGACCCGGTGCTCGTGCGCGCGACGACCTTCCCCAAGAACAGCTTCGACCCGGCGATGGCGACGCTCGTCACCGACACGGATCTCACCAACGCGCACGGCTCGAGTGGCGTGAACGCAAACGGCGCATTGAGCGCGCAAACCGCCGGCGTCCAGGCGCTCACGCGCATTCTCACGGGCAGCGCGACGGGCTCGAACGTGGCGGCCGGTGCCGGCGCGAGCGCCGGCGTCGGCGCCGGCCTCGGCGGCACGATTTCCTCGACGATCACAGGCGCGCTCGCCCCGCTCACGGGCGCCATGGGAGGCATGAAATGAGCCGTTCGATCCACACGTCACGCACGTTGCGCACGGCGCTTTCCGGCGCGCTCGCCTGCGCCGCCGCGCTCGCCTTCGCGAGCGCCGCGCAGGCCCAGGTGAGCGTCGGCGCGACGGCGAGCATCGCCCCGGGCGCCGCCACGTCGACCACCGGCGCGCTCACGGTGAACGAGACCGCGGGCGTCGACAACGCGCAGGCCAACCAGCTGACGATCACGACCGGCAACGTGTCGATCAACGTGAACGGCGACGAGCAGCTCGCCAGCGTCACGGCGCAGCTCAAGGGCGCAAGCGCAACGATTGGTGCAGGAGCTTTTGCAAACACGAACGGCGCAATGATGGTGAATCAGTCGGCGGGCGTGGGCAATGTCCAGCGCAACACTGCGCTCATCAGCAGTGGTGCGATTGGTGTAGTGGCGGTCTCGGACGGGGAACTGTCCGCGGCGGCTGCTCAAAACGGCGGTCATGGGCAAACGGCCCAGGCAGGGGGCATTCGTGAGGTACGCATCGACAATGCGGCATTCAGGAATGCGACGGGCCTCGTGCAGGTGAACCAGACAGCCGGCGCCGGTAACGCTACGGCAAACAGTTTTGTGCTCCGTCCCCCGGCGGGCACTCTTTTTTAACTGACCACTCAGTATCGGAGCGAAATCATGAAGCGCACCCTCATAGCAGCGGCAGTTCTTGCGTCGGCGGTAGGTTCCGCTCACGCAGCTAGTTCGGCGTATCTCTTTAACGCCACAGGCGTCACCCAATACGTCGGCATCGAAGGCTTCGTCACGCTGTTCGGCTGCGTCTCGGTTTCGAGCACCGCCGGCGCCGTCATCAACAACAACCAGACCACCGGTGGCGGCACGCTTCTGCCGCAAGCGCAAAGCTACGACAGCGGCAAGATCACCACGGCAGTGAACAACACCACGTGGAGCGTGACGGGCACAGGCAGCAATTCCTTCTCGAAGTCCTCGAGCTCGAGCGAGTCGAGCAGTTCGTCGTCGTCGAGCAGTTCGTCGCATTCGCATCAAGTGAATGCATCGAACTCGAAGAGCTCGTCGAGCAACTCGAGCTTCAGCAAGACCTTCAACGCAAGCGCGAGCGCCGACTATCATGTCGCGACCGACAATGGCAGCACACATGACCACACGACGGCCAGCACCTATAGCGACACGGGCAGCGCGGCCCTTGGCACGAGCTACAGCAGCGTAGGCAACAACACGTCGACGAAGTCGCAGAGCGGCAATGGCAGCCTCCAGGCCAATGCATCGTGGTCGCACACCGGCAACCACAAGAACGGCTCGGCCGGCATCAACCTCAGCGGCTCGGAAAGCACGTCGCACACGACGACCAACGCCCACAACAACAGCGACACGACGAACGTCGGCGCGGCCTGGTCCGTGAACAACAACAAGAATACGAGCAACAGCTCGACGACCGCCAATACGGCTCATGCTGACGGCACGGCCAGCGCCGCGCTTTCGACGAGCGTAAACGGCACGAGCGAAAAGTCGAAAAACTCGTCGAGCACGTACGCTTCCATGTACAGCTCGTCGAGCTCCAGCTCGGATTCGCATAGCCACTCGTCGTCGCGCAGCTCGAGCTCGAGCAAGAGCTGGGGCTACAACGTGAGCGACTCGCTCAACACCGTCGACGAGCACACCACCGGCTCCGTCACGCAGCATATCAACACACAACAGGCGGGCACGCTCGACGCCAACACCGGCAGCGGCGCAGCCACCGGCGTGACGGGCAACCTCGGCGTGAACATCGCGGAAGGCATCAACAACGCGCAAAGCAACGATGTCGCGCTCGCTTCTGTCGACATGGGCAACGTGTTCGGCAACGCGCAGATCTTCAACAATCAGGCGTCCAGCGGTAGCGCCCACGTGAAGAACTTCAACCTGAACGCGTCGGTCGGCGACGGCTCGCTCGCCAACGTATCGGGCAACGTCGGCGTGAACGTCGCATCGGGCATCGGCAACGCGCAGAACAACAGCCTCGCCGGCTCGGTGACGACGGCAACCCCGGGTGCCTACTCGACGGTTGCAATGGTCGCGACGGATAACAACTCGCAGAACGCCAACATGTCGGCAGTCGGCCAGTTCCAGGGTACGGCCAGCCTCGGCGCCAATACGCTCACCGGCGCGCAAGGCAACATCGGCGTGAACATTGCCGGCGGCATCGGCAACCTGCAGCACAACGGCATGGCAATCGCCGCGATGAACAACGGCCACTAGGCACGGCTGGCAGCACTGCAGGAACTGGGCTCGCCCCAGGCAGAAAACGCAGCAAGCAACGCGCGCCGGCTGTCCCACCGCAGCCGGCGCGCATACCAGAAGGTAGGAGACCACCATGTCCGGGCCCGTATCGACCCCGGCATCAAGGATGTTTGTCGTCGCGCTGACGCTCTCGGCCAGCGCAGCCCTTGTGCCTGTGCATGCGCAGCAGTCGACGCTCGACGCGACCCACCTCATCGGCGTGCCGGTGAAGCTGCCGCTGCACTCGATGCGGGACCTGCGCTATCGCAGCATCGTCAGCCAGCAGTATGACTACAGCTGCGGCGCCGCCGCGCTCGCCACACTGCTCAAGTATGGCTACGGCATCGACATCCCCGAACCTGAGCTGATCCGCCAGATGATGGTGTTCTCCACGCCCGAGGTGGTCGTCAAGAACGGCTTCTCCATGCTCGACATGAAGAAGTTCGTCGAGACGATCGGCTTGCGCGGCCGCGGTTTTCGCGTCAATACCGACGCGCTCTACCACCTGCAGATTCCCGTGCTGGTGCTCATGAACATCGATGGCTATGAGCACTTCGTGATCGTCAAGCACGCCGAGAACGGCCGCATCTTCATTGCGGACCCCGCGCTCGGCAACCGTATCGTCGCCGAAGACGACTTCGCCAAAACATGGAACGGACTCGTCTTCGCGGTGCTCGGCAAACCGTTTCTGGAGGACTCTCCGCTGTTGCAGAACAACGAGTCGCTCGCGCTCAAGCTGCGTGAACAAGCCTTGCTCAATGGCACTGCGGCGACTCCCTTCTTCGAATACGGCCTCGATAAGGCCGTCATGTTCTGAAGTCCGAAGAATCATGAAACGCAACCTCTCACAGTGTGGCATCGCGGCAGCCGTCTCCGCGCTCGCCTGCGCTTTTTCGAGCGGTGCGCTAGCGGCTGAAGGCATCGGCTTGCCGCAACCGATGCCGGCGTTTCTCTCGAACGCCGACGCGCAGGCGCAAGGCATCCGCTGCGAAGCCGTCGGCGACGACGTGCTCGCGCATCAGACCGGCAAATATGCCGGCAGCGACATGATTTCCGGGTTCGTTCTGAACCTGCTTTCTCAATGGCAATTGCCAAACGGCGCGACCGCAGTCGCGCAAGGCGCGCTCGCGGTCGCCCAGAACGCGGCCAACCAGGTGAGCGCGCAGGTGAAGACCTATGCAACCGTGATCGACCCGACGCAGGGCGGAACCACGGGCGCAAACAGCGGCGCCAACCCGAACGCGACGGCCACCGGCGGCCAGAACGTTTCGGTCAACGGCGTCTCGCAGATCACCCAGGTGGCCGGCAACGGCAATACGGGCGCCAATGCCGCAACCATCTCCTATGACAACAACGCGCCGCAGCTCGCCAGTCTGCCAGGCGCGGCCAACCAGCCAAGCGCGTCGGCATCGAACGCGACCGGCAGCATAAGAGCGGGCATCTCGTTCGGCAGTAACGGCGTCAACGTGACGCTGCAGACGCCGGCGGGCATCGCCACGCAGAACATCGTGCCAGGCAACATGCAGCAGGCCGGCGCGATCGCCCAGTTACTCCAGGTCGCAGGCAACAACCAGCAGGTCGCCAACCAGTTGCAACTGAGTCTGCAGACGCAGCAGATGACGTCGCAAATGATCCGGCAGACCGGCGTATTACAGGCTCTGCGAAATCTCCACTAACCGAGGGCCTGCACGAGACGTACCAGTCAAGGAGACCACCACGCGGGCAAGGACCCGCGCGAGAAGCAGCACTTTGAATGAGGAGCATCGACGTGCGCGGGCGTGGAACCAGGGAGTTCCGCCGGGCGCCCGCATTCGATCCCGGGGGAAGAACAATGAAGATGATGTCCAGGGCGGCCGCGCCACACGTGTCGCTGGCCGCCATTCCAGCAGCCGTTTTACTATTCGCGCTCTCGCAGTCCGCCCACGCGCAGGCGCTACAAAGCCAGTCGATCGAAGACCGTCTGAATACGCTCATGCGCGTCGTCGACGAGCAGCAGCGGCAAATCCAGTCACTCGAGCGCCAGGTGACGAACCTCGAAATGGCGCAGCGCGGTCGCGGCATGCCGGGCGCGGGTGCGCCCGACGCCGCGTCGGACGCGACGGTCGCCGAACAACCGGGCGCAGACGGTCTGCCTGTGCCCCTGCCGCCGCTCGCCCAGGCGCTGCCGGGCGCGACGGCGCCGGGTGCGCTCACCGGCACGGCCACGGGCGTGCCCGTGAACCCGCCCTCGCCCGACGCAGGCGCGACCAATGGCGCGACCGGCAGCTCGGCCGCGAGCGGGCCGCAGCAGGGCGCGCCGGTTGGCGTGAACCCGAACAACCCGACCGTGGGCGAGACGCAAAAGAGCGCCGAGCCGTCGCGCACGCAAGCCGAAGAAGCGGTCGTGCAGCGCGAGCACGCGCCGCTCTTCGACCACAAGCTGACGTTGGACTGGGGCATCAGCGACAGTTACTACGATCGCCGCCAGCTGCAGCTTTCGGGCTTTCTCGCCCTCGACGCGATCTTCCTCGGCAACATCAATCTGGGGCAGACCAAGTCGCACACGATCACCGCCGACCTCGACACGCGCTACGGCCTCACCGACCGCATGAGCATCGATGTGGACGTGCCTTACGTCTACCGGCACAGCACCTTCATCGTCGGTGGCGCGGGCGGCTCGGCCAGCACGCTCACGGATGCGTCGGTCAATTCGAACTCCATCGGCGACGTGAACTTCGGGATCTACTACCAGTTCCTGAAGGAAACCAACAACATTCCCGACGTGGTCGGCAGCCTGCGCGTGAAGACGGACACCGGCACCTCGCCGTTCGGCATCAAGGTTCAGCAGATCACGCCCGACAACACCAATCTCGTCGCCCCCAGCAAGCTGCCCACGGGCACGGGCTTCTGGAACGTCACGGCCGGCATCTCGGTGCTGAAGACCTACGACCCGGTGGTGCTGTTCGGCAGCTTCTCGTACACGTACAACATCTCGCGCTCGTTCGCCGACATCTCCTCGGTGATCGGGCAGACCGAGCCTGCCGAAGTGAAGCTCGGCGACATCATCCAGTTCGGCGGCGGCGTCGCGCTCGCCTTCTCGGACAAGGACTCGGCAAGCATTTCGTACACCATGGCCATCGAGCCGCAGTCGAAGACCAAGTCGCCGGGCGGCACCTGGACCGGCGTGCCGGGCAGCGAGACGACGGCCTCGGTGCTCAACTTCGGCCTGAATCACGTGGTCAACAAGCACCTGACGATCAACGGCGCGGTGTCCGTCGGGCTCACGCCCGATGCACCGAACTTCGTCGTCGGCGTGCGTTTCCCTTACACCTTCTGATGACATGAGGCCGATCGTGCGCGAATCCTCACATCTGGGCGCCACTGTGACACCGCTCGCCGGAGCCGGGCAGCGTCTCGCCGTGGGCGGACCGCCGCTTGCCGGCGATGTCCCCGACGCCGGCCGCGCGCGCGATGCGAAGCCCGAGGCGAGTCTCGAGCGCACCTTGCTGTATGTCGCGCGCACGCCCGACCCGCTGCTGTGCGCCTACCTCAAGAGCCGCGGCTGGGAAATCGCGACCGCGCGCACGGTGCACGAGGCCTCGCGCCTCGTGAAGCCGGAGGCGGCCTATGCCGGCCTCGTCGATCTCACGGGTTTCGCGCCGCGCGAGTTCGCGAGCCTCGAGACGATCCTGCGGCTGCAGCAGGTGGGATGGATCGCACTCACCGACGATTCGCGCCTCACCGACGCCGAAGTGCGGCGCCTGATCCGCCACTACTGCTTCGACTACGTGCATGTGCCGGTCTCACATGCGACGCTCGACTACCTCGTGGGCCACGCGTTCGGCATGGTGTCGCTGTGCGATCTCGACACGCCGGCCGCCGCCGCGAGCCAGGACGAAGACGAGATGGTCGGCACCTGCGAAGCGATGCAGCAGCTCTTTCGCACGATCCGCAAGGTGGCCAACACCGACGCCACGGTGTTCATCTCGGGCGAATCGGGCACCGGCAAGGAACTCACGGCGCTCGCGATCCACGAGCGCTCCGCGCGGCGCAAGGCGACCTTCGTGCCGATCAACTGCGGCGCGATCCCGCATCATCTTCTGCAATCCGAACTGTTCGGCTACGAGCGCGGCGCGTTCACGGGCGCGAACCAGCGCAAGATCGGGCGCGTCGAATCGGCCAACGGCGGCACGCTCTTTCTTGACGAGATCGGCGACCTGCCGCTGGAAAGCCAGGCAAGCCTGCTGCGCTTTTTGCAGGAAGGCAAGATCGAACGCCTGGGCGGCCACGAGCAGATTCCCGTGGACGTGCGCATCATCTCGGCCACGCACGTCGATCTCGAGGCGGCCATGCGCGACGGACGCTTTCGCGCCGACCTCTTTCACCGCCTGTGCGTGCTGCGCGTGGACGAGCCGCCGCTGCGCGCGCGCGGCAAGGACATCGAGATTCTCGCGCACCACGTGCTGCACAAGTTCAAGCAGGACAGCGCGCGCCGCATCCGCGGCTTCACGCCTGACGCCATCGAGGCCCTCTACAACTACAACTGGCCAGGCAATGTGCGCGAACTCATCAACCGCGTGCGCCGCGCGATCGTGATGGCCGAGAGCAAGCTGATCTCGGCGGAGGATCTCGATCTCGCGCACTTCACCGCGCAGCAGACGGTCACGCTCGCGCAGGCCCGCGAGGCCGCGGAGCGACGCGCGATCGAGGCGGCGCTGCTGCGGCACCGGCACCGGCTCACGGAGGCCGCTGCCGATCTCGGCATCTCGCGCGTGACGCTTTACCGGCTGATGGGCACGCACGGCCTGCGCGACGAAAAAACGTTCTTTGGCGGCGAAGCGGAGAACCAGGCGGAATTGCCGCCCGACGGGCAGGACTGAAACAGTCGATCGCGTGGAGGAAGCGCGCCGGGGCGCCCGGCGCGCTCAGGTAGAATCGCTGCGAACAGCTTACAACCTCGCACCTCTACCCTTTCGATGACGACGCTCACCCTCATCGTCGCGCGCGCCCGCAACGGCGTGATCGGCCGCGACAACGCGCTGCCCTGGCGGCTACCCGAAGACCTCGCGTTCTTCAAGCGCACCACCATGGGCGCGCCCATCATCATGGGCCGCAAAACCCACGAATCGATCGGCCGCGCCTTGCCGGGCCGCCGCAACATCGTCGTGACGCGCGACGCGGGCAAGCGCTTTCCCGGCTGCGACACCGCCACGAGCCTCGACGAGGCGCTCGCGCTCGCGGCCCAGGACCAGGCGCCCACGGCGTTCCTGATCGGCGGCGCGCAACTTTACGGCGAAGGACTCGGGCTCGCGCACGAACTCCTGGTGACGGAAATCTCCGCGGACTTTGAGGGCGACGCCACCTTCCCCGCGCCCGACCCCGACGTGTGGCAGGAAACGTCGCGCGAGACGCTGCATGCGCATGCGCCGAACGACTTCGATTTCGCGTTCGTGCGGTACGTGCGGCGGGATTGATCGACGGGGCGCGCAGCGCGGCTCCCAAAAGCAAAACGGCACGCCTGGGCGTGCCGTTTTTCATCGAGCCAGCGCAGAAGGCGTTAAACGGCGCTTACTGCCCCGCCACCGTCATCCGCTCGATCAGCACCGAACCGGTCTGACGCGTGCCGCGCGCGAGCGTATCCGCGCCCACGGCGACGATATGGTGGAACATCTCCTGCAGCGTGGACGCCACCGTGATTTCCTCCACCGGGTATTGGATCTTGCCGTTCTCCACCCAGAAGCCCGACGCGCCGCGCGAATAGTCGCCCGTCACGAAATTCACGCCCTGCCCCATCAGTTCGGTCAGCAGCAGGCCCGTGCCGAGCTTTCTCAGCATCTCCTCGAAGTCGTCCTCGGGCTTCGTGAGCGAGCTCTGGAACTGCAGGTTGTGCGAGCCGCCGGCGTTGCCCGTGGTCTGCATGCCGAGCTTGCGCGCCGAATACGACGACAGGAAATAGCCCTGCACGATGCCGTCCTTCACGACTTCGCGGCGCTGCGTGCGCACGCCCTCTTCGTCGAACGGCGCGCTGCCGGCCGCGCGCGGCACATGCGGGTCCTCGACGATCTGGATGTGCGGCGCGAACACCGGCTTGCCGAGGCTGTCGACGAGGAACGACGTCTTGCGATACAGCGCGCCGCCGCTCACGGCCTGCACGAACGCGCCGAGCAGACCCGCGGCGAGCGGCGCCTCGAACAGCACCGGCACCTTGCGCGTGTCGAGGCTGCGCGCGTTCAGGCGCGAAAGCGCACGTTCGGCCGCATAGCGCCCGACGGCTTCGGGCGAGGCCAGCTCGGCCGCGCTGCGCCGCGAGGTGTACCAGTCGTCGCGCTGCATGTTGCGGCCGACGCCTGCGATAGGCGCACACGAAACGTAGTGGCGCGAGTACGGATAGCCGTGCATGAAGCCGCCCGAGGTGGCGAGCACGAACTGCGAGTGCTGTGCCGACACGCTCGCGCCTTCGGAGTTCTTCACGCGCGGGTCGACGGCGAACGCCGCGTCTTCGGCGCGGCGCGCGATTTCCACGGCCTCGTCGGCGGAGAGATTCCACGGGTGATAGAGGTCGAGGTCGCGCGGCGCGGTTTCGAGCAGATCGCGTTCGGCGAGGCCCGCGCAGTCGTCGTCGGCGGTGAAGCGCGCGATGTTGTACGCGGCCGCCACCGTGTCCTTGAGCGCCTGCGGCGAAAAATCCGAGGTGCTCGCGTTGCCGCGCTTGTTGCCGATATAGACGGTCACGCCGACCATCTTGTCGCGGTTGTGCTCGATCGTCTCGACCTCGCCGCGCCGTACCGAAACGGACAAGCCGTCGCCTTCGGAGATCTCGGTCGCGGCGTCGCTCGCGCCGAGCGCGCTGGCGTGCCGCAGGATGTCTGAGGCGATCTCCTTCAGCTCGTCCTGGGTGTGCGGGAAAAAGCGTTGCCGGGCTTCGATGTCTGCTGCCATTGTCGTTACGGTCCGGTATTGGGCCGGTGCGGCCCGCTGGTGTCGTGTTTCGCTGGTGTCGGTTCAGGTGCTTCGGAACGCGCTGCGTTCGCAAAGCGCATCCCGCGATCATAGCAAGGTATGTGAACACGCATCACAGGCGCTTTCGCCGCCTGGCCCCTCGCACCAACTGCCGCACCAACGCCCGCCCCGGCATCGGGCCGCCGGCGCCGCCGTCCGCCGCCTTCCAGCCCGAGCCGCACGCGCGCGCACGCTACAATACGCCCCATGAAACGCAAAACCCGCATTCAACCGATGAACGACGCTGTCGCCGAGCAGGACGACAACGGCTACGATCGCCCGAGCAAATCGCAGCTCAAGCGCGACATGGAAGCGCTCCAGGAACTCGGCCAGGCCCTCGTGGAACTGCCCAAGGACGCGCTCAAGCGCATGCCGATGACCGAAGACCTCGCGGACGCCGTCCATGAGTGCCGCCGCATCACCGACCACGAAGGCCGTCGCCGCCAGCTCCAGTACGTGGGCCGCATGATGCGCGGGCTCACGGAGGCCGAAGTCGCCGCGCTGCGCACGAAGCTCGACGAGCACCGCGGCGTGAACAAGGCCGCCACGGCGCGCCTGCACTGGATCGAACGCACGCGCGACAAGCTGCTCGCGGACGACACCGCGCTCACCGAATTCATCCGCCTGCACCCCGCCGCCGACCCGCAGGAAGGCCGCACGTTGATCCGCAACGCGCGCCGCGAGCAGGAGCAAAGCAAGCCGCCCAAGTCCTTCCGCGAGCTGTTCCAGTGGATCAAGGACGCGAGCGCCCAGGGCGCCGACGAGGGCGAAGAGCACGAAAACGAGCGTGCCGACGAGGACCGCGAAGATGACGAAGCCTGAGCGCAGCCATCCTGACGAACTCGTGATCGGCCTCGTGTCGGTCAGCGACCGCGCGACGAGCGGCGTCTACGAGGACAAGGGCATTCCCTCGCTGATGGAGTGGCTCGGCAATGCGCTGAAAACGCCGTGGCGCGCCGAAACGCGCCTGATCCACGACGACGCGGCGACGATCTCCGCGACGCTCACGGCGCTCGTGGACGGCCTCGGCTGCGACCTCGTGCTGACGACGGGCGGCACCGGCCCCGCGCGCCGCGACGTGACGCCCGAGGCGACGCTTGCGGTGGCGACGAAGGAAATGCCGGGCTTTGGCGAGCAGATGCGCCAGATCAGCCTGAATTTCGTGCCGACGGCCATTCTGTCGCGCCAGGTTGCCGTGATCCGCGAAAATGACGACCACGCGGCGCTCATCATCAACCTGCCGGGGCAGCCGAAGTCGATCAAGGAAACGCTGGAAGGCCTGCGTGACGATCAGGGCGCCGTGAAGGTGCCGGGCATTTTTGCTGCGGTGCCGTATTGCATCGACCTGATCGGCGGCCCGTATATCGAAACCGATCCGAACGTCGTGGCGGCGTTCCGGCCTAAAAGCGCGCAGCGGGCGCCGCGCGCGTAACTCTCGAACTTCAACGATCGCGCAGCAGCAGCGGCAGAACCGCTGCTGCTGCGTATCTCGACGGCGCTCAGAGCGCCGGACCGGCCTCGCCCGCGGCCATGTCGGGCACGATGCCCGGCGCCGGAACGAGGAAGTGCTCGCGGTAGTACTTGAGTTCGTCGATCGACTCGTGGATGTCGGCGAGCGCCGTGTGCATCGCGCGCTTCTGGAAACCCTTGTAGATGGTCGGCTGCCAGCGGCGGCACAGCTCCTTGAGCGTGCTCACGTCGAGGTTGCGGTAGTGGAAGAAGCGCTCGAGCGTCGGCATCCAGCGCGCCATGAAGCGGCGATCCTGGCAGATCGAGTTGCCGCACATCGGCGACTTGCCCGGCGGCACGTATTGCGAAAGAAACGCCATGATCTGCTCGGTAGCGGTTTCCTCCGTGACGGTCGAGGCGCGCACGCGCTCGGTGAGGCCCGAGCGGCCGTGCGTGTTGCGGTTCCATTCGTCCATGCGGTCGAGCACCGTCTCCGGCTGATGGATGGCCAGCACGGGGCCTTCCACGAGCTTGTCGAGCGTCGAATTCGTCACCACCACGGCGATCTCGATGATGCGGTCGTTGTCGGGATCGAGGCCCGTCATTTCCATATCGAGCCAGATCAGGTTCATGTCGGTGCGCTCGATGAGCGGCGCGCCGGCAGCGGTAATGTCAGTCATGAAAGGCAACCCGGAGAGCGTTGGTGGCGCGGCGCGTGCGCGGCATCGACAGGATGCGATGCCCGGCCGGCGAGAACATATAATTGTCGCATAGATACCACGGACTTCCTGGATGCCTAATCTGTCCCCCTCCCCTGCGCTGTACTTCAGCGTGCTGTTCGTCGTCGGCGTGCTCGCCATGGTCGCGACCAAGCTCTGGCTCGCCTCGCGCCAGATCCGCTTCGTGGCCGCCCACCGCGGTGCGGTGCCCGCGCAGTTCACCGCCACCATTCCGCTCGCCGCGCACCAGCGCGCCGCCGACTACACGGTCGCGCGCACGCGCCTCGGCATGATCGAGATCGTGCTCGGCGCCGTGGTGCTGATCGCGCTCACGCTGCTCGGCGGCGTGCAGGCGCTCGATCTCGGCATCTCGGATGCGATCGGACGCGAATATGTGGGCCAGATCGCGCTGATCGGGGCCGTGCTCGCCATCTCCGGCCTGGTCGAGCTGCCGCTCGACTACTACCGCCAGTTCGTGGTCGAGGAGCGCTTCGGCTTCAATCGCATGACGAGGCGCATCTTCATCATGGACCGCATCAAGGGGCTCCTGATCGGCGCCGCGTTCGGCATTCCGCTGCTGTTCGTCGTGCTCTGGCTCATGAAGCAGGCGGGCAGCCTCTGGTGGCTCTGGACGTGGGCCGTCTGGGTCGCCTTCCAGATGCTCGTGCTGGTGCTCTACCCCACCTTCATCGCGCCGCTCTTCAACAAGTTCGAACCGCTGCGCGATGAGGCGCTGCGCTCGCGCATCGAGGCGCTCATGCAGCGCTGCGGCTTTGCGGCCAAGGGCCTGTTCGTGATGGACGGCAGCCGCCGCTCCGCGCACGGTAACGCCTATTTCACGGGCTTTGGCGCGTCCAAGCGCATCGTCTTCTTCGATACGCTGCTCGCGCGCCTCTCCGGCAGCGAGATCGAGGCCGTGCTCGCACACGAACTCGGTCACTTCAAGCGCCGTCACGTGATCAAGCGCATGGTCGTCACGTTCGCGATCAGCCTCGCGCTGCTCGCCCTGCTCGGCTGGCTCTCGCAGCGCGTCTGGTTCTACGAGGGGCTCGGCGTGCGGCCGTCGCTGCTCGGCGGCAACGAAGGGCTCGCACTCGTGCTGTTCTTCCTCGCCGTGCCCGTGTTCCTGTTCTTCGTCACGCCGCTTGGCAGCCTCTCCTCGCGCAAGCACGAGTTCGAGGCCGACGCCTTCGCCGCCACGCAAACGGACGCGCAGCATCTCGTCAACGCGCTCGTGAAGCTCTACGAGGACAACGCGTCGACGCTCACGCCCGACCCGCTCTATACCGCGTTCTACTACTCGCATCCGCCGGCTTCGCAGCGGATCGACCGACTGCTCGCGCACGCATGAACCGGCGCGCAACCAAAGCCGCCGGCAATGCAAAAGCTGCAGGCGCCACGCTGCACGGCGTGGTGATCGCCGCCCACGGGCGCCACTATCTGGTCGCGCCCGACGGCGGCGGCGCGCACCTGCAATGCTTCCCGCGCGGCAAGAAGAGCGAGGTCGCGGTGGGCGACCGCGTCGAGTATCAGTCGACTTCCGCCGACCAGGGCGTGATCGTCGCGATCGGCGAGCGGCGCAACCTGCTCTATCGCTCCGACCAGTTCAAGTCGAAGCTCTTTGCGGCGAACCTCGACCAGCTGCTGATCGTGCTCGCCACCGAGCCGCACTTCAGCGAGGACCTGCTCGGGCGCGCGCTCGTGGCCGCCGAGGCCAACGACCTCAAGCCGCTGATCGTGCTCAACAAGATCGACGTCGAGGCCGCGCTGCCGCTCGCGCGTCAGCGCCTCGAGCGCTATCGCGCGCTGGGCTATACGGTGCTGGAGGTATCGGTGAAGGGCCGCCCCGAGGAGGCGCACGCGACGCTGGCCGAGCACCTGCACGGCCATCAGACGATCCTGCTCGGCCAGTCGGGCATGGGCAAGTCGACGCTCGTGAACCTGCTGATTCCCGACGCCGAAGCGGCCACGCGCGAGATTTCGACGGCACTCAACAGCGGCCGCCACACCACGACGTTCACGCGGCTCTACACGCTGCCCGAAGGCGGCGCGTTGATCGACTCACCGGGCTTCCAGGAGTTCGGCCTGTATCACCTCACCGAAGGCAAGCTGGAGCGCGCGTTCCCCGAGTTCCGGCCGCTGCTCGCGCACTGCCGCTTCTACAACTGCCATCACCTGCACGAGCCGGGCTGCGCAATTCTGGAGGCCGTCGACGACGGCCGCATCGCGCCCGAGCGCCAGGCGCTGTACGCGCAGCTCATCCACGAGATCAGCCAGGTCGTGCGCTGACGCGCCGCCTGCCCGCAAAACGCCTATGCTCAAGCTCGTGCGCGCGCCGAATCTGCTGATCGCCCAGCACTGGATGAACATCCTGGCGACGGCGGGCGTGCCCTGCGAGCTGCACAACCGCTACCTGAGCGGCGCGATGGGCGAGATTCCGGCCGAGCAGTGCGCGCCCGAACTCTGGCTCGTCGACGAACGCGACGAAAAGCTCGCCCGGCGGCTGATCGACGAAGCGGTGAGCGGCCCGCCGCCGGGCTCGCCGACGTGGCGCTGCGCGCGCTGCGGCGAGGTGCTCGAAGCGCAGTTCACCGTGTGCTGGAATTGCGGACGCGATCGCGACGTGCGCGACGAGTGACGTCAGGTGCTGACCCAAACGTAAATGGGCCGCTGGAAGCGGCCCATTTGGATTTCTACGACTCAGCGCTGCACTGCGGCGCTCAGAGCCAGACGGCGATCGTCAGCATGAGCAGCAGGATCATCCACAGGATCACGGCGCGCCACACGAGGCCCACGGCCGATTGCAGCGTGCGCGGCGTGCAGTCGTCGCCCACCGTGTACGGACCGCCCTCGCCCGGCTGCGCGAGCACATCGACGCTGGACTGCTCGGCGAGCGGGCCAGAAAGCCGCGCGCCCAGCGCGCCGCTGCCGGTGGCGAGCAGCACGCCTTCGTTGGTGTCGGGCCACTGGTTCGTGTGGTTGCGCCAGGAGTAGATCGCGTCCTCGAAGTTGCCGACGATCGCAAAGCCCAGCGACGTAAGGCGCGCCGGCACCCAGTCGATCACGAAAAACACATGCTGCGCGAAGTTCGAGAAAGCCTCGGTGCGGTCCTCGGCCGGACGCGCCCACTCGCGCGCGAGGTATTCGGCGATGCGGTACAGCACGGCGCCCGCGGGCCCGATCGGCACGAGAAACCAGAAGAACACGCCGAACACGTGCCGGTGCGAGGCGATCACCGCGTGAATCAGCGTGTGGCGCACGATCTCGCTCACGGGCATGTCCACGGCGTCGATGCCGGTCCATTCATGGAGGATTTCACGCGCGCGCGGCACGTCGTCGTTGTTCAGCGCGAGATGGATGTCGGTGAAATAGTGGCTGAACTGGCGAAAGCCGAGCGTGAAGTACACGACCACCACGTTCCACAGGAACGCCAGCACGAAGCTGATGTGGTACAGCACGTAGTAGACGAGCGCCGTGGCAAGCGTCCACGGCAGCACGACCACGAGCCAAGCGATGAGGCCATGTTTCTGCTTGCCGGCGTCGAAGCCGTGAGCGGCCCACTCCGCATTGAGGCGCACGAGCGCCATGACCGGATTATTGGGCGACAGCGCCCGCACCTGTTCGATGACGAGAGCCAGCAATACGGAAAAGAAGGTCATGCGACGCGCCGTGCAGATCGGGTTGCGAAAGGGGTTTTATGAAAGTGTTGCAACGATATCACAGGGCCAGATGTGCCTGACCATCGCCGGCAATTCGGGCGGCAAACTCGCAACAGTGCACGGCGGTGCTTGCACGCGCCGTCAGACGTGTTACGCGAGCAGGAAACGGTAGAAGTTGCGCAGCATGCCCGCCGTCGCCCCCCAGATGAAGTGCGAGGACCCGACGCCGGAAGCGATGACGGGTTCGGGCACGTTGTGGTCCGGCGAATGGCGGTCCGGATACGGCATCGCATAGAAGCGCCGCTCGCCGCCTTCCCAGCGGAACACACGCACCTGGTGATGCACCGGGTTCATGAGAAAGCTCAGCGGCACCTCGAAGATGCTCGCCACTTCGAGCGAGTCCGCCGCGAGACTGAACGGCTCGTGCACGAGACCGACCACGGGCGTGACTCTGAAGCCCGTGCCGGTCAGGTAGTCGGGCAACGCGCCGAGCACCTCGACGCGCGCGGGGTCGAGGTTCACTTCCTCGTGCGCCTCGCGCAGCGCGGCGGCGATGGGCGTAGGGTCGGAAGGTTCGCGGCTGCCGCCGGGAAAGCTCACCTGGCCCGCGTGATTGCTGAGGTTGTCGGCGCGCTGGGTGAGCAGCACGGTCAGGCCGCCCGGGCGCATGGCGATGGGCATCAGCACGGCGGCCTCGCGCGGATCGCGCATCTCGAACAGACGGGCTTCCTGGGGTTCGGGGTCCCACGGCAGGCGCTGCTCGAAGCGCGTGCGCAAGCCGGCGGCAGTCAGGCGTTCCGCGGCGACCTGCGGAAGGCTCGCGCCCGTCGATTCGATCGGCAGGCTTTCGGGTTCAAATACTGGGCGGATCAACGGGCGTCCCGGATGACACGTACACGAGATTATTTTGCGGCCAAAAAGAAAAAAGCACCCCGGAGGGTGCTTCTTTCTTACAGCTTTTACGCCTGGTCGGCCGGAGCAGCTGCACGGTCTTTCGACACCAGCTTTTCCTTGATACGTGCCTTCTTGCCCGACAGGTTGCGCAGGTAGTACAGCTTCGCGCGACGCACGTCGCCGCGACGCTTCACCACGATGCTGGCCAGCAGCGGCGAGTACGTCTGGAACGTACGCTCGACGCCTTCGCCCGACGAGATCTTGCGCACGATGAACGACGAGTTCAGGCCGCGGTTACGCTTCGCGATCACGACGCCTTCGTATGCCTGAACGCGCTTGCGGTTACCTTCAACCACGTTCACGTTGACGATCACCGTATCGCCGGGAGCGAATTCGGGGATGGTCTTCTCGCCCAGCACGCGCTGGATTTCTTCCTGCTCGAGTTTTTCAATCAGATTCATGGATTGACTCCGTATGCCATCTTGTCGGCGTTCGTACCTGTGCAGGGTTGCCTGCACTACGGCCCCGATAGAGGATGGATTCACAACTGGCGCCGTTCACGCATGAAGCGGCACCGCCTTTTGCGCCCCTTGTCGCGCACGCCCGAAGCCTTACGCTTCGTCCGCGCCCTTCGCGAGACTAGCGAGCCACGCCTCGTCGGCCCGGCTCAACATCTTGTTCTTTCTGGCCCGCGCGATCAGATCGGGCCGCTTGTTCCACGTGTTGCGCAACGCCTCGCGGCGACGCCACTGCTCGATTTCCGCATGATGGCCGCCAAGCAGCACATCGGGCACGCGCACGCCGTCGTATTCCTCGGGGCGCGTGTAATGCGGGCAGTCGAGCAAACCGTCGACGAAGCTGTCCTGCACCGCCGAAAGCGCATCGCCCAGCACGCCCGGCAGGTTGCGCACCACGGCGTCCATCAAGGCCATCGCGGGCAATTCGCCCCCCGAGAGCACGAAGTCGCCGAGGCTCACTTCTTCGTCCACGCAGCGGTCGACGAGACGCTGGTCGATCGCTTCATAGCGGCCGCACAACATCACGAGGCCCGGCTCCTGCGCGAACTGCATGACGCGTTCGTGCGTGAGCGGCTTGCCTTGCGGCGACATCAGCAGCACACGCGGGGCGCTCACGCCGGCTTGCGCCTGCGCGGCCTGCGCCGCGTCGATCGCCGCTTCGAGCGGCCTGGCCAGCATGACCATGCCGGGGCCGCCGCCGTAGGGGCGGTCGTCGATCGTGCGGTAGTTGTCGGTCGTGAAATCACGCGGATTCCACGTGCGCAACGTGTAACGCTGCTGCTTCGCCGCCCGGCTGGTAATGCCCCAGTCGGTCAGCGCGCGGAACATCTCGGGAAAGAGCGTGACGACATCGAACTGCATCGCTCTCTCCGTTCAGCGAAATTGAATCAGGGCGCGCGGCGGGGTTGCCACAGCACAGCGTTGCCGCGGTGCCTAGTAGTCGGCTTCCCAGTCGACGACGATACGCTTCGCCGCCAGGTCCACCGTCTTTACGAACACGCCCACGAACGGGATCAGGCGCTCGCCGGTGGCCGGCTTGCCATCCTTGTCTGTGGACGCGTACGTGACACGCAACACCGATTGCGCGCCATTGTCGATCAGGTCGGCAACCTTGCCGAGCTCGACACCCGCCTCATTGGCGACATCGAGGCCGATCAGGTCGACCCAGTAATATTCATCGGCTGCGGGCGCCGGGAATTCGGCCCGGCTCACATACACGCGCGCGCCGCGCAACAGCAGCGCGGCATCGCGGTCGTCCAGGCCCGAAAGCTGGCCAACGACGCTGTCACCATGAACCTTGGCGCTCACGCGCACCGCGGAATGACGCTCGCGATGCGCCTGACCCTCGCGGCCCTTGAGGAGCCACCAGCGCCTGGCGGAAAGCAACGCGCGGCCGTCCTGCGCGTGCGGCGCGATCTTCAGCCAGCCCTTGAGGCCATAGGCGTCGATCACGGCACCGACTTCAACGGCGTCGGCCGGCCAGCTCGCTTCGGTTTCGGCGCGCAGACTCTCACCTGCGGGCGCAGCTTTCGCGGCGCTCTCGCGTGCAGGCTTGCGCACGAACGCGCCAAACGACGGCGCGCCGCGGGCGGCAGCCTTGCCGGCGCCGCCGGTCGCAACTTCGGGCGCCCCGCGTTCCGACGCGTCGTTCGCCTCTACGGCAGATTTGGCGTCATGCGCGGACATCGGCACCCCTTGCGACCAGCTTGATATTGCATACGCGGATCATGCAGCGCGTACGCGGGCAAAACACGGACAACGGACTGAAAAGACGCTTAATGACTTAAGCAGCCGGCGCAGCGGCGGCGGTCTTTTGCGCTTCCTTCACGAGGCGCTCGACGGCCGGCGACATTTGCGCGCCGTTTTCCTTCCAGTACGTCACGCGATCTTGAGCGATACGCAGCGTTTCACCCTTGGTAGCGACCGGGTTGTAGAAGCCCACGCGCTCGATGAAACGGCCGTCGCGACGGTTGCGCGAGTCGGTTGCGACGATGTTGTAGAACGGGCGCTTCTTCGAGCCGCCGCGTGCCAGACGGATGATGACCATACTAAAATCCTTGAAAACCGGGGGTTCGGGACTACTGAAACATGCGATTATAGCCCGAAACCGGAGGCATAACAAACACTTAACGGGAAATTGCGCGCCGGCGCGCAGAAAGCGGCAAGACACAGCGGTCAAACTGCGGCCCATGCCCGCGACGGGCGGGCCCTGGAGCGAATTGTGGCGACTTTCAGACGACTCGTGCAATGGCCGCGTCGCGGTGGCGGCCGCGGCATGGGTAACGGCTCGCTTTTCCCAGTGTCTCGCGAGACGGCCAGACGCCTGGCAGCGGCATGGCTCGTCCTTGCCGCCGCCCTGCTCGCGGCACCGCTCGCTCACGCGGCGCTTCCGATCGACCGCATCAAGCTGCCACCGGGCTTCCACATCGAGGTGCTGTCCGCCGACGTGCCCGGCGCACGCGAAATGACGCTGTCGGGCAACGGCACCCTCCTGTATGTGGGGAGTATGGGCGGTGACGTCTACGCACTCGAACTCAGGGACGGCAAGGCCATCAAGCGCCATATCGTGGCCTCGGGACTGACGATGCCGGTGGGCGTGGCCTGGCGCAACGGCGAATTGTATGTCTCGGCGGTGTCGTCGATCGTGCGGCTCGACGACATCGACCGCCATCTCGACGATCCGCCCAAAGCCGTCGTCGTCACGGATTCGCTGCCCAGCGAGCACCACCACGGCTGGAAGTTCATCGCCTTCGGCCCCGACGGCAAGCTCTACGTGCCGCAAGGCGCGCCGTGCAACGTCTGCCTGCCGGCCAGCGACCCGCAGCGCGTGCACTTCGCGATGATCGGGCGCATGGACCCCGACGGCTCGCACTACGAGACTATCGCCCGCGGCGTGCGCAACACGGTCGGCTTCGCGTGGCATCCGCAGACGCACGAACTCTGGTTCACCGACAACGGCCGCGACATGCTCGGCGACGACATCCCCGACGACAAGCTCAACCGCCTCGCGCATGGGGGCGCGGACTTCGGCTTTCCCTATTGTCACGGCGGCAACGTCGCCGACCCCGAGTTCGGCGCAGGCCATCCGTGCAGCGCTTTCACGCCCCCGGTCCTCAAACTCGGCGCGCATGTGGCGTCGCTCGGCATGCGCTTCTACACCGGTTCGATGTTCCCGGCCGACTATAAGAACAGCATGTTCATCGCCGAGCACGGCTCGTGGAACCGCAGCAAGAAGGTCGGCTATCGCGTGGTGCGCGTGAGCGCCAACCCCGACGGCACGAACGCGCACCAGGTAGTGTTCGCGCAGGGCTGGCTCAACGCCGACGAAACCCAATGGGGCCGCCCCGCCGACGTGCTGCCGCTGCCCGACGGATCGCTCCTTGTCAGCGACGACTATGCGGGCGCGATCTATCGCGTGACCTACACGAAACCGTGACGCGGGCAGGCATGGTGCCGGGCATAAGCGTGCGCTTGTGCTGCAAGCGCGGCGTGCGGCATACAATGCCCGGCGGCCCGTGTGTGTTTGACGTAATGCGCTCATGACGGCCGAACGCCCACGTTTCGCCCGAGCCCATGCCCAACGACAAGAACCCCGCACGCTTTCGCTCCAAGACGCTCACCGCCGCCCTCGCCTTCCTGTTTGGCAGTCTCGGCGCACACCGCTTCTATCTATACGGCCCACGCGACGTGTGGGGCTGGGCGCATTTGCTCGGCACGCTCATCGGCCTTCCGGGCGTGATGCTGCTCGTCGCCACCGAACGCGCGTCGATTGCCGGCTGGGTGCTCGCCGTGATCGGCGCGGTGTCGGTCATCTCGGCGTTTCTGGCGGCGATCGTCTACGGGCTGCGCCCCGACGCCAAATGGGACGCGCAGTTCAACGCCGCGTTCGTGGAGCAAGGCCGCACGAGCCGCTCGGGCTGGACGGTGATCTTCGTCGTGATCTTCTCGCTGCTGATTGGCGCGTTCCTGCTGATGACGGGACTCGCACTTTCGTTTCAAACGTACTTCGAGTCGCAGGTCGAGGCCGCGAAGGCGATCTCGCAGTAAATCGCGCCGTAAATCGCGCAGTAACGGCTCAGAACAGGTCGAGCTGCGGCTTCTCGCGCACGGTCTTCGACTGCACGAACGCCGACATGTCCAGAATGCCGTGACGCCGCTCGTTGAGCCCGAGGCGCCGCACGGCATTGTGAAAGCGCTGCTTGAGCAGGTCGGCCCATAGCCCCGTGCCCTTCATGCGCTGCGAAAACGCCGACTCGTAGTCCTTGCCGCCGCGCATATCGCGCACGCGGCTCATCACGCGCTCCGCACGCTGCGGGAAGTGCGCCGCCAGCCAGTCCTGGAACAGCGGCGCGACCTCCCATGGCAGGCGCAGCACGATGTAGCTTGCGCTTGTCGCACCGGCCTCGGCGCAGGCTTCTAGCACGCGCTCCATGTCGGGCTCGGTCACGAACGGGATTACGGGTGCGATGCTCACGCCCACCGGCACACCGGCTTCAGCTAGCGTGCGGATGGTGCGCAGCCGCCGCGCGGGTGTCGCCGCACGGGGTTCGAGCGTGCGGGCGATATCGGCGTCGAGCGTGGTGATCGTGATTGCCGCCATGAACTGCTTGCGCGCGGCCATCGGCGCGAGGAGGTCGAGATCGCGCTCGATCAGCGAGGATTTCGTGATGGCCGCGAACGGATGCTGCCGTTCGGCCAGCACTTCGACCACGCGGCGCGTGATGCGCAGGTCGCGCTCCACCGGTTGCCAGGCGTCGGTATTCACGCCCAGCGCGATCGGCTCGGGCTCGTACGACGGCTTGGCGATTTCCCGCGCGAGCAACTCCGCCGCATTGACCTTGGCGTAGATACGGCTCTCGAAATCGAGCCCCGGCGAGAGGCCGAGATAACTGTGCGTGGGCCGCGCGAAGCAATAGATGCAGCCGTGCTCGCAGCCTCGATAGGGATTGAGCGACACGTTGAACGGAATGTCCGGCGACTGGTTGCGCGTGAGGATGCTTTTCGCGCGCTCTTCGAACACTTCGCTGCGCAGCCTGGGCTCGCCCGTTTCATCGCCATGGTCCCCGCCGCCGCCCGTCTGCTGCCAGCCGTCGTCGAACGCTTCGCGCCGGTCGACTTCGTAGCGCCCTTGCAGATTCGTGACCGCCCCGCGCCCCTTGCGCGCCGTGGGCGGCGCAACGGGATACCAGGCGTCGGGATCGGGGTGATGGGAGTCGGTCACGGCTGGAGCGAAATAGACAAGAAAACGCGGATCGATACTGTATAAATATACAGTATCGATCCGCGTTGTCGAGTCCTAAAAACGGGGCGCTTTCAGCCGCCACAGTGACCCTCGTCATTCCCCCACGGCGATGGTCAGCGTCTCCTTGATCTCTTCCATCACCACGTAGCTCTTCGACTGCACGGCGCCCGGCAGTTGCAGCAGGATGTCGCCGAGCAGCTTGCGGTAGTCCGCCATCTCGCCGATGCGCGCCTTGATGAGATAGTCGAAGTCGCCCGAGACGAGATGGCATTCGAGCACCTCCGGGATCTTCTGCACCTCGCGGCGGAACTGGTCGAACATGTTGCCGCTCTTGTGGTCGAGCGTGATCTCCACGAACACGAGCAGCGCCGCACCCAGCACCGTGGGATTCACGCGTGCGAAGTAGCCCGTGATCACGCCGTCGCGCTCCATGCGCTTGACCCGCTCGATGCACGGCGTGACCGAGAGCCCGACCTGCTCTGCGAGGTCCTTCATGGCCATGCGGCCGTCCTCCTGGAGCAGCTTCAGGATGCGGTGATCGAGCCGGTCGAGCGCACGGACCGGTTGGCGCTGCGTTCTCATGATTTCTTCCCGAAAATCTGAAAAATACGATAACAAAACCTGGACGTACAACAATAGCATAGCTAGAAATACTGGCTACACCCGAAATTTCATGCCTTCTTCCCTATCGGTGCCAAAACACGGCTTCCAGGGTCCCGGCAACGCGGCGTAGCTCAACGAATCTATATGGAGCAGCTATGCGAGTCGTCGTGTTGGGCAGTGGTGTGGTCGGTGTGGCCAGCGCCTGGTATCTCGCCCGCGCGGGCCACGAAGTCACGGTGATCGACCGCGAGGCCGGTCCCGCGCTCGAAACCAGTTTTGCCAACGCCGGCCAGATCTCGCCGGGCTACGCCGCGCCGTGGGCCGCGCCGGGCGTCCCGCTCAAGGCGATCAAGTGGATGTTCGAGAAGCACGCGCCGCTCGCCATTCGTCTGGACGGCACCAAATTCCAGCTGCAATGGATGTGGCAGATGCTGCAGAACTGCACGGCCGAGCGCTACGCGCTCAACAAGGGCCGCATGGTGCGCCTCGCCGAATACAGCCGCGACTGCCTGCAGGCGCTGCGCGCCGACACGGGCATTCAGTATGAAGGCCGCACGGGCGGCACGCTCCAGGTGTTCCGCACGCAGCAGCAGTTCGAAGGCGCGGCGAAGGACATCGCCGTGCTCGAAGACGCGAACGTTCCGTACGAACTGCTCACGGCCGCCGAACTCGGCCGCGCCGAACCCGCGCTCGCCGCGGTGTCGGGCAAGCTCACGGGCGGCCTGCGGCTGCCCGGCGACGAAACCGGCGACTGCCAGATGTTCACTACGCGCCTTGCCGCCATGGCCGAACAACTGGGCGTGAAATTCCGCTACAACACGCCGATCGATGGTCTCGCCATGCAGGGCGACCGGATCGCGGGCGTGCAATGCGGCAGCGAGCTGGTGCGCGCCGATTCGTACGTGGTCGCACTCGGCTCCTTCTCGACGAAGCTGCTCGCGGGCCTCGTGAAGATTCCGGTCTATCCGCTCAAGGGCTATTCGATCACGGCGCCGATCGTGAATGCGAGTGCCGCGCCGGTTTCGACCGTGCTCGACGAAACCTACAAGATCGCGATCACGCGTTTTGACGACCGCATCCGCGTGGGCGGCATGGCCGAGATCGTCGGCTTCGACAAGACGCTCAAGCAAGCGCGCCGCGAAACGCTCGAAATGTGCGTGAACGACCTGTTCCCGGGCGGCGGCGACACGACGAAGGCCACCTTCTGGACCGGTCTGCGCCCGATGACGCCGGACGGCACGCCGGTCGTCGGCCGCACGCCGATCTCGAACCTGTTCCTGAACACGGGTCACGGCACGCTCGGCTGGACGATGTCGTGCGGCTCGGGCCAGTTGCTCGCCGACCTGATCTCGGGCAAGCAGCCCGCCATCCGCGCCGACGATCTTTCGGTGCACCGCTATCTCGGCGACACGCAAGGCTCGCATCGTCCGGCGTATGCCTGAAGCCAGCCACGCTGCGGGAACGAACACGGCGCCTCCAGGGCGCCGTGTTTCATTTCTCGTTTTGAGTAGCGCCCGGCTGCGTCAGAACTGATCCTCCGCCAGCGCCAGCACGCCCTCGCTGCCGTTTGCGCTGACGATCGCCGCTTCGAGCGCCACCGCCTGCGGCAAGACGTGTTGCGCGAAGAACTGCGCCGTGGCGATCTTCGCGCCATGAAACTTCGGGTCCGCCTGCATGAGACGCTGCGAGGCGAGCATGGCGCGCGCCATCTGCCAGCCGCCCAGCACGATGCCCGCCAGCTTCAGATACGGCACGCTGCCCGCGAACACCGCGTTCGGATCGCTCTTCGCCTTCGCGAGCACGAAGTCCACGGCCGACGCCAGCGCCTCTTTGCCTGCCGCGAGATGCTTACGCATCGACTCGAACGCCGCGCCTTGTTGTGCGGCTAGCGCGTCGACGGTCTGCGCGATATCGGCAAGCAGCGCCTTTGCTGCCGCGCCGCCGTCGCGCAGCGTCTTGCGCCCGATGAGATCGTTTGCCTGAATCGCCGTCGTGCCCTCGTAGATCGGCAGGATGCGCGCGTCGCGGTAGAACTGCGCCGCGCCCGTTTCCTCGATAAAGCCCATGCCGCCATGCACCTGCACGCCGAGGCTCGTCACTTCGAGCGCCAGCTCGGTGCTCCAGCCCTTCACGATCGGCACCAGGTATTCGTAGCGCGCCTGATGCCGCGCCCGGGCCGCCTCGTCGGGGTCGCCATGCGCGCGGTCGCTCTCGCCCGCCGCCACGTAAGCGAGCGCACGCGCGGCTTCGGTGAGCGCCCGCATCGTGGCGAGCATGCGGCGCACGTCGGGGTGATGGATGATGCTCACCGCCGCTTTCGCGGAACCGTCCACCGGACGGCTCTGCACGCGCTCCTTCGCATAGGCGAGCGCCTTCTGGTACGCGCGATCGGAGACGGCCACGCCCTGCATGCCCACCGCAAAACGCGCCGCGTTCATCATGATGAACATGTATTCGAGGCCGCGATTCTCTTCGCCGATCAACTGGCCGATCGCGCCGCCATGATCGCCGAACTGCAGCACGGCGGTCGGGCTCGCCTTGATGCCGAGCTTGTGTTCGATCGACACGCAGTGCACGTCGTTGCGCGCGCCTGGCGAGCCGTCGTCGTTCACGAGGAACTTCGGCACGATGAAGAGCGAGATGCCCTTCACGCCTTCGGGCGCCGTGGGCGTGCGCGCGAGTACGAGATGGACGATGTTCTCCGCCATGTCGTGCTCGCCCCACGTGATGAAGATCTTCGTGCCGAACACCTTGTAGGTGCCGTCGCCCTGCGGCTCGGCGCGCGTGCGCACGGCGGCGAGATCGGAGCCCGCCTGCGGCTCGGTGAGGTTCATCGTGCCGGTCCAGTCGCCGGAGATGAGCTTCGGCACGAAGCGCTGCTTTTGCGCTTCGCTGCCGGCGGTGAGGAGCGCTTCGATGGCGCCGTCGGTGAGCAGCGGACACAGCGCGAACGAGAGATTCGCCGCATTGAGCATTTCCACGCACGGCGTGCCGACGAGCTTCGGCAAGCCTTGTCCTTCGTATTCCTGAGGATGCTGCACGCCTTGCCAGCCGCCTTCCACGTATTGCCGGAATGCCGCCTTGAAACCGGGCGTGGCGTGCACGTTGCCGTTTTCCCAGCGGCTCGGATTGCGGTCGCCTTCGGCGTTCAACGGCTCGAGCACTTCGCCGCATAGCTTCGCGGCTTCGTGCAGCACCGCTTCGACCGTTTCGGGCGTGGCGTCTTCGCCGCCCGGCAATTTGGCGATTTCTTCGAGGCCGGCCAGTTCCTTCATGACGAACAGCATGTCGCTCGTGGGCGCCTGGTACATTTCAGTCTCCTCCTGTCGGTATGCGGTTCCTCAAATGACAAAGGGGCGCCGCGGCGCCCCTTTGTTGCTTCGTCTCACGCCACGCGTCCAATCATGATACGCGGCGCTCGTCGCTCGATACACCGGCCGGATTCAGCCGAGTTCCTTCACGAGTTCCGGCACGACCGTGAACAGGTCGCCCACGAGGCCGTAATCGGCCACGCTGAAGATCGGTGCTTCTTCGTCCTTGTTGATCGCGACGATGACCTTCGAGTCCTTCATGCCGGCCAGATGCTGGATCGCACCCGAGATGCCGACTGCAACGTACAGTTGCGGCGCGACGATCTTGCCGGTTTGGCCGACCTGATAGTCGTTCGGCACGTAACCCGCGTCGACGGCTGCGCGCGAGGCGCCGAGGGCGGCGTTGAGCTTGTCGGCGAGCGGCTCCAGAACCTTCGTGTAGTTCTCGCCGCTGCCCAGACCCCGGCCACCCGAGACGATGACCTTCGCGCTCGTGAGTTCCGGACGGTCGAGCTTCGTGACTTCACGGCCGACGAACTGCGTGAGGCCGCTGTCTGCTGCGGCTTCGATCTTCTCGACTGCCGCGCTGCCGCCTTCTGCTGCGACGGGATCGAAACCGGTCGTGCGGACCGTGATCACCTTGATCGGGTCGCTCGACTGGACGATTGCGATCGCATTGCCCGCGTAGATCGGACGCTCGAACGTGTCCGGCGAATCCACGGCGGTGATATCGCTGATCTGCGCGACGTCGAGCTTCGCGGCGATACGCGGCGTGACGTTCTTGCCCGCTGCCGTTGCCGGAGCCAGGATGTGCGTGTAGTTCTTCGCAATAGCGAGGACCGTCGCTTCGACGTTCTCCGCGAGACCCTGCTCGAGTTGCGGCGCGTCGGCCAGCAGCACCTTTGCAACGCCTGCGATCTTCGCGGCGGCGTCGGCAGCAGCCTGCGCGTTGTGGCCCGCGACCAGCACGTGCACGTCGCCGCCAATTTTCTGTGCTGCGGCGACCGTGTTCAGCGTCGCGGCCTTGATCGACTGATTGTCGTGTTCGGCAATAACCAGATTCGTCATTTTGTTTCGCTCCCCTTACAGCACCTTGGCTTCCGTCTTCAGCTTCTCGACCAGCGTCTTCACGTCCGGCACCTTCACGCCTGCGCTACGCTTCGGCGGCTCGGCAACCTTCAGCGTCTTCAGACGCGGCGTGACATCGACGCCCAGGTCTTCCGGCTTCACGATTTCCAGCGGCTTCTTCTTCGCCTTCATGATGTTCGGCAGCGTGACGTAGCGCGGCTCGTTCAGGCGCAGATCCGTCGTCACGACCGCGGGCAGCTTGAGCGACAGCGTTTCCGCACCGCCGTCCACTTCGCGCGACACAGTAGCCTTGCCGTCGGCCACGACCACCTTCGAAGCGAACGTAGCCTGCGGCAGGTTCGCCAGCGCAGCGAGCATCTGGCCGGTCTGGTTCGAATCGTCGTCGATGGCCTGCTTGCCGAGGATGACCAGTTGCGGCTGTTCCTTGTCGACCAGCGCCTTCAGCAGCTTGGCCACAGCCAGCGGCTGCAGGTCTTCGTTCGACTCGATGAGGATCGCGCGATCCGCGCCGATGGCCAGCGCCGTGCGCAGCGTTTCCTGCGCTTGCGTCACGCCCGCCGAAACGGCGATGACTTCCGTTGCCACGCCCGCTTCCTTCAGACGCACCGCCTCTTCCACGGCGATTTCGTCGAACGGGTTCATCGACATCTTCACGTTGGCGATGTCGACGCCCGTGCCATCCGACTTCACACGAACCTTCACGTTGTAATCGACTACGCGTTTGACTGGCACAAGGACTTTCATTCACATGCTCCGAAGTTACGAATACGTCAACCTGGCGGACATTATAGCGATAGCCCTGTCGGGCCGATCTGCCACCAGCAATTTTCACGAACCACCGCTGCCGCACCCCGGTCGTCAGTAGCGAACGATCGTGCGATTTTACGGTGGAAAAAACCCGGGCATCAAGCCCGGGCGCCGAAAAAATCTCTAATTCCACGGCCTGGAGGGTCTTACCAGGAGGTAATGACCGCCCCGCCGAACGTCGTTTCGACGTAGTGCTTCACTTCCGGCGAGTGGTACGCGGCGACCAGTTTCGCCACCCAGGGCTTGTTGCGGTCGGCCTCGCGGATCGCGAGGATATTCACGTACGGCCCCTTCGGGTCTTCGATTGCGATCGCGTCCTGTTTCGGCTTCAGGCCCGCTTGCATGGCGAAGTTCGTGTTGATCGCGGCGGCGTCCACGTCGTCGAGCGAACGCGGAATCTGTGCGGCGTCGAGCTCGACGATCTTCAGCTTCCTGGGGTTTTCCACGATGTCGAGCGGCGTCGCCTTCAACGCTGCCTCGGCGCGCAACTTGATGAGACCCTGGCTCTGCAGCAGCAGCAAGGCACGGCCGCCATTCGTCGGATCATTGGGCACCGCGATGCGGGCGCCCGGCTTCAGTTCGGCGAGCGATTTGATCTTCTTCGAGTAGATGCCCATCGGGAACGTGACCGTGTCCGCAATCTTGATGAGCTTGTAGCCGCGATCCTTCACCTGCGCGTCGAGATACGGCGCGTGCTGGTAGCTGTTGGCGTCGAGGTCGCCGCCCGCGAGCGCCGCGTTCGGCTGCACATAGTCGGAGAACTCGATGATCTTGATGTTCAGGCCGTTCTTCGCGGCCACGCTCTTCACGACTTCCATCACCTGCTCGTGCGGGCCGCCCGTCACGCCCACCCTGATGGTTTCGTCCGCATGCGCAGCAAGCGGTGCGATGAGCGAAGCCGCGCCAAACGCCGCCGCGAGCCGAATCATGAAACGACGTTGCATACCCAACCTTTGTCTTGTGTTTTATGTTGATCGAAAAACTGCCTGTTTTAAGGCTTATTTGTGGCTCAGGCGCCGCACGAGCCAGTCGCCGAACGACTGCACGAGCTGCACGAACACGATCAGGATCACGACCACGATCAGCATGACTTCGGGTTCGAAGCGCTGATAGCCGTAGCGGATGCCGAGGTCGCCAAGACCGCCGCCGCCGATCGCGCCGGCCATCGCCGAATAGCCGACGAGCGAGATGAACGTGATGGTGAGCCCCGCCACCACGCCCGGCAGCGACTCAGGCAGCAGCACCTTGAAGACGATCTGGCTCGTGCTCGCGCCCATGGCCTGGGCCGCTTCGATCAGGCCGCGATCGACTTCGCGCAGCGCCGTTTCGACGAGCCGCGCGATGAACGGCGCAGCGGCGATGGTGAGCGGCACGACGGCGGCCGCCGTGCCGATCGACGAGCCCACCACGAGACGCGTGAACGGAATCACGGCAACGAGCAGGATGATGAACGGCGTGGAACGCACGGCATTGACGATCACGCCCATCACGCGATTCGCGGCGACGTTCTGCAGCACGCCGTTGCGATCGGTGAGATAGAGCAGCACGCCGAGCGGCAGGCCGATGGCCGCGCCCACGAGTCCCGAGATGCCCACCATGACGAGCGTCTCCCAGAACGACTGGACGAACATGTCGAACATTTCACTCCACATGGGACAGTTCCTCCACCACGACGCCTTGTTCGCGCAGCCACGCCATGGCCTGCGCCACCTTCACCGGATCGCCGCCCGCGAGCACCGCGAGCGAGCCGAACGCCTGCCCCTGGATCTCGTCGATCTGGCCGTGCAGGATGTTGAAATCGAGTTCGAAGCGGCGAATCGTCTCCGAGAGAACCGGCTGGTCGACGCCCGTGCCCTTGAACGCGAGGCGCAGCAAGTGGCCGCTGCCCTTCGCGAGATGCTCGGCCACGCGCGCCTTGAGCGCGGGCGGCAGCTCCTGGGCGATCACGTCGCCGAGCAGCGCGCGCGTGACTTCGTGGCGCGGCTGCAGGAACACGTCGATCACGGGACCGCTTTCCACCACGCGGCCCGCGTCGAGCACGGCCACGCGGTCGCAGACCTGTTTGATCACTTCCATCTGGTGCGTGATCATCACGATGGTCAGGTTCAGTTCGCGATTGATCTTGCGCAGCAGGTCGAGAATCGCGCGCGTGGTTTCGGGGTCGAGCGCCGAGGTCGCCTCATCCGAAAGCAGCACCTTCGGCTTGCTCGCGAGCGCGCGCGCAATGCCCACGCGCTGCTTCTGGCCGCCGCTGATCTGCGAGGGATAGCGGTCTTTCTGGGCGGTGAGGCCGACGAGTTCGAGCAGCGGCAGCACCGTCGCTTCGATCTCGGCGCGCTTCACGCCGGCCAGTTCTAGCGGCAGCACGACGTTGTCGAACACGGTGCGCGACGACAGCAGGTTGAAGTGCTGGAAGATCATGCCGATCTCGCGGCGCGCTTCGCGCAACTGGGCCGACGAGAGCGACGTGAGCGTGCGAGCGTTGACGACGATGTCGCCTTCGGTGGGCCGCGTGAGCAGGTTGATGGTGCGCACGAGCGTGCTCTTGCCTGCGCCGCTGCGCCCGATGATGCCGAACACTTCGCCCGGCGGAATCGTCAGATTGACGTTGTGCAGCGCCTCGATCCAGCCTTGTGGGCCGGCGAAGCGCTGGGACACGTTTCGAATTTCGATCATGGAAAAAAGCAAAACGGCGGATGTGCCGCGCGCCGCTCGCGCAGGCCGCACCTTTTGAGGAGCGGAAAACGCGTCGCGCCGGCAGACAGCCGCCGTTTGATGGACTGGATATAGCCGCGCATTTTACCCTGGCACGCAAAATTCCTTTTAATAATCAATTTCGATAATTTCATAACTCGTTTGCATTAGAGGGTTCTGGCGGCGCGAGGCCGCCCGCACGGCCGCTACACTGCTGCCGACAGGCTGATGCCGAAAATTGCGCAAACAGGGAGCGAGATGGAGACCAGTCAGAACATCGCCATGGCGCAAGCCGCCAAACACACCGGACAAGCGACGCTGCGTACGCGTGACGGCGTCGACCTGCCGCTCCACGTCTGGCGCGCGAGCGCGACGCCGCGCGCGGCCATCGCGCTGGTTCATGGCCTGGCGGAACATGCGGGCCGCTATGCGGCGCTCGCCGCGCGGTTGAATGCCGCAGGCATCGATGTTTACGCAATCGATCTGCGCGGTCACGGGCGTGCCCCCGGCCGCCGCACCTGGGTCGCACACTTCGACGAATATCTCGACGACGCCGAGGCGCTCCTCACCCACGCGAGCGCGCAATGCGCCACACAGGGCACTCCGCTCTTCCTGATGGGGCACAGCATGGGCGGCGCAATCGCCGCGCTCTACGCCGTGGAGCGCCTGCCGCAATCGCGCATGCCGCTCGCGGGCCTGCTGCTTTCGAGCGCGGCACTCGCGCCGGGCCGCGACGTGCCCGCGTGGAAAATCGCCGCGAGCCGCGTGATCAGCGCGGTCTGGCCGACCTTTCCGGCGATGAAGATCGACGCGGCGCTGCTCGCGCGCGTGCGCGACGTGGTCGAAGCCAATCGCGCCGATCCGCTCGTGCATCACGGCGCGATTCCCGCCCGCACGGGGGCGCAATTGCTGGAAGCGATGAAGCGCATCGAGGCGGGACGCGCGCAACTGCGGCTACCCGTGCTGATCTGGCATGGCACCGAGGACAAGCTCACCGAGCCCGAAGGCAGCCGCGCGTTCGGCGCGAACGTGGGATCGCCCGATCGCACGCTCACGCTCTATGAAGGCAGCTTCCACGAAACGCTCAACGACCTCGATCGGGAGCGCGTGATTGGCGCGCTGATCGACTGGATCGACCGGCACGGCTGACCGGCCAGGCGTGTTACTTCGCGCCGCGTTTCTCGATGAACGCCTGCACGCCGTCGAGCGCGGGGTCGGTCATCATGTTGCAGGCCATGGTCTGCCCGGCCAGTTGATACGCGGCGTCGATGCCCATTTCGAGCTGCCGGTAGAAGAGCCCCTTGCCTGCCGCGACCGCCTCGCGCGGTTTCGCGCAGATACTCGCGGCCAGCGCGGTCACGGCGGCGTCGAGTTCGTCGGCGGGAACCACGCGGTTCACGAGGCCTTCGCGCAACGCCTTTTGCGCATCGATGAATTCGCCCGTCATCAGCATCTCGAAGGCCGCCTTGCGCGAGACGTTGCGCGAGAGCGGCACGGCGGGCGTCGAGCAAAAGAGCCCCAGATTGATGCCTGATACCGCAAAGCGCGCCGAGTCCGCCGCCACCGCCAGATCGCACATCGCGACGAGCTGGCAGCCCGCCGCCGTCGCCACGCCCTGCACACGCGCGATGACGGGCTGCGGCATCTTTTGAATCGCGAGCATCATCTTCGAGCAGCGCTCGAACAGTTTTGCGTAGTACTCGTGCGAGGGCGCCGCGCGCATTTCCCTGAGGTCGTGGCCCGCGCAGAACGCGCGCCCCGCCGCTGCGATCACGACCACGCGCGCGTCGGATTGCGCCAGCGCGGCGAGTTCGCCCTGCAATGCATCGATGAGCGCCTCGGAAAGCGCGTTGAACGCATCCGGGCGGTTCAGCGTGAGGCGCACGACGCCTGGCACACCGTACGCATCGCGTGTGACCTCGACGAGCGACGGCGATGAAGAGGGAATGGCACTCACGTTGCGTGTCTCCTTCGTTCGAATGGGTGCGATACGGGTCTGCGCTCAGGGCCGCACCGAAAGCCTAGATATCCGCCAGCACGCGCAGATGCGCCACCACGCTGCGGCCGAGCGCCGAGAGGTTATAGCCGCCTTCGAGGCTGCTCACGATGCGCCCCTTCGCATAGCGGCCTGCGATCTCGCGAATCTGTTCCGTGATCCACGCGAAGTCGTCCTCCACGAGCCCCATGTTGCCGAGGTCGTCTTCGCGATGCGCGTCGAAGCCCGCCGAAACGAACACCATCTCCGGCTTGAACTCGTGCAGCCGCGGCAGCCACATGATGTCGATGGCCTCGCGCACTTCCATGCCTTTCGTGCGCGCCGCAATCGGCAGATTGACCATGTTCGGCGCCGGATTCTCGGCCCCCGAGTACGGATAGAACGGATGCTGGAAGAAGCTGCACATCAGCACGCGCGAGTCGCCCGCGAACGCCGCCTCGGTGCCATTGCCGTGATGCACGTCGAAATCGACGATCGCCACGCGCTGGAGGCCATGGACTTCGAGTGCATGGCGCGCCGCGATCGCGATGTTGTTGAAGAAGCAAAAGCCCATCGCGCGCGCGGGCTCCGCGTGATGGCCGGGCGGGCGCACGCTGCAGAATGCGTTCTCGTAGCGCCCGGCGAGCACCGCGTCGGTGGCCGCGATCGCCGCGCCCGCCGCACGCAGCGCCGCCTGCCACGTGTGCGGATTCATCAGCGTGTCGGGGTCGATGCTCGCGTAGCCTTCCTTGGGCGCCATGTTGCGGATGAAGTCGACGTGCGCCTGGGTATGCACGCGCAGGAGGTCCACCTCGGTCGCGAGCGGCGCCGATTCGTCGCGCTCGACCAGCGCGTCGATGCGGCCCGCGATCAGCTGGTCTTCGATGGCCTGCAGACGCGCGGGGCATTCGGGATGCCATTCGCCCATCTCGTGCAGCAGAAAATCGGGGTGAGAGAAGAAACCGGTCGTCATGAGTCGCTCTCGCCGCGGGCTTCGCGCATGCGCGCGGCCGCGGGTCTCCTTCTGTCTTTAGTCTGGCGGCACGCCGGCTGGCGCGCGAACAGACACCACGTTACCACAGCGACCTGGTGCTCACGCGCCACGCCGGCGCGCAACGGCCCAATTCGCGTAAGGCGCTCGGTTATACTGCCCGGGTTCTTCCTGGACCGCTCTCCCCCCGCTCTCTCATGACCCTCAAGACCGCTCTGTCCGCCTCCAGCCGTCCACGTCGCACGACCCTCGCACTCGCGCTTTGCGTCGCGGCGTCGTTGTGCACCGGCGCGGCGCGCGCGCAAACTGCCGCGCCGAAATCGCGACAGACGCCGCTCACGCTCGCGCAGGCACAGCCGCAAGCGCCGACGCAGGGCCAGACGTTCGAAGAGGAAATCGTCCCGCAGCGCTACGCGAACAATCCGGACGTCGACGGTTTCATCAACGACATGGTGGCGCGCTACGACTTCGATCCCACCGCACTGCATGCGCTGTTCTCGAGCGCGAACTATTCGGCAACGGCGGTGAAGCTCGTCACGCCCTCGCCCGTGCCGGGCGTGAAGAACTGGCGCGCGTATCAGGCGCGCTTCCTCGACCCGGTGCGCATCAATGCCGGCGTGCGCTTCTGGCGCGCGAACCAGGCCACGCTGCAGCGCGCATCGGAAGAGTTCGGCGTGCCGCCCGAGGTGATCGTCGGCATCATCGGTGTGGAGACGATCTACGGCCGCTACATGGGCAACTTCCGCGTGCTCGATGCGCTCACCACGCTCGCCTTCGATTACCCGAACACGCCGAACCGCGCCGAGCGCATGGCGACGTTCCGCAAGAACCTCGAGGACTACCTCGTGTGGACGCGTGACGCGCAGATCGATCCGTCGTCGGTGCAAGGCTCGTACACCGGCGCGATCGGCATTCCGCAGTTCCTGCCGAGCAGCATCGTGCAGTACGCGGTGGACTACGAGGGCAACAATCACATCGACCTGCGCGCGAGCACGGCCGACGCGATCGGCAGCGTGGCGAACTATCTGCGGCAGAACGGCTGGGAATCGGGACGGCCCGTGGTGTGGAACATCGCCACCGATGCGGGCAGCCTCGGCATCGCCCAGGCCGCCGCCGACGGCAAGCCCGAACCGCGCTGGCCGCTGAGCCAGTTGCTGCGCTCGGGCCTCGTGCTCGACCAGCCGGACGTGGATATCGCCGCCGAGGCAAGCACGCCTGTCACGGTGATCGACCTGCCCTCGCCTGGCCGCGGCACCGAGTACAAGCTCGGCCTCAAGAATTTTTACGTGCTGACGCGCTATAACCGCAGCTTCTTCTATGCGCTCGCGGTGTATCAGCTGGGCATGCGCGTGAAGGCACAGATGCTGGCGACGCAGCCGGGCGTGGGTGTGGGCCCCGCGAACGGAAATGGCGACAACGGCGGCATCAACGGCGGCAACGGAAATGGCAATGGCAACGGGATGAACAGCGCCCCGAATGGTACAGGCACGACGCCGCCCGCCCAGCAAAACTGATTTCAACGCTACAAAGCAAAACGGCCTTCATTGAAGGCCGTTTTTTGCGTCCACGCTTCAATCAGGCGGGAAACACACCCGTCGAGAGATACCGGTCGCCGCGATCGCAGACGATGAACACGATCGTCGCGTTCTCGAGCTGGCGCGCAAGACGCATCGCCACCTCGCATGCGCCGCCCGACGAAATACCCGCGAAAATGCCTTCGACCGAGGCAAGACGGCGCGCCATGTTCTCGGCGGCGGCCTGGCTCACGTTCTCCACGCGATCCACGCGGCTGCGGTCGAAAATCTTCGGCATATACGCTTCGGGCCACTTGCGAATGCCCGGAATGCGCGAGCCTTCTTCCGGCTGCGCGCCGACGATCTCGATCGCCTGATTCTTTTCCTTCAGGAACTGGGACGTGCCCATGATCGTGCCGGTCGTGCCCATCGACGAGACGAAGTGCGTGATACGCCCTTCGGTGTCGCGCCAGATTTCCGGGCCGGTGGCCTCGTAATGCGCAAGCGGATTGTCGGGATTGGCGAACTGGTCGAGGATGATGCCCTTGCCGTCGCGCTGCATTTGTTCGGCGAGGTCGCGCGCATATTCCATGCCGCCCTTGACCGGCGTAAGCATGATTTCGGCGCCGTAAGCCGCCATGCTCTGGCGGCGCTCGACCGAGAGGTCCTCCGGCATGATGAGCACCATCTTGTAGCCGCGAATAGCCGCCGCCATGGCGAGCGCGATGCCCGTATTGCCGCTCGTCGCTTCGATGAGCGTGTCGCCCGGCTTGATGCGGCCGCGCTCTTCGGCTTTACGGATCATCGAGAGCGCCGGGCGGTCCTTCACCGACCCAGCCGGGTTGTTGCCTTCGAGCTTGGCCAGCACGACGTTGTTGCGGGCGCGGATTTCGTCGTCCGGCATGCGGACGAGTTGCACGAGCGGGGTATTGCCGATCGTATCTTCAATGGTCTTGTAGGGCATGGGGATGGCAGTGAGGCGCGATGACGTGACCCGTCGATTCTAAACCACGCGGGCAGCGACCGCAGGGGACCCATGACGCCGGTATGGACGCCGGCTGGCGACTCGACCATCATGGGCTGCAAAAAGCCCGCGGCCCGGGCCGCGGGTCAACGTCGCGGGTCGACATCACCTGAGCGACACCTGAAGGAAACTGCGCCCCGCGACGGCGCAGCACGACGCGCGGGGTAACACACGAGCGCAAGCGGCCTGCTACTTCTTGACCGCCACGGCAGCCTGAGGCGCGCCCGCCTTCGCGGGCGTTGCCTGCGCAACCTTCGCCTGTGCTGCATGGGCATTCGCGGGACCGATCGCCAATCCTTCGGCCTGCAAACGTTCGACGGTATGGCCGCCCATGCCCTTCACGCGCTTGCCGAGGTCACTGGCATCCTTGTACGGGCCGTGCGCGCTGCGCTCGTCGAGAATGGCCTTGGCGCGCGCGGGCCCCACGCCCTTGATGCCGCGAAGCGCGTCTTCGTTGGCGGTGTTGACGTCCACGGCCGCAAAGGCGTGGCTGAATACGGCCAGAAGCGCGGCCGCCGCAAGGACTTTTCGGAACATGCTGGATCTCCCTCAAAACGCCGGCGACCATCGCCGGCGAGGAGAGTCCAGTTTATGAAGTCAGGGCTTTGCGTTACACCTGGCCAGAAAGCCAACGTACGTAACGATCCACCCCTTCCTGCACCGTCAGGAACGGCGCGTCGTAGCCCGCCGCGCGCAGCTTCGACTGGTCCGCCTGCGTGAAGCACTGATACTTGCCGCGCAACGCGTCCGGGAACGGGATGTACTCGATCAGCCCTTCCTTGACCTGCTCCGCGAGCGAGAGCGCAGGCTTGCCTTCCATCGCACGCAGCGTGTTCACCACGGTCGTGGCGATGTCGTTGAACGGCTGGGCACGGCCGCTGCCCAGATTGAAGATGCCCGTCTTCTCCGGATGATCGAAGAAGAACAGGTTCACCTTCACCACGTCCTCGACGGAGACGAAGTCGCGCGTCTGCTCGCCAGGCGCATAACCGTTGTATTCGCCGAACAGCTTCACGCGGCCTTCGGCGCGGAACTGGTTGAAGTTGTGGAACGCCACCGACGCCATGCGCGCCTTGTGCGTTTCGCGCGCACCATACACGTTGAAGTAGCGAAAGCCCGCAATCTGGCTTTGCGCCGTGGGCAGCACGCGGCGGATCACCTGGTCGAACAGGAACTTCGAATAGCCGTACACATTGAGCGGCGCTTCCACTTCGCGCTCTTCGACGAAGCGCGTCGAGCCGCCGTAAATCGCCGCCGACGACGCATACAGAAACTGCACGCGCTGCGCGAGACACGCGTCGAGCACGGCGCGGCTATAGCGGAAGTTGTTGTCCATCATGTAGCGGCCGTCGGTTTCCATCGTGTCCGAACAGGCGCCTTCGTGGAACACCGCGCGCACGTCGCCGAAATCGCCGCGCGCAAAGCGCTCGACGAACTCGGTCTTGTCGATGTAGTCGTCGATCTCGCAATCGACGAGATTCCTGAACTTGTCCGCGCGGGTGAGATTGTCGACGGCGATGATGCGGTCTTCGCCGCGTTCGTTCAGCGCCTTGACGATGTTGCTGCCGATGAAGCCGGCCGCGCCGGTGACGATGAGGGTCATGATAGGTCTGCGGTGACGAGGTTCACGCGAGGTTGATGCCCCGCCGGAAAAACGCTGCGGAAATTCCGGCCGGGTTGCGAGCGCTGCGCGCTCGCGTGCACAACGTTATTGAAAGAGTTCGTCGTAGTCGACGGTGGCCGTGCCGAGCTTGCCGACCACGATGCCGGCCGCGCGATTCGCGAGCGCGACGCCTTCGACGAGCGGCAATCCCGCGCCCAGCATGACCGCGACGGTCGCGATCACCGTGTCGCCGGCGCCCGAGACATCATACACTTCGCGCGCATCGGCCGCCGCGTGCAGCGCGCCGTCATCGGAAAAGAGCGTCATACCCTCTTCCGAGCGCGTGAGCAGGAGCGCATCGAACTGCAGTTCGTGGCGCAGCTTCGTCACGCGCGCGTGCAGGTCCTCCTCGGACTTCCACGTGCCCACCACTTCGCGCAGCTCCGCGCGGTTCGGCGTGATGAGGCTCGCGCCGCGATAGCGCTCCCAGTCGTCGCCCTTCGGATCGACGAGCACCGCCTTGCCCGCGGCGCGCGCCTTCGCGATCATCTGCGTGACATGCGTGAGCCCACCCTTCGCGTAGTCGGAGAGGAGAATCACGTCGTGCGTAGGCAACAGCGCGTCGAAACGCGCGAGGCCGGCGAGCAGGATCTCGTGCGCGGGCGTGTTTTCGAAGTCCACGCGCAACAACTGTTGCTGGCGCGACAGTACGCGCAGCTTGATGGTGGTCGGCAACGCGGGATCGCGCTCGAGATACGCGTTCACGTTGCTTTCGTCGAGCAGCTCGACGATACGCTCGCCGGGTTCGTCATGGCCCACCACGCACAGGAGGCCCGCGTGAGCGCCGAGCGCCGCCGCGTTGCGCGCGACGTTCGCCGCGCCACCCAAACGGTCTTCCTTGCGCTGCACATGCACGACCGGCACCGGCGCTTCCGGCGAGATGCGGTTGACGTCGCCGAACCAGTAGCGGTCGAGCATGACGTCGCCCACCACCAGCACGCGCGAGGTCGCGAGCTTCTCGCGCGGCACGACGCGCACTTCCGGCGCGATGGCAGCAGCAAGCGCGGCGACGGGCGCGGCTTCAGGCTGCGGATTTTGCGAGATTGACATGGGGCCGCCCAATCGAATGATAGTCAATGCCGAGCTCGGCCATGGCGTCGGGCTCGTAGAGGTTGCGTCCGTCGAAGATACGCGGTGCCTTGAGCACCTTCTTCAAATGCGCGAAATCGGGCGCCTTGAAGGCGGTCCATTCGGTGACGATCACCAGCGCGTCGGCACCCGTGAGTGCGTCGTCCTGGCTCGATGCGAACGTGAGGCGCGTGTGCTGCTCAGGCGCGTGTGCGAGATCGAGCGCGAACACGCGCTGCGCCTCTTCGGCTGCGACTGGGTCCCACGCCGCCACCGTGGCCCCGCGCGAGAGCAGGTCGGCGATCAGACGGCGGCTCGGCGCTTCGCGCATGTCGTCGGTGTTCGGCTTGAACGCTAGGCCCCACACGGCGAAGTGCTTGCCGGTGAGGTCGTCGCCGCACACGCTGGCGATCTTCTTCACGAGCACTTCCTTCTGGCCGTGATTGACCTCCTCGACGGCTTCGAGCACGCGCAGGTTCTGGCCCGACTCCGCGGCCGTGCGGATCAGCGCCTGCACGTCCTTCGGGAAGCACGAGCCGCCATAGCCGCAGCCGGCATAGAGGAAGTGATAGCCGATGCGCGGATCGGAGCCGATGCCGCGGCGCACCGACTCGATGTCGGCGCCCACGCGGTCGGCGAGATTCGCCATCTCGTTCATGAACGAGATGCGCGTCGCGAGCATGGCGTTGGCCGCGTACTTCGTGAATTCGGCGGAGCGGACGTCCATGTAGATCGTGCGTTCGTGATTGCGGTTGAACGGCGCGTAGAGGCGCTTCATCTTCTCGCGCGCGGCGGTCCCGTTCTCGTCCTCGTCGAGGCCGATGATGATGCGGTCCGGGCGCATGAAGTCGTCCACCGCCGCGCCCTCTTTCAGAAACTCGGGGTTCGAGACGACCGAGAAGCGGTGATCCACGCTCTGTGCGAGGCCGCGCTTTGCCAGCTCCTCGGCCAGCACGCCGTGCACGCGCTGCGCCGTGCCGACCGGCACCGTCGACTTGTCGACGACCACCTTGAAGCCGTTCATGTGGCGGCCGATGCTGCGCGCCGCTTCGAGCACGTACTGGAGATCGGCCGAGCCGTCTTCGTCGGGCGGCGTGCCCACGGCGATGAACTGCACCTCGCCGTGCTCGACGCTCGCCGCGATGTCGGTGGAAAAGGTAATGCGCCCGGCCGCGCGGTTGCGCGCGATGAGTTCGAGCAGGCCCGGCTCGTGAATCGGGACGCCGCCGCCATTCAGGATATCGATCTTGCGCGGATCGACATCGAGGCAAAACACGTCGTGGCCGATTTCGGCAAGACACGCACCGGTGACGAGGCCGACGTAGCCGGTACCGACAATGGTGATCTTCATAGGCGCTCCGGTGACAGATGCGGATGTTGGAATGATTGTGGGCGCGGCCGGCTGATGCCGGGCTGGGCACGCGCGCCCCTAAGGCTCAGCTCGACGCGGGAACCGGCTCGACACGGCGCGGCGCATAGGTTTCCCAGCCGCTGCAGCCCGGACACTGCCAGTAGAACAGGCGCGCCCGGAATCCGCAGTTCTGGCAGGTGTAGCGAGGCAGGTTCTTGGTGCGCTGCTGGAGCAGCTTGCGCATCAGCTCGAGTTCGCTGCGGCGCGGCTCTTCGGCCGTGGCCTGCTGCGCTTCGAGCAGGCGCGCCATGCCGGCGAGGTTCGGCGACTTCTGCATCTGCGTGCGGGCCAGCGCGTGCGCCGCATCGGGGCCGCGCAGCGCGGCGACATACTTGTAGGCGACGTCGAGCAGATCGTTCGACGGATACGCGTCGACCCACGTCGTGAGCAATTGTGCGCCCTCTTCGGCGCGGCCGAGCGTCTCGTAGGCCTTCATGATCTTTTCGGCGACGAGCGGCAGATAAGCGGGGTTTTGCGCTTCGACATCGCGCCAGTGGCCAAGCGCAGTCTCGCAATCGCCGCTTGCCGCATCGACGTCGCCTGCGAGGATCGTCGCGCGCACGTTCTGCGAATTGGCCTTGAGCGCGAGCGCCAGTTGACGGCGCGCTTCGTCGGGCTTTTTCTGCTGGAGCGCTTCCTGCGCGAGTTCGCAGTGGAACTGGGCGATCTCGAGGTCGAGCGACGCCGCGCCCATCGTTTCGAGATGACGTGCCGTGTCGATGCAGCGGTTCCAGTCCTTCTCGATCTCGTAGATCGCGAGCAGTGCACGCTGAGCGCCGAGCGCGAAGTCGCCCGACTTGAGCTTGCCGAAGGTCTCTTCTGCGCGGTCGAGCATGCCGGCCTTCAGAAAATCCTGGCCGAGTTCATAGAGCGCGTGGTCGCGCTCGTTTACGGGCAGGTCGGAGCGCGAGAGCAGGTTCTGATGCACGCGGATCGCGCGGTCGGTCTCGCCGCGGCGGCGAAACAGATTGCCGAGCGCGAAGTGCAGCTCGACGGTTTCGGGGTCGAGCTTGGCGACCTCGATGAACGCGTCGATGGCCTTGTCCGGCTGCTCGTTGAGCAGAAAATTCAGGCCGCGAAAATACGAGCGCGGCAGGTTGGCGCTTTCGGAAAGCAGTGCCTTCAGGTCGTAGCGCGACGCCATCCAGCCGAGCGCGAAAGCCACGGGAATGACGAGGAGCCACCAAAAATCGAGATCCATGCGAGCGATGGTATGAGCGGAAAATCAGCCGCTCGCGTTCAGGCGCGCGGCACGGCAATACAAATCAGATAAGCGGCGGCAGCGGCGGCTCGACGCTCGGCGTGGGCGTTTCACGCGCCACCCGCAAGTCGCGCTTGAGGCGGCCGTTTTCCATGCGCAGCCGGAACACGCCGGGCAGCGCGGAAAGCAGCCCCGCCAGCAGCCCCACGACAAAAAACGCGAGGCCGATCAGGATCAGCGGGGCCTGCCACGAATATCCGGCCAGAAAGTTCAGCGTCGCGGTTTGCGTGTTGGCGAGCGCAAGGACGAGCAGCAGTACGAACACCAGCACACGGAGCACCCAGGCGATCAATCTCATTGAAGGATTCTCTTGGCAGTTGAGAAAGGCGCCGGCACGGCGGACATGCTGCGCCGCAGCACAAGCCGCGCCGAAGTGTCCCGTATTGTAATTGAACGGCTCGCGGGCCGACACGTGTGAGCGAGCACTGAGCCAGGCAACCTGGCTTGCCGGAACTAACCGCGTCGAAAAGGCGCAGACGAAAAAAAAGCGCCGGGGTTGTTCACCCCAGCGCTTTTTACCGGTCCATGCATTCTGGCCATCTGGCATTGACCGCCGACGACCGCAACCGCCCGATCGAAAACGATCCAACGCTTACAGGTCGTCGTCCGGCTCGTCCGCCCTCAGCGGCTCGCCCGAATTACGGTCCACGCGCTCGCGCAGTTCCTTGCCCGGCTTGAAGTGCGGCACGAACTTCTCAGGCACCAGCACCTTTTCACCCGACTTGGGATTGCGACCGACGCGCGACGGCCGACGATTCAGGCCGAAGCTGCCAAAGCCACGAATTTCGATGCGATGGCCCTTGGCAAGCGCCTCGGACATCGCATCGAGCATCGTCTTGACCGCGAAATCCGCGTCCTTGAGAACAAGTTGCGGAAATCGCGTAGCCAGCTGCGCGACCAATTCAGATTTGGTCATACTTCAGCTTGCCCCCGTTTGAGGCTTACTGGTTCTGGCCGTCGAGCTTGGCCTTCAGCAGCGCGCCGAGGTTGGTCGTGCCGGTGGCAGCCTGACCCGAATCAGCCGACATGCTGCGCAGGGCTTCCTGCGTTTCAGCCGAGTCCTTCGCCTTGATCGACAGGTTGATGCCACGCGACTTGCGATCGATGTTGATGATCATCGCGTTGACCTTGTCGCCTTCCTTCAGCACGTTGCGAGCATCTTCCACGCGGTCTTGCGCGATTTCCGAAGCACGCAGGTAGCCTTCGACGTCGGCGTTCAGCGTCACGACTGCGCCCTTGGCGTCAACCGACTTGACCACGCCGTCGACGATCGAACCCTTGTCGTTGACAGCAACGAAGTTGCTGAACGGGTCGCCTTCGAGCTGCTTGATGCCGAGCGAAATGCGTTCCTTCTCGACGTCGATGCCCAGAACCACGGCTTCGACTTCGTCGCCCTTCTTGTACTTGCGAACGGCTTCTTCGCCGGTTTCCGACCACGACAGGTCCGAAAGGTGAACCAGACCGTCGATACCGCCAGGCAGACCGATGAACACGCCGAAGTCGGTGATCGACTTGATCGCGCCCTGGAGCTTGTCGCCCTTCTTGAAGTTGCGGCTGAAGTCATCCCACGGATTCGGCTTGCACTGCTTCATGCCGAGCGAGATGCGGCGGCGGTCTTCGTCGATCTCGAGGACCATGACTTCGACTTCGTCGCCCAGCTGGACAACCTTCGACGGAGCAACGTTCTTGTTGGTCCAGTCCATTTCCGACACGTGAACCAGGCCTTCGATGCCCGATTCGACTTCGACGAACGCGCCGTAGTCGGTGATGTTCGTGACCTTGCCGAACAGGCGCGTGCCCGACGGGTAACGGCGCGAGATGCCTTCCCATGGATCGTCGCCCAGTTGCTTGATACCGAGCGAAACGCGGTTCTTTTCCTGGTCGAACTTGAGGATCTTCGCGGTGACTTCCTGGCCAACCGAGAGAACTTCGCTCGGGTGACGCACGCGACGCCATGCGATGTCGGTGATGTGCAGCAGGCCGTCGATGCCGCCGAGGTCCACGAACGCGCCGTAGTCGGTGATGTTCTTGACCACGCCGTTGACGATCGCGCCTTCCTTGAGCGTTTCGAGCAGCTTTGCGCGCTCTTCGCCTTGCGTGGCTTCGATGACTGCGCGGCGCGACAGCACGACGTTGTTACGCTTGCGGTCGAGCTTGATGACGCGGAATTCGAGGGTCTTGCCTTCGTACGGCGTCGTGTCCTTGACCGGACGCGTGTCGACGAGCGAACCCGGCAGGAACGCGCGGATGCCGTTGACCATGACGGTCATGCCGCCCTTGACCTTGCCCGTGATCGTGCCGGTCACGAGTTCGTTGTTGTCGAGAGCCTTTTCCAGCGACAGCCACGAAGCGAGACGCTTCGCCTTGTCGCGCGACAGGATGGTGTCGCCGTAGCCGTTTTCCAGCGCGTCGATCGCGACGGAAACGAAATCACCCGCCTGCACTTCCACTTCACCCGCGTCGTTCAGGAATTCTTCGAGCGGAATATAGGCTTCGGACTTGAGACCAGCATTGACGACCACGAAGTTGTGGTCGACGCGCACGACTTCGGCGGAAATCACTTCGCCGGCGCGCATGTCCTGGCGGGTCAGCGACTCTTCGAACAGAGCCGCGAAAGATTCGGTATTCGGGGTGGAGGTTTGCAGGTCGGACATAAAAATCTGGATTTGCATGGTTTTCGCTACCTCGCCAGTCGGTCTTGACTGCCGGGCGTTGAGGCCGGAACACGATGCTCGCGGCGCAGATGCAAAAGCCATACGGGGTTAAAGGGTTTAACACACGCCCTGTTGCTTTCCAGGGCACCTACTCGTACTGCTTACTGCTTTCTTTACTGCGCTTTGCCCCGTTCGCGGATTACCGTACGGGCCGCAGTTGGCTAGACTCCTGATACCACTGCACCACCTGTTCGACCGCCTGGTCGACGGAGAGCGCCGAAGTATCGAGAAGCTGCGCATCTGCTGCAGGCTTGAGCGGTGCGGCCGCGCGGTTACTGTCGCGCGCGTCGCGTCCACGCAAATCCCGAAGCAAGTCATCCATATTAGCAGAAAAACCTTTTTGGATCAATTGCTTATGCCGGCGGGCCGCACGGGCCTCCACGCTGGCCGTTAAAAACACCTTCAGAACGGCGTCCGGGAAGATCACGGTGCCCATGTCGCGGCCATCCGCAACGAGCCCGGGAAGCTTGCGAAACGCCCGCTGGCGCGCCACGAGCGCGGTGCGCACGGCCGGATGCGCAGCGATCATCGAGGCGCGGTTGCCCACTTCCTCGGCACGGATTTCGTTCGAAACGTCAACGCCATCGAGCTGCGCAAGCCCCTCGCGGAACGTGATATGGAGATCGTCGATCAGCTTCGCAAGGCTCTCGGCGTCATCGGCCGCGATCGCGTAGCGCACGCTCGCGAGCGCCGCCAGCCGATACAGCGCGCCGCTGTCGAGCAGGTGAAAGCCGAGTTGCGCGGCGACCAGCGCGGCCACCGTGCCCTTGCCGGAGGCGGTCGGGCCGTCGATCGTGATGACGGGCGTCGGATAAAAGGGACGGGTCGATTTCATGCGGCAAAGATAGTCGGCTTCATTTGAATCAAGGTTGCGCGAGCGCCAGGAAGCGCTCGAAGTAATCGGGGAACGTCTTGCCGACGCACTTCGGGTCGTTGATGCGCACCGGCACACCGCCGAGGCTCACGAGCGAGAAGCACATCGCCATGCGGTGATCGTCGTACGTGTCGATCGCGGCGTTCGGCGTGAGTGTCTCAGGCGGACGCACGATCAGGTAATCGGGCCCCTCTTCCACGTTCGCGCCCACCTTGCGCAGTTCCGTGGCCATCGCGGCGATGCGGTCGGTTTCCTTCACGCGCCAGCTCGCGATGTTGCGCAGCGTGGTCGCGCCGTCGGCGAAGAGCGCCGCCACGGCGATCGTCATGGCCGCATCGGGAATCAGGTTGAAGTCCATGTCGATCGGGTCGAGCTTGCCGTGATCGTTGCCGATCCCGCGCACCTCGATCCAGTCGTCGGCGACCGTGACGTTCGCGCCCATGCGCATGAGCGCCGCGGCGAACGCGACGTCGCCCTGGATGCTCGAGCGCCCCACGCCTTCCACGCGCAGCGGGCCGCCCCCGATCGCGCCGGCGGCGAGGAAATACGACGCGCTCGACGCATCGCCCTCGACCATGATCTTGCCCGGCGACTGGTAACGCACGCCCGCGGGAATCTCGAAGCGATGCCAGCCGTGGCGCTCGACCTTCACGCCGAAGCGCTCCATCAGCTTGATCGTGATTTCGATGTAGGGCTTGGAGATCAGCTCGCCGTCCACCTCGACGATCGTGACGCCGTCCTTGGCGCGCACGAGCGGCAGCGTCATCAGAAGCGCCGTGAGGAACTGGCTCGACACGTCGCCGCGCACGCGGATGGGCGCCTCGACCGAAATCGGCGCCGGCCGGATGCGCAGCGGCGGGTAGCCTTCGTTTTCTTCGTAGTCGATCTTCGCGCCGATCTGGCGCAGGCCATCGACGAGGTCGCCGATCGGCCGCTCGTGCATGCGCGGCACGCCGTGAATGCGGTAGTCGCCGCCGTTCACCGCGAGCGCGGCCGTGAGCGGACGCACCGCCGTGCCTGCGTTGCCCAGAAAGAGATCCGCGCGCACCGCCTGGAACGCGCCGCGCGTGCCCTGTACGACGCAGGTGTCGTCTTCGCGCTTGAGCTTCACGCCGAGCTTTTCCAGCGCGTCGAGCATCACGCGCGTGTCGTCGGAGTCGAGCAGGTTCGTGATGGTCGTTTCGCCCTCGGCCAGCGCCGCGAGCAGCAGCACGCGGTTCGAGATGCTCTTCGAGCCGGGCAGACGGATCGTGCCGGACGCACGGGTGAACGGTCCGAGATCGAGGTGTTCCATGAGCGTGTCCTGAGAATGCCTGGTGGTACCTGGGGTTGCCTGGTGTTGCCTGAGGTCGCGGCGCGCGCGCCGTCGGGCTGGGTCCTGCTTGCTTATTTGCCTGGTGCCACATCGATGGGCGCTGCCGCGCCCTTGCCGCCGCGCTCCTGCCACGCCTCGCGCGCCGCACGCGAACGCGCGAACACGGTTTCGAGCGCCGCGCCGTCGCCGGCGTCGATGGCCGCGCGCAGCCTGGCCAGCACCTCAGTGTAGCCGTCGAGTTCGGCGAGCAGCGCGGCGCGGTTCGCGAGGCACACGTCGCGCCACATTTCGGGGCTCGACGCGGCAATGCGCGTGAAGTCGCGGAAGCCGCCCGCGGCGAACGAGAATTTCAGCTGGGCGTCCGGCGACGCGAGAATCTGGTCGACGAGCGCAAACGACAACACATGCGGCAGATGACTCACCGACGCGAACACGCGATCGTGCTGCTCGGCCGGCATCTCGCCGATCACGGCACCTGTGGCGCGCCACATCGCAGCGATGCGCTCGACCGCTGCCGGCGCGTTTTCCGCGAGCGGGCACAGCACGACGTTGCGGCCCACGTAGAGATCGGGCAACGCGGCGTCGACGCCGCTCGACTCGCGCCCGGCGATGGGATGCCCCGGCACGAACTGGGCGATGCGCGCCCCGAGCGCGGCACGGGCCGCGGCGATCACGTCGCTCTTGGTGCTGCCGGCGTCGGTGACGATGGTGGCTTGCCCCAGGTGCGGCGCGATGCGCTCGAGCAGCGCCTGGGTTTGCGCGACGGGAGCCGCGATCAGCACGATGTCGGCGCCGGCGAGCGCGGCGGCGAGCGCCGCTTCGTCGTCGAGCGTCGCGGCGGCGTCGATCACGCCCAGTTCGAGCGCGCGCGCTACCGACTTTGCGCTGCGGCCCACGCCGATCACCTGCGCGCCCTGGCCGCCGTGCGAACCGCGCTCGCGCAACGCGCGCGCGAGCGACCCGCCGATCAGGCCCACGCCGAAAATCACCAGTTTGTTAAACGAAAACGCACTCACGACGTCACCGAAAAAGTAAAGGTTGCGCGCTCACGGCGCGCCAAGCGCTCGCTCGAGGGCCGCGACGAATGCCGCGTTCTCCTCGGGCAAGCCGATCGTCACACGCAGCCATTGCGGCAGGCCATAGTTGCCCACCGGACGTACGATCACGGCTTGCTTGAGCAGCGCGAGATTCACGCGCTCGCCGGCGCCGTCGTCCGCTGCGTCCTTCGCCACGCGCACCAGCACGAAATTGCCGTCCGACGGCACGTATTCGAGGCCGAGGCGCTCGAACGCCGCGGTGAGCGTGCGATAGCCTTCTGCATTGAGCGCCGCGCTGCGCTCGAGGAACGGCGTGTCGCCGAGCGCGGCAATCGCAGCGGCCTGCGCGAGCGTGTTGACGTTGAACGGCTGGCGCAGACGGTTGAGCAGATCGGTCAGTTCAGGCTGCGCGATCGCGAAGCCGATACGCAGGCCGGCGAGTCCGTAGGCCTTCGAGAACGTGCGCGAAACGAGCAGGTTCGGAAAGCGGCGCACCCACGCGATCGAGTCATAGCGCTTCCCGGCCGCGAGGTATTCCGTGTACGCCTCGTCGAGCACGACCGCGACATGCGCGGGCACCTTCGCGATGAACGCCTCGAGCGTCGCGCCGTCGACGAACGTGCCAGTCGGGTTGTTCGGGTTCGCCACGAACACGAGACGCGTATCTTCGTCGATCGCCGCCAGCATCGCGTCGAGATCGTGGCCGTAGCGCACCGCCGGCGTCACGATATGGCGCGCGCCGAGGCCCTGGGTCGCGAGCGCATAGACCGCGAACGAGTACTGCGAATAGACGATCGCCTGACCGCGCTCGACGAACGCATGCGCGGCCATTTCGAGAATGTCATTGCTGCCGTTGCCGAGCGTGATCCACTCGGACGGCACGTCGTAGCGCGCGGCCAGCGCGGCCTTCAGCTCGAACGCGTTCGAATCGGGATAGCGGCCCAGTTCGCTCGCGGCCTGCACGATCGCGCGTTGCGCCGATTCGGGCATGCCGAGCGGATTCTCGTTCGAGGCGAGCTTCACGATGCGCGCTTCGTCGAGCCCGAATTCGCGCGCGACTTCGGAAATCGGTTTGCCGGCGATGTAAGGCGCGATGGCGCGCACATACGAGGGGCCGAATTGCGTGGTCATGCGTCTCTCCAGGGCTCAAGGCGCCGGGCGTACAACGGTCTCATCCAGACGGATCGGGAAAGGCGCGCCGCCCGGCACATTCATGCGGCGGGCGGCGGTTGGCGGCGGGCCGCCCGCGCCTTCCGCGCGTTAGCGTGCGCGCGGATACGAGCCGAGGATCTTCAGATACGCGGCCTTCTTGCTGAGTTCGTCGAGCGCGGCGGCCACGGCGGGTTCGTCGCGGTGACCTTCGAAGTCGATGTAGAAGTAGTACTCCCACGTGCTGCCAAGGCGCGCCGGCCGCGACTCGAAACGCGTCATCGACACGCTGTGGCGCGCGAGCGGCTCGAGCAGCTTGTACACAGCGCCCGGCTCGTTCTTCACCGACACGATCATCGAGGTCTGGTCGCGCCCCGTCGCGCCCGCCGGCTGCTTGCCTATCATGACGAAGCGCGTGCGGTTGTGCGGGTCGTCCTGGATCAGCGCGTTCGCGATCAGCAGACCGTAGTGCGTGGCGGCGCGATCGCCCGCAATCGCGGCGACCGTCGGGTCGGCGGCGGCGAGGCGCGCGGCCTCGGCGTTGCTCGACACCGGCTGACGCTCGAGCTGCGGTGCGTTCGCCGTCAGCCAGTGCTGGCACTGTGCGAGCGCCTGCGGGTGCGCGCACACGCGCGTCACGCCTTGCAGGTTGCCGCTTTGCGTCATCAGATTGTGCTGAATCGGCAAGGCGATTTCGCCGCCTATGACGAGCTGCGTTTCGAGGAACAGGTCGAGCGTGCGCGAAACGGCGCCCTCGGTCGAGTTCTCGACCGGCACGACGCCGAACTCGGCGGCGCCCGCCTCGACCGAGCGGAACACCTCGTCGATCGACGGGCACGGCAGGCCTTCGATCGACTGACCGAAGTACTGGTACATCGCCTGTTCGCTATAGGTGCCGACCGGGCCGAGGAACGCAGCCGAAATCGTCTTTTCGAGCGAGCGGCTCGCGGCCATGATCTCGCGCCAGATCGCGCTGATGTGATCGTTGCCGAGCGGGCCGTCGCTCATGTTCTGCAGGCGCTCGATCACTTGTTGCTCGCGCTCCGGGCGAAACACCGGCGCGTTGAAATGCTTCTTGACCTCGCCTACTTCGAGCGCGACCGAGGCGCGCTGGTTCAGGAGCGCGATGAGCTGCGCGTCGATTGCATCGATGCGTTCGCGCAGCGGTTTGAGTTGGGAGTTGAGTTCGTCGTCCATGCGTGAAACCGGCAATCTGAAAGGATGCGCGCGGCGCCGCTTCGCCCAGTGAGCGAGGAGCGCTTACGCGTGCTTCGCCTCGAATTCCTTCATGTACTCGACCAGCGCATTCACTGCTTCGAGCGGCACCGCGTTGTAAATCGATGCCCGCATGCCGCCGACGGACTTGTGGCCCTTCAGCTGCAACAGCCCGCGCTCTTTGGCGCCGGCGAGGAAATCTGCGTTACGTGTTTCGTCTGCGAGGAAGAACGGCACGTTCATCCGCGAGCGCGCGCGGCGCTCCACCTTGTTGATATAGAAGCTGCTCGCGTCGATCGTGTCGTAGAGCAGCTTCGCTTTTTCCACATTACGCGCCTCGATGACTTCGAGACCGCCCTGACGCTTCAACCACTTGAACACGAGCCCGGCGATATAGATCGCGTAGGTGGGCGGCGTGTTGAACATCGAGTTGTTCGCGGCCACGGTCTTCCATTCGAACGCCGAAGGACAGATCGGCATCGAGCGGTCGAGCAGGTCTTCGCGCACGATCACGACCGTCACGCCCGCCATGCCGATGTTCTTCTGCGCGCCGCCGTAGAGCACGCCGTACTTGGCGATGTCCATCGGGCGCGACAAGATGTGCGACGAGGCGTCGGCCACGAGCGGAATGTCGCCGAGGTCGGGAATCTCGAAGGTCTCGACGCCGTCGATCGTCTCGTTCGTGCACAGGTGCACGTAGGCGGGGTCGTCGGAGAGCTGCCACTCGCCCTTCGGCGGCGAATGCGTGAAGCCGGCCTCGGTGCGGCCCGTCGCGGCGATATGCGCTGCGCCGTACTTGAGCGCTTCCTTCTGCGACTTCTGCGACCACGAGCCGGTGATGACGAAGTCGGCGCGCGGCTTCGAGCCGAACAGGTTGAGCGGCACGATCGCGTTTTCGCCGATGCCGCCGCCCTGCAGGAACAGGATCTGGTGACTTGCGGGGACCTGCATCAACTCGCGCAGATCGAGCAGCGCCTCGGCGTGGATCTGCATGAATTCCGGGCCGCGATGGCTCATTTCCATCACACCCATGCCGCTGCCGTGCCAGTCGAGCATTTCGTCAGCGGCCTGACGCAGGACTTCTTCTGGCAGCGCTGCCGGCCCAGCTGAGAAGTTGTAGACGCGCATCGTAAAGGGATCCCCGAGGCAGGCGCTGTGGCAAAAACCGCCGGAAAACACGCCAGAAAAAAGAAAATGGCCGCTTGCGCTCATCGCGCAAACGACCATTATCGCATTGTCGCCGGGAACCCGCCACGCACGGCGTGGCGACGGGCTTCCCGGTCTACGCGGCCGATCCGGCCCCGCTGCCGTACATCATGGCTGCGGGCCAGAGGGCGCGTGACGCCAGACTTACTTGCCGACCTTGACCGAAGCGACTTCCTTGTCGGCCTGGTCGCGCGTTGCCTTGATCGACTGCGGCATGTACTTCTGCATCAGGCTGTTCACGACGTCGCGGCCAACCTGGTCTTGAACCTGAATGAACTTGCGGCCGGTCGGGCTGCGGTAGAACGTGGTCAGGTCCTTGATTTCCTGCGTGCTGTAGTACTTCGCGTAGGCGTCGTACTGAGCTTGCATGGCGTCCGTCTTGAACGAGTCGGTCGCGAAGACCTGGCCTGCCGAGTCAACCAGCTTCGGCACGGCGTTCTTCTGCAGCGACGGAACGGCAGCTTGCTTCTGCTTGTCCGTCATCGTCTTGTTTTCCGAGAGCGCGTCCGAGAGGATGGCCGGGACGAGCTGCTTGGCTTGCATCTGGGCGCTGTTGCCGATTGCGCCGACGAGCTTCTGTGCGTCGATCGCGTCGAGCAGGTCCTTGATCGCGGCTTGCTTGGCCGGATCGACGGGTGCTGCAGCCGCTGCCGGTGCCTGGGCGGGCGCCTGGTTCTGGAGCGCCTGAGCCATGGCAAACGTCGGCACGAGAGCGGCCAGCAACATCACCTGCTTGAATCGTTTTTGCATCATTACTCCCTTTGAGAAATTAATCGATTTGCACTGCCGCGCGGACTGCGGGGCGCCGCATTGCGTTCTGCGCCCGCTCACTGGTCCGCCCGGCACACCATTCATTTCACTGACACTAACAAGGTTCGCTGAAACCCACCTTAAAGCCCGCGTAAGCGCATCGATTGAACACGCTTGTGCGGGCCCGGATAACGCATCACTCTTCGCTTTCGCCTGCTTCGCCCTCACCTTCGGCGTCCACTTCTGCGTCCGCTTCGGCGACCTGCTGCAGCCCGGAAAGCTTCGTACCTTCGTCAAGGCTGATGAGTGTAACACCTTGCGTTGCACGGCCCATTTCGCGGATTTCCGACACGCGGGTGCGAATCAGAACGCCCGTGGTGGTGATCAACATGATCTGCGCTTCGGAGTCGACGAGTGTGGCCGCAACCACCTTGCCGTTGCGCTCCGAAGTCTGGATCGCGATCATGCCCTTCGTGCCGCGGCCGTGGCGCGTGTACTCCGTGATCGGGGTGCGCTTGCCATAGCCGTTCTCGGTCGCGGTGAGCACCGACTGCTGCTCGTCGCCCGCCACGAGGAGCGCGATGACCTGCTGATTGTCTTCGAGCTGCATGCCGCGCACGCCGCGCGCTTCGCGGCCCATCGGGCGCACGTCGTTCTCGTCGAAGCGCACCGCCTTGCCGGCGTCGGAGAACAGCATCACGTCGTGTTCGCCGTCGGTGATCGCAGCGCCGATCAGGTAGTCGCCGTCGTCGAGACCGACCGCAATAATACCCTTGCGCAACGGGCGGCTGAAGGCTTCGAGCGGCGTCTTCTTTACCGTGCCCAGCGCCGTGGCCATGAAGACGAACTTGTCGGCCGAGAACTCCTTGACCGGCAGCACGACCGTGATCTTCTCGCCGTCCTGCAGCGGGAACATGTTGACGATCGGACGGCCGCGCGAGTTGCGCGAACCCTGCGGCACTTCATACACCTTCACCCAGTACACGCGGCCGCGATTCGAGAAGCACAGGATGTGGTCGTGCGTGTTGGCGATGAAGAGCGTGTCGATCCAGTCGTCGTCCTTCATCGAAGTCGCCTGCTTGCCGCGACCTCCGCGCTTCTGGGCGCGATATTCCGACAACGGCTGCGATTTCACGTAACCGGCGTGCGACATGGTCACGACCATGTCCTGCGGCGTGATCAGGTCTTCGGTGTTGAGCTCGGTGGCGTTCATCTCGATCTTCGAGCGGCGGGCGTCGCCGAATTCGCTCTTGATCGAGGTGAGTTCGTCGGAGATCATGACAGTTACGCGCTCGGGGCGCGCAAGGATGTCGAGCAGGTCGGCGATCTGCGCCATCACTTCGCGGTACTCGCCGATGATCTTGTCCTGCTCCAGGCCGGTCAGGCGCTGGAGGCGCATTTGCAGGATTTCCTGCGCCTGCGTGTCGGACAGACGGTAGAGGCCGTCGGACTGCATACCATATTGCGGGTTCAGCCCTTCCGGACGGTAGGCTTCGCGCCCACCCGCCGCCGCGTTGTCCTGCTCCGCGCGCGTGAGCATCTCGCGCACGAGCGACGAGTCCCACGAGCGGTTCATCAACTCCTGCTTCGCGATGGGCGGCGTGGGCGCGGCCTTGATGAGTTCGATGAAATCGTCGATGTTCGCGAGCGCAACGGCGAGACCTTCGAGCACGTGGCCACGTTCGCGCGCCTTGCGCAGTTCGTACACCGTGCGGCGCGTGAGCACTTCGCGGCGATGCGAGAGGAAATGCTCGAGCATTTCCTTCAGGTTCAGCAGCTTCGGCTGGTTGTCCACCAGCGCGACCATGTTCATGCCGAACGTGTCCTGCAGCTGCGTCGCCTTGTACAGATTGTTGAGGATGACCTCGGGCACTTCGCCGCGCTTGAGCTCGATCACGACACGCATGCCGCTCTTGTCGGATTCGTCGCGAATATCGGAGATGCCTTCGAGCTTCTTCTCGTTGACGAGCTCGGCGATGCGTTCGAGCAACGAACGCTTGTTCACCTGATACGGCAGTTCGTCGACGATGATCGCCATGCGTTGACCGCGATCAATTTCCTCGAAGTGCGTGGCCGCGCGCATCACGACGCGGCCGCGGCCGGTGCGATAGCCGTCGCGCACGCCCGCGACGCCATAAATGATGCCGGCGGTCGGGAAGTCGGGGGCGGGAATGATCTCGATCAGCTCGTCGACCGTTGCCTGCGGGCTCTTCAGCAGATGCTGGCAAGCGTCGACGACTTCATTGAGATTGTGCGGCGGAATGTTCGTGGCCATGCCGACCGCGATACCCGACGAACCGTTGATGAGCAGGTTCGGAATGCGCGCGGGCAGGATCTGCGGCTCGCTCTCGCTGCCGTCGTAGTTCGGCCCGAAGTCGACCGTTTCCTTGTCGATGTCGGCCAGCAGCTCGTGGCCGATCTTCGCCATGCGGATTTCGGTGTATCGCATGGCGGCGGCGTTGTCGCCGTCGATGGAGCCGAAGTTGCCCTGGCCGTCGACCAGCATGTAGCGCAGGGAGAAGTTCTGCGCCATCCGCACGATCGTGTCGTAGACAGCCGTGTCGCCGTGTGGGTGGTACTTACCGATGACGTCGCCGACGATACGCGCCGACTTCTTGTAAGCGCGGTTCCAGTCGTTATTCAGCTCGTGCATTGCATAGAGCACGCGCCGGTGGACAGGCTTCAGGCCGTCACGAACATCCGGAAGTGCTCGCCCGACGATCACGCTCATCGCGTAATCGAGATACGAGCGGCGCATTTCCTCCTCGAGGGAGATTGGCAGAGTCTCTTTGGCGAATTGATCCATTATCGATGTCTTATTTGGGCACGCGGTGTGCTAGCGCCTCGCCCCAGCTGGAAGAGCGCAGGTCGCCGCAGTCACCGCGGGACGCCCAGCTGTCGCATGGACGCCGCGGACGCAGCGCATCACGCGATTCTACCATGCACGACACCCTCGCCCGCCGCCTGCGTATACCTATTAGAGGAGTGAAGCCGAACGGCTCAAAAGCGCCTTGAGCGTGGCGCAAACGCCGCAGTGCGAACCGGAATCAGATGCATCGCCACCGATTTGGATGACAATGTGTGACGCTCACGCTACCCAGGCGCAATACCAGGTAAAATTAAGGGAACTTTTTTGTTGCGGGCGTACCACGTTCGACCAGCCGCAGTGAAAGGGGCGGATTTTTTTTATCGTCGGAGGGGAACGATATGGCAAAATGCCAACGCACAAAGTTAGACACTGCTCGAAGTCTACACAACGCAAAGCGTTCCCCACAACTTGCCAATGTTATACTTCGAGCAATGTATGACTTGTCTTCGTCATATGGCTCGCAGTAAACCTGCGGTAATCTCAATTTCGAGAGGAGAAATATGAATAAACTTTCAAAGCTCGCGTTCATTGCAGCTACCGCAGTTGTGGCTGCATCCGCTCAGGCACAATCGGTGCCGGCGTCGCGACAAGCCGTCAATGACAACTGGGTGAATGGTACCGGCGAATACGTGTGGATGAACGGCACGAACGAGCTTTGCTGGCGCGATGCATTCTGGACGCCGGCCACCGCCAACGCTAAGTGCGATGGCGCCCTGGTCGCCCAGGCACCGCAGCCGCCGGTCGCTCCGCCGCCGCCGGCCATCACCAGCCAGAAGATCACGTACCAGGCTGACGCCCTGTTCGACTTCGACAAGGCCATCCTGAAGCCGGCTGGCAAGGAAAAGCTGGACGACCTGGCAAGCAAGATCCAGGCTCTGAACCTCGAAGTCGTCGTCGCGACGGGCTACACCGACCGTATCGGCTCGGTTGCCTACAACGACCGTCTGTCGCTGCGCCGTGCGCAAGCCGTCAAGTCGTACCTGGTCAGCAAGGGCGTTCCGGCAGAGCGTATCTACACGGAAGGCAAGGGCAAGCGCAACCCGGTTACGACGGGCTGCAACCAGAAGAACCGCAAGGCTCTCATCGCCTGCCTCGCACCGGACCGTCGCGTGGAAGTCGAAGTCGTCGGCACGCAAAAGCAGTAATCGCGAGCTCTCGACCGCAAGTCTCAAAAGCCCCGCTTCGGCGGGGCTTTTTTTATCCCGCGTTTTATCCTTCTTTCATTTCGCCTGTCTCCGCGCGGCGTGATCGTTCCGGAAAGCCTGACGGCACGGCGCGGCATTTTGCTGCCCTGTGCACCCGCCTGTATACTCGGGGCTTATTCTTTCCGACCCGCACCGCGCTTCAGGCTGCCACGACATGACGAATGCCGATCCCCACGAGCTGCAGAAATTCAGCGATCTCGCTCATCGCTGGTGGGACCCGAACGCCGAATTCAAGCCGCTGCACGAACTCAACCCCGTTCGCCTGGGCTGGATAGACAGCCATGCGCATCTGCCGTCCAAGCGCGTGCTCGACATCGGCTGCGGCGGCGGCATCCTCTCCGAATCGATGGCGGGGCTTGGCGCAACCGTAAAAGGCATCGACCTGTCGCGCGAGGCGCTCGGCGTGGCCGACCTGCATAGCCTCGAGAGCGGCGTGACGGTGGACTACGAGCTGATCGCGGCCGAAGCGATCGCCGCGCGCGAACCGGCGTCGTTCGACGTCGTGACCTGCATGGAAATGCTCGAACACGTGCCGCAGCCCGCCGAGGTCGTGAAGGCCTGCGCAACGCTCGTGAAGCCTGGCGGCTGGGTGTTCTTTTCGACGCTCAACCGCAACGTGAAGTCGTATCTGCTCGCCGTAATCGGCGCGGAATACATCGCGCAGATGCTGCCCAAGGGCACGCACGACTACGCGCGCTTCATCCGCCCCTCGGAGCTTGCCGCGTTCGTGCGCGGCGCCGGCCTGCACGTCGCCGAGATCAAGGGCATCACGTATAACCCGCTCACGCGGCACTTTGCGCTTTCGAACGACTCCAGCGTCAATTACATGATCGCCTGCCGGCGCGACGCCTGACCGCATATGCACGAGCGGCGCCGCCGGTTCCCCCTGCTCCGGCGGTATTTCCTGCACACCGGCGCGCCGCGCCATTGCTTCCAGACATGAACTCACCCACGAACGCCCAACCTGCCGCGGACAGCGCCGCAGCGCTTGCCGCCTGCGACGCCGTGCTGTTCGACTTCGACGGCACGCTCGCCGATACGGCCCCCGACCTCGCCGCCGCCGTCAACCAGATGCGCCACGCGCGCGGCCTCGCGCCCACGCCGCTCGAGAAGCTGCGTCCGCTCGCTTCGGCGGGCGCGCGCGCCCTGATTGGCGGCGCGTTCGGGATCGGCCCCGACGATCGCGAGTTCGCCGCCATGCGGGAGGAGTTTCTCGCCAACTACGAGGCGAATCTGCGCATCGAGACGGCGCTCTTCGCCGGCATCGACGCGGTGCTCGACGACCTCGACGGCCGCGGCGTACGCTGGGGCATCGTGACCAACAAGGTCGCCCGTCTCACCGAGCCGCTCGTGAAGCTGATGCACCTGGACACGCGCGCAAGCTGCGTGGTGAGCGGCGACACGACGCCCTATTCCAAGCCGCATCCGGCGCCGTTGCTGCACGCGGCCGAGGCGCTCGGCATTGCGCCGCAGCGCGTGGTCTACGTCGGCGACGATCTGCGCGACGTGCAGGCGGGCGCCGCGGCGGGCATGGCGACGATCGCCGCCGCGTACGGCTACTGCGGCAACGACGTGCCGCCCTCGCAGTGGAACGCGCAATATGTCGCCGACACCACGGCGACGCTGTTCGCCCTGCTTCAGCACATCCGCAAGCCGGCCTGAGGCGACGTAAAAACGGCTTTTGATCGCGAACAGCCCGCGCGCCCTTGAACCGGGCGCGGTTCGCCTCATATGGCGAACTATGGGATAATTGTTCCTACCTCTGGGGCCGACCTGGTTTCGACAGGGGTTATGAAGTAATCAGGGCATGCCGAGGACCCGTCACCTCGTTAATCAATGGGAAAAACGTAACTGCAAACGACGATACGTTCGCACTGGCAGCCTAACGGCCGCCGTCCTCTGCCTGGCTCACTGACGGGCTAGCGTCGCAAGACCGGTAGCAATACCGCCAGAGGTCATTTACGTCAGTTAAGCCTTGGTGGCGTCACGACGCCAAGGTCGAAAATCTAGTGAATCGCCGTAGCGCAGCGTGTTCGTCCGCGTCGCTGCGGTTAAATCAAATGACAGAACTACGCATGTAGAACTGGTTATGGACTGCTTCTGGACGCGGGTTCGATTCCCGCCGGCTCCACCAGATATTTCCGGTCGTCCACGACGATCGGACTCGAGCCCCGGCGCCGCAAGGCTGTCGGGGCTTTTTGCTTGCCACGGTCCCGACGCCGGCCGCGCCTGCACAGCGCATACAAAAAAACTCGCGACAGCCCGTTCGGGCTTCGCGAGTTTTTCTTTGCTCCACAGGCCGCGCAACTTTCGCGCGCGCCTCCAGGGTCATCAATTGTCCTGCGGGCACTGCAGATTACAGCCGTTCTGATCACCCAGATCGCCACGCTTGCGTGCGGCGCTCGGCTTGCCATGCTGATACTTGGCCGACGGCGCCGAAGCGGCGAACTGCATCTGTGGATGCTCGTTGAACTTGAACTGATCGCTCAGAATGCCACCCGGCACGCCTGGCGAGTTCTGCGCAAAGGCAACGTTGAATGTAGCCAACAACGCTGCCGCCGTAGCGGCAGCAGCACCAACTTTGAGGACAAATTTCATGGTCGATCGGCGCGACGGGCGCGCAACTGAAACGTGAGAGCGAATACAAACTGAAAGTATCACAAAAAGCGCCTCAGTCTGCAGCGTAGTCTGGCCTATCCGTTGCCTTCTATTACAACGGCCGCGCCTCGCCCTCGAGCGGCCCGCCCCACGCGGCTTCGAGTTCCACCACGTCGCCACATGACGCCGGATCGTATCCCTCCAGTTGCGCAACGGACGCACGGAACCCCGCGCCGCGCAGCAAACCCAGCACGGTCGCCAGCGGCTCGTGCGTAAGATGGCCGCGATCGCACGCAAAGTAGTAGTCTTCATCGGCGATCTCGATGAAATCGAGCCCGAAATGGTGCGCAGCCGGCGCCACGCCGAAGCCCACGTCGGCCATCCCGCTGGCCACGAACGCGGCGATCGCCGAATGCGTGAGTTCCGACGACGCGTAGCCGTTCACGCGCTCGGGATCGACGCCGATGCGTGTCAGCAGCAGATCGATCAGCATGCGGGTGCCCGAACCCGGCTGCCGGTTCACGAAGCGGATATCGCCGCGCGCGAGGTCGGCGAGACCCGTGACCTGCTTCGGGTTGCCGCGCCCGACCAGGAGTCCCTGCTTGCGCTGCGTGAGATGGATGAGCACGTGCCGCTGCGGATCGAGCCAGCCGCGGTAGGCGTTGGCGCAGGCGGCCCGAAAGTCGCCGCGCGGCAGGTGAAAGCCTGCGAGATCGCATTCGCCACGCGCGAGTGCCGTGATTGCGTCGACGCTGTCGCGGTACTTGATCTCCACGGGCACCTGGTCGGCGACGAGCGCCGTCACGAGCGCCGCCACCGCATAGCCGTGCGAAGCATGGATGCGCAGATCCTGCGCATCGGGCGCGAGCCAGCGGTTCAGGTCGCTGGCCACTTCACTGGCCAGCGCCTCGAGGTTGCCCTGCAGCCGCTCCCCGCACAGGCGCTGCGAGCGCAGCACAGCCTCGCCCAGTTCGGAGAGCACGGACCCGCGGCCGCGCGCTTTCGCGATCAGCGCGCCCCCCAGGCGCTCCTCCACTTCACGCAAAACACCCCACGCATGGCGATAGGACAAACCCTTACGCTGCGCAGCCTGCGCAATGCTTCCTTCCTCGGCGACGAGCGCAAGCAACGGCACAACGTCCGTCAGGCTTGCCTCGCGGCCTTCCGCGTCGCGCACGACTAGCTGCGCATGGCACTCGACCTTGATCATTATGAAATATTCCTTCCTATTGCGTCCGCCTTTCCACGGGCCTATTGTTCGGTCAGACAACAAGACAACCGCAGCATAGATGCACACTTTATGAATAACAAGTGCATATATGCCCAGGAGAAGCCCCATGATGGAAGAGACAACAGTTAGCGCGCCGGACGATCTCGTCCTGCGTCACGCGCAACCAGGCCGCACACTGCTTGCGATCCTGCATGCGATCCAGGACGAAGTCGGCTTCGTGCCGCCGGCCACGGTCGTGCCGCTCTCGAAGGCGCTGAATCTCTCGCGCGCCGAGGTCCACGGCGTGATCACCTACTATCACCACTTCCGCACTGCGCCGCCCGCGCCGGTCACGGTCCAGCTGTGCCGCGCCGAGGCCTGCCGCAGCATGGGTAGCGAGGCGCTCGCGCAGCACGTCGAGGCGCATACCGGCTGCCGGTTCCAACAGCACGGACACGACACCGAACACGCGCACGCGCATGAAGGCCCGGTCGCGCTCGAATCCGTCTATTGCCTAGGGCAATGCGCGCTCTCGCCCACCATGATGATTAACGGCACGTTGCACGCAAAAGTGACCCCGCAGAAGTTCGACAAGCTCTACGCTGCCGCGCTCGCGACCGTGCGCACCGAGGAGGCCGCATGACACGCGTCTACGTTCCCCGCGACTCCTCGGCGCTTGCGCTCGGCGCGGATGCCATCGCCGAGGCCATCGAACGCGAAGCCGCCGCGCGCGGCGCGAGCATCGAGCTCGTGCGCAACGGCTCGCGCGGCCTGCTTTATCTCGAGCCGCTCGTCGAAATCGAAACGCCGGACGGCCGCGTCGGCTACGCGAACGTCGACGCCGATGAAGTCGGCGCCCTCTTCGACGCCGGCTTCCTGCAAGGCGGCCAGCACGCACGCAGCGTCGGCCTCGTCGAGCAGATTCCGTATCTGCGCAAGCAGCAGCGCCTCACGTTCGCGCGCATCGGCATCACCGACCCGCTTTCCACCGACGACTACGTCGCCCACGGTGGCCTCGAAGGACTGCGCAATGCGTTGAAGATGACCGGCGCCGATATCTGCGAAGCGCTGGTCGAGTCGGGCCTGCGCGGCCGCGGCGGTGCGGCGTTCCCGGCCGGCATCAAGTGGCGCACGGTCGCGAATGCGCAAGCCGACCAGAAGTACATCGTCTGCAATGCCGACGAAGGCGATTCGGGCACGTTCTCCGACCGCCTCGTGATGGAAAGCGATCCGTACGTGCTGATCGAGGGCATGACGATTGCGGGCATCGCGGTGGGCGCGACCGTTGGCCATATCTACGTGCGCAGCGAGTATCCGCATTCGATCGAAGCGCTCGAAGAAGCCATTCGCCGCGCACGCGCAGCGGGCTGGCTCGGCGACGACGTGCTCGGCAGCGGCAGGCGCTTCGAGCTGTTCGTGGCCAAGGGCGCGGGCGCTTACGTGTGCGGCGAGGAAACGGCGCTGCTCGAGTCGCTCGAAGGCAAGCGCGGCATCGTGCGCGCCAAGCCGCCGCTGCCCGCGCTCGCCGGCCTCTACGGCAAGCCCACGGTCATCAACAACGTCATCACGCTCGCCACGGTGCCGATCATCTTTGCGAAGGGTGCGTCGTACTACAAGGACTTCGGCATGGGCCGCTCGCGCGGCACGCTGCCGTTCCAGCTCGCGGGCAATATCGCGCGCGGCGGGCTCGTCGAGCTTGCGTTCGGCGTGACCTTGCGCGAGCTGATGGTCGACTACGGCGGCGGCACCGCCAGCGGCCGGCCGGCACGCGCCGTGCAGGTGGGCGGCCCGCTCGGCACCTATCTGCCCGAAAGCCAGTGGGACATTCCCATGGACTACGAGGCGTATGCGGCGGTTGGCGCGGTCGTGGGTCACGGCGGCCTCGTCGTCCACGACGACACGTCGAATCTCGCCGAACTCGCCCAGTACGCCATGGAGTTCTGCACGCTCGAATCGTGCGGCAAGTGCACGCCGTGCCGCATCGGTTCGACGCGCGGCGTCGAGGTGATCGCGAAAATCCGCAAGGGCGACACGTCCGAAAAGCAGGTCACGCTGCTGCGCGACCTGTGCGACACGATGGTGTCCGGTTCGCTGTGCGCGATGGGCGGCATGACGCCCTACCCCGTGATCTCCGCACTCAACCATTTCCCTGAAGATTTCGGTCTCGAACCCGTCGCCCAACAACCAGCGGCCGCCTGAACGAGGAACCACCATGTCCGACATGCTCATGAACCAGGCCGGCGGTTGCGGTTCCGGCAATTGCGCCTGCAAGTCCCAGGCAAAGAAGCAACGCTCGCCGTTCGACGATACCGATTTCGGCACGCCGCTGGTGCACGCCGACGTGGACGTCACGCTCGAAATCGACGGCCAGTCCGTCACCGTGCCAGCCGGCACGTCGGTGATGCGCGCCTCCATCGAGGCCGGCATCAACGTGCCCAAGCTCTGCGCCACCGATTCGCTCGAACCGTTCGGTTCGTGCCGCCTGTGTCTCGTGGAGATCGAAGGCCGCCGCGGCTATCCGGCCTCGTGCACGACGCCCGTCGAAGCGGGCATGAAGGTACGCACGCAAAGCAACCAGCTGCAGAAGCTGCGCCGCAACGTGATGGAGTTGTACATCTCCGATCACCCGCTCGACTGCCTCACCTGCCCCGCCAACGGCGACTGCGAGCTGCAGGACATGGCCGGCGTGACGGGCCTGCGCGAAGTGCGCTACGGTTTCGACGGTGCGAATCACCTGAAAGACAAGAAGGACGAATCGAATCCGTACTTCACGTACGACCCGTCGAAGTGCATCGTCTGCAATCGTTGCGTGCGCGCCTGTGAAGAGACGCAAGGCACGTTCGCGCTGACCATCGCCGGGCGCGGTTTCGAATCGCGCGTGGCCGCCGGCGCGAGCGAATCGTTCATGGACTCGGAATGCGTGTCGTGCGGCGCCTGCGTCGCCGCGTGCCCGACCGCGACGCTGCAGGAAAAGACCGTCGTGATGCTGGGCCAGGCCGAGCACTCGGTCGTGACGACCTGCGCCTATTGCGGCGTGGGCTGCTCGTTCAAGGCCGAGATGAAGGGCAACGAAGTCGTGCGCATGGTGCCGCACAAGAACGGCCAGGCGAACGAAGGCCACGCCTGCGTCAAGGGCCGCTTCGCGTGGGGCTACGCCACGCACAAGGACCGCATCAAGAAGCCGATGATCCGCGCGAAGATCACTGATCCGTGGCGCGAAGTGAGCTGGGACGAAGCGATCAACTACGCCGCGAGCGAGTTCCGCCGCATCCAGGCGAAGTATGGGCGCGATTCGATCGGCGGCATCACGTCGTCGCGCTGCACGAACGAGGAAACCTATCTCGTGCAGAAGCTCGTGCGCGCCGCGTTCGGCAACAACAACGTCGATACCTGCGCACGCGTGTGCCACTCGCCCACGGGCTACGGTCTCAAGACGACGCTCGGCGAATCGGCGGGCACGCAGACCTTCGCTTCCGTCGACCACTCCGACGTGATCATGGTCGTGGGCGCGAACCCCACCGACGGTCACCCCGTGTTCGGCTCGCGCCTGAAGCGCCGCGTGCGTCAGGGCGCGAAGCTGATCGTCGTCGACCCGCGCCGCATCGACATCGTCGATACCGCGCACGTGAAGGCCGAGCATCACCTGCAACTGCGCCCGGGCACCAACGTCGCGATGATCAACTCGATCGCGCACGTGATCGTCACCGAAGGGCTCGTCAACGAAGCGTTCGTGGCGGAGCGCTGCGAAACGCGCGCGTTCGAGCAATGGCGCGATTTCGTCTCGCTGCCGGAAAACTCGCCCGAAGCGATGGCCGAAGTGACCGGCGTGCCGGCCGAGCAGGTTCGCGCCGCCGCGCGCCTCTACGCGCAGCAAGGCAATTCGGCGATCTACTACGGCCTCGGCGTCACGGAACACGCACAGGGCTCGACGATGGTGATGGGCATCGCCAACCTCGCGATGGCCACGGGCAACATCGGCCGCGAAGGCGTGGGCGTGAATCCGCTGCGCGGCCAGAACAACGTGCAGGGTTCGTGCGACATGGGCTCGTTCCCGCACGAGCTGCCCGGCTATCGCCACGTGGGCGACTCGACCGTGCGCGGCCTGTTCGAAGACGCCTGGAACGTCGCGCTGCAAAGCGAGCCGGGCCTGCGCATTCCGAACATGTTCGAAGCAGCGCTCGACGGCACCTTCATGGGCCTCTACTGCCAGGGCGAGGACATCGTCCAGTCCGACCCGAACACGCAACACGTGGCGGCGGCGCTTTCGTCGATGGAATGCATCGTCGTGCAGGACATCTTCCTGAACGAAACGGCGAAGTACGCGCACGTGCTGCTGCCGGGCTCGTCGTTCCTCGAAAAGGATGGCACGTTCACCAACGCCGAGCGCCGCATCTCGCGCGTGCGCAAGGTCATGCCACCGATCGCCGGCTACTCGGACTGGGAAGCGACGATCCTGCTCTCGCGCGCGCTCGGCTACGAGATGGACTACACGCATCCGTCGCAGATCATGGACGAGATCGCGCGCCTCACGCCCACCTTCCACGGCGTCTCGTACAAGAAGATCGACGAGATGGGCAGCATTCAGTGGCCGTGCAACGAAGAAGCGCCCGACGGCACGCCGATCATGCACATCGACGAGTTCGTGCGCGGCAAGGGCAAGTTCGTCATCACGAAGTTCATCGCCTCGCCGGAGAAGGTCACGCGCCGCTTCCCGCTCCTGCTCACGACGGGCCGCATCCTCTCGCAGTACAACGTGGGCGCGCAAACCCGCCGCACCGAGAACTCGCGCTGGCACGAGGAGGACCGCCTCGAGATTCACCCGGTGGACGCCGAAGACCGCGGCATCCGCGACGGCGACTGGGTGGGCATCGAATCGCGCGCGGGGCATACGGTGCTGCGCGCGAAGGTCAGCACGCGCATGCAGCCGGGCGTGGTCTATACGACGTTCCACTTCCCCGAGTCGGGCGCGAACGTCATCACCACGGATGCCTCCGACTGGGCCACGAACTGCCCCGAGTACAAGGTGACGGCCGTGCAGGTCAGCCACGTGCAGCAGCCCTCCGAGTGGCAGCGCGAATACTCTCGCTTCAACACGACCCAGCTCGAGCTGCACAGCAAGCGCGAACCGCTTACAACCTCAGGGAAATAAAGCGATGAAAGCTGATCACTTGATCGAGATGGCGAACCAGATAGGCATGTTCTTCGACTCGCTGCCCGATCGCGAGGAGGCGCTCACGGGCATCGCGGAGCACATCCGCAAGTTCTGGGAGCCGCGCATGCGCCGCACGCTGCTCGCGGCGCTCGATGGCGAAGGCGAGCAAGCGGGCTTCACGGAGATCGTGCTCGCCTCGCTCACGAAGCATCGCGAGGCGCTGATGCCCGCGGCGGCTTGAGCTGGGCCAGCCGGCCCGTCACACGAGACGCACGGCGCCGCACGGTTCAGACCGGCGGCGCCTGTCCAAAGCCCGCCGCCGCGTACCACGTCTCGCAGTGGCGCAGCAGCGCATTGAGGTCCGACGCGGGACGCCCCCGCGCGCCGATATAGCCGTCGGGCCGCATCAGATAAAACGCGGGCCGCGTGCGCCCGTACGATTCGGTGAGCGTTGCCGCGCCCTCGCCCGCCAGCGGCGTCTCGCCGTCGGCCAGCTCGGCGATCCACCAGACCCGCAACGCCTGAGGAAACAGCCGCTCGACGGCTTCGGCAAAACGCTTGAGCGTTGCCCTCACCTCTGCGCCGTTTTTCGCCGCTGCCGCGTCGGCGTCGCCCTCGACCAGCAGGAACAACGAAAAGCACGCCGGGTCGTGCAGATCGAAGATGCGCCCCTTGCCCGGCGCCTTGCCGAGCGGTCCGTCCACCACGCGCACGAAGGCGTCCGGGGCGCGCTCGCCCGCGCGCGGGCCGCCGTCCAGCACGCGCTCGAGCGTGAGCGGGCTGCGGCGATACTGGATCGACAGCTCGCTCACCGCCTGGCGCGCCGCGTCGCGCAACGGCCCAAGCGCGACGAGCGCCGGCATCACGCGCTCGCGCAGCAGCTTGAGCGGGCCGTGATCGGCCTCCACCAGTTGCGTCATGAAGCTTGTCTGCTGCAGCACCAGCCGCTCGATCGGATAACGCTCCGCGTGATAGGTGTCGAGCAGGCGCTCGGGCGCGCCGCGCGCGTGCACGCGCGCGATCTTCCAGCCCAGATTGAAGGCTTCCTGAATGCCCGTGTTCAAGCCCTGCGCGCCTGCGGGGCTGTGCACGTGCGCGGCGTCGCCGGCAAAGAAGGTGCGCTCGACGCGCAACTGCCGCACCATCCGGCTGTTCACGCTGAAGTACGAAGCCCAGCTCATGTCCGAGACGGACACCGGATGGTGCACGCGCTGCAGAATGATGTCGCGGCATTCCGCCAGCGTCGGCACGGGGATCGTGCCTTCGGGCGCGGCGGGCAGCATGGCCTTGTGATCGGCGATCAGGCGGTAGCGGCCGTGGCCGAACGGAAAAAGCGCGGCGAGACCGTCGCCCGAGGCGAAGATGTGGAACTCGTCGTCGGACCACGGCGTGCTCGCGCTCAGGTCGGCGAGCAGGAACGACTGCGCCATCGTCTCGCCGTCGAACTTCATGTCGAGACGATGGCGCACGGTGCTGTGCGCGCCGTCGGCGGCGATCACGTAAGCGCAGCGCACCGACTCGACGCGCCCGTCGGGCCGGCGCACTTCCGCGCTCGCGCCGGCCGAGCCCTGGGTGTACTCCAGCAGCTCGCAGCCGCGCTCGATCTCCACGCCGAGCGTCGCGAGATGCCCGCCGAGGATGCGTTCGGTAACCGTCTGCTCAATGAAGAGCAGATAGGGATAGCGCGTGAAGAGCGGATCGAAGTCGAGCCGCGCGCGGCGCTGGCCGTTCGAATAGAGATTCGCGATATGGGCGCGGTGGCCGAGTTCGAGAAACGGCTCGACGATGCGATGCTGCTCGAACAGTTCGAGCGTGCGCGCCTGAATGCCGATCGCCCGCGAGTGGCGTCCGGGCTGCGGCGCGCGATCGATCAGCCGCACGGGGATATGCGCGCGCGCAAGACTCATCGCGGCGGCGAGCCCGGTGGGTCCCGCGCCCACGATGAGCACGGGCGCGAGAGAAGAAGCCACGGCCATGCAGACCTCCATGCGCTCGACACGATACAAGGGCCTGCCCACATGAACAACAGGCTTGCGAACGCGCCTTGCCGGCTGCAGTGCAAGGAGGGCGTCGCGCCGTTTGGCCGAGCCAAACAAGCGACGCGCGACGCTGCAATGCGGCCGGCAAGGCACGTTCCCCAAACCAACTAATTGCATTACAGGGGCTGGCCACCAGAAGGGCCGATCGCTGCGTCATGCTCCTCACGAATACGTTGAGTATTCGCTTCGTCGCAATCCTTGCGCTCGGCCCTTCTGGTGGCCAGCGCAAGCCTGTTATTCATGTGAGCAGGCCCTTAGTGTATCGCCCGCGCCCGCACCGGTCGCGCGGCAGCGCATCAAATGCGCTCTGAATCGGGCGGGAAGCCGCTGCGCGGATGGCCGCGCTTCAGTGCGCGTGCGGATGCCCGTGCGCTGGCGTGTGCCTGTGCACGCCGTCCGGCATGTCCAGTGCGCAGCGATGCTCGCTCGTACCGAGATCCACCTGCAACGTCACGTGCCGCATGCCGAAGCGCAGCTGGAGCGACTCGACCATATGATCGAGCGCGGCGTCGCCGGGGTGCCCCGCCGGCATCACGAGGTGCGCGCTCAGCGCGCAGCCCGTGGTCGAAAGCGCCCAGACGTGCAGGTCGTGCACATCGAGCACGCCCTCCTGCTGCGCGAGGAAGCTGCGCACGCGCACGATGTCGACGTTCTCGGGCACGGCGGCAAGCGCCAGCCGCACCGACTCGCGCAGCAGTCCCCAGGTGCCGTACACGATCACGAGCACGACCGCGATCGACATGAGCGGATCGATCCAGCTCCAGCCGGTCGCGAGGATCAGCAGACCGCTCACGGCCACGGCGGCGGAAACGCCGGCGTCGGCGGCCATGTGCAGGAAGGCGCCGCGAATGTTCAGGTCGTCCTTTTGCCCGCGCATGAACAGCCACGCCGAAAAGCCGTTGACCACCATGCCGATGGTCGCCACGACGAACACGTCGAAGCCCGCGACCGGCGCCGGATGGAACAGCCGGCCAAGCGCCTGCGCGAGGATCGCACCGCACGCGAGCAGGAGCAGCGCGGCGTTGGCGAGCGAGGCGAGGATCGACGAGCTGCCGAACCCGAATGTGAAGCGCGCCGACGGACGGCGCGTGGCGAGCCACGCGGCGCCCCAGGCGAGCAGCAGGCCGAGCACGTCGGAGAGATTGTGGCCGGCATCGGCGAGCAGCGCGGTGGAATGCGCGAGCACGCCGTACACCGTCTGCACGACGACGATGAAGACGTTCAGCGCGACGGCGATGGCGAACGCGCGGCCGTGCCCCGCGACGGGCGCGTGATGATGGTGATGGTGGCCGTGGGCGTGAGCGTGTTCGTGCGGCGCGTGGGCGTCGTGCGCGTGGCCGTGGGCGTGGCCGTGCTCGCCCTCGTGCTTCCCGGCGTCTTCGGCGTCATGGGCGTGTTCGTGATCCGCTGCGCTCATGCGCCCTCCTGCCATTGCGCCGAGGGCTCGGCCACATGTTCCAGCATGCCGGCGATCATCGCGCTGATATGCGCGTCCGCGGCCGTGTAGAACACCTGCTTGCCCTCGCGTTCGGCGCGCACGACGCGCGCGGCGCGCAACAGCCGCAGATGGTGACTCACGAGCGACGGCGACAAACCGAGCGTGTCGGCGATCGCTCCCACGGCGATCCGGTCCTGCACACAGGCGAGCACGATACGCAGACGCGTGGCGTCGCCGAGCAGACGGAAGAGGTCGGCGAGCGGAACGACGCGCTCGTCATCGGAAACTGGGGTCATGACGATACACTACACATATGAACAAGTGTTCAAATGTTAGTTCAGCAACGGATGCCGGTCAACTTTCGATCAACATTCGGCCAACTTCGGGAACGGGTCCGCGAGTGTGGGAAAATGCCGCCTTTGTGTCTCGAACGCTTTGCTTCTTCAGTCATGGAACAGCTTTTTGTCCGCGCGTACGCCGCACATCGCGACGGCCGGCTGGACGACGCCGAGCGCGACTACCGCGCGACGCTCGCCGCCGATCCCGTGCACGTCGATGCGCTGCATCTGCTCGGTGTGCTGCGGCATCAGCGAGGCCAGCACGCCGAAGCCGCGGACCTCGTGCGCCGCGCGGTCGCCTTGCGCCCTGACGACGCCGCGCTCCAGCTGAACCTCGGCAACGCGCTCAAGGCGCTCGGCGAACTGGAAGGCGCGATCGAGCGCTTTCGCAACGCGCTCACGCTCGCGCCCGCCTTTGCCCTCGCGCATTACAACCTCGGCAACGCCTATGCGGCGATCGGCCGGCACGAGGACGCGATGTACGCGTTCGGCCAGGCCGTGCGCCTGCAGCCCGGCGACGCCTCGTCGCACAACAATCTAGGCAACGCGCTGCACGCGCTCGGCCGCCATGCCGAAGCCGCCGACTCGTTTCGCCGCGCACTCAAGATCCGCCCGGGCCACGCAGGGGCGCACAACAACCTCGGCATGTCGCTCAATGCGCTGGGCGACAGCGCGAGCGCGGTCGAACATTTCCAGAAGGCGCTGCGCGTGCAGCCGCGCTTCGTCGCCGCGCATTTCAATCTTGCGAATACGCTCGATGCGACCGGCCATCACGGCGAGGCCGTGGCCGCCTTCGAAACGGCGCTTGCGCTGCAGCCGCATTTCGGGCCTGCCCTCTTCGGGCTCGGCAATGCGCTCGCCGCGCTCGGCCGCCACGACGCTGCCATCGGACCCTACGAGCGCGCGATCGGCTTCGATCCGAAATTCGCCCTCGCCTGGCTCGCGCTCGGCGTGGCGCATCACGCGCTCGGCCGCCATGCGGCCGCGCTGCGGGCCTACGACGAAGCGCTGCGCGTGCGGCCCGATCTGGCCGCCGCGCATTTGAATCGCGCGCTCACGTGGCTCACGCTCGGCGATTTTCGGCGCGGACTGCCCGAGTACGAATGGCGGCTCGATCCGGCCGCGCGCGACGAGGCGCACGCCAACGCACCGCGCGGCGCTGGCTACGCCCTGCCCCCGCAGGTGAGCGCACCGATTGCGCCCCGCACGCCGCAAAGCACGCTGCCACGCTGGCACGGCGAGCCCCTGAACGGCCGCACGCTGCTGATCGAGGCCGAGCAGGGTTTCGGCGACACGCTTCAGTTCGTGCGCTTCGTGCCGCAAGTCGTCGCAACCGCACAGAAAACCGGCGCGCGCGTCGTGCTCGAAGTGCAGCGCGCGCTCTTCCCGCTCATCGCGCCCGCGGCCGAGGCCTGGCGCGTGACGCTCGTCGAGCAGGGCGCGCCCCGGCCCGCCGCCGACCTGCACTGCCCGCTCCTCTCGCTGCCGCTCGCACTCGGCACGAGCCTCGACACACTGCCCGCGCGCACGCCCTACCTCAACGCCAGCGCGGCCTACGGGCGCAAGTGGCGCGGCTCGCTGGGCGGCCAGGCGCGGCGCAAGATCGGCCTCGCGTGGTCCGGACGCATCCAGAAGCACGAGAATCGCGCGATTGCGCTCGCCACGCTCGAACCGCTCTTCGCGCTCGACGGCATCGACTGGATCGTCCTGCAACCGGAACTCAGCGCCGCGGAACACGCGGCGCTCGACGCGCATCCGCGAGCCCGCTCGATCCACCGGCTCGGCGGCAAGCTGCAGGACTTCGCGGATACCGCGGCCGTGATCGAGCGTCTGGACGGCGTCGTGTCGATCGATACCTCGATCGCCCATCTCGCGGGCGCGCTGGGCGCGCAACTCTGGGTCATGCTGCCGTTCGCCGCGGACTGGCGCTGGTTTGCGGGCACTGACGAAAGCCCCTGGTACCCACGCGCGCGGCTCGTGCGTCAGCCGCGCCCGCGTGCATGGGCGGAAGTTGTGGATACGGTCGCGCGCGAACTGCGCGACGCGTAAGCGGCACAATGAAAAACGGAGCGCCTGAGCGCCCCGTTCTTTTCGCTTTTGCCGCGAAATCGCGGATCACCCGATCCGCAAATCAAGCCGCCTTGTACTGATTGCGCGCTTCCGGCGTGCGATAGAGCACGAGCGTCGCGACGAGGCCGCACACGCCCGCGACGCCCATCCACGCCCCCGGCGCGGCCTTGTTGCCGCTCACGTGGATGAGGTAGGTCGAGATCGCCGGCGTGAAACCGCCGATCGTCGTCGCGAGGCTGTAGGCGAGCGAGAAGCCGGCGGTGCGCACGTCGGCGGGCATGACTTCGGTGAGCGCCACGACCATCGCGCCGTTGTAGCAGGCGTAGAGGAACGACAGCCACAGTTCGACAGTGAGCAGGCGGCCGAACGACGGTTCCGCCACGAGCCACTGCACGGTGGGATAGGCGGTGAGGATCGTGAGTACGGTGAAGGTGATCAGCATCGGGCGGCGGCCCACACGGTCCGAAACCGCGCCGGAAACCGGCAGCCAGAAGAGGTTCGACAAGCCGATGCAGACCGTCACGATCAGCGTGTCGAGTTCGTTCAACCTGAGCACTTCCTTGCCGAAGGTCGGCGTGTAGGCGGTGATGAGGTAGAACGACACGGTGGTCATGATGACCATGCCCATGCCGGCGATCACGACGCCCCAGTTCTGCAGCATCGACGCCATGATTTCGCCCATCGACGGACGATGCTTCCTCTTCGCGAACTCCTCCGTTTCCTGGAGCGAGCGGCGAATGATGAACAGGAACGGCACGATCAGGCAGCCGATGAGAAACGGCACGCGCCAGCCCCAGTTCGTCATGTGCTCGACGGGCAGCAGGCGATGCAGCAGCACGCCCAGCAGCGCGGCAAACACCACGGCGACCTGCTGGCTGCCCGACTGCCACGAGACGTAGAAGCCCTTGTTGCCCTTGGTCGCGATCTCGGAGAGATAGACCGAGACGCCGCCCAATTCCACGCCCGCCGAGAAACCCTGCAGCAGGCGCCCCAGCAGCACGAGCGCGGGCGCGAGTATGCCGATGGTCGCGTAGCCCGGCACGACGGCGACCGCGAGCGTGCCGAACGCCATCAGGCCGAGCGTGAGCATGAGGCCCTTGCGGCGGCCGTGATGGTCGATGTACGCGCCGAGGATGATGGCGCCGAGCGGACGCACGAGGAAGCCTGCGCCGAACACGGACAGCGTGAGCATCAGCGAAGCGAACGCATTGTCACTCGGGAAGTAGGTCCGGGCGATCGCCGAAGCGTAGTAGCCGTAGACCATGAAATCGTACATTTCCAGGAAGTTGCCGCTGACGACGCGGAAAACTGTCCGAAACTTTGATTCGCCTGGGGATGCGTGGGACGCGGTAGACATGACACTCTCTGAAGAGACTGTCCGGGAAGCCTGAGCGGCTCGCGGGACAGTGAAAAACAATCACTCGCGGTCAGCGAGGGTCGCGCGGGCGCGCGCGCGGGCATTTTATTGTGCGGTACGCGCCGGGACTCAGATATTCGGGCATTTCCTTAAAAGAGGCTAGCAAAAAACATCAACGGAAGTCATTTCTTTCATTTTTATTGCGATTACACTTCGTCACGCTTTCATGAGTGGCAAGCCCGCCGCGAATATCCTCGAATCGGGCAAAATACTTTGCAGCAGGGCTCGGCGCGCGGCCCCCGACGCGCGCCCTGATCCGGACGTCCGCACGTCCTCCATCCGCATGACCGAAATCCCAGCCCTCACACTGCGCCCGGCCACCGTCGCCGATGCTCCCTTGCTCGCCGCCATGCACGCCGCAAGCTGGCAGGCCACGTATCGCGCGCTGCTGCCCGCCGCGTTTCTCGAACGCGAAGTCGACGCCGAGCGAGCGGCTTACTGGCGCGCGCGCATGGAGGCGCCAGGCGGCGAACGGCGTCTCGTGCTGATCGCGGAGCTTGCATCGGGTGCGGCCGTGGGCTTCGTGTGCGTCGAACGCCAGCCAGGCTCCCCCTGGGGCGTGCTGCTCGACAATCTTCATGCGCTGCCGGCGCATCAGGGCACCGGCGTCGGCAAGCGGCTCATGCGCGCGGCGCAGGACTGGGCGCGCGCCCAGGGCGAAACGCAGCTGTATCTGTACGTGCTCGACGGCAACACGCCCGCGATTGCGTTCTACGAGCGCCAGGGCTGGACCTACTCAGGCTCGGAACCCGACCGCATGGGCGGCATCGACATCACGGCACTGCGTTACGTGTACCGGCTGGGCGGCCAGTGAAATCCGCGAGACACAGCGCAAGGAATCCGGGCTTTTAAGCCATTTCCGATGGAACGGCGAAATGGCGACGGTCATGATCGGCGGCATCCCTTTAATTGCATGCGCCGCAGGCGACCCATCGATGACATTGCCGCGCGGCGCCGTCGCCAGACCGGGGTTGCGAGAGATCGATGTCAACATTTCAGTTCGTTCAGGTCGAAGGCGCGCTCGCGTTGCCGCATATTCGCCCGCTGGCCCATTTGCCCGCGTCGTTTGGCCGGGAATGGGCGCTTACGCCTCCCCATTTCAGCCTGCGCGCCGAACTGCGCGCGCTCTATGCCGCCATCATGCGCACGGTGTGTCTGAGCGCCGAAGCGTTTCGTGCCGCGGTCGGCTGGGGCGACGATCAACGTCCGGCTTCGCAGCCTCCCAGGCCCGTTGCAGCGCCTGCTGCCGCACCCGCCGGGCGAGCCGCAGACGCGGGGAGCGCGCCTGAGCGTACATCGCCGTTCGAGCAGCGCAGGCTCACCGGCGGCGCGGTCGCGATTGGCAGCGCCGCACTGCTGGCATGGATCGTCGCGAGTCATGCGCCGCGTGAGTCGGCACGCGCAAGCAGCAACGCGACCCTACGCGCAAATGCGAGCACGGTTCAAGACACCTCGCAGCGCCTGGCCGATGCGCGCTTACAGCAAGCAGCGCCCGCGAGACTGGCAGAGCGCGAGACGCTCAGCAATGTGCGTGCGGTCGAGCGCAGTGCCAGTCAGCGCGTTGCAGAAACCGGCACGAACCAACGTCGCGACGTCCGCACGTTTGCGCCATATCGCGAAGCGCGTCCGGTAACGTCACATCGCGCGCATGGCGCCTCCCCGCAAGCGCAAGGCTATGCGCCACGGCCAACCGGCGCGAATCCCGCCGACGACTATGCGTCCGTCCTTGCCTATGCGAGAACGTACGTCCCTGCACGCGCATCGAATTCGCCGGCCGTGCCGGTCGACATTACGGAGTGGGTCGATCACGTTTCGCAACGTCGCATCACCGAGGTGCCCGACCGATTCGCACAGTGACTCGCAGAGCCACCCGCCGTTGCACCATAAAAAAGCCCGGCAGATGCCGGATAAAGCCGGCGCAAGGCACGCAGGACGGCGGGGAAGGAGATCGAATTGAGAAAGCCGCGCGCAGGTCGCGCGCGGCCGGGATGGCGTTGCTGTGATTCGCCGTGATCGCCGGTGGTTGGCAATCAGAAGCGGGTTTCGCGCGCGGCTCGCAAGAAGGTGTCGAGCAGCGGCGTGCAGTCGAGCAGTTCGGGACCGCCCGCGCGATGGAACTCGGGGTGCCACTGCACGCCCACGACGAACGGCGAGCGCCGGTAACGCACCGCCTCGATGAGCCCGTCGCCGGCCGACACGGCCTCGACGGTCAGGTCGCGTCCGAGATTCCTCACGGCCTGATGGTGAATCGAGTTGACGATCGCCTCGCGCCGCCCGGGGAACAGGGTCGCGAACGTCGAGCCCTCCGGGAACGTGACCGCGTGGCGATGCTGGTCGTAATGCTCGCTCACGTGCACCCCGGCCGTCGGCACGTCGCTCGCGATGTCCTGATAGAGCGTGCCGCCGAACGCCACGTTGATGAGCTGGCAGCCGCGGCACACGCCCAGCACCGGCTTGCCCGATTCGACGAACTCATGCAGCAGTTCGAGTTCGTACATGTCGCGCACGCGGTCGCCCGGCCATTCGGGGCGCGGCGAGATTTCCGCATACGTCTGCGGCGAGACATCGGCGCCGCCCTGGAGCAGCAGGCCGTCGAGATGCTTCGCGTAATCGCGCAGGCGGATATTGCTCGGATGCAGCATCCCCTGGTGCCCGACCGTCGGGATCATGAACACGATGACGTCCCGGGACATCACCCAGTGCGCGATCGATTCCTCCAGGTATTGCAGCGTCTTGCCGCGCAGCCCGTGTGCGCCCGGCTCCGGGTGGAAGATCCGCGCCGAGACGCCGATGCGCAGCGTGCGCTGCGTGATGCGCTGACCGGCGCGGTCGAACAGCTGCCGCGCACGCGCCGCGACGATGCGGCCGAACACGGCCCAGGCCGAATCGCTCGGGCGCAGATAGCGCGGCGGTTCCGGCGGAATGGCGCCGGGCGGCGGCGGGTGATGCGCCGTGAAGTCGGGCGCCTGGCCGAAGCCGGCCGGCGCCGCACCGGGACGTTGCGGCGCAGCAGACGCGGCCGCCTCGCCAGTGCTGGCCGGTTCGGTATGCGGGGCCGGCGCGGGCGCGGCCGTGCCGGCCTCGGCGGTTTCGCTGATCGGAATACTCGGCGTGGTCCCCGTCGGCGGCTGCTTCGGCAATTCACCGGGCGTGGAAGCCGCTGCCGCCCCTCCGGCGCTGGGCGTGACGGTCGAAGCGCTTTCGGGCGCATCGGTCGAGGCACGTTGCGCGGCTTCCCCAGAGGGCGAAGCGGAGGGCGAGGCAGAGGGAGAACCAGCAGAAGCGCCGGGAGAACCGGGAGGAGAGGACGAGGCCGCGGGGGCGCCGGCAGGACCGGCATCGGCAGGACGGCTTGCGCCGTCAGGGACCTCGGGTTGGTCTGATTTGTTATCGCTCATGACGTGGGGTCAGGCGCGCGGCGCGCGAACGAATGAACAGGCTTTGATTATCCGTCGCACGGCACGCCGCCGCCACCCCCGCACACAATTGCTCACATCCCGTCACAGCGGTGCCTCGAACACGTTCAGGTCAGGCATCCGGCCGCTCGTCGAAGGTCTCGCGCAACGCAATCTGCATCGACGCGTGGATCTTCACGCACCAGCGCCACAGCAGCATGGTGAGCGCCGCCGCGCACACCAGTACGCCGACGAGGAAGCCCGTGGGCGGCAGGATGGTCCCCGAGAGCGCCGCCACGAGCAGGAACACGCCGAACATCGAGACCACCGGCACCAGTTCCGCAATCACATGGCGGATCGCGCGCGTAAAGCGCCCGGCCTTCTCCGGCTGCACGCTCACTTCGGCGAGCAACAGCGCGAGCGACTGCGTCTTGCGCCACACCGCCACGAGAAACGGCATCGCGAGCACGAGCGCGGCGCTCCACAGGACGACGCGCTGAATGCGCTCGTCGCCGATCCAGTGCGCAAGCAACGGCGAGGCGTAGCGCGCGCCATACGAAACGCCGATGAAGATCGCCGAGACGAGTGCGAGATTCACGGCAATCTGCACGACGATGCGCTTCGTGAGCGAAAAGATCGTGGGCCCGTCCGAGCGCGGCACGAGGCAGCGCAGCCATTGGCCGTACATGCCGAACACGTTCGAGACGGCGGGCGGCATGGCGCGCGCGAGGCGCTGCGAGAGTGGATCGGCGATGCGGATGAGATAAGGCGTGGTGAGCGTCGTGATGGCCGAGACGGTCACCGCGATCGGATAGAGAAACCCGCTCGTCACCTTCAGCGTGAGACCGAGCGAGGCGATGATGAACGAAAACTCGCCGATCTGCGAGACGGTCATGCCCACGCGCATGGCGGTGCGCCCGTCGCGGCCCGCGAGAAAGGTGCCGAGGCCGCACGACACGAGCTTGCCGAGCACCACGGCAAGCGAGATCACGGCGATCGGCCAGGCGTAATCGACCAGCACGAGCGGGTTGAGCATGAGCCCGATCGTCACGAAGAAGATGGCGGAAAACGCGTCGCGCAGCGGCGCGACGAGATGCTCGATGCGATGCAGATGGCGCGACTCGGCCATCACCGCGCCGATCAGGAACGCGCCGAGCGCGATCGAATAGTCGAGCTTAACGACCAGCAGGCAAAAGCCGAAGCAAAAGCCCAGCACCGAGACGAGCAGCATCTCGTCGTTGCCCACGCGCGCGATATAGCCGAGCACGCGCGGCACGATCAGGATGCCCGCGAGTAGCGAGACCAGCATGAAGAGCAGCAGCTTGCCGAGCGTGATGAGCGCGATGCCCGGCGAGAGCTCGCCCGTCTGCGCAATGCCGCCCAGCAGCACGAGCATGGCAATGCCGAGAATGTCCTCGACGATCAGGATGCCGAACACGAGCTGCGCGAACGGCTCGCGCTTCACGCCGAGATCGGAGAGCGCCTTGACGATGATGGTGGTCGAAGAGATGGCGAGAATCGCGCCGAGGAACAGCGCATCCATCGTGGCCCAGCCGAACGCGCGGCCGATCTCGTAGCCGAGCCACAGCATCAGCACGATTTCCGAGAGCGCCGCGACGATGGCGGTTGCGCCCACCTGGAAAAGCTTGCGCAGGCTGAATTCGAGGCCGAGCGAGAACATCAGGAACACCACGCCGAGTTCGCCGAGCGTCTGAATGGTCTGCTCGTCGTGAATGAGCTGGAACGGCGGCGTGTACGGCCCGATGATCACGCCCGCCGCGATATAGCCGAGCACGACCGGCTGCTTCAGGCGATGAAACAGCACGGTGACGACGCCTGCGAGCGCCATCACGACTGCCAGATCCTGAATGAAGCCGATTCCGTGGTGCATGAAGATCTTTCCTTACAAATAGCTATCGATTCTGGGCATGTTACCCGATGCGCGGCGTGAGCCAAATCGCACGCAAGGAAAAAAGCCGACCTACAATGATGCGACCCTTGCAGGCGCCGCCCACCCTCGGCGCCCTTCGCCGGCGGCCCGCCCGCCTGCTCCGCTGAACTTCGCGCAGCGCGCCGCCGCGCATTGACCGAGTCTTCCGCCGCCATGACCACCGCTTTTACCCCGTTCCCTCCCCTCGCCCAGCTCGCGGCCGATCTCGCCGCGGGCCGCACGACGAGCCGTGCGCTCGCCGAAGCCGCGCTCGAACGCATCGCCGACCCGGCCGGCCAGGGCGCGACCGTCTTCACGCACGTCGATGCCGCGCGCGTGCGCGCCGCCGCCGACGCGCACGACCGCCTGCGCGCGGCCGGCACGGTGCTTTCGCCGCTCGCGGGCATTCCCGTCTCGGTGAAGGATCTGTTCGACGTGGCGGGCGAAGTCACGCGCGCGGGTTCCACGGCGCTCGCGAACGCCGCGCCCGCCAAAGAGGACGCCACCGCCGTCGCGCGGCTGCGCCATGCGGGCGCGGTGCTGGTCGGCCGGACCAACATGAGCGAGTTCGCGTTCTCGGGGCTCGGCCTGAATCCGCACTACGGCACGCCGCTCTCGCCCTGGCGCCGCGGCGTGGCAGGCGACGCGCGCGTGGCGGGCGGCTCGTCCTCGGGCGCGGCGGCCTCGGTCGCGGACGGCATGGCCGCCGTCGCGCTCGGCACCGACACCGGCGGCTCCATCCGCATCCCCGCCGCGTTCTGCGGCCTCACGGGCTTCAAGCCCACCGCCGGGCGGATTCCGAAAACGGGCGGCGTACCGCTCTCCCCCACGCTCGACTCGTTCGGCCCGATCGGCAACACGGTGGCGTGCTGCGCGCTCACGGACCGCGTGCTCGCCGGGCTCGCGCCGCACGTGCCGGCCGCTCGCCACCTCGAAGGCGTGCGCCTCGGCGTGCTGACCAACTACGTGACCGACGACGTGGACCCCGAAGTCGCGGAAACGATCGATACGGCGCTCAAGCATCTGGATGCGGCCGGCGCGATCGTGAGCGAAGTCCGCTTTGGCGCCTTCGAGCGCTTCGCGGGAATCAACCGCATCGGCTTCTCGCCGATGGAGGCGTATGCGTGGCATCGCGAGCTGATTGCGAAGCATCGGGACCAGTACGACCCGCGCGTGCTGGTGCGTATCCTGAAGGGCGAGCACGCCACGGCCGCCGACTATCTGGATCTGATCGCCGCGCGCGCAGCGGTCATGGCCGAGGCCCAGGCGACCCTCTGGTCGCGCTTCGACGCTGTGATCGCGCCGACCGTCCCCATCGCGCCGCCTCCCGTCGCCCCGCTTGCCGCCGACGACGATGTCTTCGCGCGCACCAACGCGCTCGTGCTGCGCAACCCGAGCGCGTTCAACTTCCTCGACGCCTGCGCGCTCTCGCTGCCATGCCACCACTACGGCGCGGCGCCCGTCGGGATGATGCTCGCGGGCGCACCTGACAACGATGACGCGCTGCTCGCCATCGGCCGCGGCGTCGAAGCGGTGCTCGCGCCGCTGCGCTGATTTGAGCGGAAGTCACTCGAGCACGCCCTGCGCGCGGGCGAGGACACGTCCGCGCCGCGCGCACCCTTCGCGCTAGAATCCCGTCACGCCGTCGCAGCCGCCTGTGCGCTGCGCCAGATAACCCGAACGAACGAGCCTCATGAACGACGATAACGCGCTGTTGCGCCGCGAGCGCGGCCTGCTGGTCCTCCTTGGCCTGATCTGCCTCGCGCTGCTGGGCGGCGCCCTGTACTTCCAGTATGTCGAACATCAGGACCCGTGCCCGCTGTGTATCCTGGGGCGCTATTTCCTGATCCTGATTGCGGTCTTCGCCTTTCTCGGCGCGCGTATGACGAGCTGGCGCGGCGTGCGCGTGCTCGAAGCGCTCGTGGTGCTTTCGGCGGTGGGCGGTGCGATTGCGTCCGCGAAGCTCGTCTGGGTGCAGGCGTTCCCCAACTACAGCTGCGGTTTCGACACGCTGCAGCCCATCGTCGATGGCCTGCCGTTCGCGCACTGGCTGCCCGGCGTGTTCAAGGTCCAGGGTCTTTGCGAAACCACCTATCCGCCGACGCTCGGCCTGACCATGCCGGTGTGGTCGCTGCTCGCCTTCATCATCGTGTTCCTGGCCGTGATCCTGAGCCTGTGGCGCAACCGGCGCCGCCAGGTGTCGTGGCCCGGCATCCGCCGCTGACCGGCTAGAGCGCACGGCGCAGGCGCGCCGCGCCTGGTCGAGCTCCACTGGCCCTTCCGGCTCACCCGCCTCATCCGCCGCCCGGCCATCGGGCGGCGCGCCCCGACAGCGCGATTTGCGCGTCAGGCTCGCACGGCAGGCTCGAATCGCGCACGACTTCCGCACCTTCCCCCGCCCTTCCGGCGCGCTCGCCGCACGCGGTGGCCTTGCACGGCCATACACGCTGTGACGGCGTCATGACCCAACTCACATAACCCCCATCTTGCGGGGGAAATACTTTCCTGCGGCAAGCGGTGCTATCTTCGGAACTGGATGGCGATCTACGTGCGCGAGGCCGGTGTTGGCGCGCCCCTCTCGTAACGCGCGCCTGATCCGCAATGTCCCCGGGTTCACCATGACAACGCAAACCATCCGCTTCCTCCACCGAGGCGCCGTGCACGAAGTGCGCGACCTGCCTCCCACGCGCACGGTGCTTCAGCATCTGCGCGAGGATCTGCATGCCTGCGGCACCAAGGAAGGCTGCGCGGAAGGCGACTGCGGCGCGTGCACCGTGGTTGTGGGCGAACTCGACAGCGCAGGCCGTCTCACGCTCAAGGCCGTCAACGCCTGTATCCAGTTCCTGCCGACCCTCGACGGCCGCGCGCTCTACACCGTCGAAGACCTGCGCCAGCCGGACGGCGCACTGCACCCGGTCCAGCAGGCGATGGTCGATTGCCACGGCTCGCAGTGCGGCTTCTGCACACCGGGCTTCGTCATGTCCTTGTGGGCGCTGTACGAGAACCAGCCTGCCGGCGCGGGCCTGCCGACCCGCGAGGAGATCAACGAGGCGCTCTCGGGCAACCTGTGCCGCTGCACCGGCTACCGTCCGATCATCGAAGCGGCGCTGCGCATGTTCGACGAAACCTGCCATGCACGCGTGGCGCTCGATCGCGCTCGCGTCGAGGCGCAGCTGCGCGCGCTGCGGCGCACCGGCACCTTCGAATATCGCGGCCCCGACGTGCGAGGCGCCGTGCACGGCGCAAGCACGTTCTACGCGCCGCGCACGCTCGCCGACTTCGCGGCGCTGCGTGCCGCGCATCCTGACGCGCGCGTGCTCGCGGGCAGCACCGATATCGGCCTGTGGGTCACGAAGCAGTTCCGCGACCTTGGCGACCTCATCTACACCGGCAACGTCGCGGAACTGACGAGCGTTTCGCGCGACGCCCAGACGCTCACGATCGGCGCGGCCGTTTCGCTCGAAGAGGCCTACGCCGCGCTCGCCATCGATTACCCCGAACTCGCGGAACTGTGGGCGCGCTTCGCCTCGCTGCCCATCCGCAACGCGGGGACGCTCGGCGGCAACGTCGCGAACGGCTCGCCGATCGGCGACTCGATGCCCGCGCTGCTCGCGCTCGACGCCACGCTCGTGCTGCGCCGCGCGGCGCGCGTGCGCACGCTGCCGCTCGCGGCCTTCTACACGGGCTACCAGCAGAACGCGCTCGAAGCCGGCGAATTCGTCGAAGCGGTCCGCGTGCCCCGGCCCGCGCCGACACTGCGCTTTCGCACCTACAAGGTCTCGAAACGCTACGACCAGGATATCTCGGCGGTATGCGCCGCATTTGCACTCGACGTGCGCGAGGACGGCACACTCGCGAGCGCGCGGATCGCCTACGGCGGCATGGCCGCGATCCCGCAGCGCGCCACGCACGCCGAAGCCGCGCTCACCGGCGCACGCTGGGACGAAGCCAGCGCCCAGCGCGCGATGGATGCGCTCGCCACCGACTATCAGCCGCTCACGGACATGCGCGCGAGCGGCGCGTACCGCCTGAAGGTCGCGCGCAATCTGCTGTGGCGCTGCTGGCTCGAAACGCGCGACGAGGCTCCGCTCGCGCTGTGCGACGTCAACGCGTTCGCTTTCACCGAAAGCGACGACGACGGCCTCGTCGACGCTGCCGCCGGAGTCACGCCATGAACGATCAGGCCGAAGCGCTCGTCATGCGCCCGCGGAAAGGCGATGAGCACGCCCACGAGCGCGCGCTCGGCGCGCCGCTGCCGCACGAATCCGCCGATGCACACGTGAGCGGCGAGGCGCGCTACACCGATGACATCCCCGAACTGCACGGCACCGTGCACGCGGCGCTCGGCCTTGCGCGCCATGCGCACGCGCGCATCGTCGCGCTGGATCTCGAACGCGTGCGCTCGTCGCCGGGTGTGCTTGCGGTGCTGACGGCCGCCGACATCCCCGGCGAGAACGACTGCGGCCCGGTCGTGCACGACGATCCGGTGCTCGCGAGCGACGTCGTGCAATATCTCGGGCAGCCCGTGTTCGCGGTGATCGCCACGAGCCACGAACTCGCGCGCCGCGCCGCGGCGCTCGCCGCGAGCGAAGACGTCGTGCGCTACGCGCCGCTCGAGCCCGTGCTCAGCATCGAAGAGGCCCGCACGCGCCAGCACTACGTGCTGCCGCCGCTGCGTCTCGTGCGCGGCGCGCCCGATGCGGCGCTCGCCGCTGCGCCGCATCGCCTCGCGGGCACGTTTGCCGTGGGCGGCCAGGAGCAGTTCTATCTCGAAGGCCAGGTGGCCTACGCGCTCCCGCAAGAGCAGACCGGCATGCTCGTCTACAGCTCGACGCAGCACCCGAGCGAAATGCAGCAGGTCGTCGCGCATCTGCTCGGCTGGCCCGCGCATCGCGTCGCCTGCGAATGCCGGCGCATGGGCGGCGGCTTCGGCGGCAAGGAATCGCAGTCGGCGCTGTTCGCGTGCGTCGCGGCGCTCGCGGCACACAAGCTGCAGCGCCCCGTGAAGCTGCGCGCGGATCGCGACGACGACTTCATGATCACCGGCAAGCGCCACGATGCGCTCTACACATACGAAGCGGGCTACGACGACGCAGGCAGGCTGCTCGGCGCGCGCGTGGAGATCGCGCTGCGCGCGGGCTATTCCGCCGATCTTTCGGGCGCGGTCGCCACGCGCGCGGTCTGTCACTTCGACAACGCCTACTTTCTGCCGGACGTCGAAATCGTCGCGCTCTGCTGCAAGACGAACACGCAGTCGAATACCGCGTTTCGCGGCTTCGGCGGCCCGCAAGGCGCGCTCGTGATGGAGGTGATGCTCGACGAGATCGCCCGGGCGCTGGGCCGCGATCCGCTCGATGTGCGGCGCGCGAACTATTACGGCAACGGCGAGCGCGACGTCACGCCTTACGGCCAGCGCGTGGAGGACAACGTGCTCGCGCCGCTCACCGACGAACTGCTCGCGTCGAGCCGCTATCACGAGCGCCGCGCGGCCATCGCCGCGTACAACCGCACGAGCCCCGTGCTCAAGCGCGGCCTGGCGCTCACGCCGGTCAAGTTCGGCATCTCGTTCAACGTGCCGCATCTGAACCAGGCGGGCGCGCTCGTGCATGTGTATCGCGACGGCTCGGTGCTCGTGAACCACGGCGGCACCGAAATGGGCCAGGGGCTCAACACCAAGGTCGCACAGGTCGTGGCGGGCACGCTCGGCTTGCCGCTCGCACGCGTGCGCGTGAGCGCCGCCGATACCTCGAAGGTCGCCAATACGTCGGCGACGGCGGCCTCGACGGGCAGCGACCTCAACGGCAAGGCCGCCGAGGATGCCGCGCTCACGATCCGCGCGCGCCTCGCCGCGTTCGCGGCGGCACAATACGGCTGCGCAGCCGAAGACGTCGCGTTCGACGATGGCCTGGTGCGAGCGAACGGCAAGGCGATCGCCTTTGGCGAATGCGTCGAACTCGCATACATGAAGCGTGTGCAACTGTGGTCCGATGGCTTCTATGCCACGCCCAAAGTGCATTGGGACGCGCGCACGCTCACCGGCCATCCGTTCTACTACTTCGCCTATGGCGCGGCGGTGTCCGAAGTGGTCGTCGACACGCTCACGGGCGAATGGAAGCTCGTGCGCGCCGATGTGCTGCACGACGCGGGCCAGTCGATCAATCCGGCCATCGATCTCGGCCAGGTGGAAGGCGGCTTCATTCAGGGCATGGGCTGGCTCACCACCGAGGAGCTTTGGTGGAACCGCGACGGACGGCTCATGACGCATGCCCCGTCCACTTACAAGATTCCGGCGGTAAGCGACACGCCAGAGGCGTTCGACGTGAAGCTCTATCGCAGCGGCGGCAACTGCAATGTCGAACCGACCGTGTTCCGCTCGAAGGCCGTGGGCGAGCCGCCGCTGCTGTTGCCGTTCTCGGTATTTCTCGCGATTCGCGACGCCGTGGGCGCGGCGGTGCCCGAGGCGCGCGAGGCCGCGCCGCTGCGCGCGCCCGCGACGCCTGAAGCAATTCTCGATGCGCTGGACGCGCTGCGGGAAAACCACCGCAAAATGGACTGACCGCGCGCGAACCTGCCGGCGCCTCGCACACTCCAACCGCGAAGCGCAGCCCGCGCGAAGCCACGAAGATTAACCGGCGGCACAGGCGAGAACGTGCCGCCCCGTAGGGAGAAGCGCCAGATGCAAACCTGGCTTTCCGATCTGCAGCAACTGCTCGCGCACGGCGACGCCGCCGTGCTGGTCACCGTTACGCGCGTCGAGGGATCGGCGCCGCGCGAGGCCGGCACGAAGATGATCGTCACGCGCGAAGCGGCCCGCCACACCATCGGCGGCGGCCACCTCGAATGGAAGGCCATCGAAATCGCGCGTCAGGTGCTGCGCGACGGCATGCGCACGCCGCACGCGCGGCGCCTCGAGCGCCTCGCGCTCGGGCCGAGCCTCGGCCAGTGCTGCGGCGGCGCCGTGGTGCTCGCGTTCGAGCGCCTCGACGTGGCCGACCTCGGCTGGCTCGCCACGCTCGCGCGCCGCCTCGCGGCAGGCGCGTCGACCGTGCGTAGCGTATCATTTCGCTCCTCGCGGAACGGGAGCCCGGAAGGTGAAGGCACCGCAGCCGATCCGGCCATGCTTTCCGAGCCGGAGCCGGGCGTGGAAGCGCCCGACTGCCTGCTGTGGGAAACGGGCGGCGCACTGCTCCTCACCGAAACCATCGCGCCGAACGACTTTCCCGTCGTGCTGTTCGGCGCGGGCCACGTGGGCGCAGCGCTCGTGCGCGTGCTCGGCACGCTGCCCTGCCGCGTGCTGTGGGTCGACGAGCGCGACGCCGCGTTTCCGACGCCCGAGGCGTTCGCGCTGCTGAACGCGCCCAACGTCGCGATCGACGCCAACGACGCGCCCGACGAAGCCGTCGACACGGCCCCGCCCGGCACGAGCTTCATCGTGATGACGCACGATCATTCGCGCGACCTCGATCTCGCCGAGCGCATCCTGCGCCGCGGCGACTTCGTGTTCTTCGGCATGATCGGCTCGCACACGAAGCGCAAGCAGTTCGAGCACCGGCTCGCCGCGCGCGGCATCGATCCCCTGCAGATCGCGCGCATGAACTGCCCGCTCGGCGTGGACGGCATCGTCGACAAGTCGCCCGAAGTCATCGCCGTGTCGGCCGCCGCGCAACTGCTGCAGGCGATCGAAGCGGCGAAGCGGGCGAGCGCGGCGCATGCCCCCGCCACCCATTCCGCGTGATGTCAAACACTGAAGAACCCGAAAGCTAATCGAACCGAACATGACGATCACGACCACCGCCAATACCGCCGCCAACGCAAAGGCGCTCGTCGACAAGGCCGCCAATGCGCCGAAGGCCGAGCTGCACATCCATATCGAAGGCTCGCTCGAACCCGAGCTGATCTTCGCGCTCGCCCAGCGCAACAATGTCAAGCTCGCCTACGACTCGATCGACGCGCTGCGCGCCGCCTACGCGTTCACCGACCTGCAGTCGTTCCTCGACATCTACTACGCGGGCGCGAGCGTGCTGCTCTCGGAGCAGGACTTCTACGACATGACGATGGCGTACTGCGAGCGCGCGCTCGCCGACAACGTCGTGCACACCGAAATTTTCTTCGATCCGCAGACGCATACCGAACGCGGCGTGCCGATCGAAACCGTGGTCGCTGGCATCGACCGCGCGCTTGCCGACGCCGAAAAGCGCGGCCTCACGAGCAAGCTGATCCTGTGCTTCCTGCGCCACCTGAGCGAAGCCGATGCGCTCGCCACCTTTGAAGCCGCGCGCCCGCTGTTCGAGCGCTATGCGCGCCTGATCGGCGTGGGCCTCGACTCGTCGGAGCGCGGTCATCCGCCTTCGAAATTCGAGCGCGTGTTCGAGAAGGCGCGGGCGTTGGGGCTGAAGCTCGTCGCGCACGCAGGCGAGGAAGGCCCGCCCTCCTATATTTACGAAGCGCTCGACCTGCTCAAGGTCGACCGCGTCGATCACGGCGTGCGCAGCATCGAAGACGCGGCGCTCGTCACGCGTCTGGCCGACACGCGCGTGGCGCTCACGGTGTGCCCGCTCTCGAACACCAAGCTGTGCGTGTTCGACGACATGACGCAGCACACGCTCAAGGCCCTGCTCGACAAGGGCGTCGCAGTGACCGTCAATTCCGACGATCCCGCCTACTTCGGCGGCTACGTCAACGAGAACTACCGCGCCATCATCGAAGCGCTCGAGCTCGACGACGACGAGGTGTACACGATCCTGCGCAACGGCTTCGAGGCTTCGTTCGTGACGCCCGAAGAGCGCGCCGCGCTGATCGCGAAGCTCGACGCGAACTGGAGTCGCGCAACGGCTTAGGGCCTGCACCCAGGCGCTAACTAAAAACGCGGACTCGTCCGCACAGCAAGCCCCAGCCCGGGCTGTCACACGAATCCGGTCCAGCGCGCGAGCGCCGGACCGTGGGCCCTTGCGCGCCGCAATTTCAGGAGCGGCATGCGTGATGCGGGGCATGCATTGGACGATTACCTGAATTTATCGGAGACGAAGTTCCCATGACTCAATCGGCTTACCGCGCAAAACTGTTGACGTTCACCGGCGACCCTGCGCAATCGTCCGACGCCGCTGTCTTTGACGAAGACGGCGTCGTGATCGTCGAAGACGGCCACGTGGTCGCCTCGGGCGCGTGGTCCGCGCTCAAGTCGCGCGTCGATGAAAACGCGACGGTCCACAATCTGCGCGACAAGCTGATCGTGCCTGGCTTCATCGACACGCACATCCACTATCCGCAGACTGACATGATCGCCTCGCCCGCGCCGGGTCTGCTGCCGTGGCTGAACACGTACACGTTCCCGACCGAGCGCGGCTTCGAAAACGAAGCGGTGGCGCAGGACACGGCGCGCTTTTTCGTCGACGAGCTGCTCGCCTGCGGCACGACCACGGCGCTCGTGTACTGCACCGTGCACAAGCAGTCCGCCGACGCGCTCTTTACCGCGAGCGAAGCGAAGAACCTGCGCATGGTCGCGGGCAAGGTGCTGATGGATCGCCATTGCCCCGAGTTCCTGCGCGACACGCCGCAAACGGGCTACGACGACAGCGCCGAGCTGATCGAGCGCTGGCACAACCGCGGGCGCCAGATGTACGCGCTCACGCCGCGCTTCGCGCCCACTTCGACCGAAGCGCAGCTCGAAGCGTGCGGCGCGCTCGCGAAGGCGCATGGCGACATCTTCATCCAGAGCCACGTGGCCGAGAACCCGGACGAGGTGAAGTGGGTCAAGGAACTGTTCCCGGGCCATCGCAGCTACCTCGACGTGTACGATCACTACGGACTCCTGCGCAAGCGGGCCGTGTACGGCCACTGCATCTGGCTCGACGATGAAGACCGCCGCCGCATGGCAGATACGGGCACGGTCGCGGCGCACTGCCCGACCTCGAACCTGTTCCTCGGCAGCGGCCTGTTCGACTTCGACAAGGCCGGCGAATCGTCGATGCCGGTGACGCTCGCCACCGACGTGGGCGGCGGCACCTCGTTCTCCATGCTGCAAACCATGAACGAGGCGCACAAGGTCGCGCGCATGGGCGGCCACCACCTCACGGCCACGCGCATGTTCTGGCTGGCGACAGCGGGCGCGGCGCAGGCGCTCGATCTCGCCGACAAGATCGGCACGCTCGCGCCCGGCAGCGAAGCGGACTTCGTCGTGCTCGACGCGCAGGCCACGCCGCTGCTCGCGCGGCGCACGGCACGCGCCGAATCGTTGGAAGAATTGCTGTTCGCGCTCGCCCTGCTCGGCGACGACCGCGCCGTGTTCGAGACCTACGCGGCAGGCAAGCGCGTGCACAGCCGCGCCGGCACGCGCCGCTGAAAGCCCCGCCCAGCGCGGGGTTGCAGGCAAAAGCGCGATACTATGATCCGCGCTTCATTGGGGAGTAGCCGCCTCGCATCGCGCCGCAGCGCCGGTCTTCGGATCCGGGGCTTGCCGCGCGCGAATTCGCGGGGGCGTCCGTCAACAGACCTGGCTTGTACGGCCATGGCGGACGCGGCCTTTGTCCCGGGCCTGGCGAGACCGATGACCCATGTCCGCCGCAACAGGGCCCGGCGGTTCGTGGGTCGTCGCTCGCAGACACACGGCCCGAGGATCCATCAGAACGTGAACCAAGCCTTCCTGGTCTCGGCCGGCGCAGTCGCGCTCGCCGAAATCGGCGACAAGACGCAGTTGCTCTCGCTCGTGCTCGCGGCGCGCTACCGCAGACCGCTGCCGATCATCCTCGGCGTGCTCGTCGCGACGCTCGTCAATCACTCGGGCGCGGGCGCGCTCGGCACGTGGCTCGGCGCGTTCGTGACGCCTGGCGTCATGCGCTGGGCGCTCGCCGCCTCGTTCGTCGCCATGGGGCTCTGGATCCTCGTACCGGACAAGCTCGATGAAGGCGAGGCGAACGTGAACCGCTCGCAGCTCGGCGTGTTCGGCGCCACGGTGGTGACCTTCTTTCTAGCGGAAATGGGCGACAAAACGCAGATCGCGACCGTGGCGCTCGCCGCGCGCTTTCACGACTTCTTCGGCGTGGTGGCGGGCACGACGCTCGGCATGATGATCGCCAATGTGCCCGCGATCCTGCTCGGCGACCGCTTCGCCCACAAGCTGCCGACGAAACTCGTGCATGCCGTTGCGGCGGTGCTGTTCGTCGTACTCGGCGTGCTCGCGATTCTGGGCGTGGGGTTCTGACGTGCCGTCGCGCATGGCATAAAAAAACGCGCCGGACAGAAGTTCCGACGCGTCGCCTGGTGGGCGGGCACGACGATGCGTGCCTATTTCGCCGGCGCGTTCCCCGTCGCGGCCGCACTGCCCTGCCCCGCACCCGCCGGAGCCGCAGCTGTCTCGTTCGGCGCGCCGCCATTCTTGCCGACCGGAATCTTGACCTCCGTGACCGTGCCGTTGGCCAGCGGGAAATTCCCCAGCGCGCTCTGCACGAGAAAGGGCATCACGCGTACGAGCGAGGGATCGTCGCCCGAAGTGCGCGCCTGCACGTTATAGACCTCCTTGCCGCTCGCCTTTTCCGTGATGCGAATCGCGAGCGCATGCGAATACACGGGATAGCTCTGGTTCACGTAGGCGGGCTGATAAGGTCCCCATGCGCCCCACGGGTTCCACGGCCCCCAGTACGGGCCCGGCCAGGGGTTGTAGAACACGGGCTGCGCGACCGTCACCGTGTCGGTGCGGCTGCCGTAGGCGAGGCCCACGAGATAGCGCGCCTGCGGCTCGGCCACGAGGCGGAATGCGTGCATGGCGAGCCCGTTGGCGACGAACTGCTCGTAGGTGCTCTGCTCGATGCTCTGGTTCTGCTCGGGGCTGCGTTTGAACGCGAAGGTGCGCGTGGCGTCACTGCCGCCGTCCCATGCGGAGAAGGCGGTCACCTGGCTCGTCACGTAGGTCGTGCAGCCGGAGAGCGTGAGGGCGAGCGCCGCCAGCATCAGGAGGGCGCGGCGGGTCCATCTGTCGTGCATCATGGTCTTCTCGTAGCAGGGTTGCTTCAGTTGGAAAAGTGCAGTCGTGGGGGCCGCTCTCTCCGATACGATCTTTGCGCCGCGCTTATTCCGTGTCCGATCCGTGCGCATTCCACGCCGGTCGTGTCCTGTTTTGCGTTCAGCCAGCTGCGCGGCAGGGCCTGATCATACTGACTCGTGGCGCGGCGCGAAAGTTCGGCGACCGGGCCCCGACGGACAAAGCGGCCCGAGCCTTTGTACAATGGGGCGATCCGCCGCGCTCCCGCGACGGCAGGCAGCGCCCGGCGGGCGCACACGCCGCCGCGGCCGGCCCATTCGATCCACACCGAGCGATCCACACCGATCGATCCACCCCGATCCGACACGCCCCTATCCAGACCATGTCCGATACCGCCACGCCCACCGTGATCCGCCGCGAAGACTACGCGCCGCCCGCGTTTCTGATCGATACCGTCGACCTCGAATTCGACCTCGTGCCCGAGCGCACGATCGTCAAGAGCACGTTGCGCGTGCGTCGCAATCCCGACGCGCAACCCACCTCGCACCTCGAACTCATGGGCGAGCAGCTCGAATTCATCGGCGCGGCGATCGACGGCAAGCCTTACGCGAATGTCCGCGCGCACGAACACGGGCTCACGATCGAGAACGTGCCCGAGGCCTTCGAGCTCACGCTCACCGGCGCGTGCGCGCCCGCCGCCAACACCACGCTCTCGGGCCTGTACGTGTCGAGCGGCAACTTCTTTACGCAGTGCGAGGCCGAAGGGTTTCGCCGCATCACCTGGTTCCTCGACCGGCCCGACGTGATGGCGACCTACACGGTCACGCTGCGCGCCGACAAGACCGCGTACCCGGTGCTGCTCTCGAACGGCAACCTGATCGCCGAAGGCGAGCTGCCCGATGGCCGTCACTATGCGAAATGGGAAGACCCGTTCCGCAAGCCGAGCTATCTGTTCGCGCTCGTGGCGGGCAAGCTCGTGGCGCTGGAAGAGCGCATCCAGAGCGGCTCGGGCAAGGAAAAGCTGCTGCAGGTCTGGGTCGAGCCGCACGATCTCGACAAGACGCGCCACGCGATGGACTCGCTCATCCACTCGATCCACTGGGACGAACAGCGCTTTGGCCTCGAACTCGATCTCGACCGCTTCATGATCGTCGCCGTGAGCGACTTCAACATGGGCGCGATGGAGAACAAGGGGCTCAACATCTTCAATACGAAGTACGTGCTCGCGAATCCGGAAACGGCCACCGATGTCGACTTCGCCAACATCGAGGCCGTGGTCGGCCACGAGTACTTCCACAACTGGACCGGCAACCGCGTGACCTGCCGCGACTGGTTCCAGCTGAGCCTGAAGGAAGGCCTCACGGTGTTCCGCGACCAGGAGTTCTCGGCGGCGATGTCGGGCGGCGACGAGAACGAGGCGGCGCGCGCGACCAAACGCATCGAAGACGTGCGCGTGCTGCGCCAGATGCAGTTCGCCGAAGACGCAGGCCCGATGGCACATCCGGTGCGCCCCGAGAGCTACGTCGAGATCAACAACTTTTACACGATGACCGTCTACGAAAAAGGCGCGGAAGTCGTGCGGATGTATCAGACGCTGCTCGGACGCGACGGCTTCCGCAAGGGCATGGACCTGTACTTCCAGCGCCACGACGGCCAGGCCGTGACCTGCAACGACTTCCGCGCCGCGATGGCCGACGCCAACGGCCGCGACCTCGCGCAATTCGAACGCTGGTATAGCCAGGCGGGCACGCCGCGCGTGAGCGTGAGCACGAGCTACGACGAAGGCACGCGCTGCTACAGCGTGACGCTCACGCAGGGCTACGCCAACGGCTCGCCCGCCGCGCGCGAAACGCAGAAGGGCCCGCTGCACATTCCGTTTGCAATCGGCCTGATCGGCGCGGACGGCGCGGACCTGCCGCTGCGCCTCGAAGGCGAAGCCGCCGCGCACGGCACGACGCGCGTGCTGGAGCTGACCGACACGCAGCAGACCTTCACGTTCGCCGACGTGATGGCCAAGCCCCTGCCCTCGCTGCTGCGCAACTTCTCGGCGCCGGTCATCGTCGACTACGACTACGGCAACGACGAACTCGCGTTCCTGCTCGCGCACGACAGCGATGCGTTCAATCGCTGGGAAGCGGGCCAGCGCCTCGCCACGCGGGAACTGCTCGCGCTCGCCGGACGCGCCGCCGCGGGCCAGCCGCTCGAAATCAACGACGCGCTCGTCGATGCGTTCCGCCGCGTGCTGACCGACGAATCGCTCTCGCCGTCGTTCCGCGAGCTGGCGCTCATGCTGCCCTCGGAAACGTATCTCGCCGAGCAGATGACCGAATCCGATCCGGCCGCCGTGCATGCCGCGCGCCAGTTCGTGCGCAAGCAACTGGCAACGGCGCTGCAAGGTGAATGGCTCGCCGCCTATGAGCGCAATATCACGCCGGGCGCGTACGAGCCGACGCCCGAGGGGGCTGGGCACCGCGGCTTGAAGAACCTCGCGCTCTCGTATCTCTCGGAGCTCGACGACTCCGCGCAAGCGGTGCGGCTCGCCACGGCGCAATACGACGCCGCGAACAACATGACCGACCGTTCGGCGGCGCTCTCGGCGCTGTTGAACGTGCAGGCGGCCACGGGCGGCGACGTCGCTCGCCGCGCGCTCGAAGACTTCTACGTACGCTTCGAGAAGGAACCGCTCGTGATCGACAAGTGGTTCGCGCTGCAAGCCACGCAACGGGGCACGGCGCAACGCCCGGCCATCGAGACGGTGCGCGCGCTCATGGGCCACCCGGCGTTCAACATCAAGAACCCGAACCGCGCACGCTCGCTGATCTTCAGCTTCTGCGCAGCGAACCCCGCGCAGTTCCATGCCGCCGACGGCTCGGGCTACGCATTCTGGGCCGACCAGGTGATCGCGCTCGACGCGCTCAATCCGCAGGTCGCGGCGCGCCTCGCCCGCAATCTCGAACTATGGCGCCGCTTCACGCCCGCGCTGCGTGACGCGATGCGCACGGCGCTCGAGCGCGTCGCCGCTGAGGCCAAATCGCGCGACGTACGCGAGATCGTCGAAAAAGCGCTGGCTTGATCAGACGAAACCGGACGAAGCGGCACACCACGCGCGGCGCCTGAGCAGCGCCGCGCGGCGACCCATGAACCGGCCGGCGCGCCGGTTTTTTTGCGCATTTTTTTCACGATTATTTTGGCGGTGCGCCGCGACCGGGCACCGCGCCCAAAGCCGCGCCAGCCAACCCGGCCGGGCCCCGGCGCTTTATTTTGCGCGGCTGTGCGGCGGGCGGTCACAGTCGAGCGGGTAGAATTGCGCTATTCCCAAGCGTATCCGGAGTACTGCAATGGCTTTGCAACGTCGCACCACCCTCACCAAGTACCTGATCGAGCAGCAGCGCCAGCACAGCAACCTGCCCGCCGACCTGCGTCTCCTGATCGAAGTCGTCGCGCGCGCGTGCAAGGCGATCAGCTTCAACGTCAGCAAGGGCGCGCTCGGTGACGCCCTCGGCACGGCCGGCAGCGAGAACGTCCAGGGCGAAGTGCAGAAGAACCTCGACATCCTCTCGAACGAGATCCTGCTCGACGCCAACGAATGGGGCGGCAACCTCGCCGCGATGGCCTCGGAGGAAATGGAAACGTTCTTCCCGATCCCGGCCAACTATCCGAAGGGCGAATACCTGCTCGTGTTCGATCCGCTCGACGGCTCGTCGAACATCGACGTGAACGTGTCGATTGGCACGATCTTCTCGGTGCTGCGCTGCCCGGACGGCCAGCAGGCGACCGAGGAATCGTTCCTGCAGCCCGGCACGAAGCAGGTCGCCGCGGGCTACGCCGTATACGGCCCGCAAACGGTGCTCGTGCTCACGACCGGCCACGGCGTGAACTGCTTCACGCTCGACCGCGAACTGGGCTCGTGGGTGCTCACGCAAAGCGACATGCGCATTCCGGAAGAGACGCGCGAATACGCGATCAATGCGTCGAACGCACGCCACTGGTATGAGCCGGTGCAGAAGTACATCGGCGAGCTGAACGCCGGCAAGGACGGCGCGCGCGGCGAGAACTTCAACATGCGCTGGATTGCCTCGATGGTCGCGGATGTGCACCGCATTCTGAACCGCGGCGGCATCTTCATGTACCCGGCCGACAAGCGCGATCCGTCGAAGCCCGGCAAGCTGCGCCTGATGTACGAAGCGAACCCGATGTCGTTCATCGTCGAACAGGCGGGCGGCATGGCGACCAACGGCGAAGAGCGCATTCTCGAGATCCAGCCGAAGAGCCTGCATGAGCGCGTCGCCGTATTCCTCGGCTCGAAGAACGAGGTCGAGCGCGTCACGCGCTACCACCACGAAGCGAAAAAATGAAAAAAGAGGAGGGAAGGGCTTGCATAGTTCGCGGGGACTTCCTATAATCTTTCTTCTCTGATGCACGCCGGAATAGCTCAGACGGTAGAGCAGCGCATTCGTAATGCGAAGGTCGGGGGTTCGATTCCTCTTTCCGGCACCAGGATTCAAGCAAAAAGCCCAGTCTTCGGACTGGGCTTTTTGCTTTGTGGCGTCGGCGCACGGCACTCCGTGCGCTGTGCCTAACCCCTTCGATCATCTGATCCCATCGCCCCACCTCGCGCTACGTGATGAGCTTAGGCGCCCTCACGCTTCTCGCGCAGAAAGTCGATGAACGCACGCAGCTTGGGCGGCAACTGCGCACGCCCGGCCGTATACAAATAGAACCCCGGGAACGATGCGCCCCACGGCTCGAGCACCGGCACGAGCCGGCCTTCCTCCAGCTGCGCACGCACGTAATCTTCGATCACGTGCAGCAGACCCACGCCCTGCTCGGCGGCACGCACCATCGTACGCAGATCGTTGGTCACGAAGCGGCCCTCGGTGACCACATCGAACACGCGCCCAGGATCCTCCGGCTGCGCGAACTCCCAGCGGTAGACGCCGCCCGGCGCGAAGCGATAGTGCAGGCAATCATGCGCGGCGAGGTCGTCTGGGGTGACGGGCCGAGCGCGACGCTCGAAGTATGCCGGCGAGCCCACCACGACGATGCGAATCGGCCCGCCGATCGGCACCGCCATCATGCCCGGCGCAACCGATTCCCCCAGGCGGATCCCGGCATCGAAGCCGTCGCCGACCAGATCGGCGAAACCGTCGTCGAGCGCGAGTTCGAGCTTGATCTGCGGATAGCGCGCCATGAATTCCGCGAGGTGCGGCATGACGAGCAACTCGCTCGCCACGCGCGGCAGGTTGATGCGCAGCGTGCCGGCCGGGGCGTCGCGCGAGGCGTCGAGTGCATCGAACGCCGCCTCGATCTGTGAGAGTGCGGGCTGAACGCGCGCGAGCAACTGCGCGCCCGCCTCGGTCAGCGCGACTCGGCGCGTCGTGCGATTGAAGAGCCTCACGCCGAGCTGCGCTTCGAGCGCCCGCACCGTTTGCGAAAGCGCCGAAGTCGAGAAGCCCGCGGCGGAGGCCGCACGCGTGAAGCTGCCATGGCGAGCGACAGCAGCCACCGCCAGCAGTGCGGGCAGGCGTCCCGCCAGTCCCGACGTGGCGGGCGGCGCGAACGGTGGCGTGGAAACCGGGTCCATGTTGCCTCCATTGTGAAGCCTGGCTTCACAGTGCTTTCAGCTGAGCCCGATTTTTCCACAAAAAGGAATAGCGCCAGATGAGTTCGCGTTCGCCATTCACTCTTTGAGGAAACCGCCATGAAACTCGCTAGCTACACCCTGCTCGGCCGCTCGGGCCTGCGCGTCAGCCCCATCGCCCTCGGCACGATGACGTTCGGCACCGAATGGGGCTGGGGCGCCGACGAAGCCACCGCACAGCGACTCTTCGACCTCTATGTCGATGCAGGCGGCAATTTCATCGACACCGCCGACCTCTATACAGAAGGCACGAGCGAAACCTGGGTGGGGCGCTTCGCGGCGGCGCGCGGTCTGCGTGAGCGGCTCGTCATCGCCACCAAGTATTCGTACAACGCGCAAGCGGGCAATCCGAACGCCGGCGGCAACCATCGCAAGAACCTGTTGCGCGCGCTCGACGGCTCGCTCAAGCGCCTAGGGACCGACTACATCGATCTCTATTACCTGCACACGTGGGACCGCATGACGCCCGTCGACGAAGTGATGCGCGCAATGGACGACGCCGTGCGCGCGGGCAAGATCCGCTACGTGGGTCTCTCCGACGTCCCCGCCTGGTACGCGGGCCGTGCGCAGACGCTGGCCGACTGGCGCGGCTTCGAGCCGGTCGCGGCCATGCAGCTCGAATACTCCCTGATCGAGCGCAACGCGGAACACGAATTCGCCGATCTCGCGACGCAACTCGGCATGGGGCTCGTGCCGTGGAGTCCGCTCGGCATGGGGGTGCTGTCGGGGAAGTATCGGCCGTCGCAGGCCAGCGAAGGCGTGAGCGGTGCGGGCCGCTTGCAGACGATGGGGGCAAAGCCGCCGCCCGGCTTCGACAAGCTCTCGGCGCGCAACTTTGCGATCGTCGCTGAGCTCGAGCGGGTCGCGCAGGAGGCCAACCGCCCCATGGCCCAGGTGGCGTTGAACTGGCTGTATCAGAAGCGCGGCGTGGCGAGCATCATCGTGGGCGCAACCAAAGCCGCGCAACTCGAAGAGTCGCTGGGCGCGCTCGACTTCACGCTCGCCCCCGAACTGGTCGCGCGTCTCGACGCGGCCTCCGAGCCCGCTCACCCGTTTCCGTACTACATGTTCGCGGACGGCCACCAGTCACGCATTCATGGCCAGGTGGACGTGCGCGCGACGCCCGCGAACCATGCTCAAGTGCAGCGTGTGCCGGCGCCGCCGGAGGCCCAAACGTAACGAATTATCGGTGTGCATCAATACGCCGCGCCCGAATGCGCGGCTATTTACGCACGTTCGGTCATTAAATCGCGGCTAAATGACGCGCAACAAAGTATTAATCACCCAATCGGATAGAAACGGTCGCTTACATAGTTTTAATTCTTATTAACGTTTCGACGTCAACGGCTAAGCATAATCGACCGTTGTAGATGAATGGTGTCTGCACGCTGAAGCTGAAGCCGGAGGGAGCGGCCCGCGCGTGCGGCGCCGCGCAATACGAACGCGGCAAGACTGTACGGTCTGCGCGGTGCCCAGAGCCGGGGGAAGCGCGATCGAGGCGTTGTGCGACTGCAGCAGACGCTGCGCTGGAGAGTTGGAGAAACGTGGAGCGTACGCGATTCACGCAGCATGTGGCAGTGCGAAGGACATCTCAACAATTATATTCCCGCGCCGTTAATCATTTGTATCGCTGTGCGAAGAAAGCAACACGCGTGCGAGAAAAGCACTGTTACCGTAAGCGGGACTAGCGCAGCAGAAGTGCCGAGCCGGATAATCGGCTTACATAGGAGAAAGATCATGGATGCCAAACCGCCAAGGATTCCGACCCCGGACCAAGTTTTCAGCCCGGATCCGGAACCGGTGGCCGTCGAGTTTCTCGGCGATGAATTGCCCGCTCACGTGCGCGCATTTCTCGACGAGCAACGCAAGGCACACGAACAGAAGTGACGGGGAAGAGCACACGTACGCGCTCGCGGGCTCACACGCGCTGCAGACGTTCGTGTGCATCTCGACACGCGTAGTTCGGGGACGCGCGTGTCATGCTGCGCGCGCAGTTTTGCACCGTAGCCGTTGGCATTCGGCGCGCTCGATCGCGCGCCTCGATGCGGCCATCTCGAATCGACCTCAGCACCCGTTAGACGCAAGCGCACCATAACCGGCTATGCTGCGGTTTTCCATGCCGGCGTCTTTCTTCCACTCGATGACTTTGCTGACCCGCGCGAGCGCACGTTGCGCTGCTGCGCTGCTCTTCGCCCTGCCGATCGCATCCGTCCACGCCGACGGTGACGACACCGCCCTGACCAACCTCGTCGCGCTCGTTTCGCAGCGGCTGGCGCTCGCCGAGCCGGTCGCGCACTGGAAGTGGCAGCATCACAAGCCGATCACCGACACGCCCCGCGAAGACGCCCTGCTCGCCGACGTGCAGAAGCGCGCCACGGCAGCCGGCGTCGATCCCGCGTTTGCGCGAGCGTTCTTCCGCGATCAGATCGATGCCAGCACGCAAATGCAGAAGTCGCTATTCGACACGTGGCGCGCCTCCCAGGCGCCCAGCGACCCGGCACCGGATCTCGCCACGGCGACGCGCCCGCAACTCGACAGACTCACCGGACAATTGATCGGTGCGCTCGCACGCGTACAACCGCTGCGCGGCGCACCGGATTGCCCGGCGCGCGTCGCAAGAACGGTCGCGAACTGGAAGGAGCTCACGCGCTACGACTCCGCGCGCACGAATGCGATGAATCAGGCGCTGGAGCATGTGTGCGAATCGGGCGGCGTAGGCGGAACTGCCTAAGCGCTGCTATGCCGCGCTCGTGAGGCCGTCGGCCTCGGAGAGCTGCAGCACCTGCACACGCAGACCGCGTTCGAAGTGCGTTTGCAGAATGCGCCAGGTCGAAAGCTCGAACACGCGCTCGGCGCTGCTGTCCACCAGCGCTTCGGCCTCGGCCGTGCTCGGAAAGGCGCCGATATAGCACCAGCGATCGATCAGGTGATAGACGTCGGCGCCATTCGTCGCGTCCTGCTCGAGCACGACCACAGCGCCGCCGAATGGCCAGGGCGCCGCCCCAAGGTCGGCGGGGTCGCGCTTCGACACACGCGGCACGCGGTTGAACGAGGGCTTGAGCGTGGCGATCCATTGCGCCTCGACCAGCAGCGCGCCAAGCTCGCCGCCGGTCGCACGCCACTCCACGCGGCGGACCTGTTGCGCCATCCGTTGTTCGCGCGACGAGCGCCGCTCACCCGAAAGATGTGCGCGCACGCGCTGGCGCACCCGTACGCTGCGCCCCACGTAGAGCGGCACATCGTTCTCTCCGTAGAACGCATACACGCCGTGGCCCGCTGGCGCCGTGTCGATCAGTTCGTCGGTAATGTCGCCGGCCAATACGTGACGGCGCGTCGTGCGCTCGATCTGCGACGCCAGCGCTTCCCCGGGCACCAGCGCGGGCAGGCGCTGCCAAAACTGCCAGAGGAGATCGGCATCGGCGAGCGCGCGATGGCGATCCGACGGCACGAGCGCGTGGCGTTCGACCAGCGCGTCGAGCCCGTGGCGCTTCTCGCCCGGAAAAAGCGCTCGTGACAGGCGCACGGTGCACAGCACATCGGGGTTGAAGGAATAACCGGCACGCTCGAACTCCGCGCGCAGAAAGCCGCGGTCGAAGGCTGCGTTGTGCGCGACGAAGAGCTTGCCGGCGAGCCGCCCATGGAGTTCCGCGGCGATCTCGGCGAAGCGCGGCGCGCCGCGCACCATCTGGTCGGTAATACCGGTGAGCTGCTGGATAAAGGGCGGGATAGGCTGACCGGGATCGACGAGGGTGCTCCATCGGGTCACCTGCCCTTGCGCCACCTCCACGACGCCAACTTCGGTAATGCGGTGCTCGCCTACCGAACCGCCGGTCGTCTCGAGGTCCACGAAGACGATGGGAAGGTCGCCGGCGGGCTGTGCGGCGCTCAAGGAGGATTCAAACATGGGAAAACGACAGGGGAAATGGAAAACGGACCAAGTATGCACCGTTTGGACGCCACGCGCCGACGGTTCCGGCAGTATAAGTGCGACTTTTGGCTTTTAGTGAAAACCCGAAACAGGCAAATCACGGATTCCCAGGGTTTTCCCGATTAATTCCGCGAGTAAAAACATGACCAGTAAATCTAACTAAATATCAATATGTCAAAAATAAAAAAGCCCCGGGGTTTGCCCGGGGCCTGGTGTCGCATGAGCGTTCGCGTAGCGAGCGCTCGCACGCTGTACTTACAGCGGCTGAATGTTCGCGGCCTGCTTGCCCTTCGGGCCGACCTTGACGTCGAACGACACACGCTGGTTCTCCTTCAACGACTTGAAGCCGTCGGCGCGGATTTCCGAGAAGTGCGCGAACAGATCGTCGCCGCCGGCGTCAGACGTGATGAAGCCAAAGCCCTTCGCATCATTGAACCATTTGACGATACCGGTTTCCATGTTTCAGTTTCCCTCGAGATTTTAATGACGCGGGTAATCACCCTCACGCCGTATCCAGCCAATTCCCGCTGTCCCGCTTCAGCGAATTCCACGTTTTGAAATTGCAGCGGAACGAAAATCAGCTTTGCCGTTATACGGGGAACGTCAATCGCCAGTCAAGCGAATTTTTTATAACAGCATTCCCGATTCAGCAATAAAAGCGGTACGCATCAAAAAGCGGCAAAAAAATCATATGCCAACCGAATCGATATATAGCCCTGCGTCATTTTTACCCGATTATCTCGCTCACGTCATTTCTACCGGGAAGTTTTCCCGAAATGTAACAATCCGTGTCAAACGTAAGTGTTTCTCCCGGTTGTTCGAGTAATACATTCAACTCATGATCCATATTGTTAGCGGCATCGGAGGTCATCATGCTGACAGCTCTGCGGCGATGGATTCACTGGCTCGTACAAACGGACGGGATTGCGCCCACGGCTGAAGAAGCCGAAGCCTATGGCGCATGGCACGGGGATCACTGGCACAACCTGCTGTGTTCCCCTATGGACGCAAGGCACTACGTAATGGAAGACTGGAGCCTGCAGCCTGAGCCGCCGCAAGCGGGTACCCAATAAGGTACGCGTCGCGCGCGTGGCCCGCACGTGGCCAGATGACAGGCAAAAAAAAGCGCGGCTGAAAAGGCCGCGCCGACAAAGGTTTGGAGATCTTTTTCGTCAACGAAAAAGTCTGCTTCGGAAAGCAGCGACTGAAGTATAGCCGCACCCACGTCTGACGATTAAGCTTGCGGCGCACAATCATCTGTTACGCTGGGCGCAATAATCAGTTGAGACCGTTTTAAGGCGTTTTTCGCAATCAATTGTTGTAGCGATTGCACAACGCTCGAGCGGTTGACAGTTTCGCCCCCTTCCCCGGAAATCCGCTCAAAGCCTTTACCAGCAGGGCTTAAGACGAGCGAGATAATCATTTCCGATAGCGCAATACTTTATTGCGGATTTCGGAATACCCCCTCTTCGAGCACCCTCTCTACACTCTGCCTGTCTGGAAACCGACTCGGACGGATTGTCTCGGACGGATTAATTCGTACCACGCGAACTTGCCTCTCGCTGCGCTTCGTATGGACGGTTTCCCAAACGGGGTTCAACGAAACCCACCTCTGTTCTCGGAGTTTACAAAGATGAAAAAGACTCTCATGGTCGCCGCCCTGACGGGCGTTTTTGCAACGGCTGCACACGCGCAAAGCAGCGTTACGCTGTACGGCCTGATCGACGCCGGCATCACCTACGCAAACAACTCCGGCGGCCACAGCCTCTGGAAGGCATCGAGCGGCACGGTCAACGGCAGCCGTTGGGGCCTGCGCGGCGCTGAAGACCTCGGTGGCGGTCTGAAGGCCATCTTCACGTTGGAAAACGGCTTCAACATCATGAACGGCACGGCTAGCCAGTCGGCTCGCATGTTCGGCCGTCAGGCATTCGTCGGTCTCGCGAGCGACCAGTACGGTGCTGTCACCCTCGGTCGTCAGTACGACTCCGTGGTCGACTACCTTGCACCGCTGTCGAACACCGGCACGCAATACGGTGGCACGATCGCCGCTCACCCGTTTGACAACGACAACCTGAACAACTCGGTTCGTTTCAACAATACGATCAAGTACTCGAGCGTCAACTACGCTGGCTTCAAATTCGGCGGTACGTACTCGTTCTCGAACAGCACGAACTTCGCGAACAACCGTGCATACAGCTTCGGCGCAAACTACAATTGGGGCGGCCTGAACTTTGCCGCAGCCTACCTGCAACTGAACAACGACGTTACGTCGACTACGTTCCACGGCGCACTCGGCACGGCAGCAAACTCGCCGACCTCGAGCGCAGCAGGCGCACAAACGGGTGAGTGGACGTTCCTGGCAGGCCGTCAGCGCACGTTCGGCGGCGGCATCAACTACACGTTCGGCCCGGCAACGGCTGGCTTCGTGTACACGCAGACGAACCTGAGCAACGCAAACGGCGGCGGCATCTCGGGTACGCAATCGGGTACGGGTTCGGCCACGACGGGCGGCATCGCTTTCAACGCGAACAGCGCACGCTTCCAAAACTTTGAAGGCAACATCCGTTACGCTCTGACCCCGGCTCTGAGCCTGGCTGGCGCGTACACGTACACCCGTGCGAACCTCGGCGGCGGCGTGAACCCGAACTACAACACGGTCGCACTGCAGTCGGATTACGCACTGTCGAAGCGCACCGACGTCTACCTGCAAGGCGACTGGCAGCACGTGTCGTCGAACCCGGAGAACATCGGCGCTTACCTGAACGGTCTCGGTTCGGCATCGACCCGTCAAGACCAGGTTGCTGTGACGGTTGGTATGCGTCACCGCTTCTAAGCGGCATGCTGCTGGCCACTTCGGCCAGCACTGCAGCTGAAAAAGGCACCCTCGGGTGTAATGCCGTTCAGTTAAGCAACTGAACGGCATTTTTGTTTGTGGCGAGCGCCTGTTGTAAACAGGGCGCGACGGTGTTAACTTTCGTCGCCATGCTGGTTGACGACCTTCCTCTTCTTGTCGATGCGCACCCGCCGTTCGAATGGGATCGGCTGGGCCAGCATCTGCCATATGAATGGATTGAACAGGCAGTTCAGGCCAGCGGCAGCGCCAGCATCCGGCGGCGCCGCCTGCCAGCGCAGCAGGTGGTGTGGCTGGTGATCGCGCTGGCGCTGTACCGGCATCAGTCGGTCAGTGAGGTCGTTGACGCCCTGGAGCTTGCTCTTCCCGCACCCGATGCGTCGTTTGTCAGCAAGAGTGCCATCGCCCAGGCACGACAGCGCACTGGCGCCGCGCCGCTGGCGTGGCTCTTTCACGAATGCGCCAGGAACTGGACTACCCAGGATCAGGCACACTACCTCTTCAAGGGATTCTCGCTGTTCGCCATGGACGGCACCACGCTGCGCACGGCCGACAGTGCCGCCAACCGCAGGCACTTCGGGGCGTCCGTGGCCGCACATGACCGGTTGGGCAGCTACCCCCAGTTGCGCGCCGTCACGCTGACTGCCATTCCCACGCACCTGGTGCGCGACGCCGAATTCGGCCCTTACGACGTCAACGAGATGATCTCGGCGCGCCAGCTTGTTCCGCGCGTGCCGGAGAACTCCATTACGGTGTTTGACAAAGGGTTTCTGTCGGCCCAGTTGTTGTGCAATCTGGTCTCGGGCGGCGCGAACCGGCATTTCATCATTCCAGCCAAGTCCAATACGCGCTGGGAGGTGCTCAGCGGCGAACCCGGCGACCAGATGGTGCGCATGCGTGTATCGCCCCAGGCGCGAAAGGCCTGTCCGGAACTGCCTGAGTTCTGGCAAGCCCGTGCCGTGCTTGCCGTCGATGCGCGTGGCCGGCAGCGGGTATTGCTCAGCTCCCTGTGTGATCGAGAGCGGTTCGAGGCAACGGACATCGTGTCCTGCTACGCACGTCGCTGGCAGATCGAGACCAGTTACCGGGAATTGAAGCAGTCGATGCTGGGCATGGAGTTGACCCTGCGCAGCCAGACCGTTGACGGCGTCTACCAGGAGTTCTGGGGCGCCCTGATTGCCTACAACCTGATCCGGCTGGAGGTGGCGAAGGCCGCGCTTGAGGCCGGACGCGCCCCCGGGGACCTGAGCTTCATCCGCGCGTTTCACACGATTCAGTATGAGATGTCATGGGCAGCCGTGACCCGCTCGTACGGCAAACTTCCTGCGCTGCTCGTGCGCCTGCGCCAGCGGCTCAAGCAGCTCGCCAACGAAAAACGGCCCGGGCGCTCTTGCGCACGGGCCGTCAAGTCCAGACCTTTCCGCTACACCGTTCGGTACCTGAAACGGGACCTTAACTGAACGGCATTACACCCTCGGGTGCCTTTTTTTATTTCTGCGACAAGGGGTTCATTCAGGCGTGCGGCGACGGATACCGCACGTCCAGCACGTCGATCGGCTCCGGCCCAGCCGGCGTGTGCAGCGTGACCTGATCGCCGATCTTCGCCTTCAGGAGCGCCCGCGCGACGGGTGAAACCCAGCTCACGTGACCGAGGTCGAGATCGACCTCGTCGATGCCGACGATCGTGATCGTATGCGCCTCGCCGTCTTCGGTGCCATACTCGACAGTCGCGCCGAAGAACACCTGATCCACGCTTTCCTGCCGGCTGCTGTCCACGACCTCGGCCAGATCCAGTCGCTTCGTGAGGAAGCGGATGCGCCGGTCGATTTCGCGCAGCCGGCGCTTGCCGTAGATGTAGTCGCCGTTCTCGGAACGGTCGCCGTTCGAGGCCGCCCACGAGACGAGCTTGACCACTTCGGGCCGTTCCTCGTCTATCAGGTGCAGCAGCTCGCTGCGCATGCGCTCATAGCCGGCCGGCGTGATGTAGTTCTTCGTGCCGGCGGGAATCTCCGGGAGACCGGCTTCGAGATCGTCGTCGTCGTCGGTCGATTCTTTGACAAAGGCCTTGTTCATGATGGGATCACTGCGTTACCTGTACTGATTGACTCACGACTACCAGCGTACACGAACCTCGCCCCAAGACAAATCACGAAAAGGGCCTTCCCTTTTTTTGAAGCCCTGCTATAATCTCTTTTCTGCGTGCGGCTGTAGCTCAGTTGGATAGAGTACTTGGCTACGAACCAAGGGGTCGTGGGTTCGAATCCTGCCAGCCGCGCCATTCATTCGAAGCGTTTCCCGTCTGTTGATCCGGGAAGGGTTTCAAGCAGTATAGTGTTGTAAGTAGTATCGTTTTAGCGTGCGGCTGTAGCTCAGTTGGATAGAGTACTTGGCTACGAACCAAGGGGTCGTGGGTTCGAATCCTGCCAGCCGCGCCACCAAATAAAGGGCCTTTCCGAATGGAAAGGCCCTTTGTCTTTTCAGCTGCAGAATTGGGGGCTCCAGGTGTCGCGCGAGAAGCGGCACCCTAGCGCGGCGGCGTGCCGATGTCGCCGATCTGGGCATCGGGGCGCGGCAGATCCTCCACGTCGCCGATCGCGCTAGGCTCCGCCACAGGCTCCATGCCCATGCCCAGCAACGCCTGGGGCTGCCGCAGCATCTCCCCTACCGTCTTACCGAAGCGACTCGCGACGAACGCCCGCAGCAGCGCCTCGCGCGTGGTTTCTCCGTAGGCCTCCAGGACTGCGCCCGCCTCCCCCTCGAACTCGGCCACGCAGGAAGCCGGCTCGCCTTCGCGCAGCTCGACGCGCCTCGTGCGGTCGAGCACCACGCCGGCCGCCTCCCAGGAATCAGTGGGCATGAAGCGGCCATCCCACGGACGCCCGCGGTCGTTGCCGCGCACGGCGACCGTCTCGCCACTGTCGGTGAAATAGATTTCGCGCACGAAGTCCGGAAGGCTGCGCGCCACCCAGTAGTCGAGTGCGAGGCCGGTTAGTTCAGCTACGTTCATTGCGAGTCCCTCGTTTCGGTTCGAAGGAAGATGGCGACGTGACCGGCAGGCGCGGTCAGGCTGCCGCGAAGATGCGGCCGATGAGATAACGATAGATTACCGCGCGGGACGCGCGATGGGAGCGCTCCGTGCCACGCAACAGCGTTGCCGTCAATAATCCGCGCGCTCGCGCTCGATGCGCATGCCGCCGTCGTGGCGATGATGCCCGTCGTCGCTCGAACGCTCGCGCGCGATGCGCATCACGTCCGGATTCGTGCGCACGCGGCGCATGACGTTCGCGAGGTGCACGCGATCGCTCACCTGGATCACGAAGCGCAACATGTTCGATTCCTGTGCCAGATCGTCGTCCATCGCGATGTGCACGATGTTGGCGTCCGCCGACGTGATGTCGGCCGCCACGCGCGCGAACACGCCCTTGGTGTTCTTCACCAGCACCTTCACGGCGACGTCGAACAGACGCCCCGGCTGCGGCGCCCACGCCACGTCGATCCAGCGGCCCGGGTCGCGCCGGTGGATGCGCTGCGCCACGCGGCAGTCGGTCGTATGGATCGCCATGCCAAGGCCGATGCCGATGTAGCCCATGATGTCGTCGCCGGGAATCGGGCGGCAGCAAGCCGAAAGCTGCACCGACATGCCCTCGGTGCCCGTGATGACGACCGGCGGCGCCGGCGGCGCATTCGGGTCGCGCGGCGGATGGTGATGCTCGGCGTCGTCGGCGTCCTGGCCGCTCATCAGCACTTCGATGCGCTTGGCCATGACCGCCGCCACGCGCCGGCCAAGACCGATATCGGCGAAAATTTCCTGGCGGTTCTTGTTGCCGGTCCACAGGACCAGCTTCTCCCACACTTCCGGCGTGACTTCCGAAAGCTGGTAGCCGTAACCCTTGAGTGCCTGATCGACGAGCCGTTCGCCCAGCTGCACCGACTCCGTGAGACGCATCGTCTTCAGGTAGTGCCGGATCGCCGAGCGCGCCTTGCCGGTACGCACGAAACCGAGCCACGCCGGATTCGGCTTGGAGTACGGCGCCGTGATCACCTCGACGATGTCGCCGCTCTTCAGTTCCGTACGCAGCGGCAGTAGCTCGTTGTTGATCTTCACGGCCACGCACTGGTTGCCGAGGTCGCTGTGGATCGAATAGGCAAAGTCGAGCGCCGTGGCGCTGCGCGGCAGCGCCATGATCTTCGACTTCGGCGTGAAGACGTAGACGGCGTCCGGGAACAGGTCGATCTTGACGTGTTCGAGGAATTCGCTCGAGTCGCCCACCTCGCTCTGGATGTCGAGCAGCGACTTGAGCCACTGGTGCGCGCGCTTTTGCACGTCGTTGAGATCGGCACCGCCGTTCTTGTAGAGCCAGTGCGCCGCCACGCCGGCTTCGGCGATCTCGTGCATCTTGCGCGTGCGCACCTGGAACTCTATCGGCGCGCCGAACGGGCCCACGAGCGTCGTGTGCAGGGACTGATAGCCGTTCACCTTGGGAATGGCGATGTAGTCCTTGAACTTGCCCGGCACCGGCTTGTAGAGCGCATGGAGCGCGCCGATACAGGTGTAGCACTCGAGCGCCGACTCGACCACGACGCGAAAACCGTACACGTCGAGCACCTGCGAGAACGACAGCTGCTTGTCGCGCATCTTCTTGTAGATGCTGAAGATGGTCTTCTCGCGGCCGGTGACTTCGGCGTCGAGCTTCGCGTCGGCAATCGCGCGCTGCACCGCTTCCAGAATCTTGCTCACCACCTCACGGCGATTGCCGCGCGCGGCCTTCACCGCCTTTTCGAGCGTGGCGTAGCGATTCGGATTGAAGTTCGCGAAGCTCAGGTCCTGCAGTTCGCGATAGGTGTTGTTCAGGCCGAGACGGTGCGCGATGGGCGCGTAGATGTCGATGGTCTCGCGCGCCACGCGGCGGCGCTTTTCGGGCGGCACCGCGCCGAGCGTGCGCATGTTGTGCAGCCGGTCGGCGAGCTTCACCAGAATCACGCGAACGTCACGCGCCATCGCGAGGAGCATCTTGCGGAAGTTCTCCGCCTGCGCTTCTTCGCGGTTGCGAAACTCCATCTTGTCGAGTTTCGACAGGCCATCGACCAGTTCCGCGACCTTCGCGCCGAAGCGCTCGGCGAGTTCCGCCTTGGTCACGCCCTGGTCTTCCATCACATCGTGCAGGAGCGCGGCCATGATGGACTGCGCGTCGAGCTTCCAGCCGGCGCAGATTTCCGCGACGGCGACGGGATGGGTGATATAGGGTTCGCCGCTCTGGCGATATTGCCCGAGGTGGGCTTCATCGCTGAAGTGGAACGCCGCCTTGACCTCCTTGATTTCCTCGGGAGTGAGGTAACCGGAGAGCGCGGCGGTCAGATTGGCGATGGAGACGACCCCGTGCTTGCGGGGCTGCTCCGGCGTCGCGGTCGGACCGAACAGATGGCGAAACGACTGTTCGAGGACCGCGTCGATGTAATTGCGCGCAGGGCTCGCAGTCTCGGCTTCCTGGTCCACCTCGGTGGCCGGCGAGGGCGTGATGCTCATGTTCCCCTCCGTATCAGGTTTGGCGTTGACGGTTAGGCGGCTGCGGCGCTACGAACTACATGGCGATCGACAATGCCTCGGAACGCGCCCTTAGACGGGCACCTTCTTCAGCATTTCGAGGCCGACCTGGCCAGCCGCGATCTCGCGCAGCGCGACAACGGTTGGCTTGTCGCGGCTCTCGATCTTGGGCGTGTGACCTTGTGCGAGCTGGCGGGCGCGATACGTCGCGGCGAGCGCCAGTTCGAAGCGGTTCGGAATCTGTTTCAGACAATCTTCGACGGTGATGCGGGCCATGTCGGGTTCCTTCTCATTCTCAGCAGGTTCTTATTCTACCTTATGTGCCCGACGCGCCGGGCTGCGGGTGGTGGATACCGAGCTGCACGAAGAGCTCGGTATGCCGCGCGTATTGCGAAGCGAAGCGCAGGCGCGTGGCGCTCACGATGTTACGCAGCTCCTGCAACGCGCGATCGAAGTTCTCGTTGATCACGACATACTCCGATTCGCTCGCATGCGCGATCTCGCTGCCCGCTGCAAGCAGGCGTCGCGTGATGACGTTCGGCTCGTCTTCGCCGCGCTTTTTCAGTCGGTCGGCGAGCGCTTCGAGCGACGGCGGCAGGATGAAGATTTCCACCGCATTGCGGAACTGCTTCTTCACTTGCTGCGCGCCTTGCCAGTCGATTTCGAGCAGGACGTCATGGCCGATTTTCATCTGGTCTTCGATCCACACGCGCGACGTGGCGTAGTAGTTGCCATGCACTTCCGCGCTCTCGAGAAACTCGCCCGCGGCGTGGCGCGTGAGGAAGTCGTCGACGGTCGTGAAGTGATAGTGCTCGCCGTCGCGCTCCTTCGAACGCGGCGCGCGCGTCGTGTACGAAACCGACAGGCGGATCGCGCTGTCTTCGGCGAGCAGCGCGTTCACGAGCGTCGACTTGCCCGCCCCCGAAGGCGCCACCACCATGAAGAGGTTGCCGGGGTACATGCCCGCGTACGGATTGCGCTTCTTGTCCTGCTTCGCGTCCATTTTGGGGGTGCTGCTTTGGTCGGTCATGTTCGTTGCTTCCTTCATTCGAGATTCTGGACCTGCTCGCGCATCTGCTCGATGAGCAGCTTGAGCGTCATCGAGGCGTCCGCGAGTTCCTTCGCCGCCGCCTTCGAGCCGAGCGTGTTCGCTTCGCGGTTGAGCTCCTGCATCATGAAGTCGAGACGCTTGCCGACGCGGCCGCCCTTCTCGATCACGTGACGCGTTTCGTTCAGATGCGCCGTGAGGCGCGAGAGCTCTTCGGCGATGTCGATGCGAATGCCATACATCGTCACTTCCTGGCGAATGCGCTCGGCGATTTCTTCACGCGAGATGTTGCCGATGCTGCCGCCGTTGCCGTTGCTGTCCGGCGCGGCGATGCCGAGCGCTTCCTGCAGACGCTCGACGATCTTCTGCTGGTGCTTCGCGATCAGCTCCGGCACGAGCGGCGTGATGCGCGCGACGATCGCTTCCATTTCGGTCACGTTCGCGAGCAGCATGTTGGCGAGCTGCGCGCCTTCGCGAGCGCGCACTTCGATCAGGTCGGCGATGGCCTGCTTGCCGCAGCCGAGCACCGCGTCGCGCAGCACCTCGGGCGCCACGCCGCTTTCCGCCAGCACGCCGGGCCAGCGCAGGATCTCGCCCGTGCGCAGACGGCCCGAGTCGGGAAACGCTTCGAGCACGGCGCGCTCGAGCCCGGCGAGCTGATCGAGCGCGTCGCGGTTGAGCGCGCCCGCGTTGGCGCCCTGCTCGCTCTTCTGGATGTTGATGCGGATGTCGACCTTGCCGCGCGAGAGCTTCGTCATCAGCATTTCGCGCAGCGTGGGTTCACAGACGCGCACGTCCTCGGGCATGCGGAAGTTCAGGTCGAGAAAGCGCGAATTCACCGTGCGCAATTCGACGGAGACACTCGCGCCGCCCGTGCCCGAAGCCGCAGCAAGCTCGCGCGTGGCGCTGGCATAGCCGGTCATGCTGTAAATCATGGTTCGTCTCGCGAAGAAAGCCGTGGCGTCGTGCGCTGCGCGCGCGGGTCACGGCGGGGAAATCGAGGCGCCCGGCGTGTTGTCGCGAATGGACGAAAAGCGCGGGGCGGAGAAACCGCATTATCCCATTTTTGAGGGCGCGCCTTCGCAAGCGCGGGCTGCGCGCCGCTTCTGGCCGGAGCGCCCGCCTTTCTGCCCTCCTGCCGCCCTTGCGCCGCCTTCGGGCCGCGCCCGTCGCGTGGCGCGCGGAGGCGGTAAAATGATGGTTTCCCCTTCCCTCTCGTGCCCTCGCGCACCTTCACGATGACCCAATCCATCCAGCGCCCCTCCGGCCGCGCCGCCGACCAGCTTCGCGAAGTCCGCATCACCCGCAACTACACGAAGTACGCCGAAGGATCGGTCCTCGTCGAGTTCGGCGACACCAAGGTGCTGTGCACCGCGAGCGTGTCCGAAAGCGTGCCGCCGTTCCTGCGCGACAAGGGCCAGGGCTGGCTCACCGCCGAATACGGCATGCTGCCGCGCGCCACGCACACGCGCAGCGACCGCGAAGCCGCGCGCGGCAAGCAAACGGGCCGCACGCAGGAAATCCAGCGCCTGATCGGCCGCGCGATGCGCGCCGTGTTCGACCTCGAAGCGCTGGGTGCGCGCACCATCAACCTCGATTGCGACGTGCTGCAAGCCGATGGCGGCACGCGCACGGCGAGCATCACGGGCGCGTTCGTGGCGGCCCACGACGCCGTCTCGAAGCTGCTGGCCACGGGCCGCATCGAGCGCTCGCCGATCTCCGACTACGTGGCCGCGATTTCGGTCGGCGTGTACGAGGGCGTGCCCGTGCTCGACCTCGACTACGACGAAGACTCGCAGTGCGACACCGACATGAACATCGTCATGACGGGCTCGGGCGGCATGGTCGAAGTCCAGGGCACGGCGGAAGGCGCGCCGTTCTCGCGTGACGAACTGAACGCGCTGCTCGATCTGGCACAAAGCGGCATTCGCTCGCTGATCGAGAAGCAGAAGGCGGCGCTGGAGATTTCGCATGGCTGATCTGCAGCCGGATTCGACGGCTAAAAGCGCAGCTCGCGCGCTCTCGCGCGTCGTGCTCGCCTCGAACAACGCAGGCAAGCTGCGCGAGTTCGCGGCGCTGCTCGGCGCGGCCGGCATCGAGCTCGTGCCGCAAGGCGCGCTCAACGTGCCTGAGGCCGAGGAGCCGCACCCTACCTTCGTGGAGAACGCGCTCGCCAAGGCGCGCCACGCGGCGAAACTCACGGGCCTGCCCGCGCTCGCCGACGACTCGGGCCTGTGCGTGCGCGCGCTGCGCGGCGCGCCGGGCGTGTATTCGGCGCGTTACGCACAGCTCGCGGGCGGCGAGAAGAGCGACGCGGCGAACAACGCGCTGCTCGTCGCGAACCTGAAGGATCACGCGGATCGCCGCGGCTACTACTACTGCGTGCTCGCGCTCGTGCGCCATGCCGACGACCCCGAGCCGCTCATCGCCGAAGGCCGCTGGCACGGCGTGGTGCTCGACGCGCCGCGCGGCGACAACGGCTTCGGCTACGACCCTTACTTCTACGTTCCGGAGCTCGAGGCCACGGCTGCCGAGCTCGATCCGGCGCTCAAGAACGCGTCGAGCCATCGCGCCATCGCCTTGCGCCAACTGCTCGCGCGACTCCAGGAGGAAGCGTGAGCCAGCAGCATCGAATTGGCATCGAGGTGGTCCAGTCGTTCACGATGCCCGGCAGCATTCGCCTGACTTCGCTGCCACCGCTCGCGCTCTACGTGCATTTCCCGTGGTGCGTGCGCAAGTGCCCGTATTGCGATTTCAACTCGCATGAGTGGAAGGGCGAGCGCTTCCCCGAAGACGACTACCTCGACGCGCTGCGCGCCGATCTCGAACAAGCGCTGCCGCTCGTCTGGGGCCGCCAGGTGCATACGGTGTTCATCGGCGGCGGGACGCCCAGCCTGCTTTCCGCAGCGGGTCTCGATCGACTGCTTTCGGACGTGCGCGCCCTGCTGCCGCTCGACGCCGACGCCGAGATCACGCTCGAAGCGAATCCAGGCACCTTCGAAGCCGCGAAGTTCGCGCAGTTTCGCGCGAGCGGCGTGAACCGGCTTTCGGTGGGCATCCAGAGCTTCAACGAGGCGCATCTGAAGGCGCTCGGACGCATTCACGACGCGGCGCAGGCGCGCCATGCGGTCGAGGTCGCGGCGAAGACTTTCGACAACTTCAACCTCGACCTGATGTTCGCGCTCCCGCAGCAGACGCTCGCCGAATGCCAGGCCGACATCGAGACGGCGCTCTCGTTCAAGCCGCCGCATCTGTCGCTGTATCACCTGACGCTCGAACCGAACACGCTGTTCGCCAAGTTCCCGCCGGCCCTGCCCGACGACGACCAGTCCGCCGACATGCAGGACTGGATTCACGAGCGCACGTCGGGCGCGGGATACGGGCGCTATGAGGTCTCGGCTTACGCACAGCCGGATCGCCAATGCCGGCACAACCTCAACTACTGGCGCTTCGGCGACTATCTCGGGATCGGCGCCGGCGCGCATACGAAGCTCTCGTTTCCGAACCGCATCGTGCGCCAGGCGCGCTACAAGCATCCGGCGACCTTTATCGAGCAAGCGCGGGCGGGCACACCGGTCCAGGAAGAGCACGAAGTGAGCGCGCGCGACTTGCCGTTCGAGTTCATGCTCAATGCGTTGCGACTCGTGGAAGGGTTTCCGGTGCATCGTTTCATCGAGCGCACGGGACTGCCGATCACGACGATCGAACCCGCGCTGCAGGAAGCCGAGCGGCGCGGACTCATCACGCGCGACTACGAAAAGATCGCGCCGACCGAGTTGGGGCAGCGCTTCCTCAACGACTTGCAGGCGCTGTTCCTCAAGGACCCGCACTGAGGTCGACCTGGATCGACCGGGCGACTGCCGTCGCGTGTGCGTTTCGGGTTACAATGCGCGGCTTCGGAGGTGTGGCAGAGTGGTTGAATGCACCGGTCTTGAAAACCGGCGAAGGGGTAACCCTTCCGTGAGTTCGAATCTCACCGCCTCCGCCATACATCCCTTCGGGATAAGGCTTTGCTGGAAGCAGCGGCCGATTTCCCATGTTTTGCCCCATATGCGACGCGCGCACTGTCACGGACGTGCGCGCGTTTTGCGTTCTGGTCTGAAGCAGGCACACTCCCAGGTAAGACAAGGGGAGTCCGAAAATTGGACGGCGCTTGCCGACCCAATTTAGTTCACAGGGCCAGACTCGATGCCCCCCGGTTCTGTCTGCTGCCTACCGCCGTTCGGGAACAGCGACTTTCGACACCGCTACGTTTTGGTCTTTGCATTTTGCGTTTCGGCGCTAGCGCTATCGCTGTTCTTAGCTTCGTCCAGCTCCTTCCCCCCCTCCCGGAGTATTGCGGCGGCGACTTTAATCGCCTCAAAGTCGAAATACTGACGCCGTGTCCCGTATGTTTTGAGGGTGTCGGTGACGCTCCCGATGATCTGCTCCGCATCGGATTTAGGCATCATGCTTCGTATGGCATTTCGCCAGAACTCGAGTTCTTTGGCATAGTCGTTTATCCGCGAAAGCAACAGGATGCGGAGCTTCGTGCCTGATGCATCGACCCGCACCAGTTTGGCGTTGACGCTGTCAATGTCTTTTTTTGCTTCCTCTAGCTTCTCTTTGAAGTGTTGCTGAGTACGCATCATTACGAACGCGCCCAATGCAACGATCAATCCTTGGGTCAATGCCGACAATCCAGAAAGCGCAATCGCGTCAAATACTGGCGGGCGTAAACCGTCATATGGCTGCTCACGCAACCCGACGTCACGCGCGTTAAGAACTCGAATCGCTTCAAGGTCGGTACGTTCTTTTGAAGAAAAGGCGAGGGTCGTCACGCGGCGCGGTGCAATCAGTCCGACTGTCACAGTGCGTAACGCCTGGTTGCCTGCCGTACCGTTGTCAACGATCTTTACTGCCGCGTCTGCGGTTATCTGTGAAGGTTGCACGCTCGAAGGCAACTCGAATGTTACGCCGTTGACTACTCGCTGCGATTCGTTTTCGATGGAAACGAGCGTGGTCTCCGCTCCTCCGATTGGCACCGGACGGCTAATTCTTATCGTGCCGCCATTGCCACTGAAATAAGCCGAAATTGCACTTAAGATCAGGGATAAAAAAGCTGCAACGATCCCCGTCACAATGGTATTGATAGCTATTTTGGACACAGCGGACCCTCGGTCTTATTAGATGCATATGGCGAGACTGCTCGACAATTCTATGAGAGTTTGATGGATTGGGGACGGCTCTCGATCACGTCGTCAACTATCCCGGCCACCGCGTCGCAACATGAACGCCTCAAAGACCACGTGGACTGTGATGCGCGCGCGTATTGCTTGTCGCCCGCGCTTTCGCAAAGGCGCTTCCCCAGAACGTCACGCGTTCAGACACCTGCCCCCCGAAGGCGAACAGGTGCGAAGGGTGAAGGGGATTTTCGCATCAATTTGTGCTGAAAAAATCGCCGGAAATGGTCGAAATCGGGCCGTGGTGCCGCTCACGCTTGCGGGTGGAGGGGAATTTAGTACCTTCCATGGGAGCGGTTTTAATTTCAGATTGGGCGCACAGCCGCCCCTGACGGGCCGCGCGGGATTTCGATGCCAAGGCACCTAATGGAGGTTGGGTGCGTTCATATTGGAGGCGCACCCCCTGGAGGGAAAAGGAGGGGACCGCCCCGCTATGCACCCGAAAATCGGACGGCCCTCAGGAGAGTGCCGCCGCCCCGTCGTTGTGGTTACGGGGCAGCGACGGCCGCCGTTTTTCGTGCCCCGGCGCGCGAAGGTGGACACCCGCGCCACGGCACCCGACACGGGCGGCTGGTCGGTTTCCTGCCCGTCAGCGAACCGGCACCTGGCGATAACTCGCCGCGTGATCGGCCTCCTGTCGCATTGCTTCCAGCTCCGCCTGTTCTTCCGCTTCGACGGCCTCCCACGGCAAGCGCGGCTGGCTTTCGTACTCGGCGCGCGTCGCCATCGTGAGCGCGCCCGTGGCAAGCAGCGCCTTGCCGAACTCCGTGCGCGTCCAACGCTCCCACGCGTCGGCCGGGAGTCGCGTGACGTGCGCGCGGTCAGGCAAGGCTTCGATCATGAAGTTGTCGGCAGACCATACGCGCACCGCGTCACTCGCATCTGTGTCGCCCCGGCCGGCGCGCACGACCACGGGCCGCGAGCCGCTGTTTTTCACATAGACCATGCCTTCGTCTGCGTTTTTCATGCTGCACCTCCAGAAAGGTCCGCGAGCCACTTTGCGCGAGCGGCGTCCACGCCCGCCACTGCTGCAGTGTCGCCCTGCGGGCGTCGAATCGTCGCCTCATGTTCGGCCCGTCGCGCGGCGTGCCTGGCCTCAGCGTCAGCAAACGCGGCGCGCATGGCACTGTCCTCCACGCCATCGGTCGGCTCGCCCACTTTGCCCATCGCATCGGGCGGCGGCAACGTCGGCAGCGCGAGCACGCTGGCGACGGCGTTGAGGATGCTATCTGCCGACATGCTGGTGCTGACCAGGCGCGAAATCTCGCCAACCTTTTCCGGAGCGCTCATGCCCTCTTCGTCGGTGAGGCGGCGGCCAGCACAATCGCAGTCGCGCAAGCCGAAGGTGTCTCGAAATTGCATGCTCACTCTCCCATTGTTGAGCGCGCCCAAACGGCGCGCGGCCTAGAAATCCAGGGTGTCGTCCTGCAAGACGGGCTCGCGTCGTCCACCCGTGCTCGTGTGCATCGCGGCGCGCCGTCGCCTAACGTGGTAGGGCGTCACGAGCGCGTTAGCCGTGACCGTGAGATTCACGCGCGGCTCGCCATCGTCAGGCTTCCAGATATCCACCTTGATCGAACCCGCTACACATACGCTGTCGCCCGGCCCGCAGGCCATGAGCTGTTCGCGGGCCTCCGCATCGAACACGAACACAGCCGCGAAAAGCGCGGGCGCGTCGCCCTGTGGGACGCGCAGGCGCACAAGCAGGTACGGGTTGCCGTTGCCGGAGCGTCGGTGCTGAGGTTCGCCCACGAGCTGTCCGGCTATCAATCCGTCGATCATTTCACCCTCCAGTCTCCGCGACAGCGCACACGCAAAACATGGGATAAAGCATTGGAAAACAGCACGCTACCGCTTACAACGCCTGTGTGGCGGTGCCTGATGGCGGAAGGAGGCTCCGCCATGCACTCACCGGTCGCAACACAATTTTCTGTTCGCGCGCCGGGTATTACTTTTTCGGGTGTAACCGGCGTAACCACGTAACTTCCTTATCTGGCGGGGCTTTGCGCGGTTACGGGCCTCGCCGTAACGGCGTAACCGACGTAACTTTTGGCCTTTTGGGCGATGACATGGTTACGTCGGTTACGTCTCACTTCGACCAGACGTAACCAGGCAAAGCCATACCAGACGGGCTTGTTACGTTGGTTACGTCGGTTACGTCACAATTTTGTCCAGCGCCTCAGGTTCAATGTGGTACAGGCGCTTCTTGCCATCCGGGGTGTGTGTCACCTTGGCGACCTCCCCGCCCTTGCCTCGTTCCGTGATCGCCCCCGCCTCATCGAGCGCGCGGAGCGCGCGCATCAGGTCATACCCTTTCGTTGCCTCGCGCATGCCGCCCGCGGTGAGCAGATACAGCCGCCTGCCGCCGTCGAACCGGTAATAACCCGCCCGGTCGCGGATCAGGTCGCCGCTCCCCTCGATGCTGGAAAACCGGCTGTCACCATGCCGGTCGAGAAAATCCGCGACTGCCCGGAGAATCGCGGCGTGCTCCGAACCCCGCCCCTCGTCCGGTCGGCGCTCGTACCACAGCCTGAACGCGTGCAGGGCCGCGTCAGTCGGCTCGCCTGCCTCCCACGGCACGACGCCCCACTGCACCGCCAACTCGCCTGCCAGCGCGCAGGCCGCGAACGTCTGAGCGGCGCGCCGCTGCTGTCCGTCTGCCGCGCTGAATCTGGCGAGCACTGGTGCGTGCAGCGCAAGCAGGTCCAGACCGCTCGCCAGCTCGCGCACCAGCGCCTCCGCGAAAAGCGGCCCGGCAAGCCCGTAGTGCCTGGCCGCCAGTGCACGGATTTCGTCGGAGAGCACGCCAGCCGATGTGCGACCGTGCAGCTCATCGAGCACGCCATACCGGCCCGCGACAGGCACATCGAGAAAGCGCAGCTCCTGGCCCGCCTTCACGGAGAAACCGCCCGTCTGCATACGCGCGGCCAGCGTCGTCTCTCCGGTCGAAAGCGCAAAAACGCGCCAGTGCGCGGCCTGCCTTGCTTCGCCGTACCGGTTCGCGCGGCTCTTGCCAGTGCCATTGATGAGCGCATAGGCGACCTCATACAGATGGCGCGGGTCGATTTCCCCGATTTCATCAAGCGGCAGCATCGTGTCGGTATGAAGCTGTCCAGCGCCTTCCAGCCCGTTGGCTGTCGCGCGCCAGGTGCGCACGAAGGCTTCGCCACCCCACACACTCGCCGCGCCTCTCGCCGCGGTGGTCTTGCCGGTCGAGCTGTCACCGAACAGATGTAGCGCCGCGCCTGTCATGCCGAGCGGCCTGAGCAGTGTTCCCGCGAAGGCGGCAGCGATGGACAGCATGAGTAGCCGGTTTCCACGCGCAAGCGCGGCCATCTCGCGCCAGCCTGCTATCGTCCCGGCGCTCGCATAAGGTGCAGTGCGGCCCATTGCCTGGAACCAAATGTCCTCGGCTCCCAGCACCTGGGCAGGGAGCACGAACGACCCGTCATGCCAGCCCGTTGCTGTCGCCGCGCGCATTGTGTGCTCGGGCATTTGGGCTGCGATGTACTGGAGCACGTCGCCGCGACGATCCATGTTGAACGTCAGCCCCCCGCTCAACAGCACGGCCCGGACCTCGTTTCCATCGCCTGCAAGCATCGGCATCGGCATGGCCCATTTGCGCCAGCGGCCCGACGGTGCGCGGAATTCGAGCAGCCGCCCATGTTCGTCATCCTCGCGGTTCCGTGTCACGGCCAGCACACGCAGCGGTGAACAGATCCAGCGGTCAATCGGCAGCGGTGTGCTGTCGTTGCGAACGTGCCGGATACCGTGAAAATAGACACCGGCCGCGAATGCGCGGCCTGCGTGCTGGAACGGCTCATCATAGAGTCGCCAGCACGGTCGATCATCGAGCGACGGGAAGATGGTGGGCACATCGGCATCGTCCGGGCGCGCTGCTTTTCGGCGGCGCTGCGGTGCAGGCTTGCTCTCGTTGTGGCCGTTCGGGGGCGTGCGCGACTCACGCAGGTCGGGCGGTGCTTTGGCGAAAAACGCCTCACGCGCAGCGTCGATTTCTGCTTGCGTTGGCTCCTTATGGCCATGGGAGTTAGAATTCATATCCTCAATCTCTTTGGCCCGCGACCACAATGGCGCGGGCCTTTTTCTTCGTCGTTCGCGCTGCTCAGCATGCCTCGGAGTCCTGATGATCCAGGCTACCTAGCGACCGCGCGCTTTGCCTCGCGTTATGCCTGCGCATCCCGCAGCAGCTTCTTTTTCGCCGCCACATTGCGCGCCGCGACGGCCGCGAGCCATGCGTCGAGTGCATCGACCCTGAAAAGCACCAGCTTGGGCGTAACGTGGATTGGCTGCGGAAAATCCGCGTCCTCTTTCACAAAGCGCCACAACGTCGTTTTGCCTACGCCGATGTATCGCGCCGCAGGCATCGGGCGCAGCGCGGCTGCGGGGCTTTCCGTTTCTTCGAGGGTGCTCATGGGCGGCGCTCCTGTACCTGTTCGCGACGGTTCACGAAACAAGACTGGCACAAAAAACAGTCTGCGCTGTCACGACAACGGCGTTGTCATGACACCTTCAACCTCGCGCTCGAATTCCGCACACCAGTTGCGGATGGTGCCCGGCGAGTGATGTACGGTCTGCGCCACTGCCCTCGCGAAGGCCCTGTTACCCGCATACTGGCCAGGGTTGCTGACTCTCCAGGCAAGCCAAAGGCGTCGGCACTCGTCCTTGTGCTGGTTCGGCCTTACTGCGTTGCCCTTGCCCGCCCTGCTGGCGTTGTCGGACCTCATCCGTTTGCGCTCGGCAATCAGGAGCGCGAGCAAGCCGACCTCATCGAGGTGGCTGGCGCCCAGCAGCTCGCTGATGCTGTCGCCCGTGCCGTCGTGCAGCGATGCGGACAGACGCTCGGCTAACGCCGTCGAGCGCCGCGTTTCCTCAACAAACTGGCGGAATGCTTCGTCCGAGCCAAGCGGCCCGGCCAGCCTGTCCCGCAGCATGGTGTTGCCGTCCCTGATCGCCTTGAACGGGTCGGTGGTATGTTTGCGTCTAGCCATTGCCGTGATCCTCGGTAGATCAGGTGGATGGTCAGGCGCTGCATGAGGTGCCCGCCTCGTGCAGCGCCGCTCCGGTCACTTCGCGCGGCGCTTGCCGTTCATCGGCAGCACGTCCGCAACGCGCGGCACCGTCGCGCAAAACTTCGCCCACGCCTCCATCATTGCCCGGCGCTTCATGAGCAAATCGCTTCTCTGATAGGCCGCCTCCACTTCCGACTTGAGCGCGTGCGCCAATGCCTTTTCGGCCAGCTCGCGCGGGAAATTGGTGCACTCTGCAGCCCAATCGCGAAACGTCGAGCGCGCCGTGCCGTGCGCCGTTACGTCACCGTGGCCCATGCGCTTGAGTACCGCGCCCGGCGCCATGTCGCTGAGCGCTCCGCCGCGAGGGGCGAAAAAAACGAGATCATTGCGGCGTGGGAGCGCTTCGAGCAGCTTCACGGCGTCGTCGCTCAACGGCACACGATGCTCCTGCCCGCCCTTCATGCGCAGGCCTGGGATGGTCCAGATTTTCGCTTCAAGGTCGATCTCGCCCCACGTCGCGCCACGCACTTCGCCCGGTCGCGTCGTCGTGAGGATTTCGAATTCGAGCAGCCGCGCCGCCATGCCGTGGCGTTCGCGCAGCTCGCGCATGAAAGCGCCGATCTCGCTGTACGGAAGTGCGGGATGGTGCCGTGAGGTTTCGCGCTGCACCTTGCCAGGGCTGGGCAACAGCTTGTCGAGGTGGTCTTTCCAGCGTGCCGGGTTTTCGCCACCGGGCCGGTATCCATGCACGGCCGCCCAGCCAAGAATCGACTCGATGCGCCCGCGCAGCCGCGACATGGTTTCGTTCTTGGTGAGCCAGTGCGGCTCAAGCGCGCGCATGACGTGCGATGTGTCGATGCTGCGCACGTCGAGTGAGCCGAGCACCGGATAGGCGTACCGCTCCAGGGTCGATCTCCACTGCGCGCGGTGTTTGGCGTTGCGCCATCCGGCCTCATGCGCCTTGACGTAGGCCTCGGCGCACTCTTTGAAGGTGCGCGCCTGCGTCTGCGCGTTGCGCTTCTCGCGCAGCATGGCCCGGCGCAGCGTGAGCGGGTCATCACCATCGAGCAGCTGGCGGCGGGCTTCTGCGCAGCGTTTGCGCGCGTCGCCAAGGCTCACGTCATTTAAGCCGCCCAGGCCCATCTCTCTCGTGCGCCCCGCGAGGGTGTAGCGCATCACCCAGCTCTTGGTACCGCCCGGCCCGATGAGCAGATAGAGGTTCCCGCCGTCGGCCAGGTAGCCCGGTTTGGTGGCCCGCTTGACGGCCAGCGGATTGAGTCGGTTCAGCTTTCGTGTTGCCATCGTGGCCTCTGATCATCGCCCCATGTTTTTGGGTAAAACCAGAGGGTATCACGGCGGACTGATGCGAACCACCGAAGGGCTGTATAACGCCGCTGTACAAGGCTTCCAGCGGGGCCTGATGGAACCGGCGTGAACCGTGCCGAACGCCAATTATGGCGGACACCGCCTCCGCCAATTCGTGAAACCTGGCGCGTCCCAGCGCCAGCGTGTCGTCAAAGTGCCGGCCGCCAGGCCGAAGCGCCACAGATCAACGCAATTCCGTCCCTGCGCTACGCGAAAATGCGTGGTCGACATCGCGTCACAAATAATCAGGACTGCGAGTTAATTGGCACTGGCAGATCGTGCTCGCGCAGAGCGTATCGACACGCCAATCGCAATTAAAGGGTCAAACCCAAAAACCGGTTCAGCAAATTACGCTCAATTCACTAGGTGAAAACCCTAACCATAAGGTAAAATCCTGCCCATTGAGATGGGAAAGATCGCCATGCCGCACCAATACCAACTGCTCGAAAAATTCGCGTTTTCGCTCGTCGTCCTGTTCGCCGTGATGTGCTCCAGCTACATCGCGTGGGAAAGCTCGCCCAACCTGCGTGACAACTTCCAGGTCGGCAAGGAGCTGTTCCTGAAGAGCGGCGAATACTCGTACGCCTGCGCAACGACCGCGGCCGATCCCTGCGCGCAGTTCCCGGTCGAATAAGCAGCCTCAGGCACCCGCCATTTCGCCCGTCCCGTGACTACGCGGGACAGTTCTGATTGCTTCCCGCTGCGTATCGTCTAAGCTCGATTCAGGTTCCGCTTCCGAGCTTGTTCGACATGCTCATCCGCGTCCAGTGGTCTTGCGGTTCATCCGCACACAGCGCCTCCCTCGCACGGCGCCTCGGTCTGGTTTTGCTGCTCGCGATGCTCGGGTGCCTCGGCGCCTGCACGATCACGCCGCCGCCAAGGCCGCTTCTCGTCATCCCCCCCGCGGCGATCAACAGCGCCACACTCGACGACTACCGCACCACGGTCGCGAAACACATCGTCGAGCACAACCCGTCCTACGTTTTGCACGGCGCGCCCCAGGCCATGCTGCGCTCGCTCGTGGTCGTGTCGTTCACGGTCAATCGCAGTGGCCAGATCGTGAAGTCGTCGGTGTACCGGACCAACGGCGACGACGAAGCCGAAGCCACCGCCCTCGCCACATTGCGCCGCGCCGCGCCGCTGCCGCCGCCGCCCGGCGGACTGCTCAATTCCGCGGGCCAGCTCGAGATGTTCGAGGACTGGCTCTTCAACGACAACGGCAAGTTCCAGTTGCGCACGCTCGCCTCGCCGCAGGCGCAGAACTACCAGTGACCCACACGCTTCGTGCCGATGCCTGACGCGCGCGCCTGCTTACGCCCACCTTGCTGCACGGCGCGCACGGTCGTTATAATTTTTCGCTATCCCCAGCCGGCGCCCGCCGGCCATGCCTCTTGCCACGCGCCATCCGCGCGGCCGCGCGAGGCTTCGACCGCGCTTTCGCCCTGTTGCGCCTATCGGCGCGCGCTTTGGCCGGTCAGGAATCGACGCGCACGGCTCGCGCCGTGCGATGCATACTGGCGAAGCGTCGCCGCCTGACGGACGCTGCCGCGGCGTCGAGCGCCAGCTACGCGCCCCCTCACGCTGCGAGCCTGAACAAAGACGCCCGCGCTAGCCCCGCAAGACTCAGGCGCGAGCGCGTCACAACGACTGGAGACCCCTGGATGTCCACCTCACCCATTTCGCCCGCGCGCGCCGATCAGGCAGACGCAGCGAAGCAGCAAAGCACCGCGCGTGTGATCTTTGCGAGCTTTATCGGCACCGCAATCGAGTTCTACGACTTCTATGTGTACGCAACGGCCGCGGCGCTCGTGATCGGCCCCGTGTTCTTCCCGCACGGTTCGGCCACGGCGCAGGCGCTCTCGGCGTTCGTCACCTTCGGCATCGCGTTCGTCGCGCGGCCGATCGGCTCGTTCATCTTCGGCCACTTCGGCGACCGTATCGGCCGTAAATCGACGCTGGTGGCGTCGCTGCTCGTCATGGGCCTGTCCACCACGCTGATCGGCTTCCTGCCCGGCTATGACGCGATTGGCAGCCTCGCGCCGATCCTGCTGTGCATCCTGCGCTTCGGCCAGGGCATCGGCCTGGGCGGCGAATGGGGCGGCGCCGCCCTCCTCGCGACGGAATACGCGCCGCAAGGCAAGCGCGGCTGGTTCGGCATGTTCCCGCAGCTCGGGCCGTCGGTGGGCTTCCTCGCCTCGAATGGCCTGTTCTTCGGCCTCGCCTCGACGCTCTCCGACCAGCAATTCCGCGACTGGGGCTGGCGCGTGCCGTTCATCGTCTCGGCGGTGCTCGTCGCGCTCGGTCTGTACGTGCGCCTGAAGATCGCCGAAACGCCCGCCTTCAAGGCCGCCGTCGAGCGCGAGGAACGCGTCAAGGTGCCGGTCGCGACGCTGCTCTCGCAGTACTGGTGGCCGACGCTGCTCGGCGCGCTCGCCATGGTCGTGTGCTACACGCTCTTCTACAACGCCACGGTGTTCTCGCTCTCGCACGGCGTGACGGCGCTGCACATTCCGCGCCCGACTTTCCTCGGCATGCTGTGCATCGCGGTGGTGTTCATGGGCATCGCCACGCCGATCTCGGCCTGGCTGTCCGACCGCTTCGGCCGCAAGCCCGTGCTGATCGTCGGCTGCATTCTGGCGATTCTCTCGGGCTTCACGATGGAGCCGCTGCTCGGCAGCGGTGCGACGCCGCTCGTGCTGCTCTTCCTCGTGATCCAGCTGTTCCTGATGGGCGCCACGTTCGCGCCGATGGGCGCGCTGTTGCCCGAGCTGTTTCCGACCAGCGTGCGCTACACGGGCGCGGGCGTGGCGTACAACCTGGGCGGCATTCTCGGCGCATCGGTTGCGCCGTATATCGCGCAGGTGCTGGCCGCGCGCGGCGGACTCTCGTGGGTCGGCGCGTATGTGTCGATCGCCGCCTGCGTGAGCCTGTTCGGCGTCCTGTGCATGCGCGAGACGCGCCATACGTCGCTCTCGTAACGCATCGCCGCATCAATAAAAAAAGCGGAGGCCGCCTGGCGGTCTCCGCTTTTTTAATGCCCTTTTTGATCGCTTTGGGTATGCGCGATGCGTGTCTATACTCGGATCAACAAGCGGGGAGCGATTTCCTGGGGGAGCCGACGATGAACCTGCATGTGAGCAACGCCGACATTGTTCTGATCATCGGCCTCGCCCTGGGCATCTCGCTCCTGCTGGCGTTTCGACTGCGCACCGCGACCTGGCGTGCGGTCCTGCTCGAAGCGCTGGCGGCGAACGCCGCGGCAATTGCCGCGGTCGTCGCGATTGAAATGCTGCTTGCCTGAAGGCCGCCGTACCGCGGGTACCGCTGGTGCGGCACCGTCCGGCGGCGATCAGCGATAGTAGTAGCCGTGATGGTAGCCGCCGCCGTAGTAGCCGCCGGCCGGCACCACGACGCAGCCGCCCAGCGAAGCCGCGAGCAATGCGCCGGCGATGAGGGTAAGCGTCAATCGTTTCACAGTGGTCTCTCCCTTCAAGTCAGTGTCTGTGTCCGGCCACGCGACATCGGGCTGGACGGTTACGATTGAACACGACGGCGAAGGCATGAGGCGTTGCAATTTGTAAGCAGCGGTGTGGCCCGTGTAACAGCATCGGCGCGCAAAGCCTTTTGCATGCGCTGCGAGGCGCGCGCCTGCAATACAAGCACGACACTTTTAACAAGCTCGTAATGGGAAACGGCGGGGAAAGCACGGCGCAACGCGCGTGCCGCCCCGCGAAAACTCAAGCGGCGTGAACGCGCGACGACTGCATAGACGCGCCGCCGTCGCGCGCCGGGTAGATGCGATCGACGGCATCGATCGCCACCTGCACGGGCGGCACGTGATGGCCGTCGCCGATCGAGATCGAGCGATTGGGCGCACGCACGCCGCTGTGTTCGGCGTCGGTCGAAACGAACACCATCACGGTCGGCTTGAGGAGCGCGTGCGAGAGATGCACGAAGCCCGTGTCGGTGCCGACCACGAGCGCGCTATCCTCGATGCGCTGTGCGACCTGGGAAACCGTGAGGCGCGGCAGCACCGTCGCGCCCGGGATGAGCGCCGCGATCTCGCGCGCCGTGGCGAGCTCGTTATCGGAACCCCACGGCAGTTCGATGCGCAGGCCACGGGCGATCAGCGCATTGCCCAGTTCGCCCCAATGCGCGACCGGCCACTTCTTCTCGTCTTTCGAAGTCGCGTGAAAGAGCAGCGCCGTGGGTGCGTCGGGCGCGGGCAGCGCGGTGCCGTCGCGCGGCACGCGCATCTGGAATTCGGGCGGCGTGTCGACCGTGTAGCCGAGCGCCTCGCCCGCGCTGATGCGCATGCCGTGCCACGCATCGCACTTCGGACGCGGCCCGAAGCGGCCGTTGTACGCGAAGGCCGCGCCGCGTTCGCCGAGGTCCTGCGAGAGATAGCCAAAGCGGCGCCGCCCGCGGGCGAGAAACGCGATGATGGCGCTCTTGTACACGCCGTGAATGTCGACGATGGCGTCGTAGCGGTAGGCGCGCAACTCGGAAATCGACGCCCAGATCGCCTTGAAATCGCTCCAGCGGCGCGCCTTCTTGAAGCGGCGCAGCGGCGCGCAGAGCACGCGGTCGACGCCGGCGTTCCAGCGCACGATATCGGCAAAGGCCTCGTCCGCGGCCCAGTCGACCTTGACGCCGGGGAAGGCGCGCTGCACGTCGGCCACGACCGGAAGCGCCTCGACGATGTCGCCGAGCGAAGTCACTTTGACAATCAAAACTCGTTTCATTGTGCTGCGGACCACAGGGCCCGATATTCCAGTCTTCAAGGGATTAGCCGGGATTTTAGCGGACGAACCTTGCGCCGGCCTGCGAATCAGCGATCCTGGATGAGCGAAATCTGTCCCTTTGTTACCGAAGCCGCGCGGGGCATCGACAATGCACGCCGCAAAACGCGCCGGGCCCGACACGCCAATGCGCGCCGGGCCCGGTCGGGACGATCCGTCGATGGATCGATAAAAGCGGTCGACGACTAGTACACGACGACCGGCGCGGGTCTCACGTACATGGGCCGCGCCGGCACGACGATGCAGCCCGCCAGCATAAGCGCGAGCACGGCCGCCGCGAGCAGTTTTTTACTCATGATAGGGCTCCCCTCAGGCTTGAACGATCAGGCAGCCCAGTGGCCTTCGACCCAGCGCCAGTTCGGGCCGTGGGCGATCCAGTGGCCCGGCACCCAGTGATAGCCGACACGCTCAGCCTGCCAGTGGCCCCTCATCCACACGTACTGGCCGTGGTCCCAGCGCCAGTGGCCCTTGTCCCACACGTAGCCCACGCGCGGCGCCGGCACGACTTCCACGCGTTCGGCAGGCGGCGGCGCACTCGGCTCGACCACGACGATTTCGGCAAGCGCCGGCGCCGCGACCGCGCAGGTGCCAGCGGCAACGATCGCGGCCTTGGCGATGAAGAGGCGAATGGAGTTGTTCATGTTGATCACCCTTGAATGTGGACGCCATGATTGGCGTTACCCGATCAATGCGCGAGCACGGGGTTGCGCTGACAGCGGCGGTGTAACGGCGCGGGGTGAAGTGAAACGGAATATTTCGGTAAGGCAGGCGAGCGGGCCGAAGCGCGGCGCGAGAGAGGAAGGCGCGAAGGAACAACGAAGCGATACGACGAACGACGCGCGCAGCGCAGCGGCTGCGCGCGTAGAAACTCAAGCCTGCGGAATCTCGATCTTGACCTCGAGCACTTCGAGATCGTCCTGACGTTCGAGGCTCACGCGAATGTCTTCATCGGAGATCTTCACGTACTTCGAGATCACCGCGACCAGTTCGCGTTGCAGGGCCGGCAGATAGTCGGCGGGCGGGTGGCCGCCTGCGCGCTCGTGAGCAATGATGAGCTGCAGGCGTTCCTTCGCTACCGAGGCGGATTTCTTCTTCTCGCCGAGAAAAAACGAAAGAAACGACATGACGTTCGCCTCCCTTACTTGCTACCGAAGAGGCGCTGCAAGAGGCCCGGCTTCTGGTAATCGGTGAAGCGAAGCGACTTGTCCTCGCCGAGAAAGCGCGACACGACGTCCTTGTACGACTCGGCGACGTCGGTGCCGTCCAGATGCACTGCCGGCAGACCCTGGTTCGAAGCGTGCAGCACCGCTTCCGATTCGGGGATCACGCCGATCAGTTCGATGCGCAGGATTTCCTGAATGTCGTTCAGCGAGAGCATCTCGCCTTCGCTCACGCGCTTCGGGTTGTAACGGGTGATGAGCAGGTGCTCCTTGATCGGGTCCTTGCCTTCGATCGCGCGCTTGGTCTTCGACGACAGCATGCCGAGGATCCGGTCCGAGTCGCGCACGGAAGACACTTCCGGATTCGTCACGATGAGCGCTTCGTCGGCGAAGTGCATCGCGAGCAGCGCGCCCGACTCGATGCCCGCGGGCGAATCGCACACGATGTACTCGAAGTCCATCTTGCGCAGGTCCTCGATCACCTTCTCCACGCCTTCTTTCGTGAGCGCGTCTTTATCGCGCGTTTGCGAGGCCGGCAGGATGAAGAGGTTTTCGCACTTCTTGTCCTTGATGAGCGCCTGATTGAGGTTCGCCTCACCCTGGATCACGTTGATCAGGTCGTACACGACGCGGCGCTCGCAACCCATGATGAGGTCGAGATTGCGCAGGCCCACGTCGAAGTCGATGACCGCGGTCTTGTGGCCGCGCAACGCGAGGCCCGATGCGAAACTCGCGCTCGTGGTCGTTTTACCGACACCACCTTTGCCCGAAGTCACCACAATGATTTTTGCCATTCCCTTACCTTGCGTTCGTCAGTTTCTCAGTTTGGTCTCATCGCGTGCCGCTCATGCCCCTGCTCGCCTGCGCACGACGCTCGAGCTGCGACTCAGGTGAGCCTCAACGGTTCGATCAACAGCTTTTCTTCCTCGAGCCGGATCTGGGCCGGCTTGCCCCGCACGTCGTCGGCGAGTGGAACTTCCGTGGTACGGTAGATGCCCGCAATCGAAATCAGTTCCGCCTCGAGGCTCGTGCAGAAAATGCGTGCGTCGTGGTTGCCGTGCACGCCCGCGAGCGCGCGACCGCGCAGCGGCGCGTAAATGTGGATGTTGCCCTCGGCGATCACTTCCGCACCGTTGGAAACGAGGCCGAGCACGACCACGTCGCCCTTCGCGTAAATGCGCTGGCCCGAGCGCAGCGGCCGGTCGATCACGAGCGTGGGTTCCGCGCGCGCGCCCGATGCGCCGGCGTCGAGCGCCGCCGCGTTGACCGTTGCCGCAGCGCCCGCTTCGGCGGCGGCCGGGTCCGTTTCGGTGGTAAAGAGTTCGGGCTGTGCAGCAGTGGCTTGCGGCGCGGCCGGGGCGGCGGCAGATGCGGCGGCCGAAGCATTCGATGCCTCGCCTTCGCCTGCGCCTTCTTCGGCGGCCTGCTTCGCGCCCGCGCCGCGGCGGTCGCGGGCCTCGAGGAACGGCATGCCTGCCGCAGCGGCCCAGCCGTGCTGTTCAGGTTGTGCAACCACGCCTATCGGGCGCATGCGCACGCTTTCGAGCAGACGCGCGATGTCGCCGAGCGCGATCTGCTCGCCGTCGGCGAGACGCCGCACGTCGATCGCGACGGTGTCGTTGGCGAAGAATTCGGGCGTCGCCTCGAAGCGCCGCGTGAGCTCGGCGCGCATGGCATCGAGCTCGGTCGTCTTGACCACGAACAGAAGCGTATCGACTGAACCGCTCTTCAGTTCAAAATATGGCGATTTCCTGGGCGACATGGCGTTCGGCTAAAAATTTTGCGTATTTTACAGGCGCGGACGCACACGGCCATTATTTTTAATGGTGTATTCGGCCAAATTCGCTGCCGGATACGCACCAACGCACCGTCAAAAATGGCGCAAAAAAGCGCGCGAAGCGCGAGTGCGCCGCGCGTGCATAGACGATCGGGTTCGGTGTGTCGTACGGAGGGAAACGAAACGCGGGCGCTGCCGCGCGCGGCAACGCGAACGTCGGGCGTTACGGCGAGGCAGCGGACTTCGTGTGCTCGCCGAGCGGTCGCATGAGCAGCGTTTCCCACTGCTCGGGCTGCTGCTGGCTGCGCGCGTGGTCGCCGGTGGCGACGAAGCCGAGGCGCTCGTAGAAGCGCATGGCCGTGGTGTTCGTGTCGGTGATCCAGGCGTAGACCTGCGTGGCGCCTTCGCTCACGAGCCATTCGATGGCGCTGTTCAGCAGCAGTTCGCCGCCGCTCAGATGACGCACCGCAGGCGCGACCCACAGCGCCGAGACGAACGCGCGCCGCGCCGGCGCGCTTTCGAAGCTCGCGCCGATCAGACCGGCCGGATGGCCCTCGGTGTAGAGAATGAACGACGTGCCCGTGTGCGAAACCGCATGCCGGGCCGCCGCGGCGTCGAAAACGGCGGCATCGGCGGATAGCGCGTCTTCGAGCGTGTCGCCAAATGCATAAGGCGCGTCGCGCAGCGAAGCTGTTCGAAGCTCGCGGAGCACGGCACCCTGATCGGCGGCGATACGGCGAACGGTCAGTGACGGACTCATGCAGTCGTAAACCCCAATAAAGCGCTAACGCGTAGCTTTAACCGAACTGGCTTGAGAGTCAAATCCTTATTTGACAATTGCCGGCACGCGACGCCCTGCGCGCGAGCCTTGACAGACGGCCCCAGAGGCCGCACAGCCACGCTCACGGGGCCTCGTAGGGGCCTGTGCCGTCCGGCCAGGGCGTGAGGAGTTCGTAGCCGTCGTCGGTGACCGCGACCATGTGTTCCCACTGCGCCGAGAGCGAGCGGTCCTTCGTGACGACCGTCCAGCCGTCGCGCTGCACCGACGTGCCGGCGCGGCCCGCGTTGACCATCGGTTCGATCGTGAAGACCATGCCCGGCTTCAGGCGCACGCCCTGCCCCGGCTGGCCGTAGTGCAGCACCTGCGGTTCCTCGTGGTAGACCTTGCCGATGCCGTGGCCGCAATACTCGCGCACGATCGAGAAGCCGTCCGCCTGGGCGCGCTTCTGGATGGCGTTGCCGACATCGCCGAGCGTCGCCCCCGGCTTCACCTGGCGGATGCCCGCGAGCATCGCCTCGTAGGTCGTGTCGATCAGCTGGCGGCCGACCGTGCTCGGCGTGCCGACGCAGTACATGCGGCTCGTGTCCCCGAAATAGCCGTCCTTGATCACGGCCACGTCGATGTTGATGATGTCGCCGTCCTTGAGCACCTCGCCGCGATCGGGAATGCCGTGGCAGACCACGGAATTGACGGACGTGCAGATCGTCTTCGGAAAGCCGAGGTAGCCGACATTGGCCGGCACGGCCTTGAGCGTGTTGACGATGTAGTCGTTGCAGATCGCGTCGAGGTCGTCGGTGGAGACGCCCGGCTTCACGTGCTCTCCGATCATCGCGAGCACGTCGGCGGCGAGCCGGCCCGAAATGCGCAGGCGGGCGAGATCGTCGGCAGACTTGTAGGTGATAGGCATCGATGGACCGAAGTGGGCGCGGCGGTGGCAGAGAACCCTGCGCCGCAAATTCAAAGGAGCGATTGTACCGGCGCTGCGGCGTCGCTAGCGCAGCAACCCGCAAACCATGTCATCCCGATGACGCCGGACGCGGAATTTTCAGAGATCTCCGATTGTTCGAGCACAAGCCGCCGTCAAGAATGAGAAATATCTTACATCGCGCGCAGGCAGTCCGATCATGACCCCAAGTAATCCCGCCCCCACCTCCTCCACGCCGAACGCGGCGCCCCACCTCCTGATCGCGCTGCCCACTTACGACAACTCGGTGCATTTCGACTTCGCCATGGCCCTCGCGCGCCTCATGGAGGCGCTCAAGGAACGCGGCGTCCGCTACGAGTACATCCATACGGCCTCGTCGCACATCATCCCCGCGCGCAATTTCTTTGCGAATTATTTTTTGAGCCATCACGAGTTCAGCCATGTCCTCTTTCTCGATACGGACATGGACTTCTCGCGCGAAGCGGTTCTGCGCCTGCTCGCCGGCAACAAGCCCGTGGCCGGCATTGCCTGCCCGTACCGCTATTTCGACCGCGAGAAGCGCATCACGAGCGCCGACGTGGGGCTCACGCTGCGCGAATGGCAGGAAAAGACCGTGGACTACAACACGGCGATTCTCGCGGATGAAGCGGGCAGCAGTGTCGTGTCCGACGGCTGGGCCGAGGTGAGCCACGTCGGCACGGGCATCTTCCTCGTGCGGCGCGACGCGCTGGAGGCGACCGCGGCGCATACGGCGCTTTACCGGCCGCCCGCGCAGTACGCGGGCTACCTGCCGGACGGCAAGTTCCACGCGTTCTTCGACACCGTTGGCGAGCAAGGCGTGTACCTCTCGGAAGATCTATCGTTTTGCCGGCGCGTGCGCGCGGCGGGCAAGTCGGTGTGGGCGCTCATCGACGAGAAGATCGTGCATCACGGAGGATCGTCGATCTCGGGCACCTACCTGCATGCGCTGGAGATGCGCGGCCACCTGCGCAAGTGAAAATGCGCTCCGGTATGCACACCGGAACAAGAGCAGAAAAGCAAAAACCCCTGCAGCGGTCAAGCATGCAGGGGTTTTCTGAATTTGGCGGAGAGGGTGGGATTCGAACCCACGGTACGGGGAAACCGTACGCCTGATTTCGAGTCAGGTACATTCGACCACTCTGCCACCTCTCCGGTGTACTGCTTTTTTACTGCCTCCCCGGTGTTGGTCGGCAACCGGAGAAGCGAAGATTATAGAACATTTTTTGAGTTCCGCAAGCCCTCTTGTGCAAAAAGTTTCGAGGGCAAGCAAATCTCCCGCGCTCAGGCCGACCCTTCGAGACGCGCCACGCCGCCCATATATGGCCGTAGCACCTCCGGCACGGTGACCGAGCCGTCCGCTTCCTGATAGTTCTCGAGCACCGCAACCAGCGTGCGGCCCACGGCGAGGCCCGAGCCGTTGAGCGTGTGCACGAGTTCCGGCTTGCCCTGCGCGTTGCGATAGCGCGCCTGCATGCGGCGCGCCTGGAACGCTTCCGTGTTCGAGCAGCTCGAAATTTCACGATAGGTGTTCTGCGCGGGCAGCCACACTTCGAGGTCGTAGGTCTTGGTGGCCGAAAAGCCCATGTCGCCCGTGCACAGCGTGATGACGCGATACGGCAGGCCGAGCTTCTGCAGGATGGTTTCTGCGTGGACGACCATCTGCTCGAGCGCGTCGTACGACGTTTCGGGCGCAACGATCTGCACCATCTCGACCTTGTCGAACTGGTGCTGACGGATCATGCCGCGCGTGTCGCGGCCATACGAACCGGCTTCCGAACGGAAGCACGGCGAGTGCGCCGTGAGCTTGATCGGCAGCGCGCTGCCTTCCACGATGCTCTCGCGCACCGTGTTCGTGAGCGAGATTTCCGAGGTCGAAATGAGGTACTGCGTGACCGTGTTCTCGCCGCCGCCCTTTTCCACGCGAAACATGTCGTCGGCGAACTTGGGCAGCTGGCCCGTGCCGTACAGGATTTCCGGGTTGACGATGTAGGGCGTGTACGTTTCCGTGTAGCCGTGGTGGAGCGTGTGCGTGTCGATCATGAACTGCGCGAGCGCGCGGTGCAGGCGCGCGATCTGGCCGCGCAGCATCGTGAAGCGCGCGCCCGAGAGCTTCGCGCCCGTCTCGAAGTCCAGACCCAGCGGCGTGCCGACGTCCACGTGATCCTTCACCTCGAAGTCGAACGCGCGCGGCGTGCCCCAGCGGCGCACTTCCACGTTGTCGGCCTCGTCCTTGCCCGCGGGCACGCTTTCGTGCGGCAGGTTCGGCACGCCGAGCAGCAGGTCCGAGAGCTTCGACTGGATCTCGTCGAGCTTGGCGGCCGACGTCTTCATCTCGTCGCCGATGCCGCCCACTTCGGCCATGACCGCCGAGGTGTCCTCGCCGCGGCCTTTCATCGCGCCGATCTGCTTCGACAGGCTGTTGCGGCGCGCCTGGAGCTCTTCGGTGCGGGTCTGGATGGCGCGGCGTTCCGCTTCGAGCGCGGAAAAGGCCGCGACGTCGAGGGTGTAGCCGCGGTCGGCGAGGCGCTTCGCGACGCCGTCGAGGTCTTTGCGCAGCAGCTGGATGTCGAGCATGGGATTGTGAGACGCAGTGTCGTTGTGTGAAGGGACGATTTTAGCGCACCGGCCGGGGCAGCCCGGCGCGGCGGGCATCGCCGTTGTTCGGGGCGATTCAGCCCTTGCGCTTCCTCTCGCGGAGTTCCTCGCGGTGCTCGTCGCGCCATTGCGCGTCGAGGTCGGCCAGGCGCGCGAGCTTTTCGCCGATCTTGCCTTCGAGCCCGCGCGGCGTGGGCTGATACCAGCGCGGATCGCGCATGCCGTCGGGCAGATAGGTCTCGCCTGCCGCGTAGGCGTCGGGTTCGTCGTGCGCGTAGCGGTATTCGTGGCCGCAGCCCAGCTCCTTCATGAGCTTGGTCGGCGCGTTGCGCAGATGGATCGGCACCGCGCGCGACTGGTCCTTGCTCACGAAGCGCCGCGCCTCGTTATACGCGTTGTAGCCCGCGTTCGACTTCGGCGCGACGGCCAGATAGATCACGGCCTGCGCGAGCGCGAGTTCGCCTTCGGGCGAACCGAGGCGCTCGTAGGTCTCGGCGGCGTCGAGCGTGATGCGTCCGGCGCGCGGGTCGGCGAGGCCGATGTCCTCCCACGCCATGCGCACGATGCGCCGCGCGAGATAACGCGGGTCCGCGCCGCCGTCGAGCATGCGGCAGAACCAGTAGAGCGCGCCGTCCGGGTTGCTGCCGCGCACCGACTTGTGCAGCGCGCTGATCTGGTCGTAGAACGCGTCGCCGCCCTTGTCGAAGCGGCGCAGGTTTTCCGCCAGCGCGCTGCCGAGCAGTTCGCCGTCGATCTCGGTTTTCTTTTGTTGAGCGGCCGCGCGTGCAACGATTTCGAGGTTGTTCAGCAGCTTGCGACCGTCGCCGTCGGCGGATCCGATCAACGCCTTTTTCGCTTCGTCGGTGAAGGTCAGGCCGCCCAGTTCCTCGCTCGCACGGACAAGGAGTTCGCCCTGCTCTTCCTCGTCGAGGCTCTTGAGCACGTACACGGCGGCGCGGGACAGCAACGCGCTGTTCACCTCGAACGACGGGTTTTCCGTCGTCGCGCCGATGAACACGAAGAGGCCCGACTCCACATGCGGCAGGAAGGCGTCTTGCTGGCTCTTGTTGAAGCGATGGACCTCGTCGACGAACACGAGCGTCTGGTGGCCATGCGCGCGATGCAGCTGAGCCTGCTCTACGGCCTCGCGGATATCCTTCACGCCCGAAAGCACCGCCGAGAGCGCGATGAATTCGGCGTGGAAGGCATCGGCCATGAGGCGCGCGAGCGTGGTCTTGCCCACGCCCGGCGGCCCCCAGAGGATCATCGAATGCGCTTCGCCGGACTCGAACGCGACGCGCAGCGGCTTGTTGGGCCCGAGCAGATGCTTCTGGCCGATGACCTCGTCGATGGAGCGCGGGCGCAGCCGTTCGGCGAGCGGGACGTTGGCACGGGTTTCTTCAAACATGACGTTTTCGCGATAATGACGGCTTACCGGCTGGCCGCACGTGTGTGGCAAATTCGGTGGCAGATCCGGGGACACAGCGCCCGACACCACAAAACGGCCCGCCGCTCCGGATGCAGTCGTGCATTATGACAGCGTGCGCCGCGGCGCGAAGCGCGGGCAGAGCCGCTCGAGCCGAAGCACCCGGACAAAACAGACAAAACACACGATACAGAGGAAAGCGTTCCACATGACTCAAGATTCGCACGCCGGCGAGGCCGGCTCCACCTACGCGCCGAACGTGCCCGTGCCCGACGCGCGCCGCCAGTTCCGCACCGGCGACGCCTTCGCGCTATGGTTTTCACTCGGCATCGGCCTGCTCGTCGCGCAGGCGGGCGCGCTGCTCGTGCCGGGCCTCTCGCTGCCCCACGCGCTGATGGCCATCGTCATCGGCAGCGTGATCGGCGTCGTGCTGCTCGCGCTCGCGGGCGTGATCGGCACGGACACGGGCCTCGCCGCGATGTCGTCGCTGCGCCCGACGCTCGGCGTGCGCGGCGTGTCGGTGCCGGCCGTCATCAACATGGTGCAGCTCGTGGGCTGGGGCTCGTTCGAGATCATCGTGATGCGCGATTCCGCCGATGCGCTCGCCAAACAAGCCTTCGGCCTGTCGATGCCGCTCGTCTGGACCGTGATCTTCGGCGTGCTCGCCACGCTGCTCGCCGTGAGCGGCCCGCTCTCGTTCGTGCGGCGCTTCCTGCGCACGTGGGGCATCTGGCTGCTGCTCGCGGGCGCGGCCTGGCTCACGTGGAGCCTGCTCGTGAAGCAGGACCTGGGCGCGCTGATGCGCCGCCCCGGCACGGGCGAAATGCCGTTTGGCAGCGCCATCGACCTGGTGGTGGCGATGCCGCTCTCGTGGCTGCCGCTGATCGCCGACTACACGCGTTTTGGCCGCAAGGCGGGCGAAACCTTCCGCGGCACGCTGTTCGGCTATGGCATCGCGAACCTGTGGTTCTATGCGCTCGGCGCCATCTATGGCCTCGCCGCGGGCGGCGGCGACGCGCTCCTCACCACGGCGCTCGCGCAGGCCGGCGGCGGCCTCGCGCTGCTGCTCGTGCTGATCGACGAGATCGACAACGCCTTCGCCGATATCCATTCGGCCGCGGTCTCGACCGGCACGTTCTGGACGCGCGCCAGCGTGCCCTGGCTCTCGGCGGCGTTCGGCGCGCTGTGCACGCTGATCGGCCTCGTCGTGCCGATGGCGAAGTACGAGAACTTCCTGCTCTTCATCGGCTCGGTGTTCGCGCCGCTCTTTGGCGTGGTGCTCGCCGATCACTTCATCGTGCGCCGCCGCCGCATCGACACCCAGGCCCTCGCCGATCTGAATGGCGCCTATGGCTATTCGGGCGGCTGGCACGTGAGCGCGTTCGTCGCGTGGGTGGTCGGTTTCGGCGCGTATCAGGCGCTCAACCAGTGGCTGCCGAATCTCGGCGCGACGCTGCCTTCGCTCGTGATCGGCGCGCTGTGCTATCTCGTGCTCGCGGGGCGCCGGCGCGCGGCTTACGCGTAACCCGCCTTACTTCTGTCGGACAATAAAAAACGCCAGGCTTCGCAGCCTGGCGTTTTTGCTTCTGGCGACGTGCGAAACGTCACTCGCAGTGGCCGCAGCCGCCGTGCGAATGACCGTGATGGTCGTGATGAGCGTGGTCGTCGGCGGGCAGATGCTGCGCGGCCTGCGCCGTGATGCCCAGACGCTGCAGCAGCCTGCGGTCGGCTTCCGCCTGCGGGTTGCTCGTAGTGAGCAGCTGGTCGCCGTAGAAAATCGAGTTCGCGCCCGCCATGAAGCACAGCGCCTGGAGCGCGTCGTCCATCTGCTCGCGGCCCGCCGAGAGGCGCACCATCGCGTTGGGCATCGTGATGCGCGCCACCGCGATCGTGCGCACGAATTCGAACGGGTCGATCGGTTCCGTGCCTTCGAGCGGCGTGCCCGTGACCTGCACGAGATTGTTGATGGGCACCGACTCCGGATACGGCTCCATGTTCGCGAGCTGGGCGATCAGGCCTGCACGCTCGCGGCGCGATTCGCCCATGCCGACGATGCCGCCGCAGCACACGTTGATGCCCGCGTCGCGCACGCGCTCGAGCGTCTCGAGGCGGTCCTCGTAGGTGCGCGTCGAAATGATCTTGCCGTAGAACTCCGGCGACGTATCGAGGTTATGGTTGTAGTAGTCGAGGCCCGCGTCGGCCAGCGCCTTCGCCTGGTGATCTTCGAGCATGCCGAGCGTCACGCAGGTTTCCAGACCCATCGCCTTGACGCCGCGGATCATGTCCTTGATCGGCTCGAGGTGGCGATCCTTCGGATTGCGCCACGCCGCGCCCATGCAAAAGCGCGTCGCGCCGTTCGCCTTGGCCGCGCGCGCCGCGTCCAGCACGGCGCCGACTTCCATCAGCTTGCCCGCCTCCAGTTCCGTGTCGTGATGCGCCGATTGCGGGCAGTACGCGCAGTCTTCCTCGCAGCCGCCGGTCTTGATCGAGAGGAGCGTGGAAAGCTGCACGGCGTTCGCATCGAAATGCTCGCGATGCACCTGCTGCGCGCGGAACATCAGGTCGTTGAACGGCAGCTCGTAGAGCGCGGCGACGTCGGCGACCTTCCAGCGCGCGGCGGCTTCGGCGGCGGCCTGGGCGCTCGGCGCGGTGGCCTTAAGCGTTGTGATGTCGATGTGGGTTTGCGTCATGGTGTCGGGGTCCTTCTTTACGTGACTGTGCTTGACTGTGCTTGAGTGTGCATTAAGCGTTGGCGCGCAGGCGTGCGAGCAACGCGTCGATGTTCAGATGTCCGGCTGCGTCGTCGGCACTCGCACCGCGCATGTGCGGCACGACGCCGACGAGCGGCGCTCCGTACTGGGCGGCGAGGCGCTCACGCAGCGCGGCGATGTTTTCTTCGGGGAACGTCATGGCCGGGTCGATACGGTTCGCGACCCAGCCCGCGAGCGTCAATCCGCGCGCGACAATCGCTTCGGCAGTGAGCAGCGCGTGGCTGATGCAGCCGAGGCGCATGCCCACCACGAGCACCACGGGCAGAGCGAGCGCGACGGCGAGATCGGCGGTGTCTTCGGTCGCCGTGAGGGGCACGCGAAAACCGCCCACGCCTTCCACGACGATGGCATCCGCGCGCTCGCAGGCCGCCTCGTAGCAATCGACGATGCGCGCCATGTCGAGCGTCACGCCTTCGAGCGCGGCGGCGATGTGCGGCGCGGCGGGCTCCTTGAGCAGGAACGGCGTGCGGATCTCGGGCGGCAGCAGCACGCTCGCGGCGGCGTCGAGCTGATCGGCGTCCTCGTTGTGCCAGACGCCGTCGCGCTCGTAAGCGCCCGCGGCGATCGGCTTGAGCGCCGTGGCGCGCAACCCCGCGTGGGCGAAGCCGCGCAGGAGCGCCGCGCTCACGAAGGTCTTGCCGATCTCGGTATCGGTGCCGGTGACGAAAAGCGAAACCGTCATTGCGCGAACTCCGGCGCGTTTGTGCGTGCTTCCAGACTCGCGCGCTGCAGCGATGCGTTGAGCCGGTCGAGGTCGGCGTCCGAATGCGCGGCCGAGAGCGAAATGCGCAGGCGCGACGTGCCCTCGGGCACGGTGGGCGGACGAATGGCGGGCACCCACAGGCCGTCGCGCTCCAGCGCGGCCTGCAGCGCGAGTGTCGCCTCGTTCGCGCCGATGACGAGCGGCTGCACGGCGGTATGCGAATCGACAGGTTGCCAGCACGTATCGTTGAGCAGCGCACGCGTGCGCGCGATCAGATGCTTGAGATGTGCGCGGCGCGCATCGCCCTCCTCGCCTTCGATCAAACGCAGGCTCGCGGACACGGCATGCGCAACCGGCGGCGACGAAGCCGTGGTGAAGATGTACGGCCGCGCACGCTGCACGAGCCATTCGATCACGGTGCCATGCGCGCAAACGAATGCGCCCGAAACACCCGCCGCCTTCCCGAGCGTGCCGACCATCACGAGATGTTCCGAGCGCAGCGCGGCTTGCGCGAGCGCGCCGCGGCCTTGCGGGCCCAGTACGCCGAAGCCGTGCGCGTCGTCGACCACAAGCCACGCGCCATGCTGTTCAGCCAGTTCGACGAGACGCGCGAGCGGCGCGACATCGCCGTCCATGCTGAACACCGTGTCGCTCACGATCAGTTTTGCGCTCGCGTCGGAGGCTTCGAGCAGCGCGGCGAGCGCCGCCATGTCGGCATGCGGATAGATCTGGATGTCGGCACGCGAGAGCCGCGCGCCGTCGATCAGCGAGGCGTGGTTGAGCGCATCGGAAAAGATCGTCGTGCCGCGCCCCGCGAGCGCGGTGAGCACGGCCAGGTTCGCCATGTAGCCGGTGCTGAAGTACAGCGCGCGCGGCGCAGCGACGAAGGTACCCGCGAATGCCGCGAGATCGTCTTCGAGCTGGGCGTGAGCGCGCGAGTGGCCACCGAGCAGATGCGAGCCGCCGCTGCCCGCGCCGTAACGCTGCGCGCCCTCGGCGATGGCCGCGACCAGTTGCGGATGCGCGGCGAGGCCGAGATAGTCGTTGCTGGCAAAACCGATAGTCGCGCGGCCGTCCACCTTCATATGCGCGCTGCAAGGCGTGTCGGCGGTGCGGCGGCGGCGGCGCAGGCCGCGAGCGTCGATGTCGCGCAAGCCCTGTTCGAGGGTATCGAGCAATGCCATGTCAGAGGTCCTCCGCGACGGTGGCGTCGAAAGTCTCGCGCGTGCGTGTAGCGAGGAACGCCTGCATTTCGTTGTCCAGAATATACGGCGGCATGACGTAGACCGTCGTGCCGATCGGGCGCAGCAGCAGTTCGCGCTGCAGTGCGTTTTCGAAGAAGCGGCGCGAAAACGTCGCCGCGCGCCGCGGGTCTTCGAGCGCCACGTCGAACGCGAGAATCGTGCCGCACTGGCGCAGGTTGCGCACGAGCGGATGCGACGCAAGCGGATCGAACAATTCGCGCAGTCGCGCCGATTTGCGCGCGTTCGCAGCCAGCACGTCATCGCGCTCGAACAGGTCGAGCGTGGCGAGCGCGGCGCGGCACGCGAGCGGATTGCCCGTGTATGAATGCGAATGGAGGAAGCCGCGCGTCGTGTCGTCGTCGTAGAACGACTCGTAGATCGCATCGCGCGACAGCACGATCGAAAGCGGCAGATAGCCGCCGCTGATGCCCTTCGAAAGCGTGAGCAGATCGGGCCAGATGCCTGCCTGCTCGCACGCGAAGAAGGTGCCGGTGCGCCCGCAGCCCACGGCGATTTCATCGGCGATCAGGTGAACGCGATGGCGGTCGCACAGCGCGCGCAGGCCCTTCAGATAGGCGGGATCGTGCATCGCCATGCCGGCGGCGCACTGCACGAGCGGCTCGACGATCAGCGCGGCGATACGCCCTTCGCGCTCGATGAAAAGACGCTCGACATCGGCCAGCGCGCGCGCCGCGACATCCGCCGCCGTTTCGCCGGGTTGCGCCGCGCGCGCGTCGGGCGAAGCGACCACATGCGCGTGATGCAACAGCGGATCGTACGCATCCCTGAAGAGCTTCACGTCGGTCACGCCGAGCGCGCCAATGGTCTCGCCGTGATAGCTGTTGGCAACGCAGACGAATTCGCGCTTGCCGCTCTCGCCGCGGTTGCGCCACGCATGAAAGCTCATCTTGAGCGCGATTTCGACGGCCGATGCGCCGTCGGAAGCGAAGAATGCGTGGCCGAGCACGCCGCCCGTGCGCGCCGAGAGCCGCTCGGCGAGCTCCACGGCGGGCTCGTGCGTGCAGCCCGCGAGCATGACGTGCTCGAGCGTGTCGAGCTGCGCCTTGAGCGCCGCGTTGATCGAGGCATTGGCGTGGCCGAAGAGGTTCACCCACCACGAACTGATCGCATCCAGATAGCGTCGGCCCTCGCGGTCATACAGCCACGGGCCTTCGCCGCGCGCGACGGCCACGAGCGGCAGGCGCTCGTGATGTTTCATCTGGGTGCAGGGGTGCCACACGGCGCGCAGGCTGCGAGCGACCCAGTCGGTCGCGGCGCGATCTTCGCGGGCAAGGTGTGCAGGGTGAGATGGCGAATTCAAATACGACTCCCGATACGACAGCGGAACCGAGATTAACGTGTTAGCTGCCGCAATGCACTACCCCGAAAATCGCCCTCCAGCGCACGGCGGCGCGGCGTTTCGAGCGGTTCGCAACAACTCCGGACCGATGGAAAAGAAAGACCCGAAATGCGCGGAGATGACGACGGCAAAGTGAACCCGCCTTATGCAAAAAAATCTGCGCGGCGGTGCGAAATTGCAGAACGCGGGACGGCGCGGCGGATATTTTTGGCGACGCGTGGCGCGCGCGCAGGCGCGCGGAAATCAGACGCCAAGGGCGGCACAACGGGTCGCGTGCGAGGAAATGGCCCGCGCAAAAGCAAAGCGGCCCGCTTTGGGGCCGCAAGCTTCCGATGCGATTGAGAGTGTGCGCCCGGCAGTGGCGGGGCAACGCGCCTTACCGGCTCGCCAGCGGGTGGTCACGGTCGTCGGTGCTGTTGTCCGCCGTGGCGCGCGTGGTGTCGCTGTCGCCGGTCTGGGCGGTCTGCGTGCCGCCGTTGTTCCAGACCACCGTGTTGTTGACGGCATAGAGGCGGCAAGGATCGGCGCTGTGCTTTTCACAGTTCGAGATCGCCACGGCCATCGGGTTGTCGCCGCCTTCGGCCCACGACCACGCGCCGGAGTCGGATACGGCGAAGGCGCGGCTCGGATACTGCTTGAGGAAGTTGCGATAACCGTCGCGGCCCGCCTGATCGACGAACGGCACCGAGCCGACCGAGTCGATCTGCGCGAAACCGGTGCCGCGCGGCGCGACCGGCGCGGCCACGCGGTACTGCACCGCCGTCGGCAGGCCGCGGTTGGCGAGGAACGCCTCGACCGTGGGCCACCAGACTTTCACGCCGTCGCGATCGCCCACGAGGCGATGTGCGTCGTTCTTGTAGGCGCCGAAGTCTACGAGCTTGGCCGTCGCGGCCGGGTGATCCTCACCCGTCTGCGCGTCGCGGTAAGCGGCGAACATCTTCGCGACGAGATCGGGCGACCAGACCGAGTCGTTGTCGCCGTAGAGCCAGAGCGAGGCCACGCGGGCCTTGCCGCCGTAGTTGCCGAACGCCTGCGTCAGGTTATTCTGCCAGCCCGTGCAGGCGTCCTGGCGCAGGCCGCCCGAGAAGTTGATCAGTGCGCGCACGCCGCTGGCCGCCTCGGTGCCATAGGCCATGGTGGCCAGGCCGCCGTGCGAGGTGCCCGCGACGATGATCTGGCTCGCGTCGACATAGGGCTGCTTCGACATGTACGCGATGGTCGATGCGACATCGGCCGCCTGGCCGAGGCCGTTGCTCGCGACATCGCAGCCGTCCTGCTGATACGAGCCGCCCGACTCCGCGAAGCCCTGGCGGTTCGGCGCGACGACGACGTAGCCACGGCGCACGAATTCGCGCGCGAACGAGAGCGGGTCGCTGCGCGCCTGGAGGTGCGGGTCGCCGGGAATCTTGCCGTGGTTGAAGATCACCATCGGGAACGGGCCGGGGCCGTTCGGGCGGTAAATCGTTGTTTCGAGCGTGACGTCGCCCGATGCGTCGACGGGAACGCGGATCACCTGCTCGTTCATGCTGGCGGGCACGACGGGCAGATACGCGTCGTCGAGCGCGATGCGCGGCACGTTGGCGCTGCCGAGGGGACCGCCTGCGAGGTTCGCGTGAGAAGCGGTGGCGGAATGCGTGGCGGGGGTGTTGGCGGCGAGTTGCGGGTTCGCGCTCGCACTTGCCGGATCGGAAAGCGACGCTGCGTGAGCCACCGAAAGCACACACGCGGTGCCGGCTACGACCCATCCGGTAAGGAGCTTCCTGAACGCCATGCGCTACACCACCTGCAAAAGACCTGCTGCTGTGAATCCGACAACCGTCCGACCATTACCCACGCTTCAGCCCTTTCAGGGCACAACGAGACACCGTTGCGCCTGGCCGCGAAGCCAGGAGCGGGCGTGTACCCGTAACGTGGAATTGCATCGATCGGAACACCTGCGCGGCGCAGTTCTATCGTCGATCAGACCCGCCGCCAGCACCCGTTGCAGTCGATACACGCATCACGTGAAAAAACTTCTTCACTATGCACTTACGTATCGTGCGGGGCACCGTGATTAGATACTCGCACGACAAATATTTGTTGTGCAATTCAGGGGTAACCCGGCATAAGGCATGCCAACTTCGCGCGGCCCTATGAGGCAAGGCGGACACAGGACTTTCGGCACGTGCCGAACGCGCGCGTTTTTAAAAAAGGTCCGGGTGGTGAGCGTCGCGCGCGGACAACAGCCGCGCGATTGTGCAGTAAGCGCTTGTTTGCAAAGGCAATATTTTCGGCGTCATGTTAGCGAACCGGAGAGGGAATTCGCTGCGGAAAATATTGCAGGCAGTCAGTGACTCGTTAGCCAGACGAAACGTCGCCGTCAACATAACGCCAGCGTCCGTCGCCGCCGCGCGTGAAGCGACTCGTCTCGTGCAGCCGGTGTGCACGGCCGCCCGTTTTGTAGCGTGCGATGAATTCGACGATCGCGTGCGTGTCGTCGAGTTGTTCGTGGCGCTTGATGGCCAGTCCGAGCCAGCGCGGGGCGCCCTCGGCTGCAGGGTCCACATCGAGATCGGCGGGACAGGTCTCATTCGCCCACGTCGAGCGCAGATACGCCTCCTCGCCCAGCACGTAAGCCGTGTAGCGCGAGCGCATCAGTTCGAGCGCCGTGGCGGGGATCGCCACTCCGTCGATGAAGCGGCCACAGCATTGCGCGTAGCGCGGCGCCTTGCTGGCCGCCTTCTGGTTGGGCGCGGCGCCGCCGCAGGGACAATCGGCGGGCCGGGTCGCGGGCGAGACGACGCGCGCGGCTTCAGCGTTCATGGGTCGAGGCTCCGTTGCGAGAGGCCACAAGCGTAGCGCAGACGGGCGCCGCTTTACCAGTCGAGCTCGGTGCCGTCGTACTGGAAGAAGCGGCCGTTGAAGACGTCGCGCGCGGCGGCCGCCTCGGCCACCACCTCGCGCATGCCGGAAACGCTCACCGCTGGATCGATCGCCGCGTGCGCGCCGCCCATGTCGGTACGCACCCAGCCCGGATGCAGCGCAACGCAAGTGGCGCGGCGCGTTTGCAGCGAGGTGATCTTCAGCACGTCGTTGAGCGCGGCCTTGCTCGCGCGATAGAGCCAGCCCGTCGTGCCCGTGGTCTCCGCAATGCTGCCCATGCGGCTCGACAGCACGCCGAGCACGCCGTGGGCGTCGTCGACGAGCGGCAACAGGACGGGGATCAGCTGCATAGGGCCGCGCACGTTGGTGTTCATCACGTATTCGAAGTCTTCGGCCGTGATGGTTTCCACGCCCTCGGTGCGCGGGCCGTAGACGCCGGACACGACGAGCGCCACGTCGAGCCGCTCGCCGTCGAGCTTCCAGCCGAGCGCAGCGATTTCCTCGGGCCGCGCGATGTCGAGCTGGAAGGTCTGCGCGCCGATTGCGCGCAGCGCTTCGAGCGCTTCGGGCCCGCGCGCCGTGGCCAGCACGCGCCAGCCGGCCTTCGCATACTGCCGCGCGAACTCGAAACCCAGGCCCCGCGACGCGCCCACGATCAACGCTGTTTTCATCTCGTCACCTTGCTTGTCCGTGCATTGAAACCGCTGCAGCGCGCCGCCTGCCCGCCTTGCCAAGCGGCGCGCTTCTTCGGGCACTAGCCTACAGCAGTTCGACGCCCATCGCCGTGGCCTCTCCGCCGCCGATGCACAGCGTCGCCACGCCGCGTTTGCCGCCGCGCGCGCGCAATGCGCCGATCAGCGTCACGAGAATGCGTGCGCCCGAAGCGCCGATCGGGTGACCGAGCGCACACGCGCCGCCGTTCACGTTGACCTTCTCGTGCGGCAGATCATGCTCCTTCATCGCGGCCATCGTGACCACGGCAAAGGCCTCGTTGATCTCGTAGAGATCGACGTCGCTCGCCGTCCAGCCGGTCTTCTCGAACAGCTTGCGGATCGCGCCCACCGGCGCCGTCGTGAACTTCGCGGGCTGCTGTGCAAAAGTCGAATGGCCCGTCACGCGGGCGAGCGGCTTGAGGCCGAGCTGCTTCGCCGTCGATTCGCGCATCATCACGAGCGCCGCCGCGCCGTCCGAAATCGACGACGAATTCGCCGCCGTCACCGTGCCGGTTTTGCTGAACGCGGGCTTGAGCGTCGGGATCTTGTCGAGATTGGCCTTGAACGGCTGCTCGTCGCGCGCGATGGTCGTTTCGCCTGCGCGCGAAGCCACCTTCACCGGCGCGATCTCCCATGCGAACGAGCCGTCCTCGTTGGCGCGTTTCGCGCGCCTGAGCGACTCGATCGCGAACGCGTCCTGGCGCTCGCGCGAGAAGTCGTACTCGCCCGCGCATTCTTCCGCGAACGTGCCCATCAGACGTCCCTTGTCATAGGCGTCTTCGAGGCCGTCCAGGAACATGTGGTCGAGCACCTGGCCGTGGCCCATGCGCATGCCGGAGCGCGCCTTCGGCAGCAGATAAGGCGCGTTCGACATGCTCTCCATGCCGCCTGCGACGATCACATCGGCCGAGCCCGCCAGCAGCATGTCGTGCGCGAACATCGCCGCGCGCATGCCGGAGCCGCACATCTTGTTGACGGTCGTGGCACCCGCTGCGAGCGGCAGCCCCGCGCCGAGCGCCGCCTGGCGTGCGGGCGCCTGGCCCTGCCCTGCGGGCAGCACGCAGCCCATCACGACCTCGTCGACCTGTTCGGGCTTCAACCCGGCGCGCTCGACGGCCGCCGCGATCGCCGCCGCGCCGAGCTGCGGCGCGGTGAGCGTCGCGAAATCACCCTGAAAACCCGCCATCGGCGTGCGCGCCGCCGAAACGATCACGATGGCGTCCTGCTTTTGCGTCTCACTCATGTTTGTGCTCCTTGATGAATCCGTTTGCATTCGCTGTTGGCCGCACGCGCGTTCAGGCAACGCGCACGACCGGCGCGTCTTCACGCGCGAAACGTTCTGGGTAACACACGCTAAAACGAATCGATGCGTCGTAGGGAAAGCAGTCCGGCACTTCGCCCGCGATGAGCCTCGCGCGGCTTTCCTGCCAGAGCCCGGGCTCGAAGAAGTCCGCGTGATGGGCGAGAAATGCGCGCTTCACGCGCGGATCGCCGAGCAAAAACGTGCCGTACGTCTCCGGAAAGATGTCGCGCGGGCCGACTGCGTACCATGGCTCGCCCGATAGTTCGTCCTCCTCATGACGCGGCGGCGGCACGGCGCGTACGTTGCAGTCGGTGAGATATTCGATCTCGTCGTAGTCGTAGAACACCACGCGGCCGTTGCGCGTCACGCCGAAATTCTTGTAGAGCATGTCGCCCGGAAAGATGTTCGCGCGCAGCAGGTCCTTGATCGCGTTGCCGTATTCGCGGATGCCATGCTCGACTTCCGCGTCACTGCCGTTCTGCAGATAGAGATTGAGCGGCACCATGCGCCGTTCGATGTAGACGTGACGGATCACGAGGTTATCGCCTTCGTACTCGATCATCGAGGGCGCCAGCGTCTCCAGCTCACGCACGAGCGCGTGGTCGAGCCGCGCGATGGGCAGCGCGACGCTCGAATATTCGAGCGTGTCGGCAAGGCGCCCAAGCCGGTCGTGGCGCTTCACGAGCTGATACTTCGCTTCGACCTGCTCACGCGTGGTCTCTTTCGGCGCGGGAAAGCTGTCCTTGATGACCTTGAACACATACGGATACGAAGGCAGCGTGAATACGATCATCACCATGCCGCGGATGCCGGGCGCGACGATGAACAGATCGCTCGAATGCGAGAGGTGGTGCAGCAAGTCGCGATAGAACAGGTTCTTGCCCTGCTTCTGCAAGCCGAGAGAGGTGTAGATTTCGCCCTTGGCCTTGCGCGGCATGATGGTGCGCAGAAACTCGACGTAGGCGGACGGCACTTCCATGTCCACCAGAAAATACGAGTGCGAGAAGCTGAAGAGGATGAGCAGCTGTTCCGTGCGCAGCAGCACCGTGTCCAGTGCCAGCTTGCCCGACTCCACATGACGGATCGGCACGACGAACGGCGCGAGCAGATCGCCGTTGATGATGCGCCCGACGATATATGCGCCCTTATGCCGGAAAAACAGCGACGACAGCACGTGAATCTGGAAGTTCGGCTTGGGCTCGACCACCCCGAAGGTGTCGAGCATCGTCTGCATGATGCAGTCGACGTCGCGCCCGAGATCCTCGAACGGCGTCTCCAGCTGGAAGTTCGTGACGATGCGCTCAAGCGTCGCCGCGACACCGTCCTTGCCCGGATAGTACGCGCGGTAGGTGGGCTTCGCGGCGGGCTCGTCGTTCTCGATGTATTCGGTCGAGATGGCGGGCCGCACGAAGATGAAGTCGTTGTTGAAGTACGAGCGATGCAGGATCTTGCAGCACACGGAGTTGAAGAACGTCTCCGCGCATTCGGGCTGCCGGTGCGTCGTGAGCAGGCCGATGTAGTGCAGCTTGATCTGCTGCCAGACTTCGTCGTCGATGCTCTCGGCGCCGTATTCGTCTTCGAGCGCGGCCACGCACTCCTTCACGCGGTCGTCATAGGAGGCGATGCGCTCGCGCGCGAGCTGCTGCAGGGCGCGCCAGTCGGCTGCCTCGAAGAAAGTCCGCGCCCTCGCCGCCGCGTCGCAGAAGTTGTGATAGTGACGGTTGAAGCCGTCGAGCATGGTCTGCGCGACATCGAAGCCGATCTGCGAAGAGAGCAGTTTCGGGAAGTGTTTCATGGCGGCCATGCCAGTTGCGCTCGCGTCAGCGTTTCGCGCGAGCGGCGGCGGGAGCGTCGCTCTCGTGCGCCGCATTCCTGTCCAGAAGCGCGCGCGCCTGGGACTCGTACTGCGCGAGGTCTTCGAGCGTGGCGTCGAGGTCCGCGCGCTGGCGCTCGAGTATCTCGCGGTGATGCACGACGGTGTCGAGGAACGCCTGGAGCTGCGGGAGCGTGTCGGTCGGCGACTCGTAGAGATCGAGCAGCGTGCGAATCTCCGAGAGCGTGAAGCCGAGGCGCTTGCCGCGCAGCGTCAGCTTCAGCCGCGTGCGATCGCGCCCCGAAAAGACACGCTTCAGGCCACCCGCGCCTTCCCGGCTCGGTGCCAGCAGGCCCTGGTCCTCGTAGAAGCGGATCGCGCGCGGCGTTACGTCGAATTCCCGGGCGAGTTCGGTAATCGTGTACTGGGTCGTCATAGTGTGCGGAAGGCGGCTGGCCCGGCTGTTGTCTGCACGACAGCGCGAGGGACGATAGAATCGACGTTTACGTTATCGTCAAGTACGCGGTTACGCAACCGGCAGGAGCGACGCGCAAGACGCGCTTTGCATGGGGCCGGAGTGGGCGCGCAAGCGCTAACTCTGGTCGACCGCTTTACGTGGGACCAGAGTAAGTGCTTTGCATGGGCCCGGAGCAGGTGCTAAAGCGCCAACTCCGGCCGACAGCTAAAGCGCTAACTCTGGTCGACAGGAGAAGACACCCCCAATGAATGCCCTCGAACACCAGCTCGACTATCCCTACGCCGACACCCTGCCGGAGCCCGGCCTCGCCTTCGATGTCGCGCCCGGCGTGAAATGGCTGCGCATGCCGCTGCCGTTCGCGCTCGACCACATCAACCTCTGGCTGCTGCGCGACGAGATCGACGGCCAGCCAGGCTGGACCGTGGTGGACTGCGGCATCACCAACGACACCATCAAGGCCCGCTGGGAAGCCGTGTTCGAGAACCAGCTGGAAGGACTGCCGGTGCTGCGCGTGCTCGTCACGCATTGCCACCCCGACCATATCGGCCTTGCGCACTGGATTTGCGCGGGCGGGGACAAGGCGCGCTGGGACGTGCGCCTGTGGACCACGCTCGGCGAATACATGCAGGCCCGCGTGATGGCGGCCGGCGACGGCTCGAATGCGGGCGGCGAAGGCGCCGCGCGCCATTTCGCGCGTCACGGGCTCACGGACGAAGCGTCGCTCGACAAGCTGCGCAACCGCCGCGGCTACTACGGCAGCCTCGTGCCCGCGCTGCCCACGCAGTACCGCCGCCTGCGCGAAGCCGATACGGTGGCGATCGGCGGGCGCGACTGGCGCGTCATCACGGGCTACGGCCACTCGCCCGAGCATTGCGCGCTGTACTGCGAGGCAACCGGCGTGCTGATCTCCGGCGACATGGTGCTGCCGCGCATCTCGACCAACGTTTCCGTGTTCGACATGGAGCCGGAAGGCAATCCGCTCGGCCTCTACCTCGAATCGCTCGGCCGCTACGAAACGCTGCCCGCGAACACGCTCGTGCTGCCCTCGCACGGCAAGCCGTTTCGCGGCGTGCGCACGCGCATCGCGCAACTGCGCGCGCACCATGACGCGCGTCTTGCCGAAGTGATCGAAGCGTGCGGGCGAGCGCCGCAAAGCGCCGCCGACATCGTGCCGATGATGTTCAAGCGCGAGCTCGACATCCACCAGATGACCTTCGCGATGGGCGAGGCGCTCGCGCACCTGAACCTGCTGTGGCTCGAAGGCAAGGTCACGCGCACGACCGGCGCGGACGGGGTGATCCGCTTCACCGCCTGACAAACCACTGCGCACAAAGAAAAACGGGCGGCCCGCAAGGAGCCGCCCGTTTTTTTATGTTTAGCGCGAGGTGAACGGCCTTAGTTCGAGCCGCCCGTGATCAGATCGGCGCCCGGCGGCCGCACGAACTTGAAGGTCGAAGCCGGCAGCGACGGGTTCTTCTCGATGTTGGAGAACGTGAGCAGCGTCACGTTGCCGAACACGTCGTGCAGTTCCATGGCTTCGAGGTTGCCGTCGCGAAAGCCGATGCCCACGCTCTTGAACTGCGTGTCCTTCGACTTCGGAATCAGCTCCAGCCAGTCGATGCCGTTCTTCACGCCAGCGTCGGAGAGCGTGAAGTTCTTGTCGAGATCGTTACTGCCGAACAGGATCGCCGCCGGGCTCGCGCCGAGCGCGCCGCCGAGCTTGCGCTCGGTCACCTGGTTCAGGTCCTTGTCGTAGACGTAGAGATTGTCGCCGTCCGACTGCAGCACTTGCTGATACGGCTTCTCATACGACCAGATGAACTTGCCGGGCCGCGCGAACACGAACGTGCCGCTCGAGGTCTTGGCGTTCATCGTGGCCGTGGCGATGGCGTCGCTGGCGTTCTTCGCGCCCGAGGGCGCCTTGAGTTCGCGCTGAACAAAGCTGCCGCGCGCGGCGTGCACCTGCGAGACGAACTGCTTCAGTTGATCGGTGCCGCTCGCATACGCCTGCGAGACCATCAGGACCGACGCGCCTAGCGCGACGAAGAGCGCGCGGCGCGCGGTGCGCGCAAAGCGGGTCGGAAGTCCAGCCGGATACTGCATCTATCGTTCTCCAAGAGGTGTGTCTTTGGCCGTCGGGTTGCCGGGGCCATGCCTGGCCGTTGCCAAAGCGCGGCGGCCCGGCGCGGCTTACTCGGCGTCGCCGCGGTTGGGCACGAGGATCTCGCGGTTGCCGCTCGACGACATCGCCGAGACGAGCCCGGACTGCTCCATCTGTTCGAGCAGCCGCGCCGCGCGGTTGTAGCCGATGCGCAAGTGCCGCTGCACGAGCGAAATCGACGCGCGGCGATTCTTGATGACCACTTCGACGGCCTGGTCGTACAGCGGATCGGACTCGTCGCCGGTGCCGCTGGTTCCCGCAGCCGTGCCCTCGTCGCCTTCGCCGCCCACCGCGCCTTCGAGAATGCCCTCGATATAGTTCGGCTCGCCCTGCTCCTTGAGTTTCTCGACGACGCGGTGCACCTCGTCGTCGGCGACGAACGCGCCGTGCACGCGCACGGGCAGACCCGAGCCCGGCGGCAGATAGAGCATGTCGCCCATGCCGAGCAGCGACTCGGCGCCCATCTGGTCGAGAATCGTGCGCGAGTCGATTTTCGAGGAGACCTGGAAGGCCATACGCGTGGGCACGTTGGCCTTGATGAGGCCGGTGATGACGTCCACGGAAGGCCGCTGCGTCGCGAGAATCAGGTGGATGCCCGCGGCGCGCGCCTTCTGTGCGATACGCGCGATCAGCTCTTCGACCTTCTTGCCGACCACCATCATGAGGTCGGCGAGTTCGTCGATCACGACCACGATGTGCGGCAGCTTCTGGCACGGTTCCGGATCGTCCGGCGTGAGGCTGAACGGGTTCGGGATCTTCTCCTCGCGCTTGTTCGCCTCTTCGATCTTGTTGTTGTAGCCCGCGAGATTGCGCACGCCCAGCTTGCTCATGAGCTTGTAGCGGCGCTCCATCTCGGCCACGGTCCAGTTCAGCGCGTTGCCGGCCTGGCGCATGTCGGTCACGACCGGGCAGAGCAGATGCGGAATGCCCTCGTAGACACTCATTTCGAGCATCTTCGGGTCGATCAGGATCATGCGGACCTGCTCGGCGCTCGCCTTGTAGAGCAGCGACAGGATCATCGCGTTGATCCCCACCGACTTGCCCGAGCCGGTCGTGCCGGCCACGAGCAGGTGAGGCATCTTCGCGAGATCGGCGCACACCGGCTTGCCGCCGATGTCCTTGCCGAGGCCCATGGTGAGCGCCGAAGGCGCGTCGGCATAGACCGCCGAGCCGAGGATTTCCGAAAGACGCACAGTCTGGCGGCGCTGGTTCGGCAGCTCCAGCGCCATGAAATTCTTGCCCGGAATCGTTTCCACCACGCGGATCGAGACGAGCGAGAGCGAACGCGCGAGGTCCTTCGCGAGGTTCACAATCTGGCTGCCCTTCACGCCCGTAGCCGGCTCGATCTCGTAGCGCGTGACGACCGGGCCCGGATACGCGGCCACCACGGCCACGTCCACGCCGAAGTCCTTGAGCTTTTTCTCGATCAGGCGCGAGGTGAATTCGAGCGTGTCGTCGGAGATGGTTTCCTGGGTGGCCGACGCGGGGTCGAGCAGCGAGATCGCCGGCAGCGTGGAGTCGCCCGGCAGATCCTTGAAGAGCGGCACCTGGCGCTCTTTCTCGACGCGCTCGGAGCGCTGTGGCGTGACCACCGGCGGCACGATCGTGACCGGCTCGTGTTCCTCGATCTTCACGCGGCCGCGCTCGACCTTGCCTTCGCGCTTGACGGCCGCCGCTTCGCCGAGCTTGCGGTCGCGGCCCGCCTCGCGGCGCAGCCTCGCCATGGTCACGGCATTGATGATGGATTCGCCGACCTTTTCGGCAACCGAGAGCCACGAGAAGCGGAAATAGAGCGAAAGACCGATCGCGAGCGCGATCAGCAGCGCGAGCGTGCCGCCCGTGAAGCCGAGCGCGTGCGAAACGCCGCGCGCCACCGCGCCGCCCACCACGCCGCCGGGCGTCTGGGGCAGTTGCACCTTGAGCGACCACATGCGCAGCGCCTCGATGCCGCAGCTCGACAGCATGACGAGCACGAACGACAGGGCTTCGGCGAGCCAGCTGATGTCGCGCGGCTTGTCGTCGTCATCGTCGGCAATCGCTTCGTGGTGCGTGATGCGCTGGTAGTTCGCCGAGATGAGGCGCCCCAGCAGCACGATCCACCAGTAGGCAGACAGGCCGAACAGCAGCAGCAGGATGTCCGAGACGCGCGCGCCGACGCGCCCCGCCCAGTTCGAGATGTGGTCGACCTGGGCCGCGTGCGTCCAGCTCGGGTCGTGGCGGCTGTAGCTGATGAGCGCCATCAGCAGGAACACGCCTAGCGCGACCTGCAGGATCCAGCGAATTTCGGTGAAAAGGCGCGACATGCGGTGAGGCAATGCCTGCGCCTGCGCGGAATAGGGAGCTTTGGCCATTGAATCCTGGGCTGATTCTTGATGCGTTTGCGGTCCGCCAGTCTTACCGTATGCCCGAAACCCCGGGCAGACGGGCGCGGCCGCCGTCGTCCGATCCGGCCTATTGTAAACGCGTTGTTTCGGCCCCGGCGGCCCCTCGCTGTAAATGACGGTAACTGACAACGGTGCGCGTGCGCGACAGGGCGGCATCCGGCCGCGCCGTGGCGGTCGAGCCCGCGCTCCAAGCGCCACCCGCCGGGCCCAGGCTATCGCGCCGATGAGGAAGCTTCATCGAGCGGCGAGCGCCCCCCGCCTTTATAATTGCGGGCTGATGCCCAACTACATGCGTGAGCCCCGCCGCAACGCCGGGCAGCCCGACCGGGCACCCCCGGCGGGCGCCCGAATTTACGCGCCACGCAGCGTCTTTCTACGGAATTCGATCATGTCTGCAACCAAACACGCGAAAGTCCTGATTCTCGGTTCCGGCCCCGCCGGCTACACGGCCGCCGTCTATGCGGCGCGCGCGAACCTTTCGCCGCTGCTCGTCACGGGTCTCGCCCAGGGCGGCCAGCTCATGACGACGACCGACGTCGAAAACTGGCCCGCAGACCCGAACGGCGTGCAAGGCCCCGAGCTGATGCAGCGTTTCCTCGAGCACGCCGAGCGCTTCAACACGGAAATCGTGTTCGATCACATCCATACGGCCAAGCTCAACGAAAAGCCCATCCGCCTGATCGGCGATTCGGCTGAGTACACCTGCGATTCGCTCATCATCGCGACCGGCGCGTCGGCGCAATACCTCGGCCTGCCGAGCGAAGAGCTGTACATGGGCCGCGGCGTCTCGGCCTGCGCGACCTGCGACGGCTTCTTCTACCGCAACCAGCACGTCGCCGTGATCGGCGGCGGCAACACGGCCGTCGAAGAAGCGCTCTACCTCTCGGGCATCGCGAAGAAGGTCACGGTCATTCACCGCCGCGACAAGTTCCGCGCCGAGCCGATCCTGATCGACCGCCTGCTGGAAAAGGAAAAGGAAGGCGTGGTCGAGATCAAGTGGGATCACGTGCTCGACGAAGTGAAGGGCAACGAAGGCGGCGTGAACGGCCTGCGCATCAAGAACGTGAAGACGGGCGAGACCACCGAGCTCGACCTGCAGGGTCTGTTCGTCGCGATCGGCCACAAGCCGAACACGGACATCTTCGAAGGCCAGCTCGAGATGAAGAACGGCTACATCATCACGAACGGCGGCCTGAACGGCAACGCCACCGGCACGAGCGTGCCGGGCGTGTTCGCGGCCGGCGACGTGCAGGATCACGTCTATCGCCAGGCGATCACGAGCGCGGGCACGGGCTGTATGGCCGCACTCGACGCGCAGCGCTACCTCGAGACCGTGAACGAATTGGGCCAGGCGCACGTGATGAGCGCCGAAGCCGAGCGCTAAGCCGGGCGAGCGCAGCTTTACCCAGCGTTTTTCGCCATGCCCAAGAACGTGCCCCACCCGGGCGAGCCGAGGCGCCCCGCCCCGACTCGCCCTGATCCGGCGCCCACGCCTGCTCCCGCGGCGGACGAAGCCACGCCCGCCAAGACGGCTTCCGGCTTCGCCGGCCTCGGCAGCCTGCGCGACGCGCTCAAGGTGCAAACCCGCCAGCGCGAGCGCGAACGCGTGGCCGCGCAGGCTGCGCGTGTCGAAGCCGCCGCCGACAGCGACCTGTTTCGCCGCGAGATCGGCCAGATCGCGCCGCTCAAGCAGCCTGTGCGCGCGCAGCCGCGCCGTGCAGCCCCCGTGCCGCTGCCGCTGCAAACGCGGCTCGACGAGCAGGCCGTGCTGCACGAAGCGATCTCCGACGAATTCGACCCGGAAGCGTTGCTCGACACCGACGACTCGCTGTACTACCACCGCCCCGGCGTGAGCGAAGAAGTCGTCAAGAAGCTGCGGCGCGGCACGTGGATCGTGCAGGCGCAACTCGACCTGCACGGCATGCGCCGCGAGGAAGCGCGCGAGGCGCTGCAGAACTTCATCCGTGAAGCGGGCAAGCGCGGACTGCGCTGCGTGCGCGTGATCCACGGCAAGGGCCTCGGTTCCGTCGGCAAGGAGCCGGTGCTCAAGGGCAAGGTGCGCGCGTGGCTCGTGCAGAAGGAAGAAGTCATCGCGTTCTGCCAGGCGCGGCCGCACGACGGCGGCGCGGGCGCCGTACTCGTGCTGTTGCAGCCGCACCCGGTCGGGCACGCGCAGCATCATTCCCACGCGCCCTGACCGAACCGGTCGTCGGCGTGTCGACATGAAAAAACCCCGTTGCTGCCTGCGCAGCGAACGGGGTTTTTTATTGCGCCGGGCAAACCGGCACACGGCGATCAGGCGAGGCGCTCTTCCGTCTTCGGGTCGAACAGCACGGCCTTCGAAACGTCGAACAGCAGATCCATGTTGTTGAGCGGCTGCGGATTCGCGCCCGGGTGCACGCGGCTCACGATGCGCTTGCCGTTGACCTGCGCGAACACGAGCGTGTCCGGACCGGTCGGCTCGATCACGTCGACCTTCACCGAGTGGCGCTGCAGTTCGTGGCCGTGGCCGTCGTGCGAGCTGCGCGCGTCGGTGATGCGCTCCGGGCGCAGGCCCAGCACCACTTCCTGGCCGATCTGGCCGCGCAGCTTGTTCGCTTCGAACGGCAGGTTCAGCACGCTGCGCGCCACGCCCGTGTCGAGCTCGATGCCGATGCCCGAGCCCTGCTCCACCAGCTTGCCGTTGATGAAGTTCATCGGCGGCGCGCCGATGAAGCCCGCCACGAACAGGTTCGACGGCGAGTCGTAGATCTCCTGCGGTGCGCCGAACTGCTGCACGATGCCGTCCTTCATGACCGCGATGCGGTCGCCGAGCGTCATGGCCTCGATCTGGTCGTGCGTCACGTAGACGATGGTCGTGCCCACGCGCTGATGCAGCAGCTTGATTTCCGAGCGCATCTCGATACGCAGCTTCGCGTCGAGGTTCGAGAGCGGCTCGTCGAACAGGAACATGACCGGATCGCGCGCGAGCGCACGGCCCATGGCCACGCGCTGGCGCTGGCCGCCCGACAGCTGGCCCGGCTTGCGGTCGAGCAGGTGCTCGATCTGCAGCAGCTTCGACACGCGGCCGACGATCTCCGTCTGCTGGTTCTTCGGCACCTTGCGGATGTTCAGGCCGAACGAGATGTTCTCGCGCACCGTCATCGACGGATAGAGCGCGTACGACTGGAACACCATTGCGATGTCGCGATCCTTCGGCGAGAGGTTGTTCACCGTCTTGCCGTCGATCTGGATCTCGCCCTTGGTCACGGTTTCGAGACCCGCGATCATGTTGAGCAGCGTCGACTTACCGCAACCCGAACCACCGACCAGAATCAGGAACTGGCCGTCTTCGATGTCGATGTTCACGCCCTTGAGGACGGGAACCCCGTTCGGGTAGGTCTTGTAGACGTCGCGAATGGAAAGGCTTGCCATGATGCTATGAATCCTTTTAATCGAATGCGGGTTTAACCCTTCACCGCGCCCGCCGTGAGACCGCGCACGAAGTAGCGGCCGGCGATCACGTAGACGAGCAGCGTGGGCAGCGCGGCGATGATCGCGCCGGCCATGTCGACGTTGTATTCCTTCACGCCCGTGGACGTGTTCACGAGATTGTTCAGCGCCACCGTGATCGGCATCGAATCGACGCCCGAGAACACGATACCGAACAGGAAGTCATTCCAGATCTGCGTGAATTGCCAGATCAGGCACACCATGAAGATGGGCAGCGAGATCGGCAGCATGATGCGCGTGAAGATCATGAAGAAACCGGCGCCGTCGATGCGCGCGGCCTTCACGAGTTCTGCGGGCACGCTCACGTAGAAGTTGCGGAAGAACATCGTGGTGAATGCAATGCCGTACACGACGTGCACCAGCACCAGACCGCCGATCGTGTTCGACAGGCCGAGGAAGCCTTCGAGACGCGCCATCGGCAGCAGGATGGCCTGGAACGGGATGAAGCAGCCCACCAGCAGCATCGTGAAGAGCGCGTCCGCGCCGCGAAAACGCCAGTGCGTGAGCACGTAGCCGTTGAACGCGCCGATGATCGACGAGATCAGCACGGCCGGAATCACCATCTTCACCGAGTTCATGAAGAACGGCTGCATGCCGTCACAGCGCACGCCGGTACAGGCTTCGCTCCACGCCTTGATCCACGGCGCGAAGGTCGGGCTCGTCGGCAGCGAGAGCATGGTGCCCGTGTGAATCTGGTCGAGCGACTTGAACGACGTCGACAGCATCACGTAGAGCGGGAACAGGAAGTACACCGCGAACAGGATCAGCGCCGCATAGATGACCACGCGGCTCACGTTCATCTTAGGCTGCATTGCGCGTGCTCCTCGATTCCAGATACATGAGCGGCACGAGCACGGCCACGACGGTGGCGAGCATCATCATCGACGACGCTGCGCCGACGCCGAGCTGCCCGCGGTTGAACGAAAACGTGTACATGAAGATGGCCGGCAGCGACGACGACGTGCCCGGACCACCGGCCGTCAAGGCGACGACGAGGTCGAACGTCTTGATCGTGATGTGGCACAGGATCAGCAGCACGGAGAAGAACACCGGACGCATGCTCGGAATCACGATCTTGCGATAGATCGTGGGCAGCGTCGCGCCGTCCACCTGGGCCGCCTTGAAGATCTCGCTGTCGACACCGCGCAGGCCGGCCAGGAACAGCGCCATGCAAAAGCCCGTGGACTGCCACACCGCGGCGACCACGATACAGAAAATGGCCTTGTCCGGGTCGTTGAGCCAGTCGATGTGAAAGCTCGTCCAGCCGATGCTGTGCATCACCTGCTGAATGCCGAGGTCCGGATTGAAGATCCACTGCCATGCCGTGCCCGTCACGATGTACGAGAGCGCCATCGGATAGAGGAACACCGCGCGCAGCGCGCCTTCCTGACGAATCTGCTGGTCGAGCAGGATCGCGAGGAACAGCCCGAGCGCGACGCAGATCGCGATGAACGGGATGCCGAACCATCCGAGGTTCTGCGCCGACGTCCACCAGACGTCGTTGGAGAACAGCTCGCGATAGCGGTCGAGACCCGCGAATTCATAGCGCGGCATCAGTCGCGAGGTCGAGAGCGACAGATACCCGGTAATGAGAATGAAGCCGTAGACGAATACGAGGCTGATCAGAATGCTGGGCGAAAGCACCAGCTTCGGGATCCAGCGGTCTGCGAGCGCCGCCATGGGCGACGCGCGGCGGGTAGCAGGCGTGGCCGCCTTGCCGTTGCCGCTAAGAGAAGCAGTCACTGCGCAACTCCTGGTACGGTGCGAAAACCGCTTTCGCACGATGATGGGGTTCAGAGGGTGAACCGTCATGCCCGGGGCGCGCCACGAATGGCGCCCCCCGTCTTACAGCACTAACCTGCTACGCTCACTTCGTCTTCGCAGCCTTCGCGAGCGCTTCCACCGCGCTCTTCGAATCCTGGGTCGAGTTCATGAACTTCGTCACGACGTCGGTGATTGCACCGGCCGTTGCGTCAGGCTGAGCCATGCCGTGAGCAAGCGACGGCACATAGCCGCCGGCCTTGATCGCGATCTGCTCATCCGCGTACGACTTCTTCGCGCATGCGTCGAACTTGCTCATGTCCACGCCGAGACGGACCGGAATCGAACCCTTGTACAGGCTGAACTGCTCCTGGAAGCCCGGGCTCATGATCGTCTTCGCGAGCGCGAGCTGGCCAGGCGTTGCTTCCTTCTGGCCCTTCTGCTGGAAGAACACGAACGAGTCGACGTTAAAAGTGTAGGCCTTTGCCGTGCCCGGCACTGCTGCGCAAACGTAGTCCGTATCCGGCTGCTTGTTCGCGTTCGCGAACTCGCCCTTGGCCCAGTCGCCCATGAACTGCATGCCGGCCTTGCCGTTGATGACCATGGCCGTGGCGAGGTTCCAGTCGCGGCCCGTGCGGCCGTTATCCATGTACGACTCGATCTTGCGGACCGTGTCGAACACGCCGACCATCTGCTGCGACGTGAGGGTCTTCTGGTCGAGGTCGACGAGTGCCTTCTTGTAGAAGTCCGCGCCCTGCGAGAGGACCACGTCTTCCCACAGCGTCAGGTCCTGCCACGGCTGGCCGCCAGCGGCGACCGGCTGGATGCCTGCAGCCTTCATCTTGTCGGCCAGCGCGAAGAATTCCGGCCACGTGGTCGGCGCCTTGCCGCCCACCTTGTCGAGCGCTGCCTTGTTGATCCACACCCAGTTCACGCGGTGCACCGAGAACGGCGCGGCCACGTAGTGGCCGTCGGCGTGCATGATCTTGTCGATCTGCGGCGGCAGATTGGCCTTCCAGTCGCCGGCGACGGAGTCGACGTTCACCAGTACGCCCTGCTCAGCCCATTCCTGGATCAGCGGACCCTTGATCTGGGCGGCCGTCGGTGCGTTGCCCGAGATCACCTGGGTCTTCAGTGCGGTCATGGCCGCCGCGCCCGCGCCACCGGCGACCGCGAAGTCCTTCCACACATAGCCCTGCTTCGTCATGTCGTCCTTGAGCACGCCGACGGCCTTCGACTCGCCGCCCGAAGTCCACCAGTGCAGCACTTCGAGGGACTCGGCCGCTTGCGCCGTGGCGACGCCACCCAACAGACCTGCTGCGCACAGGGCGCCCATGATCGCGCGGAATTTCATTGCTTATCTCCTCCAGACACCTGAACAAAAAACGATTGGCCCCTGATCGCCAGGGTGCGGTGGTTGGTCAAACAGGCAAAACAGGCAAAACACTGGACGGACGGGCGCCGGAGTGCCGCGCGCGCGTGCTTTTCATTAGATGCGCGCGGGCCGCGTGCCGGTTACCGGCCGCAGGACGCTCAAGAGATGAGTGGTTCGGAATGCAACTTGACTGTCTCCTCTTTTGATTTTCGCCGGCCACCCGGCCGGCCGAGGCGCCGCTTGCGTCACGCGGCCTTGAAGCCTCCGCACGGCGGGGAACCGGGCGCACGGCGCACTGGCAAGCCGGGCTGAGTCCCGCGTGGTTCTCCGTTAACATGAGGGGGCATTCCGTCCGCTCGCGAAACCGCGCAAACCGCCTTGCTGGCTGCGTTCCACGCTTTTTTCATCGAATGAACGTTACCTCTTGATTTGGATTGTAGTTAAACTACAATTCAGTGTCAAAAAAAATTTTATCGGACTACGGCCGCTCGATCGCCCACACAGACGGGCACCCGTTGTACCCTGCAGCGGCCCCCCAGGACTCTGACTGAGACTCATGCAAACCCAGATCGATTCAGGTTTCACGTTCGTGCTCTTCGGCGCCACCGGCGACCTGTCGATGCGAAAGATCCTCCCCGCCCTGTATGAAGCGCACCGTTCAGGCATGCTCGCGGAGTCTGGCAAGATCGTGGGCGTCGCGCGCCACGAAGAGGATCGCGCGGCGTATATCGGGTGGGTCGACGAGCACGTCAAGCCGCATGTGAAGAAGAACGGCGGCTACGACGACAACGCGTGGGCCAGCTTCCTCGAGCGCATCGTCTATGTAAAGCTCGACCTCTCGCGCGCCGAGGACTTTACTCACTTGCGCGACGGCATCGCGTCGCTGCCCGGCATTCGCGTGTTCTATCTGGCGACGGGCCCGTCGCTGTTCGTGCCGATCTGCCGCGCGCTCGCCGCCGTGGGTCTGAACGAGAACTCGCGCATCGTGCTGGAGAAGCCGCTCGGCTACGACCTCAAGTCGTCCAACGCGATCAACGACGCCGTCGGCGAGATCTTCGCCGAAGGCCAGATCTACCGGATTGACCACTACCTCGGCAAGGAACCGGTGCAGAACCTGCTCGCGCTGCGTTTCGGTAACGCGCTGTTCGAGCCGCTGTGGCGCCGTGAATGGGTCGAGAGCATCCAGATCACGATTGCCGAGGAACTGGGCGTCGAAGCGCGCGGCGACTTTTATGACAACACTGGCGCACTGCGCGACATGGTGCAAAATCACCTGTTGCAGTTACTTTCGATTGTCGCCATGGAGCCGCCGCATTCGATGGATTCGGATTCGGTGCGTGACGAAAAGCTTCGCGTGCTGCGCGCGCTCAAGCCGATCAATCCGCTCGACATCAGCAAGGTCGCCGTGCGCGGTCAGTACCATGCGGGCGTGATCCGCGGCCAGGCGGTGCCGGGCTATGCGACCGAGCAAGGCGTGAAGCCCGAGAGCCATACGGAAACCTTCGTCGCGCTCAAGGTGGAGATCGAGAACTGGCGCTGGGCGGGCGTGCCCTTCTTCCTGCGCACCGGCAAGCGTCTTGCCGACCGCGTGGCCGAGATCGTCGTGAACTTCCGCCCGGTGCCGCATTCGGCGCTGGGCGCGCCGGCGCTGCGCCCCGGCGCGAACCGCCTCGTGATCCGCCTGCAGCCGAACGAGAACATCCGCCTCTACTGCCTCGCGAAGCAGCCCGGCGAAGGCATGAATCTCGCGAGCGTGCATCTGGATCTCGCGTTCGACCAGTTCTTCCGCGAAGGCCAGATGGAGGCCTACCAGCGCCTGCTGCTCGACGTGATCAACGGGCGCCTTGCGCTGTTCGTGCGGCGCGACGAGCAGGAAGCGGCGTGGACGTGGGTCGAGCCGATCCTCAACGAGTGGGCGGCGACGCCGCGCGCGCCCAAGCCGTACGCGGCCGGCACATGGGGACCGGCGGCCGCCAGCGCGATGCTCGCGCAGCACGGCACCTGCTGGCTCGAAGAAGAGAATTGATGGGATTGCATGGCGGCGCGCACCGCGAGCGCGATGCCGGACCGGACAGATGAACTACCCCGTAGACCTACAAAAAAGCAGCATGGAGGAGAAGTGATCGAGCTTCACGTATTCGACGACCCGCGCGTCCAATCCGACGCGCTGGCGCGAGCCGTGGGCGACGCGCTACATGCGTCGCTCGCCGCTCAGCAGGCGGCGCCCGGTACTGCCGCGCGCCGTGCAACGCTCGCCGTCTCCGGCGGCACGAGCCCGCGCCCCTTCCTCGAGGCCCTTTCGACGCACCGTTTCGACTGGGCGCACATCGACGTCACGCTCGTCGACGACCGCTGGGTGCCGGACACCGACTCCGCGAGCAACGCGCGCCTCGCGCGCGAGACGCTGCTCACGCACGAAGCGGCGCACGCGCGCTTCCTGCCGCTCGTCGACGTGGCGCACGATCTCGACGCACATGTCGCCGCGCTCAACGCCGACCCAACCCGCAAGCTGCCGAACGTCGCCGTGCTCGGCATGGGCGAGGACGGCCACACGGCCTCGATTTTCGCCGACGCCCCCGAATGGCACGAAGCCATCACCACGGCGCGCCCGTTCGTGGCCGTGCATCCGCAGGCAGCGCCCCACGCGCGCGTCTCGTGGTCGATGCAGGCGCTGCGCCAGGTCGACCGGCTGTTCCTGCTGATCGCGGGGCAGCGCAAGCTCGAAGTGCTGCAACAGGCCGCCGCGGCCGAACAAAACAACGCCATCTCGAAGCTGGCGAACGACAAGGGAGTGAGACTCGATGTCTACTGGTGCGCCTAATAAAAACGCCCCTGGCGCAGGCCAGCACGCCGACGGTCCGAGGCTGCTCGCCGACATCGGCGGAACCAACGCGCGCTTCGCGCTGGAAACGCGTCCGGGCGAAATCGGCCAGGTGCGCGTGTACCCGTGCGCGCAGTATCCCGGCGTCGCGGAAGTGATCCAGCAATACCTGAAGGACAACAAGATCGGCCGCGTGAATCACGCGGCCATCGCGATTGCGAATCCGGTCGACGGCGACCAGGTGCGCATGACCAATCACGACTGGACCTTCTCGATCGAAGCGACGCGCCGCTCGCTCGGCTTCGACACGCTGCTGGTCGTCAACGACTTCACCGCGCTCGCCATGGCGCTGCCCGGCCTGACCGACTCGCAGCGCGTCCAGGTGGGCGGCGGCCAGCGCCGCCAGAACAGCGTGATCGGCCTGCTCGGGCCGGGCACGGGTCTCGGCGTCTCGGGCCTGATCCCCGCCGACGACCGCTGGATCGCGCTCGGCAGCGAAGGCGGCCACGCGAGCTTCTCGCCGCAGGACGAGCGCGAAGACGTCGTGCTGCAGTTCGCGCGCAAGAAGTGGCCGCATGTCTCGTTCGAGCGCGTGTGCGCGGGGCCCGGCCTCGAGCTGATCTATCGCGCGCTCGCCGCGCGCGACAAGAAGAAGCTGCCCGCCGAACTCGGCACGGCCGAAGTCGTGCAGCGCGCGCATGACGGCGAGGCGCTCGCGATGGAAACCGTCGAATGCTTCTGCGGCATTCTCGGCAGCTTCGCGGGAAACATCGCGATGACGCTCGGCTCGCTCGGCGGCATCTATATCGGCGGCGGCGTGGTGCCGCGTCTCGGCGACCTCTTCACGCGCTCGTCGTTCCGCCAGCGCTTCGAGGCGAAGGGCCGTTTCGACACCTATCTCTCGAACGTGCCCACCTACGTGATCACGGCCGAGTATCCGGCGTTTCTCGGCGTGTCGGCGATTCTCGCGGAGCAGCTGTCCAATCGCGCGGGCGGCGGCTCGTCGGCCGTGTTCGAACGCATTCGCCAGATGCGCGACGCGCTCACGCCCGCCGAGCGCCGCGTGGCCGACCTCGCGCTCAACCATCCGCGCTCGATCATCAACGATCCGATCGTCGATATCGCGCGCAAGGCCGACGTGAGCCAGCCCACGGTGATCCGCTTCTGCCGCTCGCTGGGCTGCCAGGGCCTCTCGGACTTCAAGCTCAAGCTCGCCACGGGCCTCACGGGCACGATTCCGGTGAGCCACAGCCAGGTGCATCTGGGCGACACCGCCACCGACTTCGGCGCGAAGGTGCTCGACAACACCGTCTCGGCCATCCTGCAGTTGCGCGAGCACCTGAACTTCGAGCAGGTCGAGAATGCGATCACGCTGCTCAACGGCGCGCGCCGCATCGAGTTCTATGGGCTCGGCAACTCGCACATCGTCGCGCAGGACGCGCACTACAAGTTCTTCCGCTTCGGCATCCCGACCATCGCCTATGGCGACCTGTACATGCAGGCCGCTTCTGCCGCGCTGCTCGGCAAGGGCGACGTGATCGTGGCCGTGTCGAAGTCGGGCCGCGCGCCGGAACTGCTGCGCGTGCTCGACGTCGCCATGCAGGCGGGCGCGAAGGTGATCGCGATCACGTCGAGCAACACGCCGCTCGCCAAGCGCGCGACCGTGGCGCTCGAAACCGATCACATCGAGATGCGCGAATCGCAGCTTTCGATGATCTCGCGCATCCTGCATCTGCTGATGATCGACATCCTCGCGGTGGGCGTCGCGATTCGCCGTGCTTCGCCCGATGCGGACCTGGGCAACGCCGTCGAAAAGGCGCGCGAGCATGCCGACGACGATGCATCGGCCGTGCTCGACTGGCTGAGCCACGGCGCTTCGCCCACGGCGCGCGACTGATATCGGCTGATTCGAGCGACGAAAAAAATGGGACGCCTCGGCGTCCCATATTTATTTCATGCGAAGGATCGACATATCGATGTATCGCTCACGGCGTTGCCGTTCGCACCGCGTCCGGCGCCGGCGTGCCGTGCCACTTCACGACGAGTGCGCGCCCCACCCACGTCATCAGGCCGCACACGCCGATCGTCACGCCCATGCCGAACGGCGAGATGCCCGGGAACCAGCCGACCACGGCGCTCGCGAGCGCGCCGAGCGCGAGCTGCGTCGCGCCGAATACGGCCGCCGCCGCGCCCGCGTTCTTCGGATAGCGGTACATGAGATCGGTCGCGCAGTTCGCGCCGAGCAACCCCACCACGCTAACCACGAAGAACAGGCCAAACACGATCGACCACAGGCCGCCCCAGCCCGTCACGCACATGAGCGCGACGAAGAGCGACGCGACGATGCTCACACCCGAAGCGATCGACACCATGCGAAGGGTGCCGAACCGCCCGATGAAGCGCGTGTTGAGAAAGTTGCCGAGCATGATGCCGAACACGTTCGCGCCGAAGAAGAACCCGTAGTGCTGCGGCGAGACGTGGAAGTACTCGATATAGACGAACGGCGTGGCCGAGATATAGGTGAACATCGCGGCGAACGCCATGCCGCCGCAGAGCATGTGCCCCCACACGAGCGGATCGCGCAGCAGACGCCCATACGCCGCGAACGAGCGCAGCACGGCGGCACTTTCGCGCTTTTCCGGTGGCCAGGTTTCCGGTACGCGCAGGTAGGCCGCCACGGCGCAGGCGAGGCCGAACAGCGTGAGCGCGACGAACACCACGCGCCAGCCGCCGATCAGCAGCAACTGTCCGCCGATGAGCGGTGCGAGCAGCGGCCCGATCGCCGTGACGATCGCGACCATCGAGAGGACTTTGGCGGCGTCCGATGGCTCGTGGGCGTCGCGCGCGATGGCCCGCGAGAGCACCGAGGCCGCGCCCGCGCCGAGCGCCTGCAGAAAGCGCACGACCACGAGCTCGCCCACGGAGAACGAGAGCCAGCAGGCAATGCTGGCAATCGTGAAGAGCGCGATGCCGCCGAGCAGCACGGGGCGGCGGCCATAGGCGTCGGAAACCGGGCCGTAGAGCAGCATGCCGATCGAAAAGCCGGCCATGAAGCTCGTGAGCGTCGAGGCCGCAGCGGCGGCGCTCACGCCGAACGACTGCGCGATGGCGGGCAGGCTCGGCAGATACATGTCGGTGGCGAGCGGGCCACAGGCGGCGAGTGCGCCCAGCAACAGGATCAGCCGGCCATCGGGCCGGCGGCGCGGGGAATGGGACATGGTGTATGTGGCGGCGAAACACGCGCGGCTCGCGCGGTCTCGATGTCAGGGGCCGAGTCATCCGTCGCTGCAGGAGCGGACGAAAGCGGACAAAAACAGCAACGCGGTGTCGCCGAATTGTACCTGACGCCCCTTGCCCGCCATGCGCCGCCCCACATGCGGCGGCGGCGCGGCTTTGCGCTAAGCTGCCCGCTTTCGCCCAACTTCAATTTGCCGCGTTGCCTACATGACCGCCTTCCTGCTCATCTGGAGCCCCAAGAAGTGGCCCTGGCCTGAACTGCCCGACTTCGCGCGCCGTGTGCGCGCCGGGGAAGCCGTCGCCGACACGTGGGGATGCGGCTTCGCGCGCGGCATCCTGCCGGGCGACCGGGTGTTCCTGCACCGCGTGGCTGCCGAGCCGCGCGGGCTGTTCGGATCCGGCTACGTCACGCGGGCGCCCTACGAGGTGCCGGACGCCGCATACAAGCGCGGCTACCGGCTGTGCATCGACTTCGTCTACGACTGGCTCGTCGATGCGGGCGAGGAAGTGGTCGTCGCGCGCGACGCGTTGCGCGTGCACCCGTTTTCGATCCAGACCTGGGACGCGCAGAGTTCGGGCACCGTCATCAAGCCGGCGGCCGAAGGCGCGCTGGAAAAGCGCTGGGCGGAGCTGACCGGGCGGCGGCCCATGCCGGCCCCGGCCGTCGCGGCCATGCAGGCATGGCACGACGACCTGCGCGACACGGCGCCGCACCTCGCGCCGCCAGCCCGCAAACGCCGGCAGTAGCAGGCAGGAAGGGGCCGCAAGCGCGCCGAATCCGGGCGAGCCGGGGACCGCCCGGCCGCCCCGGGGCGCCGGCCCGATCCGCGCGACTCCGGTACAATTTCGGGAGAACAGCCCCATCGCCCGCGCCCCTGCGGCGCCGCATGGGTCCGTACGCCGGCCCGTTTCGTCAGCGCCGCGCGCCACACCACTTTCGCAGGTCCAGCACTCATGTCCAACACCCAGTCCAGCACGCAGAACCGCAACGAAGCCCTCTTCGAACGCGCCCAGCGCACCATTCCGGGGGGCGTGAATTCGCCCGTGCGCGCGTTCCGCTCGGTCGGCGGCACGCCGCGCTTCATCGAGCGTGCGCAAGGGCCGTACTTCTGGGACGCCGAAGGCAAGCGCTATATCGACTACATCGGCTCGTGGGGCCCGATGATCGTCGGCCACGTGCATCCGGAAGTGCTCGACGCCGTGCAGCGCGTGCTCGCGAATGGCTTCTCGTTTGGCGCGCCCACCGAGGCCGAGATCGAGATCGCCGAGGAAATCTGCAAGATCGTTCCGTCGATGGAGCAGGTGCGCATGGTGTCGAGCGGCACCGAGGCGACCATGAGCGCGCTGCGTCTCGCGCGCGGCTTCACGAAGCGCGACCGCATCGTGAAGTTCGAAGGCTGCTACCACGGCCACGCCGACAGCCTGCTCGTGAAGGCCGGCTCGGGCCTGCTCACGTTCGGCAACCCGACCTCGGCGGGCGTGCCGGTGGACATCGCGAAGCACACCACGGTGCTCGAATACAACAACGTCGCGGCGCTCGAAGAAGCGTTCAAGGCGTTCGGCGACGAGATCGCCGCCGTGATCGTCGAACCGGTCGCGGGCAACATGAACCTCGTGAAGGCCACGCCCGAGTTCATCGGCGCATTGCGCAGCCTGACGGCGAAGCACGGCAGCGTGCTGATCTTCGACGAAGTGATGTGCGGCTTCCGCGTCGGCCTGCGCGGCGCGCAGGCGCTCTACGGCGTCGAGGCGGACATGGTGTGCCTCGGCAAGGTGATCGGCGGCGGCATGCCGGCGGCGGCCTTCGGCGGCCGTCGCGAGATCATGGATCACCTCGCGCCCAACGGCTCGGTCTATCAGGCAGGCACGCTCTCGGGCAACCCGATCGCGGTCGCGGCGGGCCTGAAGACGCTGCAGCTCATCCAGGCGCCCGGCTTCTACGAGCAGCTCACCGCGAAGACCGAACGTCTCGCGAAGGGGCTGTCGGCCGCGGCACGCGAAACGAACGTGCCGTTCGTGGCCGATTCGGTGGGCGGCATGTTCGGCCTCTATTTCGCGGACAAGGTGCCGGGCAGCTTCGCCGAGGTCACGAAGAGCGATATCGCGCGCTTCAACCGCTTCTTCCACCGCATGCTGGACGCGGGCGTCTACTTCGCGCCTTCGGCCTACGAGGCCGGTTTCGTCTCGAGCGCCCACGACGACGCGATCCTCGACGAAACGATCGCCGCGGCGCGCAGCGCATTCGCAGCGGAAGCCGCGGCTGAAAACGTCACGCAATAAGCCATCACGCCAACGACCGCCGGCGCGGCGCGCGCCTCGCCGGCCCCCCTCTGACCGCCGCCCGGGAGAAAGCCCGACGATGTTTTCGCAATCCGATTTCGTCCACATGGAGCGCGCGCTCGCGCTCGCTCAGCGCGGCCTGTACACGACCGACCCGAACCCGCGCGTCGGCTGCGTGCTGGTGAAGGACGGCGTGGTGATCGGCGAGGGCTTCACGCAGCCGACCGGCCAGGATCACGCCGAAATCCAGGCGATGAAGGACGCCCGCGCGCGCGGGCACGACCTGCGCGGCGCGACCGCGTATGTGACGCTCGAGCCGTGCAGCCACTTCGGCCGCACGCCGCCCTGCGCGAACGCGCTGATCGAAGCGAAGGTCGCGCGCGTGATTGCGGCGATGGAAGACCCGAACCCGCTGGTGTCGGGGCGCGGGCTTTCGATCTTGCGCGACGCCGGTATCGACGTGCGTTGCGGGCTGCTGGCCAACGAGGCGCGCGAGCTGAACATCGGCTTCGTTTCGCGCATGACGCGCAAGCGTCCGTGGGTGCGCATGAAGGTGGCCGCGTCGCTCGACGGCCGCACCGGCCTGCCCTCGGGCGAGAGCCAGTGGATCACGGGCGAAGCCGCGCGTGCCGACGGGCACGCCTGGCGCGCGCGCGCCTCGGCCATCCTCACGGGTATCGGCACGGTAAAGGAAGACGACCCGCGCATGACCGTGCGCGCCGTCGACACTCCGCGCCAGCCCAAACGCGTGCTGATCGACAGCCGCCTCGACGCCTCGCCGCTCGCACAGATTTTCGTGGGCGCGCCCACGCTCGTGTTCTGCGCGGCGCTCGACGCGAGCAACGAAGAACGCGCCGAAGCGCTGCGCGTGCGCGGCGCCGAAATCGTCGCGCTCGGCAACGAGCAGGGCAAGGTCGATCTGCCGGCCATGCTCACGGAGCTCGCGGCGCGCGGCGTGAACGAACTGCACGTGGAAGCGGGCTACAAGCTCAACGGCTCGCTCCTGCGCGAAGGCTGCGTCGACGAACTGCTCGTGTACGTGGCGCCGTCGCTGCTCGGCACCAACTCGCTCGGCATGATCGACATCGCCGCGCCCGCGACGCTCGACGAGCGCACGCGCCTCGCCTTTCATTCCGTCGATCGTCTCGGCAACGATCTGCGCATTCTTGCGCGCGTCGTCACGACGCAAGACGCCTGACCCTCACTGATGCACTGAACACAAGGAACAGCACGATGTTTACCGGAATCGTCGCGGCAGTGGGCCGCATCGAATCGATCAAGCCGCTCGGCACGGGCGCCGACGCAGGCGTGCGCCTCGCCGTCAACGCCGGCGGCCTGGGCCTCGACGACGTGCAGCTCGGCGACAGCATCGCGATCCAGGGCGCGTGCATGACCGTCATCGAAAAGTCGGCAACGGGCTTCGACGTCGACGTTTCGCGCGAAAGCCTGAACCGCACCGTGGGCCTCGCAGCGACCGGCGAAGTGAACCTCGAAAAGGCGCTGCGCGCGAACGACCGCCTGGGCGGCCACATCGTCTCGGGTCACGTGGACGGCCTCGGCACCGTCACGCGCTTCGCGCCCGTGGGCGAGTCGCACGAGCTGCGCATTCTCGCGCCGGCGGATATCGGCCGCTATCTCGCCTACAAGGGCTCGATCACCGTGAACGGCGTGAGCCTCACGGTCAACTCGGTCGACGACCGCGCCGACGGCTGCGAATTCTCGATCAACCTGATCCCCCACACCGTGGAAGTCACCACGCTCAAGCATCTTCAGGCCGGCACGAAGGTGAATCTCGAGATCGATCTGATTGCGCGCTATGTCGAGCGGATGCTCTCGGCCGAGAAGGCCGCCAATTCGGCCGCGCAGGACTAAAAGCCGCCGGGCCGGCGCCATGACGCCCCGGACGCGCGCAAGCACGCGCGCCGGGGCGCTGATACAATCTAGCCTTCCCTACGCGCTCGCCGCACGGCGTGCCGCGTTCCCATCACCCGAATCGAACCAGGAGGCCCAGTTGGCAACGATTGACACGAGCGCCGCCATGCCGATGGTCCGGGTGATGCTGCACGTTGCGTCGCGTCACGCAACCGTCCCGCTTCCAGCGCAGCCATAGCGCGTCCCGCGCGGCATGTTTTCAGACGCCGCGCCGTATTCTGCGAATTCGAGGTCAGGCCGTCCGGCAAACGATGCCCGGGCGTGCGAAGCCCGTTTTCCGTCTTAACGCTTCACGCTTCCTTCAGGAGAGTCTTCGGGCGTCACGTCCGAAGCATGCTGTCCATGACAGAGCTAAACAACAAACCCGAATCGGGCGGACAAACCTTCCGCAAGGTCCTCGGCTTCACCTTCCGGCACTGGGCGCGCCAACCGGTGCGCGTCACGGCCGTCGCGCTCGCCTCGCTGCTCGGCGCGCTCGCCGACGTGCTCACGCCGCACTACGCGGGACAGCTCGTCGACGCCCTCACGCATGGCGGCGCAGCCAGCAGCGCCGCCGCCTGGCATGCGGCGGTCGTCGCGTTCTGGGCGCTCACGGCGCTCGGGCTCGGCGGCACGATCATGCGCCAGGCCGCGTACCGCAACATCATCACGCTGACGCTGCGCATGATGAGCGAGATCGCCACGCAGGCCTTCCATCGCGTGCAGCGCTTCTCGACAGACTGGCACGCGAACAGCTTTGCCGGCTCAACGGTGCGCAAGGTCACGCGCGGCATGTGGGCGCTCGACCTGCTCAACGACACGCTGCTCGTCGCCCTGTTCCCGTCGCTCGTCATGCTGGTCGGCTCGACCATCCTGCTCGCGGTGCAGTGGCATGTGATGGGCCTCGTGGTCGGCCTCGGCTCGGCCGTGTATCTGGCGATCACGATCTCGCTTTCGCTCTTTTACGTCGCGCCCTCGGCCCGACTCGCGAACCAGTGGGATACGAAGATGGGCGGTGCGCTCGCCGACGCCATTTCGTGCAATGCCGTCGTCAAGGCGTTCGGCGCGGAAACGCGCGAAGAAGCGCGGCTCGCGCGCGTCGTCACGAAGTGGAGCAGCCGCACGCGGCGCACGTGGCAGCGCGGCACGCTCAACGGCGGCGTGCAGGGCGCGCTGCTCGTGGGCATGCAGGCGGCCATCCTCGGCGCGGCGCTGCTGCTCTGGGCGCGCGGTCTCGCAAGCGTCGGCGACATCACGTTCGCGCTCACGCTGTTCTTCCTGCTCAAGGGCTACCTGCGCGATGTCGGCATGCACGTGCGCAACCTGCAGCGCTCGGTCAACGACATGGAAGAGCTCGTCGCGCTCGACGCGGCGCCGCTCGGCATCGAGGACCAGCGTGATGCGCCGCCCATCGTGATCGATCAGGGCGATATCCGCTTCGAGAACATGACGTTCCGCTATGGCGACCACGCGCAAGGCCGGGCGCTCTACGAGAACCTCACGCTGCGTATCGCGCCGGGCGAGCGCGTGGGCCTCGTCGGCCATTCGGGCTCCGGCAAGACCACGCTGATCAAGCTGATCCAGCGCCTTTACGACGTGTCCGGCGGACGCATCACGATCGACGGCCAGGACATCGCGCGCGTGCAGCAGGCGTCGCTGCGCTCGCAGATCGCCATCGTGCAGCAGGAGCCGGTGCTGTTCCACCGCTCGCTTGCCGAGAACATCGCTTATGCCCGGCCCGGCGCCACGCACGCCGAAATCGAGCGCGCGGCGAAGCTTGCGAGCGCCCACGACTTCATCACGGCGCTGCCGCACGGCTACGACACGCTGGTGGGCGAGCGCGGCGTGAAGCTCTCGGGCGGCGAGCGCCAGCGCGTGGCAATCGCGCGCGCGTTCCTCGCGAATGCGCCGATCCTGATCTTCGACGAAGCGACCTCGAGCCTCGACAGCGAAAGCGAGGTGCTGATCCAGCAGGCCATGGAGCGGCTCATGGAAGGCCGCACGACCGTGGTCGTCGCGCACCGGCTCTCGACCGTGCGCGCGCTCGACCGGCTGCTGGTGCTCGAACGCGGACGCGTGGCGGAGGAAGGCACGCACGACGCACTCGTGCGCCGCGAAAACGGCCTGTATCGGCGCCTGTTCGAGCGCCAGGCGCTGGAACTGACGAAGGGACTCGCCGACGACGTGATCCTGCGCTGACGCCTCGCCCGTTCGCGCCCTCCCGCCGCAAGCCGGCTCAGGCGGGAGCCGCGCGCGCGTGCGGCGTGATGCGCGCGAGCACGGAAAATGAAGCACGAATAGTAACGTTTCACGTGAATGACGTATGGCGTTACTAGCGTGAAACAGGTGCGATTCGCGCCTTCCCGCGTTCTGGGCGACGCGCCCGCCCGCGTGGCGTAAAATGTGGCCTTTCCAGCCAGAATCCCAACATGACGCTCGCCTCCACCCCTGAGATCATCGCCGAGCTCAAAGCCGGCAAGATGGTCATCCTCGTCGACGAAGAAGACCGGGAAAACGAGGGCGACCTCGTCATCGCTGCGGAGTTCGTCACGCCTGAAGCCATCAACTTCATGGCGAAGTACGGCCGCGGGCTGATCTGCCTCACGCTCACCCAGGAGCGCTGCAAGCTGCTCAACCTGCCGCTCATGACCTACCGCAACGGCACGCAGTACGGCACGGCGTTCACGGTCAGCATCGAGGCCGCCGAAGGCGTCACGACCGGCATTTCCGCGGCCGACCGCGCCCGCACGATCCAGGCGGCCGTCGCGCACGACGCGCGCGCCGAGCACATCGTGCAGCCCGGCCACGTGTTCCCGATCATGGCGCAGCCAGGCGGCGTGCTCGTGCGTGCGGGCCACACCGAAGCGGGCTGCGACTTCACGGCGCTTGCCGGCCTCACGCCGGCCTCGGTGATCTGCGAGGTCATCAAGGACGACGGCACGATGGCGCGCCTGCCCGACCTCATGGAGTTCGCGCAGGAGCACGGCCTGAAGGTCGGCACCATCGCGGACCTGATCCACTATCGCAGCCGCACCGAATCGATCGTCGAGCGCGTGGCCGAGCGCATCATGCAAACCGCGCACGGCCCGTTCCGCGCGGTCATGTACGTCGACCAGCCCACGCGCACGCCGCACATCGCCCTCGTGCGCGGCACGCCGCAGCCCGGCGTCGATACGCCCGTGCGCGTGCACGAGCCGCTCTCGGTGCTCGATCTGCTCGAAACGGGCTCGTCCACGCACTCGTGGACGCTCGACGCCGCCATGCGCGAGATCGCCTCGCGCGACGTGGGCGTGATCGTCATGCTCAACTGCGGCGAACCCAAGGAACACCTGATCGACGTCTTCAAGGCGTTCGACCAGAAAGAGCGCGCGGAGGCGCTCGCACGCCGGCCCGTGGACTTCAAGACCTACGGCATCGGCGCGCAGATCCTGCGCGAACTCGGCGTGGGCCGCATGCAGGTGCTCTCGAAGCCGCGCCGCCTCGGCAGCATGTCGGGCTACGGTCTCGAGGTCACCGGCTTCGTGCCGATGCCCGGCGGCAACGCGCAAGCGCCCTGCCCGCCGGATGCCGCTGACCCTGCCTCGTCGCGCGCCTGAAGTCGCATCGCGCTCTTTTCACGCGTACTACGCTCAACCGAACTTACGGACACCACATGGAAATCGGACAATACCAACCGAACCTCGACGGCGACGGACTGCGCATCGGCATCGTCCAGTCGCGCTTTAACGAACCCGTCTGCAACGGCCTCGCCGACGCCTGCATCGAAGAACTCGAACGCCTCGGCGTGACGGGCGAAGACGTGCTGCTCGTCACCGTGCCGGGCGCACTCGAAATCCCGCTGGCGCTGCAAAAGCTCGCCGAAAGCGGCCAGTTCGACGCCCTGATCGCGCTCGGCGCGGTCGTGCGCGGCGAGACGTACCACTTCGAGCTCGTCTCGAACGAGAGCGGCGCGGGCATCTCGCGCGTCTCGCTCGACTTCAACGTGCCGATCGCGAACGCCGTGCTCACCACCGAGAACGACGAGCAGGCCGTGGCCCGCATGACCGAGAAGGGTCGTGACGCCGCGCGTGTCGCCGTGGAAATGGCGAACCTGACGGTGGCGTTGGAGCAGCTCGACGGCGGCGACGACGACGAAGAAGACGAGGAAGACGAAGAGGAACAGCAATGAAGAGCGCGCGCCGCCGCTCCCGCGAACTGGCCACGCAGGGGTTGTATCAGTGGCTGCTGTCGGGTGTGCCCGCCGGCGAGATCGACGCGCAGCTGCGCGGTTCGCAGGGCTACGACAAGGCCGATCACGAGCATCTGGACGCGATCCTGCACGGCGTCATCCGCGAGTCGGACGAACTGTCCGCCGCCATCACGCCGTGTCTCGACCGTCCGATCGAGCAGCTTTCGCCCGTCGAACGCGCGGTGCTGCTCGTCGCGACCTACGAGTTCAAGCATCACGTCGACATTCCGTACCGCGTCGTGATCAACGAGGCGGTCGAGCTCACCAAGACCTTCGGCGGCTCGGACGGCTACAAGTACGTGAACGGCGTGCTCGACAAGCTCGCGGCGCAACTGCGCGCCACCGAAGCGCAAAACGCCCGCAAGTCGTAAGAACGCGATCCGCCGGGGCAAGCGGGTGCGCCTGAGCGCCCGGCCCCGCGCGCCGCGTGATCTGTCAGTACTGGAAAGACCCGCATGAACACCGTTGCCGAACCGCTGCTGCGGCTAGCCGCGCGCGTCGACGAGATCCAGCCTTTCTACGTCATGGAACTGGCGAAGGAAGCCGCGAAGCTCGAACGCGCTGGGCGCGACATCATCCACATGGGTATCGGCGAGCCGGATTTCACGGCGCCCGAGCCCGTAGTCGAGGCGGCCGCCGCCGCGCTGCGCCGCGGCGTCACGCAATACACGAGCGCGCTCGGCATCCACGCGCTGCGCGAGGCGATCGCCGCGCACTACCAGCACGCGTACGGCCTCACGGTCGACCCCGCGCGCATCGTCGTGACGGCCGGTGCCTCGGCGGCGCTCCTGCTCGCCTGCACCGCGCTCGTCGACCGCGACGACGAAGTGCTGATGCCCGACCCCTGCTATCCGTGCAACCGCCACTTCGTGGCCGCCGCGGAAGGCAAGCCGGTGCTCGTGCCGAGCGGCCCGGAAGCACGCTTCCAGCTGACCGCCGCCGATGTCGAGCGCCTGTGGTCGCCGCGCACGCGCGGCGTGCTGCTCGCCTCGCCGTCGAACCCCACCGGCACCTCGATCGAGCCCGACGAACTCAAGCGCATCGTGCAAAGCGTGCGTGCGCGCGGCGGCTTCACGATCGTCGACGAAATCTATCAAGGCCTGTCGTACGACACGCCGCCCGTCTCCGCGCTGTCGTTCGGCGACGACGTGGTGACCGTCAACAGTTTCTCGAAGTACTTCAACATGACCGGCTGGCGTCTGGGCTGGCTCGTGGTGCCGCCCTCGCTGGTCGGCGCATTCGAAAAGCTCGCGCAGAACCTGTTCATCTGCGCCTCGGCGCTCGCGCAGCATGCCGCGCTCGCCTGCTTCGAGCCGGACACGCTGAAGCTCTACGAAGGCCGCCGGCTCGAATTCAAGCGCCGTCGCGACTTCATCGCGCCGGCGCTCGAGTCGCTCGGCTTCACGGTGCCCGTGATGCCCGACGGCGCGTTCTACGTCTACGCCGACTGCTCGAACGTCGCGCATCCCGCCGCCGGCGACAGCGACGCGCTCACCCGCGCGATGCTGCACGACGCGGGCACGGTGATGGTACCAGGCATGGACTTCGGCGTCGCCGCGCCGCACCGGTACGTGCGGCTCTCATATGCCACGGCGTACGAGCGCCTCGAGGAAGCGGTCGAGCGGCTGCATACGTTCTTCGGACGGTGATCCACTGGTGGTCGAGAAATGGAAAAAGGCACCCGCGGGTGCCTTTTTTGTTTGCTCCAGTCGTTCAGCCAGAGACTCAGGCACCCAGTTCGGACGAAGCGTGCTTCTGGGCCGTCGAGCTGGTGCTGGCATCGTCCTGAGCGGAGCCGCTGTTCGCGGACGACGATTTCTCGACGATCGCGTGGGCGTTGTCGAGCGTCACGTGCACGCGCTTCTCGCCGTTGATGCTCGCCACCTTCTGCGACGCGGACGTGCTGGCCGTGGTGGTGACGGGCGCTTGCGGCGCGTTGATCGGCACGTTGCGGCCGCGTGCGACGTCGCGCAGACGCCCGCGTTCGGCCATTACCTTGGCGCCGTAGCCGCCGTCGTCGGGCGAGGTCGAACCGACGTAGAGACGCAGGCCGCCCGGCAGCGAACCGCCGCGCGCGATGCAATCCTTGAGCACCAGCGCGCCGACCTTGATGTTGGCGAGCGGATCGAGCGCCGCGCGCTGGCCGCCGAAATACTGGAACTTGTCCGAGTGCACCTTCGACATGACCTGCATGAGGCCCTGCGCGCCCACGCCACTTTCGGCGTACGGGTTGAAGCCCGATTCGATCGCCATCACGGCGAGCAGCAGCAGCGGATCGAGCCCCACTTCGCGGCCGGTGTCGAACGCCGCTTTCACGAGTTCGCCGACCGGCTCCTGCGCCACCCGGTAGCGGCGCGCCAGATAGGTAGCGACGAGCGCCTGCTCGCGCGCCGAAACGAGCGCGCGGTCGTCGCGTGCGTCGGGCGTGATGCGCTGGGGCGGAATCATGCGCGCGAGCGAGCCGACGCTGGTCGGCAGCGCGCGCGGATCGAGGCCGTTGAGTGTGACGGCGTCGAGCGTGGCGATGCCGCCGTTCGACACCGAGGTCGCGACCTTCGCGACCGTGCCGTTGGAGCCCGCGGGCGAGATGCCCGTGGCGACGGCGGCGGCAGTCACACCGGCAGCACCGGCATCGGGCGCGAGCGCCGTGGGCAGCATCGCGCCGTCGGCGTTGTCGTCGTTGTTCGTCGTCACGCCGGGGGGCGCGAACGAGGGCAGCGGGTTGCCCTGCAGCAGACGTGCAGGCCCGGCCTGCACCGCCGCCGAGACGAACGGCATCACGCGTGCAGCGAGCGTGATGCGCCACGTGGGCAGCAGCCAGACGGCAACCGCGAGCAGAACGGCACAGCCGCCAACAATGCTGAACAGGTGGTGGCTCAGGCGCGTGCCAAGACGCAGCAACGCGCGCAAGCCGGGAGCTCCACGCTCGTCGGCGCGCCACCACGATAACCAGGTATTCATCTACAGATCTCCCCATGTTGCATGATCCGGCTCAGGGGTCGGCACGAGGCAGACAGCCAATCGCAGGATCAAGACATCGCGCGCCCTGGCTGGTGCGGCAGCGATGTCGGGAAAACGGCAAGTTCGCCGTGGGTGGAACTCCTTTTGGGCAACCAGGCACGCAATGTGCGCGCGCCGGGAGTTCTCACGCGAAAAGCCAGCGCGAAGGGGCGCTGACGAGGACAACCAATCTAGACCGTATGCAAGCCGTGCAGGGGTTCGGCAAAACGGCGACGCGTTGCGTCTGAAGGGCCGGGAAGGTGGTTAAAAATTTCAAACCCTGCAACCAGTGTGGACGGATTCTAGCAGCCTGTTATAGATCGTCAATACTATAGAATGTCAAATCTATAACTAATTGTAATGATGAACACCGTTCAATCGGCCGGAAACCGCGCGCCAAGTGCCTCTGCGGCTTGTTATGCGGATTGGTTACCAGCGTGTGCCAGCCAACACAGGTAAAATCGACAATCGTTACGCCGCGTTTCGTCCGCCTTCAAGCCCGGCCGCGGACTGCAGCCGCCCTGCAACCATTGCACAGCCGCCCAATCCGGCCCCGAACGGGCCCCGCGAGCCGGCCTGCGGGTTGCCCACCGAGTTGCCCAAGACTGGCCCCCAATGAAATACAAAGACCTGCGCGACTTCGTTGGTCGCCTGGAGACGCTCGGCGAATTGCGCCGCGTCCCGCAAGCTGTCTCTCCGGTGCTGGAAATGACCGAACTGTGCGACCGCGTCCTGCGCGCCGGCGGCCCGGCCCTGCTCTTTGAGAACCGTTCGACGCACGCGTTCCCGGTGCTCGGCAATCTGTTCGGCACGCCCCGGCGCGTCGCGCTCGGCATGGGCATCGACGCGCCGGAAAGCGGCGGTGACGGCGCGGCGCTCGAGTCGCTGCGCGACGTGGGGCGTCTGCTCTCGGCGCTCAAGGAGCCCGAGCCGCCGCGCGGCCTGAAAGACGCGGGCAAGCTCCTCACGCTCGCCAAGGCCGTCTGGGACATGGCGCCGAAGACCGTGAGCGCGCCGCCCTGCCAGGAGATCGTCTGGGAAGGCAACGACGTCGATCTCGCGAAGCTGCCGATCCAGACCTGCTGGCCCGGCGACGCCGGCCCGCTCGTCACCTGGGGCCTCACCGTCACGCGCGGTCCCAACAAGACGCGCCAGAATCTCGGCATCTACCGCCAGCAGCTAATCGGCCGCAACAAGCTCATCATGCGCTGGCTCGCGCATCGCGGCGGCGCGCTCGACTTCCGCGAGTTCGCGCTGAAGAACCCCGGCAAGCCGTACCCGGTGGCGGTCGTGCTCGGCGCCGACCCGGCGACGATCCTCGGCGCCGTCACGCCGGTGCCCGACACGCTCTCCGAATACCAGTTCGCGGGCCTGTTGCGCGGCGCCCGCACCGAGCTCGCGAAGTGCGTGACGCCCGGCGTCGACACGCTGCAGGTGCCCGCGCGCGCCGAGATCGTGCTCGAGGGCTTCATCTACCCGCAGGCGGGCGAGCCCGGCCCGGCGCCCGCGGGCGCGCCGCCCCGCCCCGCCAAAGGCGCGAGCGCCGCGTACGAACACGCGCTCGAAGGCCCCTACGGCGACCACACGGGCTACTACAACGAACAGGAGTGGTTCCCCGTCTTCACGGTCGAGCGCATCACCATGCGCCGCGATGCGATCTACCATTCGACATACACGGGCAAGCCGCCGGACGAGCCCGCGGTGCTCGGCGTGGCGCTCAACGAAGTGTTCGTGCCGCTCCTGCAGAAGCAGTTTGCCGAGATCACCGACTTCTATCTGCCGCCCGAAGGGTGCAGCTATCGCATGGCGATCGTGCAGATGAAGAAGAGCTATCCCGGGCACGCAAAACGCGTGATGTTCGGGGTATGGAGCTTCCTGCGCCAGTTCATGTATACAAAGTTCATTGTCGTGGTCGACGATGACGTGGACATCCGCGACTGGAAGGAGGTGATCTGGGCGATCACCACACGTATCGATCCGGCGCGCGACACCGTGCTAGTCGAGAACACGCCGATCGACTATCTCGACTTCGCTTCGCCGGTGGCCGGCCTTGGCTCGAAAATGGGGCTCGACGCCACCAACAAGTGGCCCGGCGAGACGGACCGCGAATGGGGCCGCGCAATCGAGATGGACGCCGACGTGAAGACGCGCGTCGACCGTCTCTACGACGAGCTCGGCTTCAGCCGCAGCTAACGCGATCCGACGCAGTGCCCTCGGGCGCCACGCCGGCCGATTCATACGCGACGCCTGTTCGCGACGCCGCGCTTACCGCGTCACGCCTCGTGCATGGCATGGGCCGCGGCGCCAGTGAACCTGAGGAGATTCGAGGATGATGCCCGCATCGGAGCGCCTGACGCAACTGAACGACCCCGCCCTCTTCAAGACCCGCGCGTACATCGACGGCGAATGGAGCGGCGGTGCGGCCACGTTCGCCGTGCTCGACCCCGCCGACAACGCAGAGATCGCGAGCGTGCCCGACTTCGGCGCCGACGAGGCGCATCGCGCAATCGCCGCCGCGAACGCCGCCCTGCCCGCGTGGCGTGCGAAGACGGGCAAGGAGCGCGCCGCCATCCTGCGGCGCTGGTTCGACCTCGTGATCGAACACGCCGACGACCTCGCCGCAATCATGACCGCCGAGCAAGGCAAGCCGCTCGCCGAGGCGCGCGGCGAAGTGATCTATGGCGCGTCTTTCCTGGAATGGTTTGCCGAAGAAGCCAAGCGGGTGAACGGCGACGTGCTCGCGAGCCCCGCCAGCGACCGCAAGCTCGTCGTGCTCAAGCAGCCGATCGGCGTGTGCGCCTCGATCACCCCCTGGAACTTCCCGATCGCGATGATCACGCGCAAGGTCGCGCCGGCCATCGCCGCGGGCTGCACGATCGTCGTGAAGCCCGCCGAGCAGACGCCGCTTTGCGCGCTCGCGCTCGCCGAACTGGCGCAGCGCGCGGGCGTGCCCAAGGGCGTGTTCAACGTACTCACCGCCGACTCCGCTAACTCCATCGCCATCGGCAAGGCGCTGTGCGAGAGCGACATCGTGCGCCATCTCTCGTTCACGGGATCGACGCCGGTGGGGCGCATCCTCATGCAGCAGTGCGCACCGACGGTCAAGAAACTCGCCCTCGAACTCGGCGGCCACGCTCCCTTCATCGTGTTCGACGACGCCGACCTCGACGCCGCCGTGGAAGGCGCGATGATCTCGAAGTATCGCAACGCGGGCCAGACCTGCGTCTGCACGAACCGCTTCTATGTGCACGACAAGGTGTACGACGCTTTCGTCGGGAAGCTCGCCGCCGCCTCACGCAAGATCAAGGTGGGCAACGGCTTCGAAGATGGCGTGAACCAGGGGCCGTTGATCGACGACGCGGCCGTCGCCAAGGTCGAGCAGCACATCAGCGACGCGACCGCCCAGGGCGCGAAGGTCGTGGCGGGCGGCAAGGTCAGTTCGGGGCGCTACGTCGAGCCCACCGTGCTCGCCGACGTCACGCGCGACATGCTGATCGCGCGCGAGGAAACCTTCGGGCCGGTCGCGGCGGTGTTCCGCTTCAGCGACGAAGCCGAAGTCGTCGGCCTCGCCAACGACACCGAATTCGGCCTCGCCTCGTACTTCTACAGCCGCGACATCGGCCGCGTCTGGCGCGTGGCGGAAGCGCTCGAGTACGGCATGGTCGGGATCAACACCGGACTCATCTCGAACGAGGTCGCGCCGTTCGGCGGCGTGAAGCAGTCGGGCCTCGGGCGCGAAGGCTCGAAGTACGGCATCGACGAATATGTCGAACTGAAGTATCTGTGCATCGGCGTTTGAAGCACGCTTGAACCGCTTGCGCCCGCTTCCTCAAAGGCGGGCGTGAGCGGCATGCGGTCCATACCAACAAGAAATCGTTTTCATGTCTCACGTTTCTCTGCTTTCCGACGGCTTTTTTCTGTCGCTTTCGCTTTGCCTCGACATCGGTCTCGTCAACGTCGCCATCATCTCGCTCACGCTCACGCACGGCTTCCGACCGGGCTTCTGGCTAGGGCTCGGCTCGTGTTTCGGCGACCTCATCTACGCCGCACTCGCGCTTGCGGGCATGGCCGCGCTGCTGCAGTTCTCGGCCGTGCGCTGGATCGTGTGGATCGGCGGCTCCGCCCTGCTGCTCATGCTCACGTGGAAGATGGCGCGCGAAGCGCTCAATCCGGCATCGGCGCCGCCCGTGGAGGGCGAAGCCGATAGCGCGGCGCCGTTGCCCAACCCGTGGCGCAGCTTCGGGCGCGGCGTGCTGCTCGCGCTCTCGTCGCCGAGTGCGATTCTCTGGTTTGCGGCGGTCGGCGGCGCGCTGATCGCCAAGTCGGGCGCGACGAGCGCTGGCGCGGCTTCGCTCTTCCTGCTGGGCTTTTTCGCGGGCGGGCTAGCCTGGACCCTGTTTATTTGCGGACTGGCCAGTCATGGCCGCAAACGCGCCGGCACCGGCCTGCTGCGCGCCTGCCATGTGCTTTCGGCGCTGCTGTTCGCGTATTTCTCGTACAGCGTGATCGTGCACGGCTATCGCGAAATGATCCTGCAGGGCGCGGGCGCGTCGTAATCCGTGTCGGGCGCAGGGTGCGCCTCGCCGTGCGCTTAAGTCCCGATCGGCGCGCATCGATCCCGCGCGCCGTGCACGCGGCGCACACGAACGCCAAAAACAAACGGCGCAACACGGCGTGAGCCGGCGTTGCGCCGTTCGTGAAACCTGCAGCCAGGCGGCGTGCGCCGCCCGTCATGCTCAATGACGGTAGTAGCCGCGGCCGTAGTAACCGTGGCCGTAGTAGCCGTGATGCCAGTACGGACGGCCGTAGTAGCCGTAACCACCGTAGCCGCCTACGACGACGGCAGGCGGCGGCGCGTACACCACCGGCGGCGGCGCATAGACCACGGGCGGGGGCGGCGGTGCGTAGACCGGCGCAGCATAGACGGGATAAGCGGGGGCCACCGGAATGCCAATGCCGATACCCACCGAGACGTGCGCCTGGGCCGCGCTGACGAAGCCCACACCCAGCGCGGCGGCAACGATGAACGATACGGTCTTTTTCACTTCTCTTCTCCTGGCGGCCGCCAGCGGCGACGCGCAATAACGGGCACTGCCCACGGATTCAATGTATCGAAAACGGCGACCGTCATTGGTAGCCATTTGTTTCGAATTGCAATCCTGTTTTGGGGCGCTTAATAGCGCGTCAAGCCCGGTGGGCGCGGCTGCCGCGAAAAATCGCCGCGCCCGCGCCCGATCACGCCGCCATTCGTTACAAAAACCAGGGCGCTGTCATTGTTACCTGCTCGAGGGCATCGCGCGGGAAGTCTCCCGGTAATGTTTGATTACAAATTGGTTGACCGGGACTACGTTCGGACTGCGGCCGACGAGGCTCTAAACGACGATGCCCGGTCCTGGGACCGGGCATCTCATCCGACCAGCCGGCGGCGCACAAACCGCCGGCCACGCGAGGCAAACTCTCCGCTATCCGACCTTCACGTAAGTGAACTCGCGCGTGACGTTCGGTGGCACGTAGGCGCCGCTGATGCGCACACGTGGCGTCAGGCGCTTCTTCTGATCCCACCAGCGGCGACGCTGAAAGGGCGTGAGAAACCGCAGATGCTTTCGGTAAGCGAAGATGCTCATGGTGAACTCCCCGAATCGGACTACCGACAGGAACAAACCCAATTGCACGGCTGCAACAACGAAACCGAAACGATGAAAAGTATTGTGCTCAGATTCCGAGACAAAAATGGCTGTGTTGCGCGATAGCCTCACGAGCGGCGTATATGCATAGCGCACTGTTCGTTGCGGCTTCCGCGTGCTGGGTTTGAGTTACTGCGCATAAGTGCGCCGCGAGCCACCAGCAGAAATCGTGCCGCGTCAGGCTACTCGCGCGACGTCGCGCCCATCACTGTCATTTGTAGACGCACCGGCGGCGCGTGATCGGTACGAAAGCGAACATTTCGGGCGCCCGCGCGGCTGCGGGGCAACACTCGCGCTGCGAGGCGCCTGACGAGCGCGGTCTGTCGGAAACACTGTAGCCGTTCGCGGAAAAGGCTGCCGTGAGTGCAGCCATTTTGCGCGGCGCGCACGCCGCAAGCCCCCGCCGCGGCCGCGCGCCATGCCCCGAGGCGGAATCGATCGCGGATACTGACTAGGCGTAAGCCGTGTTAATGTGGCGACGGCGCGCGCATCGCAACGGCAGGCAACGCGCGCCCATGGGACTCACCGACGAGCACGCACAATGATCAAGGTCAGCATCCTCTATCCCTATCGCGAGAACGGGCGTTTCGACACCGGGTACTACTGCACGCACCACATGCCGCTCGCAGCGAAGCTCTTTGGCGACGCACTCAAGGGCTGGTCGGTCGACATCGGCATCAATGCCGGGCCGCCGGGCACGCCGCCGCCGTACGTCGCGGCCGGGCACTTCCTGTTCGAGACGTTCGATGCGTTCTACGCGGTGTTTCAGCCGCATGCCGACACACTCCTCGACGACATTCCCAACTACACCGACGGCGGAAATGGCACCATTCTGATCAGCGAGGTCAAGGTGTCCGTCTGATGTGCTCCGCGTGGTTGAACGGGGCGAGCGGAACCCCGGCATGACCTTTTATCGGCCGCCACACGCCAAGCGCGCCGCCACCCACACAAGAAGGAAACAACACCGATGTTCGGCGATATCGCCCGCTTTCTGCTCAATACGGTCTTCACGCTGTTCGGCGCCGCCCTGCTGCTGCGTGCCTGGCTCCAGTACGTGCGTGTGCCACCGTACAACCCCGTGACCCACGCGATCCAGCAGGTCACCAACTGGCTGGTGCTGCCGCTGCGGCACGTGATTCCCGGCGTGCGCGGCATCGACTGGGCGAGCGTGGTCGGCGCGCTGATCGCGGCCATTGCTTACGTCCTGCTGATGGTATGGATCGCGGGCGTGGACCCATTGGGTCTTTTGCCGACACTGCTGATCGTCGCGTTGCTCACGCTCGTGAAATGGGCGCTCAACCTGCTGATCTGGCTGACGATCCTGATGGCGCTGCTCTCGTGGCTCAACCCGCGCTCGGCGGCGATGCCCGTGCTGTTCCAGCTGACGGCGCCGTTCCTCAACCCGCTGCGCCGCATCCTGCCGAACCTGGGCGGCCTCGACCTCTCGCCGATTCTGCTGTTCGTGATCGTGCAGGTGCTGCTGATGGTGGTCACGCGCGCGGCGGTTTCCCTCACGCTGTTCGGGATTTGAGGACGCATCGGCATACGGTCTGATGCATCTGGCGGCGCGCCTGGCGCGCCGCGTCGCTTGAGCGCGTCATTGCGCAACAAGGCCAAAAACGCGTAAAATAGCGCGCTCTGCGGGCGTCGTATAATGGCCATTACCTCAGCTTCCCAAGCTGATGACGTGGGTTCGATTCCCATCGCCCGCTCCACGTCGGCTTGCCGACCTCTCTTCGAGGCCTGGGCTTTCAGACGGCGCCCCTTCCAGGACACCCCTGGAGCGCCAAGCCCGCCCGACCGGCACACGCCGGGCACGACCTGAATTCCTCCGTTGCACATGCACTCTGGCGCTCCTCGGGTCCTCCCGCACGCGCCGCGAGCAGGTCCGCCGACACGTATTTCGCACGACTGCCGCATAACGACTCGCTGCGCGCCCTCTGGCGCACCAGTCCCCGATGGATCAATTTTTCATGTCCCGGCCGAGCGCGATCGCCCTGATCGTGCGCTCGCGCAAAGCCCTTCTCGACGACCCCGACGAACGCCCAGCCGCCGCAGCCGAGCGCCTGCGCGCCGCGGCCGACGACCTCACGCGCCTGCTGTTCGACGTACGTGCCGGCCGTGTGAGCGCGTTCGAATTGAACGAACCCACGCGCATGCGGGTCGTCGTTTCAGCCGATTGAGATGTCGATGGATGCGTGGACCGGCGCGCAGCGAGGCGCTACGGGCACGCCTCGCCGCCTCAGCCGCCAGAGCCGTGCGAGCGCGCTGATATAATGCGCGACGGCTTCGGAGCCGCTGGGCTTCGAGCGCGCCGTGCCCGCCTGCCGGGCCGAAGGCCGTCGCCGACGACGGCAAACGCGAAAGCGGCCCACGAGGCGTCCGGCCACTCAGGCCCGCATCGCTCCCGGCACCGCGTCGCCGCGAATAGCCCGGCCTGCCTCGCACCGAGGCGAAGGCGCAGCCCGCCCCATTATCGACAGCCGCGACATCCGCCGCTCTCACACCCACCCGCGAAGATGAATCACGATCCCAACGACGCCGCCCGTCCCGACGCCACGCAGTCCGACGCACAAGACGCCGCCTCCGACACGAACGCGCAATCCACGGCACCCGCCGGCGACGCGCTGCACCACCGCCGCATCCGCAGCTTCGTGACCCGTGCCGGCCGCGTCTCGACCGGCCAGCGCCGCGCGCTCGACGATCTGGGTCCGCGCTTCGTCGTGCCCTACGCACCCGAAGCCGCCGACTGGGACGCCGTGTTCGAACGGCACGCACCGCGCATCCTGGAGATCGGTTTCGGGATGGGCGCGAGCACGGCGGAGATCGCCGCCTTGCGCCGCGAGGACGACTTCCTCGGCGTCGAGGTCCACGAGCCTGGCGTTGGCGCGCTGCTCAAGCTGATCGGCGAGCAGAATCTGGAGAACATCCGCATCATCCAGCACGACGCCGTGGAAGTGCTCGAGCACATGATCGCGCCGGCGAGCCTCGACGGCGTGCACATCTTCTTCCCCGATCCGTGGCACAAGGCCCGCCATCACAAGCGCCGCCTGATTCAGCCGAAGTTCGTCGGGCATCTCGTCTCGCGCATGAAGCCGGGCGCGTACCTGCACTGCGCGACCGACTGGCAGAACTACGCCGAGCAGATGCTCGAAGTGCTCAGCGCGGAGCCCGCGCTCGAGAATACCGCTGCCGACTACGCGCCGCGCCCCGACTACCGCCCGGTGACGAAGTTCGAGCGACGCGGCCTGCGGCTCGGTCACGGCGTGTGGGATCTCGTGTTCCGCCGCCGCGCGGACTGAAACCGGCAAGCGCATGGAAAAACGGGCGCCGTGATGTCACGCGGCGCCCGTTGCGTAGTTAGTCGTCCCAGCCTAGCCCGCCGCCATAGCCGAACAGCAGGACCACGAGACCGAAAGCGATCCGGTACCAGGCGAAGGCGGTGAAATCGTGCGAAGCCACGAAGCGCAGCAGCCAGCGCACACACGCGAACGCGCTGACAAATGCGGCGACGAAGCCGATGCCGAAGAGCCCGAGCCAGTCCACGGAAAGCTCGTGCCAGCTCTTGTACAGCTCATAAGCGGTCGCGCCGAAGATCACGGGAATCGCAAGGAAGAACGAGAATTCGGTCGCGACGCGCCGCTCGAGGCCGAACAGCATCGCGCCGATGATGGTCGAGCCCGAACGCGACATGCCCGGAATCAGCGCGAAGCACTGCGCGCAGCCCACCTTGAAGGCGTCGAGCGGCGTGATCTCGTCGATCGAGTTCACGCGCGCGCCGCGCTGCTGGGCGACCGCCAGCCCCTTCGGGCCGCGCAGGCGGTTTTCGACCCACAGGATGACGAGGCCGCCGCCGACGAGCGCGAACGCCACCGGCACCGGCGCGAAGAGCACCGACTTGATCGTCTTCTCGAACATCAGACCGAGCACGACTGCCGGAATGGTGGCGACGATCACGTTGAGCGTGAAGCGCCGCGCATCGGGCCGCGAGGGCAACCCTACGACCACCTCGCCGATCTTGCGCCGGAACTCCCAGCACACGGCGAGAATCGCGCCAAACTGGATCACCACGTAGAAGGTCTTGACATACTCGCCATCGAAATTGAGCAGGCTGCCGGCGACGATCAGATGCCCCGTACTCGACACCGGCAGAAACTCCGTCAGCCCTTCGACGATGCCGAGAATCAAGGCCTTGCAGGTCACAATCCAGTCCATCCCTTTTATCCCTCTTCTTTGAGCGTCGGCACGGCGCACGCCGCGCCGCACGACCGACGACGGCCGCGTGCGCCGGCGTTTCGTCGGCTTACTTCTCGACGATCTGCACGCGTATGCCGTTTGTAAGGATGGTGATTGTACCGGGTTCGTAGTTGACGCCGGCGAATTGGAGCTGCTCGGGCTTGAACGTATAGACGGGGTAATTGTTGAGCAGCTGGGTGGCGACGAGCGCGGCGACCGCGCTCACCTGCGGCGCGTAGGCGGCGGCGTTGCCCGCCATGTCGACGCCATCGACCGACGGCGAGCGCAGCACCACGGCGCGGTTCGCGCTGTCGTAGGCGAGTTCGCTCGACACCGTGAACGCGCCGCTCACGGGCTGCTGCATCAACGGGCTTTCGAGGTGCGCGTCGAGCCGCACGGCCACGCGGTTGCGATCGGGCTGCAGCGTGACGACCGGGTTCGTGAGCGAGACGTCGAAGATCTGCTGCATCGAGCGGTGATAGGGAAACTTGCGCTGCACCGCGTCCTGCACCTGCTGCTGCGAAAACGTGTAGTGATCGGGAATGAACGGGAAGATCCCCGTCGCACACGCGCCGAGCGACATCGCCGTACCCGCCGCAGCGCAGGCTGTGAACAGGAAGGCGCGCCGGGAAACGCGCGTTGCGGTGTGGGCCATGCGAAATCTCCTTGTTGGGCCGGGACTGGCGCGCCGTCATTCTCGCGCATGGCGGCTGGCCGACGCAGTTTGCGCCGGGTTCAGCGCGCGGCTGGCGCTCATAGCTGGTTTTGCGGCCGGGTTTGTGGCTGGGTTTGCGCCTCGAGACGCGTGAGCCAGACGATGGCCTCCTCGCGCGACTCGCCGCACATCTCGAGCTGCGGCTGCAGCCCCGAGCAGCACGCCGGCCGCAGCGGCGAGCCGAAGATCATGCAGCGCAGGTCCTCGCCGAGTTGAACACAACGCACGTCGGCCGGCTTGCCCTGCGGCATGCCCGGAATCGGGCTCGTAATGGACGGCGCGATGCAGCACGCGCCGCAACCGGGACGGCAGGCGTGCCCTGAGGCATCGGCGGGAAAAACGGTACTCACTTCGGCTTCCTGGAACGCTGACAAATCGTGTCCGCGCGGCGGCGGACCAGACGGCATTGTGCCATCGCTCGCGTGCGACCTTTTTACACAATCGCTTCTTCCTACGCGCTCGTACACTTTGTCCATCTGGCGCTGTAGGACAAGGGACAGGCCACCTGTGCGCGGCGTTCCGCGGCGCCGGACGCTGCCCACCCGTGCGCCGCCCTTCCCAGTGAGCTTTGCATGAGCGACGCCGACCTGCTCTTTCGCCCCGACCTGCTTGCCAAATACGGCGCCAATGGCCCGCGCTACACGTCCTACCCCACCGCCCTGCGGTTCCGCGACGACTTCGATCCCGCCGACTACCGGTGCGCCGCGGCCGATCCGGGCGCGAGCGAAACCGGCCTCTCGCTGTACTTCCACATTCCGTTCTGCGACACCGTCTGTTTCTATTGCGGCTGCAACAAGGTCATCACGAAGAACCGCGGCCGCGCGAAGCCGTATCTCGCGCAGATGATCCGCGAAGTGGAACTGCAGGCCGCGCTGTTCGACACGAAGCGCCCCGTTTCGCAGCTGCATTGGGGCGGCGGCACGCCCACGTTTCTCTCGCTGGACGAGATGAGCACGCTCATGGCCGCCACGCGCGAACGCTTCGCGCTGCAGCCCGACGACGCCGGCGAATACTCGATCGAGATCGACCCGCGCGAAGCCACGGCGCAGACCATTGCGCATCTGCGTTCGCTCGGCTTCAACCGGCTGAGCCTCGGCGTTCAGGACTTCGATCCGGTCGTGCAGAAGGCGGTCAACCGCATCCAGCCGCTCGAACTGACCGTCGACGTCATGAACGCCGCGCGCGCGAACGGCTTCGAGTCGATCAGTGTCGATCTGATCTACGGCTTGCCGTACCAGAACGTCAAAACCTTCGGCCGCACGCTCGAGACGATGTTGCTGCTCGCACCCGACCGCATTTCGGTGTTCGGCTACGCGCACATGCCGCATCTGTTCAAGATGCAGCGTCAGATCGACGCAGCGACCTTGCCCACGCCCGCGGAGCGCATGGCGCTGCTGAGGCTCGTGATCGAGCAGCTCACCGAGGCGGGTTACGTCTACATCGGCATGGATCATTTCGCACTGCCCACCGACGAACTCGCGCGCGCCCAGGCCCAGCGCACGCTGCACCGCAATTTCCAGGGTTACAGCACGCGCGCCGACTGCGACCTGATCGGCTTCGGCGCCTCGGCGATCGGCAAGGTCGGCGACGTCTACGCGCAGAACGCGAAGGACCTGATCGGCTACGGCGCAGCCATCGGCGCGGGCAAGCTTGCGACCGCAAAGGGCGTGCGCCTCACCGCCGATGACCGTCTGCGCCGCGACATCATCACGGAACTCATGTGCAATCTCGAACTGCGCTACGACGAGTTCGAGGCCGCCTACGGCATTCGTTTTCCCGCAACCTTTGCGGCCGAACTCGAACGCCTGCGCGAGTTCGAACGCGACGGGCTCGTTGCGCGCAGCGCCGACCGCCTCGAGGTGCTGCCCGCCGGCCGCATGCTGGTGCGCAATATCGCGATGGTGTTCGACCGCTACCTTGGCGCGCAGCAGCCCGAACGGTTCTCGCGGACGATTTGACGGCTTGCCGGCGCCGCGCAGTTGCCTGGGCGGGCGATTTGCGTCATAATCACCGGCTACTTCGAGCGCCTGCAAGTTTGCGCTCGGGTGCGAAAAATGGGCAAAAGCACACTAGCGCACCCAAAGCAGCACCCAAAGCAGCACCCAAACACACGCCTCGGTGGTGAAATTGGTAGACGCGCCGGACTCAAAATCCGGTTCCGAAAGGAGTGCCGGTTCGATTCCGGCCCGAGGCACCAGAATGCTAAACGGTTGATTCTAAAGGCTAAAACCTGAGCTAACGCGCTCTAAGCCTCAGCCGAATTTTCCGCAGACTCCCAACTTTTCCGCGATTTTTCCGCGCTTTCTGCGGAAGGCCCGATCCTACCGGAAAAATCCGTCCGCGCGTGCAGTAACGCCGCGCCTACTCTCCTCCGAGAGTCCAGCGCGGCACGCTCGATCCAGTGCGCAGCAGCCTGTCCGACACTTCAAGCCGACCTTCCACTATCACTCGCGTATTCGGCACGAGCGTTTGCGCGGTCCGTTCGCCTTTACAATCTGCGGCATCAGACAACTAAGGTCAGGCGGCATATGGACGTCATTCAACGGATTTGGAAAGATTCGGTCTTGTCGAACGCAATCGGCAGCGTGATTGGCGGCCTGATCCTTCTCGCAATTAGCGCTATTTGGGCGGCACTGTCCGGGCTGAGTTGGAGTCACCCCGTCAGCATTCCGCTTTGGCTGGTCGTTGTCTGGGGCGTTCTGTCGGCTGTCGCCGCGCTGTTCATCGTTCGATCCGCGACAACCAAACGACCAAGTAGTACTCCGAGTAGCCGCCCGACTAGCGCCGCACCATTAGCGCCGGTCAGCCGAGTCGAGCCTAAGAGGCCAGTTCAAAAAGCCGACTGCGCTCGTTTGAATATATTCCAGCACACGAGCGAGCAAGCGAATTTGAGGAATGCTTCGTGAATGTCGCTACGGCGATCGAAGCGAATGCGAAGCCGACGGAAATTGTGGAGCCACGAGTGAGTTCGTTCTACCACCCAGCGGAATTTCCCCAGACCACTGCCATGTTCAGTTCGACGCCGCGCGATTACTGGCCTGATGCCACGATCTCGCAAGCGCTGGCGATGTGCGTCGGAGTCGTAGCCGCGATCGCCGTAGATGACTTTTGGCTTCCGCAGTGGTCGGCCACGCGTGCCGCGGATCGGCGGGATGGCATCGACCAACGGCAGCAACTGGGTGACGTCGTTACGGTTTGCGCCGGTCAGAATCACGCTGACCGGTACCCCGTTGGCATCTACAAGGACGTGGTGCTTCGAACCAGGGCGCGCGCGATCCGTGGGGTTCGGCCCAGTTTTTCGCCCGCCCCAACGGCTCGTACCGACGATGAATCGACGGCAGCATATGAGAGGTCCAGTTGTCCGGATTCGCGCAACCTGTCGAGCAGCAATGCATGCAGCCTGTTCCAGACGCCTGCCTTCTGCCATGCGTCGAGACGACGCCAGCAGGTCGCCCCGGACCCAAACCCCAGTTCGGACGGCAAGTGGTTCCACCGTATCCCGGTGCGTAACACAAACAGGACGCCATTGAGCGCCGCCCGCTCTGACACACGGGGTCGTCCGCGGCGCTCGTTGTTTCGGCGTCTGGGTTTCGGCAGTAGCGGTTCGATCAGTGCCCACAATTCGTCGTCAATGATCGGCGCTTGCATCCCCTCGGTCTCCGTTCTCTGGACGACTGAGGTTAACATCGCGCCGCGAAAGTTAACAGACCATCAAGGTTTTTTTTGAACTGGCCTCTAAGGTCGAAAAGAAAATTGTGATCGAGCGCTTGAGCGAGCACTTCAAGCTTCGCTACGACTTTGTGGCGCGAATCGGAGAAGTGCCAAGGACAGGACAAGCTGTGTGGCAGGAAAAGTACCTGGAGGCGTATCGCCTACTTGGCCCAGTACTGATGGCGGGAGCAGCAGAGTCAACTGTGAAGGACTATCTTGACCAAGCAATTAAAGACGGGTCCGCAGGGCGACTAAGCGTAGTCCATGTCGTTATGGCAGATTTTCACTCGATGAAAATAAGGCTAGTGGACATAGGCGTAATTACACTCACGCCGAAAGGAGGCCAGCCGTGGTGGGAACTTACAAGCGAAGCCAGTAGACTCCTGCCGCAACTACACTGAAGGCCGCGCCTACTCGCCTCCGAGAGTCCAGCGCGGCCCGTTAGAAGTCGTGCGCAGACACCCTACGCGCCACCCTTCGCTTTCGCCTTGGCCTCCAGTTGCGCGGCTTCCGCTTCAATCGCGGCCTTCACTTTCGACTTAAGAAGTTCACGGTGCATGCGGAAAGCATCTTCCACCGTGTATACCTCCTGTAGTTCGATCATGCTCGCCTTCCCTTCCGAGTACAGCCACGAAAGGACCGGATGCATGCCGCCCGGATCGTCCTTTTCCTCAGCTTTCGACCGGAAGCGATACGGCACGTTGACCTTTGCGACCTTGAACCCGAACACCCACTCACGTGACTTCCGCTGGACGTATCGAATACGGAGCATGTCCACCACGTAATCGCTCAGGGGGAACACTCCGCTAAAGCCCTTCCAACCGTCTGTACCGAGCGCTACTAGGGAGTGAGGTAACGCTACGATTTTCGACGCCACTACCAACGTAGTTGCTCAGAAATGAGCTAACGGAATCAAGTTCGTGGCTGAGAATAGCGATTCAAATTGGCTGACCACCTCCCTACGGTGCGCAGCCTATCCCGTCAGTGCAGGAAAGCGCTGACGCAGCGGATTAGCGTCATATCAGAGCATAACGATCGATTCATTCATCAGATATTTTCGGGGAAACCCGGAGCAGATGTCGTGTATCGTGGCGCAACCTGCACAGGAGACGGCGGCTGGGCAGGCGCGGAACTGATGCCGAAATTGTTTTGGCTCTTTGAGCAAGGCCTAACGACAATCGACCGATCTAAAGGCGGTCTCGGCATTGGTCTCGCACTCGTGAAGAACATGGTCGAATTGCACGGCGGCATCGTTGGCGCGGAGAGCGATGGCCCGTGCAATCTTCACGGTCACGCCGCCCCTGGCGACCCGCGCGCAGCTTGCCAGCGGACGAGCAACAGCGCGGCCCCGCTCCAGTTGCTGCCGTTATCCAGCGAGGGTTGCACGTGCTGGACGTGCCCATCCGAGCCTGGCACCAGACCGTCGCACCTGGCTCAATCAGTCCCGTACCTGGGCGAACGCGGACCGTACAGCAAACCTGCCGGAGGGCCGGCGCGAAGCAGCCGGTCACCGGCGAGCCCCGCCACATCGTGGGCTTCATCGGTCAGCTCATGCGCGACCTGCTTGACGGCGGCCTGCACCAGCGCGCCGATCACCCCGCCGACATTGACGTTCATGCCGAGCTCCTTGCCCGTGGCGCGTCCCGTACCCGCCCAGAGCACGTCACCCGTCTTCAGGTCGACAAGCGTGGCCGACGCCGCAACAATCGTCGTGCTGTCGATCACCTGATACACCGAGCCATACTGCGTGACCTTCGGATACAGCGCTGCGTCGGCGCCAAAGATCGCGCGCAGCTTCGACGGCGACACCGACTGGATGTCTGCCGGCGTCGTCAGCCCGTTCTGCCGGAACGTCTCGTCCATCACCGCAACAGGCACGACGTAGTAACCGGCTTCGGCCAGCGGCATCGTGAGTTGCGAAAGCACACCGTAGGTCGCCTGCACGTCCGTCGTCTCGTTCACGGGCGGCAGCACGAGAACCGAACGTGGCCGGCTGTTCTTGAACGCCGTGTAGTCGACATGCTGTGGCGTGCCCGCGCACGCTGCCAGCAGCGCAACCAGGGACAGGGCGATTGCAGGTTTCAGGAAAGCGCGTTTGAACATGACCGGGTCCTCACAGTGCGTTGGTCTTTTTCTTCATCAGGAAATCCATATACGCCGATGACTCCGGAAACAGTTCCTTTTCGGCTTCGAATGCCTGCATGGCCTGCCCGCTCCTGCCGACACCCGCGTAGAGCATGCCGAGCTGCGCATGAAAGCCGGGCGGCGGCATGTTGCCCTTCGCCCGGATCTGCTGCAGGGCCTTTTCCAGGGCATCGATCTGCGCCTCGGGTCCCGTCTCGCCCTTGAAGTATTCGTACACCTGGGGCTGGTAGGCATCCCATTGATAGAGGGAAGGACTGCGCTGTGCGGCGCACCCGGCCAGCAGCAGGCCGGCGACGATGACCGGCAACAGGGTGCGGGTGCCAAGGATGGTGGTTCGCTTCATGGTCTGCCCCATCCTATTTCGCCGGTGCCAGGGCACCCGTATCGACCTGGGCCGCGAGGTGATTGACCGCCTCCTGGATGGCCAGCGTCAGCACCTTGCCGTTCAGCGTCGAGTCGTAGCCCGCCGTCCCGCCGAATCCGATGACCTCCCGGTTCGACAGGCTGTATTCAGCGGCGCCCTGGCTCGACAGCAGCACCTCGGATGTCGAGGTATTGATCACGTTCAGGCTGACCTTCGCATAGGCCACCTGGTCTTTCCCACGCCCGAGGATGCCGAACAGCTGCCGGTCGCCCACCTCCTTGCGACCGAATTCGGTCACGTCCCCCGTCACGACATAGTTCGCGCCCTTGAGCACCTGTGCCTTCTTCATCAGCGCGGCCTCCTGGCGGATTTCATCCAGGTTGTCCCGCTCGAGCACATTGAAGCGCCCGCTTTCCTGCAGCGAGGTGACCAGGATGGTTTTTGCCTGTCCTCCCAGCCGGTCAATGCCATCCGTGAAGATGCCCCGCATGTAGCTCGAGCGATTGTCGAACTTGCCCACAGCAATCTCGACACGCTTGCCGGCGTAGGGTGTCTGGGCGCTACTGACCGGGGGAACCGGCAGCGTACGCGAGGCTTCGGTGGCGCACCCGCCCAGCGCCAGCGCAATGGAAGTGAGTGCCACGAGGGTGGACGTCTTTGATTGCTTCAAGGTTTCGCTCCTCAGAAGGAATGAACGGTGGTGCCCGATCGGGCGCGACCACCGCAAGCGTGATTGACCATCAGGAAAATCCTCAGAACTGTGCCGTTACCTGAAAGCCGAGCGTCACGCTGGGCGCAGGAAAACCCGACGGCGCATAGACGGGCGTCCCGGCGAACACGTCGTAGCTGTACGCGCCGAAGCGCGACGCGACGGCCCCCTTCAGGCCGATGACCGCGCCAGCGAGTTGCGTGCCAGCAAGGTACGCGGTCGACGGCCCCCACAGGCGCCCGTAGTCGAGCCCCGCATAGAGCGCCTGTCCTGTCTGTCCAAGCGCGTACTGGAGTTCGTTACGCCAGTAGAAGCCCTTTTCCGCCGCGAGCATCGTCTGACCGCTGAAGCCGCGCACCGTGTAGCGGCTGCCGATGCTCAGGTCGTCGATGTAGTTCAATTCGTCATTCGTAAACTGCCCGTGCACGGTGCCGACATAGCGAAATGCCTGACCGGCCACCGCAAACGGCACCGAGAGGTTGGCATCGAGCGTCACCATGTGGAAATAGTACGTGGGGCCGCTTGCCGGATCCGGCATGGCCCCCAGCCAGCCGATCCCCTGCCGGTAGGCGAGCATGCCGTCGAACTGCGCCGCACCGAAGTAATGCCGGTTAGTCAGCCCCGCCTCGATGAACGTGTTGTTGCGGTACTGCTGCGGTATTTCGGTGTCCTCGATGAAGCTCGCGCCGAAGCGCCTGATGAGCTGGAACTCGACGCCCGATACATCGCTCTGGCTGCGGTGGAGAACCCGTTCAATTTTCAGGCCCGCCGTCTGCGCGTTGCCGCTCGCCACGAAGGTCTGGTTCACGCCAGCGATCTGCTGGTAGTACGTGTTCGTGTAGCCGTAGAGCGTACCCGTCCAGTAGCCCCAGGGAACCGAATACGAGGCGTTCCAGCCGTGCGTGCCGAGGGAGTGGTTGCCGAACTGGAGATCCTGGTTGTAGCCCCCCGAGAGCACGTCGTTCAGGCCGAGCAGGTTGTAGAGCGCCAGCGACACATTGCCGAGATAGCCGCCGGTCTCGCGCGTACCGGAGTTATCCGCCGAGACCACGAGCGACCACGGCTTCGTGCGCGTTGTGGTGATGACCACATCGCTTTCGCCCGGCGTGGTGCCGGGCACAATCTGCATGGCCGCATCCTGGTTCGGCACGCGCTTCATCTGCTCCAGCCCCTGCTCGAGGTCGCGCAACTGGAGCAGGTCGCCATCGCGCGCAGGAAACGCGGTTTTCCAGGTCCCGCGCGTGGCCTCGTCGGCGAACGTCAGATGCCGGATCACGCCCGGCACGAGGGCGAACGTCATCGACCCGTTCGACAGGTCCTGCGTCGGCAGCAGCACGCGCGTCGTGATGTAGCCGTGGCTCAGGATCACGCCTTGAAGTCCCTTCGTCAGCATGTCGAGGCCCTGTTTGCCGACGCATTGGCCTTCGTAATGCCGCAGCCAGTCATTCAGGAACGCAAACCGGTCCATCGGCAGGGCAGACGCACCTTTCGCGCGAACGGCGTCAGGCAGCGTATCGGGCACCTCGACCGTGAACGTGTCGATACGAAAGCACGGCGTCTCGACGGGCAGCACCGGCCATTCCCCCGCTGCGGGTGCAGCCGAGCGCACCACCGGCGCAGCGACGGTCGCCTCGCGCTGCTGCGCGTCGCGTCGCTGCTCGACCTGTTGCTGCTGTTCGGCATTCGTGCGGGCCGCCGCCGCTACGTTGGGCGGGATTTGCGCGTGGACGGCGAGAGGCACGAGAATAGCGAGTGGCACGGGCAAAAACTTTTTCTTGTTTTTCATCTTCACTTATATTACTTTCGTTGTCGTCCCTTTCGTAGCTTGTGCGAGCCTTCTTGTTTTTCATCGTCGTCCTTAGACTCAGAACAGAACCGATCTTGACAGCAGCCCGACATTAAATCTGCGCCAACAAGACAACCTAAAGGCAAGTAGATTCTTTTCATTTAAGGCACACCACAAGCTGGCATGCTTTTCATCCAGTCGCTCGTACACTGCCCCGTCCATCGATAGCCCTTCCCGATCAGACAGCGCTGAAATATTCTACTTTTCGTTGAGAATTCTTCGAGTGTTTCACGCTCAAAGAATGGGCTAAAAAGCCCATTCTTTACTCCCCCGCAAGCAACCCAGTCTGTCGGTTTCTGCTCGTCGCTCGCGCCGGGCTTCCCCCATAAGCTGGAGGGGGGATGAGGAGAATGACTAAAGTTGGTCATGGGTAACCGATCTTGACAGCCGCCCGTCATGAAACCCGTCCCGACAAGGCAAACCAGAAGTAGGTAAGTTCTTTCCACTTAACGCGCCCCACAAGCTGGCGTGGTTTTCATCCAGTCGTTCGTACACTGCCCCGTCCACCGATAGCCCTTTCCGATCAGGCAACTCTGGAATGCTCTGTCTTTCCTGCTGTATTCTCCAAGCATGGGTTTTGTGTCACCACGCTCAAGTTGCGGGCTAAAACTCCCACGCACAGCGCCTCCACAGGCAACCCAGTCTGCCTGTTTCTGCTCATTGCTCAGACCGGGCTTTTCCCAGAAGCTGGCGTAGGGAGGGTCGTGCCGAACTGGGGGTGCCCCATCCAAAATAATGCAACTGCTCGTAATCAACCCAGCCCCCACAAGACAACCCGAAAGGAGGTAAATTCTGTTCATTTAAGGCGCACTACAAGCTGGCTCAAATTTCGGCATATTGCCGGTACACTGGCCCGCAAACCGATAGCCCTTTCCGATCAGGCAGTGTTGGAATATCCTGCTTGCTTTAATGAAAAACACAGCGGAGTCTCCACCGGACTGTTGATTGAATTGCGGGCGAAACCGTCCATTTTTCCCCTCCGCAAGCAACCCAGTCCTCCTGTTTCTGTTCCTCGCTCACACCCGGTTTTTCCCAGAAATCAGAGTAAGAGGTAGGAGGGTAAGCGTACCGTTCATACACTTCACCGTGCTGGACGAAACATAGAATAGGACAGCACCCGGTAATCAAACCCACACCTACAAGGCAACCCAAGAGTCCGTAGATTGTTTACATTTATGGCGCACCACAAGCTGGCTCAGTTTTTGCCATGTCATGGATACACTGTCCCGTAAACCGATACCCCTTCCCGATAAGACAACGCTGAAGCTTCCTGTTTTCTCTGGCAAAAAAAGCCCCGGCGTCTCCATCGGACTTCCGGTTATAAGGCGGGTCAAAAAGCCCGTTTCTTTTACCTCCGCAGGCAATCCAGTCGTCCCGTTTCTGTTCCTCGCTCACGCCCGCCTTTTCCCAGGAATCGGAGTGAGAGGTCGAGGGGGAAATGGCTCGTTCATACGCTTCGCCGGTCGGTGCGCCGTCCAAAATGATGCAACCGCTGGTAATGAACCCGGCCCCGGCAAGACAACCCGAAAGAAGATATCTTTTCATTTCAGCACCTGAAGGATCGCGGCTATCGCATTCCAGACCTGCGGCGGCAGCGCCGTTGCCGCCGCAAAGGGCGTTGCTGGCAGAATCGCCGCATCCGACCAGATGTTATGTGCGGTTTTTTCAGCGGACGACATGCTCCGTTTGGTATTGCCCTGATCGTCGTACAACCCGGCAACTTGTCCTCCAATAAAATCATGCGTTCCCGCATACGCCTCAATAATCTGGTCCACTAGACCGCCCGGCGGATACTGGATACCCGCCAGCGTCCCCGTTGTACCCTGAATCCCGCCCGTCAGTCCCGCGACCGATTGCGCCTCTGAACTCGCCAGATAATCTTCCACCGTGTAGCCCGGCAAAAGCTGAGGCTGGCCAAGGCCGTTCAATACAAGATTGTTGTCCGCATCATGCACACACGCGCTGTTATCCCGACCACAAACACTGTCCAGCGACAGCCGCGTCCCGCCGAGCTTGACGCCATCCCCGTTCACTCCTGCACTTTCCCCTGACAGGTTCGTCAGCGTCTCGCCAGTGCTATCCACCACCCCCGGAAACAGCGACGAATTCTGGATCGACGCCTGACGCATCAGGTCCGCTGCCTCCGACAGGACGCCCTGCGCGGCTGCCGCCGTCACCTGACCCGACACCACACCAATCAGCACATTCAGCATCCGCTGGTCGGTGTTCAACTGGTCGAGCTGGCTTTGAATCTGCGCCTTCTCGTCGGGGGCCGTCGCATCCTTCAGCTTCTGCTGTAAATCCGCGCGCTGCCCCGTGACGTAGTTGCTCAGCGCCGTGCTTGCCTGCTCGCTGAACTGCTGCGTGATCTTCACCTGAGCGTCGATTTCTGACTGGACTTTTGCCGCATCGAAGATCGGCTTGATTCCGCTTTCCTGATCGCCGGTCCGCGCCGCCTCGTTGCCCGCGATGCCGCTGATCCCCGAGCGCGTCACGCTGTCCGCACTGCCATCGCGCTGCGCAAAGCCCGCGCTAGAAGCCCCCGGCGAGAGGCCTCCGTCCAGGCTCACGACCGGCCCGATATTGACACTCATCCCCGTCCCTTCGTAATCGGCGTGATTCTGGATATCGCTCATCGTCAGCGATCCTGTCGAGAAATGATTGCTCCCATCCTGCACTGCCGCGTCGGTGCTGGTGATGACACCGCCTTGCAGATCCGTGTTCCCCTGCACGCCAACCTGGAAACCGCCCTCGCCTGCGTGGATGCCCGACTGTTCGTTGACGCTCGCGTAGTTGCTCTTTATCTTCGCCAGGCTCGCGCTCACCGACCCGCTCGAATTGCCAGCGCACAGCGGTGCGCACACGCTAACCGACACGCCCGCACCCTCGTTCTTCGAGTGGTAGGTATCCGTATCCTGGAGGCTGTGGATGTTCAGATTGCCGCCCACGTCAGCAATCACCTGGTTACCCGAAGCAACGGCACCGATCAGGTTCGTGTCGCCACCCGACTGGATCGCCAGCGCATTGCCGGCCGTCACGTGCGTATTGGTCCAGGTTGACGAATCGCCATCCGCGTTGCCACGATTGCCCGATGCGGCCGCCGTGAATGCAAGGCCGGTTTTGGAGCCGACCGACAATGACACGCCGACGCCGACGCTTCCACCACTGCTATCGCTCTGCTGGCTGGCCGTATTCTGCGCGGCCAGCAGGTTGACATTGCCCTGTGCAGCCAGCAGCGCGTCATTGCCCGCCGAAATCGTGCTGCCGACGACATTGATGTTGCTGTCGACGCCTGCCCCCGACGCAGCAACCGTCACGTTGCGGCCAGCGGATACCGTGCTTCCCGCGGCGGTGCTCGACTGCGAGGTACTGCTGCTGTGCTGGCTGCTGGCTCCCAGCGAAACGTTGATGCCGACCGTCGTGGCGGCCTTGACGGGGTCACCGCCAACCGCATCGTAAGCATTCTTCGCCGCCAGCGCGGTCGTTTCCCCGGCGAGAGCGAGCAGGCGGGGATCGCCGTTGACATTCTGCGCGGCGCTGGTCATCTGCGTGGCAGTCTGGATCGCGGAGACGACCGGATTCGTGATACCGACGGTGAGGCCCGCAGAATGATATTGCTGCTGCTGCGACTGCGAGGCCGTATCGTAGGCCGCATCGATCGTGACGGTTTTGCCCGCCATGGTCACGTCCTGGCCCGCATGAAGCACGCTGCCCGTGACGTGGAGATCGTTACCTGCCGTGATGTTCAGGTTCCCATCGAGCGAACCGATCATGCTCGCATTGTTCGTGACGCCCGACTCCTGGTCGGTCTGGGCGACCTTGCTGCTACCTACCGTCACCGACAGCCCGCTCGTGGCCAGGCCCGAATGCTTCTCCTGATACGTGCCGGCAGACTGCATAGTGTCCTGCGATGTGGTGATGGTCACATCGTGCGCGGCACTCAGTGACACGTCGTTTGTGCCGACAATCGCGCTGCCCGCCACGTTGATATCGTGGCCGCTGGCAATCGTCACGCCGTCCGCCGAAATCAGGCTACCCTGCGAAAGCGTCGTGGTCGTGTCGCGCGAGCTGGCAACCTGCGTGCCGCTCACCACGTTGCTGTGGCTGTGCGTCTCCTGCGAGTTGCTGACCTGCGTGGCGGTGGCCGCGCCGATATTCACGTCGCCCGCCGCCGCCAGGTTCGCATTGCCCTGGCTGAGTTCAATCGCGCTGCCCGTCACGTTGATGTTGTGGCCCGACACCACGTTCAGCGTGTCGCCGCTGGTCAGTGTCGTGCCGGTCAGCGTCTGGACGGACGTATGCGAGGACTCGGCGTAGCTGCCATGATGATCGCTGCCGGAGCTGTTGCTGTCGATGGTCGAGGTGGTGGTGGCGGCCTGCAACGTCACGTCACCTACCGCCGCGAGTGTCCCGCCACCGGCCAGGTTGAGGTTCGCGCCGGTCGCCGTCAGGTTGCCGCCCACGCCAATCTCGGAAACCCCGCCAACGCTCACGGAACTGCCAGTTGCACTGTTGAGGTTCGTATCCGATACGCCGTTCGCGCGCTCGACCACCTTGTGCTCGCCGGTCTGCACCGTGCCGATGTCCCAGTTGCCGCCCACGGCCATGCCGAGGTTGCCGCCCACGTTGAGGTTGCCCGCGTTCTGCTCGAAGTTGCCGCCTGTGACGATCAGGGCATCGCCCGCCACGTTCAGGTTCGCGATGGGACCGAGCGTGGTGGAGGTTCGCGTCGCGCCCGTCGCGCTCACCTGGTCCACCGTGTTCGTGGCCGTATTCAGGAGCAGGTTGCCGCCCGCGTTCAGCGCCAGGCTCCCGGCGTTCACCGTCGCCGAGGTCAGATCCACATTGCCCGTCGTCGCCAGCGCCATGAGGCCGCCGCTTTGCAGCGTGCCGAAGGCGTTGTCGATGGACTGGCCGTTGACCGTGAGCGTATTGCTGGCCTGGACCGTGCCGCTGTTCGAGAAGGTCTGCGCGTTCTGCAGATCGATGTCGGTCGCCGCGATGAGCGGCCCGTTCAGGTTCTGCTGGCTGGCCTGCGCGAGATAGACGACCGGCACCAGCACGGACTGCCCGTCCACGATCTGCGTCTGCAGGATGACCACGTTGCTGGTGAGTGCGGCCACCTGCTCCGCCGACAGGCTCATGCCGAGCGGCAGGTCGAGTTGCTGCGCCAGCGCCGCGCCCGAGGCCAGCAACGCCTCATACATCGCCTGTGTATCGGTGTAGGGGCCGGGCACGGCCTTGCCGGTAAGCGACGTCATCTGGTTCTGCACGAGCTGCTGCTCGTACAGGCCGTCGCCCAGGCGCTTTTCTACACTCTGCGGATTCAGGCCCAGCTGCTGGAGGTAGTAGTCGCTCGACAGGAACGATTTCGCGTTCGTAAAGGCCGGGTTCGACTCGATGAGGTAGGTGGCGCCCGGTGTGGTCGCCGGCCTGAACAGGCCTCCCTGCGGAATCGTCAGGTTGGCGAGGACATTGACCGCCGTGGCACGCGCAATGACCGGATCCACCTGGGTGGCACTGCCGCCGGGCGAGTCGACATTGACGCCCGTCACCGACTGGCCCGGCGCGAGGCCGAGCGACGGAATGCCCGCGTTGCCCGCCGTGTTCTCGATGCTCACGCCCGTGCCGGCGAGCGTACCGCCCGCCACGAACGTCGATTCGTAGGCCGGCAGGGCGTAGTAGCGGATATCGGCGGGAGCGGCCTGGGTATAACCGCCCGGATGGCTGGTGACAAACCCGGCATCGCCGAACGGTAGCTGCCAGTTGTGTTCGCTGTTGTCGTAGTTGTCGTAGTGATACTGGCCGGAATAAGTGACCTGCATCCGGGGCGCGGCCTGGCCCTGCCAGCTGTCCTGGTCGAGCGTGGCGGGCATCGCGATGTTGCCCACTGCCGCGACCTGGCTCCAGTAGTTCCAGAACAGGCCGACCGACGAGGCATCGAGGTCGCCGCCCGAAATGATCTGCGCGGCCGGACTGATGGCCGAAACCAGGTTCGCGAGCGCCACGCCGGTATATGTCGTGTACTGGTACGTGCTGTTCCACTGGCCGCCATGCGGCGGATCGGTCGGCACGCCACCGATCATCGACGGGTCGCCCGTCGAGCCCAGGACCTGCGGATGGCCAGGCTCGCACGCCTGCATGTAAGTGGCTGTACAGCCCGACAGGCTGATGCCGAGCTGCTCCAGCAGGGCTGGATCGACCGCCTCACTGTTGGCCCCCGTGGTCGTCATCACACGCCGCGTGTTGGTGACCTGGTTCGCGTAAAGCGCCATGTCGCCCGAGGACTGGATCAGCCCCGACTGGTTCTTGATCAGGTTCGCGTTCGTGTAGTTGCCGTTCGCATCCCTGCCGCCTGCAAGGACAACCTCGCCAAGTCCAAAGATCGCGGTGCCCGCCTGCGCGTCGGTGGCCGTCGTGTCGTCGCGGTTCTCGATGTCGGGCGCGAGCAGTTCGAGCGTCCCGTTACTGTCCGTCGCGCCAATGAGCGCCGTCGGGCCCAGGTTGGAAATGACACGGGTCGCGTTGAGCGACACGCTGCCGCCCACGACGGCGCCAGTGTTTTCCAGCGTGTTCGAGTGTGTGGTGAGCGTGCCGCCCGCCATCATCGTGCCGCTGTTGGCGATATCGCCCGCGTCGATGCCGAGGTTATTCGCCGCCTCCAGCAGCGCGGCGTTGGTGAATGTGCCGGGCAGCGTAAAGGTCAGGTCGTGACCGGCGTTGAACTGCACATCGGGCGCGGGTGCGAAGTCGCCCTGCATGGCAATCGCCACGTCATTGGCCGCGCCGTACGTGCCGCCGCCCGTGAGCGTCGCCGCGTTCACGGCCAGATCACGGGTCGCACCGATCTGGCCGTTGGTGTTCGTGAGCGCGCCAGTCGTCGCAATGGCGACATCGCCGCCCGAACCGGCCAGGTTGCCGATATTGCCGCCCGTGTTATCGAGCGTACCGGCCTGAACCGAAACGTTCGCGCCACTGACTGCGCCACCCTGGGTGTTCGAAATCGAGGACGCATTCACGGCGACGTTGCCGTTGCCCGTGATGAGGCCGTTGCTGTTGACGATCTGGCTGCCGCCCTGCACGGTCGTGTCGCCCGTGCCGAGGTTGCCGACGATACCACCCGTGTTGTCGATGGACGCGGCCAGCACCGCGAGCGTGCTGGCGTCGCCCGCGGCGCCCGTGCCGGACTGGATCTGGCCGTTCGTATCCGTCAGCGCACCGCCGCTCGCGAGGGAAATGGACGACAGCGACCGCACCACGCCCTGCGCGTTGTTCACATCGCCTGCAATGGAAGCCGCGAGGTTGCCCTGAGCAGCGAGCACGCCGCCCGAGTTGTCGAGGCTGCCCGCCTGCGCTACGAGCTGTCCCGCCGCGATGATCTGGCCGCCCGCGTTCGAGAACGTTCCCGCGCCGTTGCCCGGTGCAATCGTCAGCGTGCCGGTCCCGGCGGCGAGAATCGTGCCCCCGTCGTTGTTGAGCGTGGCGGCGCCAAGCGTAAGGTCAGTGCTGTTGGTCTGGAGCGTGCCGCCCGCCGAATTGTCCAGCAGCCCGGAGACGGCGACGTTCATCGCGCCGGTACCCGTCTGCGTGATCGTGCCCGCATGATTGACGACGTTCGTCGCGTTCAGCGACAGTTGCGCGGCCTGCGTGGTCCCCGAACTGTTGTCGAGCGTCGCCGCGGTGACGCTCGCCGCCTGGCCCGCCACGATCGTGCCGCCGCTGCTGGTCAGTTGCGCCCCCGCGTTGACCGTGGCATTGCCCGCCGCCTGAAGCGCGCCTGCGTCGTTGTTCAGGGACTGCGTGTCGACCTGAAGGTCCGTCTGCGCACTCACCGTACCGTGATTGGCAACCGTGCCGCCCTGAAGTGTCACCGCGCCATTGCCGCCGATCACGCCGCCCTGTGCGCCGGTGGCGGTCGTGCCTGCGGCGTTCGTGAGCGCGCCCGTGGTCGTCACCAGGAGGCCATCGCCGCTCAGGGAGGTGATGCGGCCTGCCGTGTTATCGAGGGATGCGCCTATCACGCTCAGCCCTGCGGCGCTCTGCATGGTCCCCTGGTTGTTCGCGATGGCGCTGCCGTTCACCAGCATGGCGCCCTGCGAGACAAGCGAGCCCCCCTGGTTTGCGATCTGGCCCGACGCCTGTGCGGCGAGCGCCCCGTGCGATGAAATCCCGCCGCCCTGGTTCGACAGGCTGCCCGCGTTGAGCGTCACGCCGCTGCCGCCCGTGAGCGTGCCACGGTCGTTGACCAGCGCGCCTGCTGCCTGCGCGTTCACGGCGCCGCCCGCGCTCGTCGTCGCGCCAGTGAGGTTCAGGTCGCCCGCGCTCGCCGCCAGCGACAGGTTGCCGTTGGCGGCCGTCTCGCTGCCCGCGAGGTTCACGCCGCTACCCGCGAGCGTGGCGTGACCGCCTGCCACGTTCAGGCCGGTTGCGTCGAGCTGGCCCGACGCCGCGACCGACAGGTCACCGCTGTTGCCAACCGAGCCGTCGCCGTTCACGCCCGCGCCGAGCGTGCCGGTCGAACTCACGCTGCCCGCGTTGACGGACGTGTTCTGCTGTGCCGCGAGCGTGCCGCTGTTCGTGACTGCGCCGCCCGTATTGATGGCGGTATTCTGCTGCGCGTAGACGGTGCCGCTGTTCGCAACGCTCGCGGCGTTGATGCCAACGTTGCCGCTCGCGTTCATTGTGCCCGACTGCACAAGCTGGCCCGAAGCCGTGAGCGTGAGGTCGCCCGCCTGCGCGGCAAGGGTGCCCGCATTCGCCACCCCGACGCCGTTCTCGGTGCCGATCAGGGTGATGCGGTTCGCGTACATGCCGCCCAGCTGCGACACGTCGATGGATACGCCCGGCACGGCACCTGTGCCCGCGATAGCCGTCGGATTCAGGCTCGCGTAGTCGACGCGGTTCGAACCGGTCATGACATTCAGCGTATTCGCGTAGATCGCCGCATTGGCCTGCACCGCGCGCGCCAGCAGGTCAACCTGGTCAATGTTCGAGGCGTTCAGGCCCGCGCCCTGGACGGTGATGTTGCCCTGGGTGACGTCAAATCCGGCGAGGTTGCCGCTGCCGTCGAAAACGGGATTGCCGGTGGTAAGAATGCCGCGCGTGGTGTTGATGAAACCGCCGCCGTCCACCAGGATGCCAGAGGGGTTGGCGATCACCACGGTCGCCTTCTGGCCCGCCACCTCGACGAAACCGCGTAACTGCGACGGATTGTTGCTGTTGACCTGGTTGACGATGAGCTTCGCGGCGTCGTTCGCCCCGAAGTTAGGATTGCCGTTGATCTGCCCCGCGAGCTGCGTGCCGGTGATGACGGGTGAATTGTTGAGAATTGCGCCTTTTTGCGATACATCAAACTGCGAATACGTATTCATTGACACGCCAGCCCCGGAGGGCCTGTTCACGTCGACCTGTGGAATGCCATTCGCGGTATTGATGACATTCGGCGCATTGGCGCCCGAGGGCACAATCTGCGCATCCGCAAGGGCAGGTGCGAGTCCGAATACAGCCAGTGCGGCAAAGGCCACATGACGCATGGCGAAAAGCGTGAACGATTGCAGTGCGACGGATCGAAGGGCTTCACCGCGACTGGCATTACCGTGTGCGTGTGCGGTTGCAGTTTCCGAAATCGCGACGAGCATGCCCCGCAGCCTGCTGAACACCAGCCGGTAAGCATTCCTGTTCATTATTCTTTGTCACGAGAAAGGACCATGGAGACCCATATACTCGCGCAAGATATGAAAGGGAAATGTTAACTAGCGCCAAAAATTGATCAGACGCAAATGCCCGCCATCGGTTTTGGTTTTCCCGGATTGACACCCGATTCAGGTGAAAGCACTTCAGCGCCCGGAATTGGGTTTGGACTGCCACACTTACCACCCCTGCTACACGTTGCCCGGTTGGACCGCGATCAATAGCACGAATAGCAGGGATAGTGGTAGCAACCACCTGTGGACCATGCTGCCCGCCGACAGGTAGGGTTGCTCGAAAGGGAATGCGGGGAAGTCTCTCAGTTTCACAAAGGAGCCGGCGAAGACGCCACACTCGATCTTTTCCGAGTGCTTCAAGGAATCCCCCAGTATTCCCTTCTACTTATTGATGAAGTCGAGGCGTCTCTGCATCCACAAGCCCAGAGACGGCTTATCAGGTTGCCGAGCGCGGCGTTATTGATCTTCCTCCGTTGGAGGAATACCGCGACAACCTCAATCGGCCCGCGCACGAGTACCAAATCGGCAAGCGCGATAGCTACGTCATCGTCGCGCAGCTTTCGCCCGAGTTCACCGGGCGCCTCGTGGAACGTTGGCGCGAGCTTGAGGCCAAGGTTGCTGCATCACAGCCAGCACGCGTGCTCTCGACTGCCGACAGGGCGCCGCTATCGAGCGCCTCGAAGAATCTCGACCAGGCAACGACCGTGCTCCCCGCGCAACCCGCCGGCAGCGAAAACATCACGCACGCGCGCCATCGTCGCCGGATTGTGGTACGAACTGGGCTCGCAATTCGAGGTTGTTTGCGATACCGAGTGCCCAATCGCGCCAGCGATTGTATTCGGCGTGTGCCGCTAGATTCTTCGGTGACACGTTTGCCTCCATCGCCGCAACGTACTCCCGAACCACGCGGGCAGCGTGCCACTTCTGAGCGTTTTCGATTAACTTGTCGCGCCGCGCGCGCTCCGCCGCAAGTTCGCGATCCGCTTGCTGACGCTCCACATGAGCCGCCTCGAAAGCCAGATCGGTACGGCGCCTCTTTTCCCAGAAGGCGACCATTACAGCGTGAGACGTCTCAAGTTTCGACATCACCTCGGGAAGGCGCTCGATCAGACCAGCAATACTGGACTTCTCTTTGAATTGCAACCGCGCGTCGGAGTGCTCATTGAGCAGCAGTTCAAGCCATCCGGTACCAATCGTTCCGGCGCCACTGATCGACCTTCGTTCGGCCTCCGAGAGGAGGCTTGTGTTCGCGCGGAAACTCGGCTCAACAATGCGCAAGCCTGAGGCCGCACCGTCCCGGGAAAGGTCGATCCGCGTGCACCGCCATCCCATCGAAATATCGAAACCGCGAGAGCGAGCCGCCTTGCATGTCGCGTCGAGGATAAGCATCGCGCGCTCATAGGTCGCCGCGGTGCACCGAATTGCCCGGGCATCGTACGCACGTATTTCCTCAATTCCTGGCGCCCTTGGGAAAAAGGCCTTCCACGATGGATAAGAGTACGTGCCGGCGGCATGCTTCGCCCCCTTGCTGCCGTACAGTGTGTCAAATCGATCTTTGACGCGCTTTGCGAAAGGTCCCAATTGTTCATCGTTGCCTCTGCTCCGAAATGACGCCGGGCACAGCCACAAGCCAGAAAGGTTCGGCCGCATTGCCAGACAGGATACGGATCAGGCTGCAGGCAGCGTTTCGGGCGCGCACGATAGAGCCGAAATTCGCCATTCCCAAGTAATACCGCGCGTAACGACTTCGAATCGCTTACGATTGCTTTACCTCCCGCATCGCTCTCATTGTTACCGGGAAGGGCACGAAGAAGAGGGGCGCGGTTCAAGGCGCAACTCGTCGTTGCGCCGGGTTCATTGATAGGATGCGGGCGTCACCACCAATGTGGCGTGGTTTTTCGAGGGAGCCACGCTCGCCCCCAGTGGGGGGCAGATACCTACCGGGCGAATCGCGCGTGCGGGCACGTAGGCATCAGTCTCAGCGTGCGCGATGGGTGCACGCGCATAGCTACGCGCAGCCTCTCGCGCGTGTCCCCGCCAATGTCTTACTTCAACCACATGCGGATGTGGGTTTCGTCGCCGTCATCCCCCACGTAGCCGTCCATATCGCTGTCCACCGGGATATCGAACCCCGAGCGCTCGGCGCCAGCGAACAGGAATTCGCGCACCCGCGCGTCGTCAAGGTCAAGGGGCGTAGCGTCGACGGGCACGAAGGGCGCCGCGAACCTCACAGCGGACGACACGTACAGATCTACCCCGTTTGGTCGTCGCTCTATCACCACTTCGATTTGCCGCAACGAGCCGTGCATTGCACGGTTAGCCCTCTGAACAATCATGTCCTCGGTGAGAGCATCGAGGTAGCTCGCGCTGTCCTTCGCCGCTAGAGTGAGCCACGCGTCGAGCGTGCCGAAGAACCCGGCGCATTGCTGGCGGAGGCTTCCGAAACTCTCGCTCTGCGCGCTACACCCGAGGCCCGGCATTGCCCGTCCGCCTTCCTGCTCGAAACGCATCAGGAACGACTCAACGATGTTTGCCAGGTCGCTGACGGGGCAATCATCCGTGTCCTCACGGAGATGCTTCAGGTACGCATCAGCCATCGCGGCACCAACCTCGAAAGCATCGTCGCCATGACACGTTGTCGGAACACCCCAATAGGGCGCAGCAACCGCGGAGCGTGGTCCGGCAACGAAGGGCAGGCGTTCTAGGCCAAGGGCGTTGTCCTTGTATCTGAACGGATGGCAACCCTTTCGGGGGCGGGTTGTATCGACAGCGTCGGCGTTATGCATACGGCGGACTCCTTTGTGTTTTGAGGAGGCCCGCCGCTCATTTCCACATGAGGGGTGGCGGGCCTGACGACGAGGGGTGGAAAACCGGCCACAAAGGAAACCGGCCCAGCCGAAGCTGGCCCTCGCCCGACCCGCCATTGAAAATTGACGCGCAGAGCGTAGCGCAGACGAAAAAATAGCCGCAGTCGCGGCGGCTCGTCCGCCTTTGTGACATCGGGTTTCCACGCCCGGCCGCTGTTGTTTCAGCGACGCACTAACGATAGCGAGGGAAGCCCAACGCGCCAACTGCCCGCAATCAATCTCTGGTTGCATCTTCCCGCAATGGTTTGATTGCGAAACCACTATCGTCAATCGCGCCATCCATAGGCGATGCGCGAGATCCAGATGAGCGTCATTCATGGAGTACTACCAGTAGCGGCTCACGCCCGGACTGAACCCATCGCCATCGCTCTCGCGCGCCCACTGCTCGCCGTACTCGCGCGATGTCAGCAGGCGTTCGACGGTCTGCCACGTGCTGTTGAAACACGCTTGGTATACGTTTGCCTGCGCATCGATGCCGCGAATACCCTCAACGGTTTCAGCGCAGTGCGCGGCGATGCGGGCCTCCGTGTTGCGGTCGATAAGTTTGCCTCTATCGGCTAGATGCGCGAACGCCGGATAGAGCACGATGAAGGAGCCGATTAGCAATGCGACTGTGGATAACTTGGGGTGGCGCTCAATGAATTTCATAGCTCGCGTTGCCAATCACCGACGGTTGCGGATGTGATGGGTGGTTGCTCAATTGTGGCGCCATCCTCCTGATTTGTCTCGTGGGAGGAGCGTCGTTCGCGGAAACGACGCGCCCGAAACTATCGCAAACTAACGGTAGATCACGTGCCCCGTCTTCGTGTCGAGGTACGGCAGGCCTTTCTTCGCCGGGTTGCCCCCCCTTGAACGGGTTGTCAGTCGTGCCGGTCGCCCCCCGGCACCACCGCGAGCACTCGACTCACCGTTCCCATAGATGGTGTTCATCGCGTCGTCGATAGCCTTGCGCTTCTTCTCGGCGGGCTGGAGGCTGAACGAGGCATCCTTGGACATTTCGATGGTGAGTTGTCGGCGGGTCTCTTCCGGCGAGAAGCCGCGCTTGAACTCGTTTGCGCCGAGCATCCGCGGCAGCGCGTCGCGGATTTGCTGGTCGGAGTAGCCGGCCGCGCGTAGAGCGTCTACCTTCGCGCCAAGCTCGTCCGCAACCGTGTTGCTGCGGTTCTGCGCGTCCAGCTTGCTCTTGTTCGTGTCGCGCGCGATGTCGTTGCTGGCCTTCTGCGTTTGCAGCGCCACGCGCCCGCCCTGCCGTGCGTTCTCCACCGCGAGGTCGCCCGCGAGCTTGAGCCGCGCCTCGCCAACCTTCCCGGCGGCCTTCGCGGCGGCGGCGTCCTTCGTCTGCTGCGCCTTGTACGCGGCCTCGAACATCTGCGGGGGCGAGAGCGCGGCCAGGCCCATGCTCATCATCTGGTCCTTGCCGATGAACGTCGAGCGCTCCTCGCGCGTGACGTCGTTCTTGAGCTTCACGTTGAAGCCCGTCACGTTGCCGACCTTGTCCTTCACGACTTCGCGCGAGGTCGCCGTCGTGCCGTCCGCGAATTCGTTGTAGAGGTCCATCGCGTGCTGGCCCATCGCCTCGACATCGCCCGTCTGCGACGCGCGCCACATCTTCGCCCACGTCTGGAGATGCTTCTGGCTTTCGTTCTTCGCGGCCCAATGCCCGAGGCACCAGAATGCTTTCCGGCAATATCCGCCGGAATCCTGAAACCCGCGCAAGCTCAACGCTTCGCGGGTTTTTTGTTGCCGGCCCGAAGCCGGCACGCCCTTGTTTGGACGAAGATCAAGCGTCCTGCGGATGCCGCACGGCGTGCCGCGCCCCGCTGCTATCGTTGTCGAAGTTATTGAGATAGCAAACCGGGAGCGCACGATGGACCGCATTTTCATGACGCGAGAGGAAGCCATACGCATCCTCATCGAGGCCCACGAGTCCGTCTCCGGACGCGCCGCCGCAACGTTGATCCGCTCGAGCGCAGACCGATCCGCCAGGCTCGAAGCGCTGGAGCGGCTGCTGCTCGACGTGCGCGCGGGCCGGGTCGATGAATTTCGCACTTGGCCAGAGGACAGCACCTGCGTCTCGATCACCGACTGACGCAGGTCTGCCGCACGCGCCTCAGCGCAAATTCGTCTGCGCCAGCTCCACCACCTCGTCGCCGCGCCCGCTCAGCACCGCACGCAGCATATAGAGGCTGAACCCTTTCGCCTGCGCCCACTGCAGCTTCGGCGGCATGGCCAGTTCGTGCTTCGTCGTCACCACGTCGACGAGCGCCGGCCCTGCGTGCGAGAACGCCGCGCGCAACGCCTCATCGAGCGCTTCGGACGTCTCGACGCGCACGCTGAAGAGACCCGCGCCTTGCGCGATATCCGCGAAGTTGGTGGCCGCCAGATCGGTGCCCGTCTCCACGTAGCCGCCTGCCTTCATCTCCATGGCGACGAAACCGAGCGAGCTGTTATTCAGGACAACGATCTTGATCGGCAGGTCAAGCTGGCGCGCGGTGAGAATGTCGCCCAGCAGCATCGAAAGACCGCCGTCACCGGAGAGCGAGACCACCTGGCGCCCAGCATGCGCTGCCTGCGCGCCGAGCGCCTGCGGCATGGCGTTCGCCATCGAGCCGTGGTTGAACGAGCCGTGCAGGCGGCGCCGGCCGTTCATCGTCAGGTAGCGCGCGGCCCACAGCGTGGGCGTGCCAACGTCGACCGCGAAGATGGCGTCGTCCTCGGCGAGCGCGTCGAGACGCGCCACCACATACTGCGGATGCAGCGGCTTGCCGGCGGCCGCCGGGCGCGCGAGTTCGTCGAGCCCCTTGCGCGCGTTCGCGTAGTGCTCGCGCGCATGCTCGAGGAAGCGCCGGTCGGTCTTGCGCGTGAGCTTCGGCGTGAGCGCGCGCAACGTCTCGCGTACATCGCCGATGAGCCCGAGCGCGAGCGGCGCGCGTTTGCCGAGCGCGGCCGCGTCGCGGTCGATCTGCACGATATTCGCGTGCTGCGGATAGAAGTTGCGATACGGGAAGTCGGTGCCGAGCATGACGAGCGTGTCGCACGACATCATCGCGTGGTAGCCCGAGCTGAAGCCGATCAGTCCGGTCATACCCACGTCGTAGGGGTTGTCCCATTCGACGTACTGCTTGCCGCGCAGCGCATGCACCGTCGGCGCGCCGAGCGCGTCCGCGAAGGCCACCACTTCGTCATGCGAGCCCTTGCAGCCGCTACCGCACAGGAGCGTCACCGCCTCGGAGCGATTGAGCAGCTCGGCGAGCCGGTCGATATCCGCCGACGAAGGCAAGGTCGCCGGACGCGCCGCCTGGGCCCATGCCGGCTCCTCGTCGGATGCGTCCAGAAGCGCCACGTCGCCGGGCAGCACGATCACGGCGACGCCCTTCTGGTCGATCGCGGTGCGCAGCGCGGTGTCGAGCACGCGCGGGAACTGCGAGGCATTCGTCACCAGTTCCACGTAGTGGCTGCACTCGCGGAAGAGTTCGGTCGGGTGCGTCTCCTGGAAATAGCCGAGGCCGATTTCCGTCGAGGGAATGTGCGCCGCGATCGCGAGCACCGGCGAGCGGTTGCGATGGCAGTCGTAAAGACCGTTGATGAGATGCAGGTTGCCGGGCCCGCAACTGCCCGCGCACACCGCGAGTCGGCCGGTCGCCGCTGCCTCGGCGCCCGCCGCGAAGGCGGCGACTTCCTCGTGCCGCGTGTGCATCCAGCGGATCGTGCCGAGCTTGCGCAGGCTCGCCGACAAGCCGTTCAGGCTGTCGCCGGTCACGCCCCAGATGCGCTCGACGCCGACTGCCTCGAGCGTTTTCGCCAGATGATCCGCGATTGTCTTCGCCATGGTGTTCTCCACGTGAGCCGTATGGCGCAGCGCGCGCACCGGGGCCGGGCGCTGCGCGAGAAGAAATGTGGGGGCAAGGATTCAGGCGTCCGGGGCCTGCCACTGCGCCGGACCTGCGAATGCCCTGCGTTACGTTACGCCATCCGCCCGAAATACGCGGTCAAGCCGTGCGAAGCGGACAGGCGGCGGGCACGGCGGCGCGGACCACGTCGCCACGGATAAAATAGCCGGCTCTACGCTGTCCGCCGTCCGTCATGAATCTCGAAAGCATCCTCTTCACCCAGGGTTTCGGCTCACGCCGCCAATGCCGCGCGCTCATCGCCGACGCGCGGGTCGCCGTTGCGGGCGAACCTTGCAGCGACCCGCTCGCCACGTTCGACACGGCCGGCCTCGTCTTCAGCGTGGACGGCACGCCGTGGCCGTTTCACGAGCGCGCCTACATTGCGCTCAACAAGCCCGCGGGCTATGAGTGCTCGCGCGATCCGCAGCATCACCTGAGCGTGTTTCATCTGCTGCCGCCGCAGTTCGCGCAGCGCAACGTGCAGTGCGTGGGCCGCCTCGATCAGGATACGACCGGCCTCCTGCTGCTTTCCGACGATGGCCAGTTCGTCCACGCCTTCACGTCGCCCAAACGCAAGGTGCCGAAGGTCTACGTGGCGAGTACACGCCATCCGCTCGACGACACCCAGCTCGATGCCCTGCGTGCAGGCGTGCTGCTGCACGGCGAGCGCGAGCCGATTGCCGCCGTCGCCGCCCACGCACGTACGGACCACGAGCTGGAGCTGACCGTGCTCGAAGGCAAATATCATCAGGTCAAACGGATGGTGGCCGCGGCCGGCAACCGCGTCGAGGCGCTCCACCGCGAGCGCATCGGCGGCTTTTCCCTGCCCGCCGGTCTGGCACCGGGCGCCTGGCAATGGCTCGACGCCGCGGCGCTCGACGCGTTGCGCAACAACGGGTAAACCACCACCGGGCGGCGCGGGCACCCGCCGCTCAGTGCGTTGACACACCGATGCTTGCAAACAGGCATCGTTTTCGCCGCGCCGCAGCATGTCCTTGCCGAGCTTCCGCCCTATACTCGTCTCAAGAACGATTACAAGTTGCAAGGAGGGGCATCATGATCATCAACGGCTCATTCGAAATTTCATTCGTGTTGATGGCCTTCATGGCGCTAGGGGCGGTTCTGATTGGGGGCCTGCTCGCGTCGATGCATATGCGACATCAGTATCATCCGAACCTCATCGGGGCGCTCATCGGAGCGCTATTGTGCTTCCTCCTGCTCGAAGCGCTGCCGGCCATCACGTGAACGGCACGCTTTGCGCCGCGCCGCCCGCCCGCAGTCACGGGTGCGGCGGCAGCGTGCGCAAGAACGCATCTACGTCGGGATAACGCAAACGCACGCGCAGTTCGCGCTTGAGGCGCGTATTGGCGAGCCGTCTCGACTCCCGCATGAACGACAGCAAGACCGGCTCGAGTTCGCGCTCGGCCTCGGCGCGGCTCACGCGTGGGGCGCGCGCGAGGCCGAAGGCATCGGCTACGCGGTCGAAATACTCGCCCATCTTCAGTTCGCTGTTGTCTGTCGCGTGGATCGTGCGCCCCGGGCGGCCGTGCGTCGCGAGGCGCAGGAGAATCGCCGCGAGGTCGTCTGCGTGGATGTGGCTCGTGTAGACGTCGTCGCTCGCGATGAGCGCCGGCGTGCGCTTCTCCAGCCGCGCCAGCGGCAGGCGGTTCGCCGCGTAAATGCCGGGAATGCGCGCGATCGTGGCGCTGAGCGCGCCGCGCGCCGTGGCGCGGCGCAGTTGCCGTTCGGCCGACACCCGGCGGATGGCGCGGGCGTTGGCGGGCTGCACCGTGCGTGTTTCGTCGATGCGCGCGCCGCCGCAATCCCCGTACACCCCCGTCGTGCTTGCGTAGACGAGCCTCGGGCGTGCGAGGCGCCTGCGCCGGCCGCGGGAAAACCGCCGGATGCGCTCGGGTACAATGACGGATGCTCCAAAGGCTGCGGCATCGCCGACAGCGCTGCGGCGCATGCGGTCCACGAGGCAATGCAATGGGGGCCGCAAGGCGCGCGGCGCCACGCCCGCCAGCGCAGGCCGCGACACCGCGCGACGCCGCGCCGCGAGCGCTGCGATCAGGCGGCGCGTGCGCAGGTCGTCGTCGCCGGATTTTTGCGGGGGCGCGAGGTGCAGGACGGTGCCTGCCAGGCCCGCGATGCGCGCGAGACTCGTGCGCGAATCGAGGTCGCCGCGCACCGGCGTTGCACCCGCGGCCCGCACCGCGTCTGCGCGCTCGGCACGGCGCGCGAGCGCGAATACGCGCGCGCGGTCCGGCCGCTCGCGCAACTGGGCGACGCCGCGCAGGCCGACGTCGCCGCAACCGACAATCAGGATGCGCGCACGGCGCAAGGTTCGTGTGGCAATCATGGTGGAACCATTTTAGCGGCCCGGGCCTCGCGGCGAAGGCCGGCAAGCAAACGCGGCGACCTGACCAAAGCGACCCGCGCCCGGAATCAACCCTCGGATACAGACTTACGCTTCCCTGAATATGGCTTTCAACGTAACGCTCAAGCAAAGCGGCCGGCAATTCCAGGTCGAGCCCGACGAACCCATTCTCAACGCGGCCCTGCGTCAGGGCATCGGCCTGCCTTATGGCTGCAAGAACGGCGCATGCGGCTCGTGCAAGGGCACGGTCTGCAACGGCGAAGTGGAGCAGCGCGCCCACGCGGCTTCGGCGCTTTCCAATGACGAAAGAACGCGCGGCATGGCCCTCTTCTGCTGTGCGACGGCGCAAACCGACCTCGAAGTCGATATCCGCGAAGTGGCGGGCGTGGGCGACGTGCAGGTGCGCAAGCTGCCTACCCGCATCGCCGCCATCGAGCGCCGCGCCGACGACGTCGTCGTCCTCAAGCTGCAGTTGCCCGCCAACGAGCGCCTGCAGTATCTGGCCGGCCAGTACCTCGAATTCATCCTCAAGGACGGCACGCGCCGCAGCTACTCGATGGCGAGCGCGCCGCACGAGGAAGGCCCGATCGAGCTGCACATCCGCCACATGCCGGGCGGCAAGTTCACCGACCACGTCTTCTCGCAGATGAAGGAGCGCGACATCCTGCGCTTCGAAGCGCCGCTCGGCACCTTCTTCCTGCGGGAGGATTCCGATAAGCCGATCGTGCTGCTCGCCTCCGGCACCGGCTTCGCGCCGCTCAAGGCGATCGTCGAGCACGCGGTCCACAAGAACCTGAACCGCCCGATGACGCTCTACTGGGGCGCGCGCCAGAAGAAGGACCTGTACCTGATGGATCTCGCCGAGCAATGGGCGAATGAGATCCCGAACTTCCGCTTCGTGCCGGTGCTCTCCGAGCCCGCCGCCGGCGACAGCTGGACCGGCCGCACGGGCTTCGTGCACCGCGCCGTGATCGAGGATCTGCCCGATCTGTCGGGCCACCAGGTCTATGCGTGCGGCGCGCCGGTGATGGTGGAGTCCGCGCAGCGCGACTTCACGCAGCACCACGGCCTGCCCGACGACGAGTTCTACGCGGACTCGTTCACGAGCGCCGCGGACCTCGCGAACGCCGTCTGAAGCCGGCCCGAGCGGGTCGTTGCGTATGCAATGCATCGCCCCGCCGGGCAGCCGTCACGAAAAATTCTTCGGCCGCCTGGATAAATTCGGCACATTGATGGTTTACATCGCCATTCGGCTTGTCGTATTCTTGCGCCCATGAACTGCATCCTGTCCGCCCTTCGACGTCGCCGCTCGCCCCATCTTTAGGGCCTGGCTACTCGCGGACGCGCGTTGCACTTCTCAACGCACAGCAAGTTCGAATCACGAAAGCCACGGCCAGTCCGTGGCTTTTTGTTTTTCCGCCGTATCGTCTTCAACCCTTGTGCAGCCCCAACGCGGAGCCCGTTGCCATGAATTATTCCGAGTACCCGATCGAGTCGCTGATGTACATCACCAACCGGCCCGAAATCGTTTTCACGCATGGCAAGGGGTCGTGGCTCTACGACAACGAAGGCAAGCGATACCTGGACTTCATCCAGGGTTGGGCCGTCAACAGCCTCGGGCACTGCAACGACGGCATGATCGAGGCGCTGGAAAAGCAGTCGCGCCTGCTCATCAACCCGTCGCCGGCCTTCTACAACGAGCCGATGGCGAAGCTCGCAGGCCTGCTCACCGAGCACAGCTGCTTCGACAAGGTGTTCTTCGCCAACAGCGGCGCCGAAGCCAACGAAGGCGCGATCAAGCTCGCGCGCAAGTGGGGCAAGAAGCATCGTGACGGCGCCTACGAGATCATCACGTTCGACCACAGCTTCCACGGCCGCACGATCGCGACCATGTCGGCGAGCGGCAAGCCGGGCTGGGACACGATCTACGCACCGCAAGTGCCGGGCTTCCCGAAGGCCGACCTGAACGACATCGCCTCGGTCGAGAAGCTCATCAACGCGAAGACCGTCGCCGTGATGCTCGAACCGATCCAGGGCGAAGGCGGCGTGATTCCCGCCACGCGCGAATTCATGCAGCAACTGCGCGCGCTCACGAAGAAGCACGGCATCCTGCTGATCGTCGACGAAGTGCAGAGCGGCTGCGGCCGTGCGGGCACCCTCTTCGCCTACGAACTCTCGGGCATCGAGCCGGACATCATGACGCTCGGCAAGGGCATCGGCGGCGGCGTGCCGCTCGCGGCGCTGCTCGCGAAGAAGGAAATCGCCGTGTTCGAAGCGGGCGATCAGGGCGGCACGTACAACGGCAACCCGCTGATGACCGCCGTGGGCTATTCGGTGATCTCGCAACTGGTTGCGCCCGGCTTCCTCGAAGGCGTGCGTGCCCGCGGCGAGTACCTGCGCGAAAAGCTGCTCGAGCTTTCGGCCGAACGCGGCTTCCAGGGCGAGCGTGGCGAAGGCTTGCTGCGCGCGCTGCTGCTCGGCAAGGACATCGGCCCGGAGATCGTCGAGAAGGCGCGCCTCATGCAGCCGGACGGCCTGCTGCTCAACGCCGCGCGCCCGAACCTGCTGCGCTTCATGCCGGCGCTGAACGTGACGACGCAGGAAATCGACCAGATGATGGCGATGCTGCGCACGATCCTGGACTCGCTGTAACCAGACGGAGCACGAGCGATGTCCGTCACGATCCGCGTGTTCAGCGAAGCCGATACCGACGCGGTGATCGCGCTCTGGCTGCAGGCGTTTCCCGAGTACAACGACGCGAGCCGCCCGCATCGCAATCCGCGTCTGTCGATCGCGAACAAGCTCGGCACGCAGCCGGAGCTGTTCTTCGTTGCTGTTCGCGACGGCGGCGACGTCGACGGCGCGCTCGTCGGCACGGCCATGGCCGGTTACGACGGGCATCGCGGCTGGCTCTACTCGGTCGCCGTCGCGCCCGAAGCGCGGCGCCACGGCCTCGGCACGCGGCTCGTGCGCCATGCGGAAAACGCGCTCGCCGCGCTGGGATGCCTCAAGCTCAACCTTCAGGTGCTCACCGACAAGGCCGAGGTGCTCGCGTTCTACGAGCGGCTCGGCTATCGCGCCGATGCCGTGGTGAGCCTCGGCAAGCGGCTCGCCGTGCAGGAGTCCGAAGCGCTCGCCTGAGCCTGACCGATCGATGCCATGAAAAAAGCCGCATGGGTTCGCACCCATGCGGCTTTTGTCTTTTATGCGGCCGCAAGGACCGCAACGCGATGCAGCTTACTCGCCCAGGTACGCGGCACGCACCTTCGGATCGTCGAGCATCTGCTTGGCCTCGCCTTCCATCGTCACGAGACCCGAGTCCATCACGTAGCCGCGATTGGCCGCCTGCAGCGCAAGGCGTGCGTTCTGCTCCACGAGCAGCACCGTGATGCCTTCCGACGAGATCGTACGCACCACTTCGAAGATCTTCTCGACCATGATCGGCGAGAGACCCATCGAAGGCTCATCGAGCAGCAGAAGCTTCGGCTTGCTGATGATCGCGCGCGCCATGGCCAGCATCTGCTGCTCGCCGCCGGAGAGCGTGCCTGCGAGCTGCGTGGCGCGTTCCTTCAGGCGCGGAAAGAAGCCAAACATGCGCTCGACGTCCTTCTGGATGCCGTCGTTGTCGCTGCGCAGGTACGCGCCCATCTGCATGTTTTCGAGGATCGACATGCGCGCGAAGATGCCGCGGCCTTCCGGCACCATCGCGAGGCCGCGCTTGAGCAGTTCATACGCGGGCACGCCCTTGATCGACTGGCCCATGTACTCGATGTCGCCAGCCGAGTACGGCTTCAGACCCGTGATGGCCTTCATCGTCGTGGTCTTGCCCGCGCCGTTCGCGCCGATCAGCGTGACGAGTTCGCCCTGGCGAACTTCCATGTCCACGCCCTTGACTGCCTGGATCCCGCCGTAGTTGACCTGCAGACCCTTGATTTTCAGAACCGATGTCGACATCAGTGAACCCCCGCACCCAGATATGCCTCGATCACCTTCGGGTCCTTCTGCACGTCTTGCGGCAGCCCTTCGGAGATCACCTTGCCGTAGTCGAGCACTGTCATCCGGTTGCACAGGCCCATCACCAGTTTCACGTCGTGCTCGATCAGCAGGATGGTCTTGCCATCGGCGCGGATCTTGTCGAGCAGGCGCGTGAGTTCGACCTTCTCGGTCGCGTTCATGCCGGCTGCCGGCTCGTCGAGCGCGAGCAGCTTCGGATCGGTCGCGAGCGCGCGCGCGATTTCCAGACGGCGCTGGTGACCGTACGAGAGGTTGCGCGAGGTGTAGTCCGCGTATTGCGCGATGCCCACGTATTCGAGCAGCTCGATCGCGCGTTCCTTGATCTCGCGCTCTTCCTGACGCTCCGAGGGGGTCTGGAACACGGCGCCGAGCAGGCCGTGCTTCGTGCGCACGTGGCGGCCGACCATCACGTTCTCGAGCGCGGTCATGCCGCCGAACAGGCGAATGTTCTGGAAGGTACGTGCAATGCCGGCCTGCGCCACCTGATACACGGCGGTCGGCGTGTAGGCCGTACCGTCGAGCTTGAATTCGCCCGAATCAGGCGTGTAGAGGCCGGTAATCACGTTGAAGAACGTCGTCTTGCCGGCGCCGTTCGGGCCGATCAGGCCGTAGATCGTGCCTTCCTCGATCTGCAGGCCAACGTCGGACAGCGCCTGCAGGCCGCCGAAGCGCTTGTTCACGCCCTTCACGGACAGGCGGATAGCTTTGTTGCTCATATTCTGTTCTCCCCGTTATGCGCGAACCGGCTTCTTGCTGGCGCGCTTGGCGATCTTCGCGATCTTGTCTTCGTGCTTCGCCGCCGGCCACAGGCCTTCCGAGCGATACAGCATGATGACGACCATGGCGAGGCCGTAGAGCAGCTGGCGAATGACTTCCGTATCGACGACTTCGTGGCCGAACAGCATGTGCTGGAGCGGGCCCATCGTCGAGCGCAGGAACTCGGGGAAAATGGCGAGCAGCACGGCGCCGAGAATCACGCCGGGGATGTGGCCCATGCCGCCCAGCACCACGCAGGCGAGCACGACGACCGATTCCCAGAACGTGAACGATTCCGGCGACACGAAGCCCTGGAACGCACCGAACATCGCACCCGACAGACCGCCGAACGACGCGCCCATCGCAAAGGCGAGCAGCTTGACGTTACGGGTGTTGATACCCATGGCCTTGGCGGCGATTTCGTCCTCGCGGATCGCGGCCCATGCGCGGCCGATACGCGAGTGCTGCAGACGCGTACACACCCAGATCACGAGCAGCGCGCAGATCACGAACACGTAGTAGTACATGTAGACCGACGTGAACGTGAAGCCGAGGATCTCGTGCGGCTGCGCGAGATTGAAGCCGAACACCTGCAGCGGCGCGACGCCGGTAATGCCCTGCGGCCCGTTGGTGATGTTCACCGGACGGTCGAGGTTGTTCATGAAGATACGAACGATTTCCCCGAAGCCCAGGGTCACGATGGCGAGGTAGTCGCCACGCAGACGCAGCGTCGGCGCGCCGAGCAGCACGCCGAACAGCGCGGCGAGCGCCATGGCGCACGGAATCACGATCCAGTACGGCGTGTGCAGGCCGCCCGGGAACATGTTGGCGATCCACGTGAACTGCGTGGTCAGGTGCGGCGACGTGAGCAGCGCGGCGACATAGGCGCCCACCGCGTAGAACGCGATGTAGCCCAGGTCCAGCAGGCCGGCGAAGCCCACCACCACGTTCAGGCCCAGCGCGAGCATCACGTACAGCATCGCGAAGTCGAGCACGCGCACCCAGTAGTTGCCGCCCGCGGCGCCCACCACGAAGGGGAGCGCTGCCACGACGATGGCCGTCACGATGCCGACCGTGAGGGTCTTCGTCATGTTCTTTTCGGGGATGAGCGTCGTCGACGGCTCGATCGGTTGAATTGAAGTCATGTTGTGTTACTCCCTCTTATGCGCGGTCCGCGACACGTTCGCCCAGCAGCCCCGACGGACGGAACACGAGCACGACGATCAGCACGATGAATGCGAAGACGTCCTGATAGTTACTGCCGAACACCCCGCCGGTCAGGTTGCCGATGTAGCCTGCGCCGAGCTGCTCGATCAGGCCGAGCACCACGCCGCCGACCATCGCGCCGCCGAGGTTGCCGATACCGCCCAGCACCGCGGCCGTGAAGGCCTTCATGCCGGGGATGAAACCCATGTAGAAGTGCGCGTTGCCGTATTCCGAGGCGATCATCACGCCGGCCAGCGCGGCGAGCGCCGAGCCGATCATGAACGTGGCCGAGATCACGAAGTTCGGGTTCACGCCCATCAGCGAGGCATTGTTCGGGTTCTCGGCGATGGCGCGCATGGCGCGGCCGAGCTTGGTCTTGTGCACGAGGAGCAGGAGACCCGCCATCACGACGAACGCGACGACGATGATGACGATTTCCGTCATCGAGATCACGGCGCCCACGCCGGTTTCAGTGGGCTTGATGACGTTGATCGGATCGGTCGAGATGAGCTGGGGGAACGCGAGCGGATTGCGGCCCCAGATGATCATGGCGAGCGTCTGCAGCAGGATCGACACCCCGATCGCGGTGATCAGCGGCGCGAGGCGCGGCGCGCGGCGCAGCGGCCGGTACGCGACCTTTTCGATCGTGTACCCGACGACCGCACACACGACCGCGGCAACCGCGAGCGCAATGCACAGCGTGGGGATGTTCCCCAGGCCCGGGAAGTGATTGTGGAGCACGTTGATCGCGGAGAGCGCGACCATGGCGCCTACCATGAGCACGTCGCCGTGCGCGAAGTTGATGATGCCCAGAATCCCGTACACCATGGTGTAGCCCAGTGCGATGATGGCGTAGATGCTGCCAAGCACCAGCCCATTCAGGATCTGCTGGATGAAAATATCCATTTAATGCTCCTTAGCCCGTGCAACCGGATTCGCGCTCGTCATCGGCCGGTGGGCGATGTTTTACGGAACCGCAACGACACTTTCGGGTATTGAAGTAAAAACCGGTAACGGTTGGCCGCCCTGGTTTGCGTTGCCGCTGTGTTGCAGCGGCAGGCTCGCCAAAAGCGGATGCAAAAACGGCACCGTCGGATGGTTCGGTGCCGTCGGGTTCAATCAACTACGCGTCATATTCACGTTGGCGTATTCGCGGCGAGCCTTGCGGCCGGCAAACGCGAATGCGTCAAACGCCATGACTCCCTCTCCCCGGCCACCCGCGCACTGCGGGATCTCAGCTGCGAGATCCGTTGCGCCCAGGCGGCGAACCGGCGTGACAACGCCGGTGCATGCAAAAGCAATCTGCATGCCAGAAATGATCGATGTTGCGCTCGTGCCCGTCTCGACATTGCGGCTGTGCCACGTGTGGCAGGGCGCAACCGCATTGATCGATGACGCGGCAAAAGCCGACTTGAATTGCATTAATCAGGTCTCCTGCGCCTTCCGAAATGCTTGCCTGATGGCCTTCTCATGGGATGTCCAGCCTTCAGAACGCGCGCATTGTAACGCCAATTATGCGACGGGCAATATTGTTGAGCCGGCAGGGTTTTCCTGCATTGCAACCATATTTTTAGATAACCACCCGAGAGGGGTTGCACCGCAGGTTGCGCCGCATTTTCGTGCACCAGTTGCACCAAAAATCGACATGCTTCGCATCATGTGTTGCAGATAATGGCCGCAATGCCTTGTCGGGCGGGCATTGGTTCAAATGAAGGATATTTAAGGGAGGGCATAATAATGCCGCTCCGGCGCGGTGCATTCGTGTCGAAAGCGTGTCAATTGCCCCATATATTCGGGGTCACACCACGCAATTCGGCCCTCACGCTAGAGAAAACACTAATAAGAGCACCCGGCCAATGTGAGGTTAACCTGCCTCTTCTCATCATGCGACCCTTATTATTGGCATTCCGCATCTGTCACGGGCATAAAAAAACGCGCCACATGGGCGCGTTCTCGCGGAGTGCGGGAGGCGTCAGCCTGGCTGACCGAGTCCGCGCGGCAACGGGAATGCAATGTTCTCCTCGATGCCTTCGAGCGCACGCACGTTGCGCGCACCAAGTTCGTGCAGGCGGCGAATGATCTCCTGAGCGAGCGCTTCGGGAGCCGAGGCGCCAGCCGTCAGGCCGATCCGGCGCTTGCCGGCGAGCCACTGGGGGTCGATCTGCTCGGGCGCATCCACCATATAGGCAGGAATGCCGCGCTTCTCGGCCACTTCACGCAACCGGTTCGAATTAGAACTGTTCGGGCTGCCCACCACGATCACGACGTCGCACTGCGGCGCCATGAACTTGACGGCGTCCTGGCGATTCTGCGTGGCGTAGCAGATGTCCTGCTTCTTCGGCTCGCGAATGGACGGAAAGCGCGCCTTGAGCGCCGCGATGATTTCCGCGGCGTCGTCCACCGAGAGCGTGGTCTGCGTGACGAACGCCACGCGCTGCGGGTCGCGCAGCTTGAGCGCCTCGACATCGGCAATGTCTTCGACGAGGTACATGCCCTCGGCCACCTGCCCCATGGTGCCTTCCACTTCCGGATGCCCCTTGTGCCCGATCATGACGATGTCGAGCCCTTCGTCGCGCATCTTCGCGACTTCCACGTGCACCTTCGTGACGAGCGGGCAGGTCGCGTCGTAGACGCGCAGGCCGCGCGCCTCGGCGTCGGCGCGCACCGACTTGGAGACGCCGTGCGCGCTGAAGATCACCGTGTTGCCGGACGGGACTTCATCGAGCTGCTCGATGAAGATCGCCCCCTTCTTGCGCAGGTCTTCGACGACATAGGCGTTGTGGACGATCTCGTGACGCACGTAGATCGGTGCGCCATGAAGCTGGATGGCGCGCTCGACGATCTCGATAGCCCGATCGACGCCGGCGCAAAAGCCGCGCGGCTGGGCGAGCAGGATTTCCGCGTCGGCCAGTTCTGCGATGAGGGACGTGTCCGTGTTGGTCATGGGCTTTAAAGGATTCCGATGATTTGCACTTCGAACGCAACCGCCTGGCCAGCGAGCGGGTGGTTGAAATCGAACAGGGCGGAGGTCTCGTTCACTTCCTTGAGCACACCCGCGTAGCGCCCGCCGTTGGGGGCATTGAATTCGATCAGGTCGCCCGGGCTGAACTCCTCGCCGATCATGCCGTTCTCGCGCAGGGTCTTGAGCGAGACGCGCTGGATCAGGTCGGGGTTGCGCTGGCCGAAAGCGACGCCGGATTCTAGCTGAAAGGTCGAGTGGTGACCCACCTTCAGGCCCTGCAGAATCTCTTCCAGCGGCGGCGCAAGCTGGCCGGCGCCCATCAGCAGGGTGGCGGGACGGTCGACAAAGGTATTGACGATTTCGGTGCCATCGGCGAGTGAAAGCCGGTAATTCAGCGTCACGTGGGAACCGGATTTCACTTCGGAGATGTCGATGATGCTCATGCGTAACTCATTTCGTCGTAACGCGCGCTTCGCGCGTGCGCGCCGCAAGGCGCCGGTCCGGCCTGCCTCGGGCGGCCGGAAAGCATCTATTGTAAGCCAGTTGGCCGAGGCGGTCGCGGCACGATTGTGCACTGCCAACGCTCACACTCGCGCGCGCCGCGCACGCCTTATTTGTCTGTGGAGATTGCCATGAGGGAACCTGCCTGCATGCCGGATACGGCGCCCGATACCGTCGGCGGCGCCCTCGCCGTCCGCCTGCCCGGGCCGGACTGCGCGGAGCGCGGCCCCCGCAGCGGCGCCCGCCCCGCTCCGGCAGCGCCTGCGGTCTCGACCCACGAGAACGCGGCGCCAGCGGCACCACGCCGCGACATGCCCCGCGAGCGGCTGCGCTCGGTCGGCGCCGCCGCGCTCTCGGACGTGGAGTTGCTCGCGATCCTGCTCGGCTTCGGCTTGCCGGGCCACGATGTCTTCGAGGTGGCGCGCACGCTGCTGGCCCAATTCGGCTCGCTGCGCGCCATGCTCGACGCGCCGCCCGAAGAATTCGAGGCCCTGCGCGGCATCGGGCCCGCAAAAGCCGCGATGCTGCAAGCGGTGACGGAACTCGCGCGGCGGGCGCTCGCGCAGGCGCTCGACGACAAGCCGCTCGTCGACTCTCCCGGTGCGGTCGAGGACTATTTGCGCCTCCTGATCGGCGGGCGGCCGCACGAGGTGTTCGTTTGCCTCTTTCTGGACGCGCGCCATCGGCTGATCCGCACAGAGGAAAGCTCGCGCGGCTCGCTCACGCGCATGGCGGTGTATCCGCGCGAAATCGTGCGGCGCGCGCTGACGCTCAATGCCGCGAGCCTGATCGTTGCCCATAATCACCCTTCGGGCGCGGTGCAGCCGAGCGCGAGCGACCGGCGCCTCACGCGGGTGTTGCGCGAAACGCTGGCGCTCGTGGAGGTTCAACTCATCGACCACCTGGTCATCGGCACCCGGGAGACGTTTTCCTTCGCGCGCCAAGGCTGGAGCTGAGGCGACACAAGCACCAGGCGCGGCGGCACACAACACCATGTGCAAATTGGGTTTGATTTTCCAGGACTTTTTCTGCTAGAATTACGGTTTGCCTATTTCCAACCCTGTTCCGAAGCCCATCGAGGCGTTCCAGGGGAAATATGGCCTGGGTTCGAGGTTGTCTCTCATCCATACGTGAGCGCGCTCTTGGTCCGGCCATTTCTCGCCTGGGAAACTTAAGCGGCTCTCGAACTCAGAATTTCCGTAGGAGTGTCTCATGGCACGTGTATGCCAAGTCACTGGGAAAGCGCCGATGAGCGGCAACAACGTTTCCCACGCTAACAACAAAACCAAGCGCCGTTTCCTCCCGAATCTGCAAAACCGCCGTTTCTGGGTTGAAAGCGAGAACCGTTGGGTGCGTCTGCGCATCTCGAACGCAGGCCTGCGCCTGATCGACAAGAACGGCATCGATTCCGTGCTCGCAGACCTGCGCGCACGCGGCGAACTGTAAGGAGTAAATCATGGCCAAGGGCGTCCGCGACAAGATCAAGCTGGAATCGACCGCAGGTACGGGTCACTTCTACACGACCACGAAGAACAAGCGCAACATGCCGGAAAAAATGTCGATCAAGAAGTTCGACCCGGTTGTTCGCAAGCACGTCGAGTACAAGGAAACCAAGATCAAGTAATTGATCGGGTTTCTAGCCTGACGAAGACAGAAAAACCCCGCTTTTTAGCGGGGTTTTTCTTTTTGCGCGCCCGCCCCGCCTCGGTTCGCGCGCTGCAACGGTGTTTTAACGGCGGCGCCCAAACTGGCGCTATCCGTTCGCTCCTCTCTCGGAGTATGCTTCCCGCTTTATACCGGCTGCCATACGCGTGTCATATGCCATGACGGCGCAGGACCGCGGCAAACGCGGCGGCCAGAAAGCGTAGAACAAGAGAGACGGAGAAGCAGGATCATGAATTTCGATGTAGCGATCGTCGGCAGCGGCCTCGCAGGACTGAGCGTCGCGCTGAATCTCGCCGGTTCGCGTCGCGTCGTGATCATCGCCAAGCGCGCGATGACCGAAGGTGCAAGTGACCGCGCGCAGGGCGGCATTGCCGCCGTGCTCGATTCGGCCGACAGCGTGGAGAACCACGTGGACGATACGCTCGTCGCCGGCGGCGGCCTGTGCGACGAGGCAGCCACGCGCTACATCGTCGAGCATGGCCGCGCGGCCATCGAATGGCTGATTGCCCAAGACGTGCCGTTCACGAAGGACGCCGCCGCCGAGCTCGGCTTTCATCTCACGCGCGAAGGCGGCCACAGCCATCGCCGCATCATCCACGCCGCCGACGCCACCGGCCACGCGGTCGTGCAAACGCTGCTCGAACGTGCGCGCTCGCACCCGAACATCACGATCCTCGAAGACCATCAGGCGATCGACGTCATCACGTCCGACCGGCTGGGTCTGCCGGGCCGTCGCTGCCACGGCCTCTATGCGCTCGATCTGAAAAACGACCGCACGGTGACGATCCAGGCGCCGCACACGGTGCTCGCCACGGGCGGCGCGGGTAAGGTCTACCTGTACACGACGAATCCCGACACGGCCACCGGCGACGGCATCGCCATGGCGTGGCGCGCAGGCTGCCGGGTGGCGAACATGGAGTTCATCCAGTTCCACCCCACCTGCCTGTTCCACCCGCACGCCAAGTCGTTCCTGATTTCGGAAGCCGTGCGCGGGGAAGGCGGCGTGCTGCGCCTGCCCGACGGCACCCGCTTCATGCCCGCGCACGACGCGCGCGCCGAACTGGCGCCGCGCGACATCGTCGCCCGCGCGATCGACTTCGAGATCAAGAAGCACGGCATCGACTGCGTGCATCTCGACATCAGCCATCAGCCGCCGGCGTTTCTCGAAGAGCATTTCCCGACCATCCTCGCGCGCTGCCGCGAATTCGGCATCGACATCACGAAGGAGCCGATTCCCGTGGTGCCCGCCGCGCATTACACCTGTGGCGGCGTCGTCACCGACCTGGCCGGGCGCACCGATCTCGCGGGCCTCTACGCCGTGGGCGAGACGTCGTACACGGGCCTGCACGGCGCGAACCGCCTTGCGAGCAACTCGCTGCTCGAGTGCCTCGTGATCGGCCGCTCGGCGGCCGAGGCGATCGAGGCGGAAGGGTTCAGTGCGGGCGCGCATGCGCCGCTGCCCGACTGGGACGAAAGCCGCGTCTCCGATTCCGACGAGGAAGTCGTCGTGGCCCACAACTGGGACGAGCTGCGTCGGCTGATGTGGAATTACGTCGGCATCGTGCGCACCGACAAGCGGCTCGAGCGCGCCGAACATCGCATCGCCCTGCTGCGCGATGAAATTCTCGAGTACTACGCAAATTTCCGCGTCACGCGCGACCTGCTGGAATTGCGCAACCTCGTCGAAGTCGCTTCGCTGATCGTGGAAAGCGCACGCTCGCGCCGCGAGAGCCGTGGCCTGCACTACAGCCGCGACTGGCCGAACTCGCTGCCCAAGGCGCTGCCGACCGTGCTCGCGCCGGAGCGCGTACGCAATCGCACGGTTTCATGAGCCGGACGAATTAAAAGCGCCGCAAAAACAAAGGCCGCCTCATCGCGAGGCGGCCTTTTTCGTTCTGGTTCAACTGGGCGTTGCCAGCTTCAGACAATGCGCATCGAAAAGTCCGTCGCGCGCACGTCCTTCGTCAACGCGCCAATCGATACGCGGTCCACGCCCGTTTCCGCGATCGTGCGCACCGTGTCGAAACTCACGCCGCCCGAGACTTCGAGCACCGCACGCCCCGCCGTGAGCTTCACCGCGTCGCGCATCATGTCGAACGAGAAGTTGTCGAGCAGCACCGACTCCGCACCGTGCGCGAGCGCCGCGTCGAGCTGCTCGAGCGTCTCGACTTCGATCTGGATCGGCACGCCCGCATCGAGCGCGAGCGCTGCGTCCAGCGCCGCGCCGACGCCACCTGCCGCAGCAATGTGGTTTTCCTTGATCAGGATGCCGTCGTAAAGCGCGAGACGCTGGTTGACGCCACCGCCCACGCGCACCGCGTACTTCTGCGCGAGGCGCAGGCCGGGCATCGTCTTGCGCGTGTCCAGAATGCGCGTGCTTGTGTGCGCGATCATGTCGACGTAGCGGCGCGTCACGCTCGCCACGCCCGAAAGCAGCTGCAGGAAGTTCATCGCGTTGCGCTCGGCCGTGAGCAGCGAGCGCGCCGGACCGCGCAGCGAGCAGACGGTCGTGTCGGCGGCCATGCGCTCGCCTTCGCGATAGTGCCAGCGCACTTCGATGCGCGGATCGACCTGCTTCACCACGCCGTCGAACCAGAGCACGCCGCACAGCACCGCGTCTTCGCGCACGATGATGCGCGCGTCGCGCATTTCATCGGCGGGCACGAGACGGCCGGTCTGGTCGCCGGGGCCCACGTCTTCCGCGAGCGCGTCCGCCACGTTGCGTGCGATCGCGGCGTCGAACGCCGCGCCGTACTGCGCGCGCACTTCAGCCAGCACGGGCGCAACGGCATCGACTGCGAGCAATTCGAGTGCGCCCATTTACGCCGCTCCCACTTGCGAGAACAGCGCGGTGTCGCGCGCGAGGTCGCCGCTCGCCTGCACGCGGCGCTTGTGCTCCGCCGCGAACGCCAGCATGCGATCGATCGGCAGACGCGCGCGCTCGCCGATCGCGCTGTCGACGTGAATCTCGTTGTGACCGCGCTCCAGCACATCGGCGAGATTCGCCAGACCGTTCATGGCCATCCACGGGCAATGCGCGCAGCTCTTGCAGGTGGCGCTGTTGCCGGCCGTCGGCGCTTCGATGAAGGTCTTGCCCGGCGCCGCGAGGCGCATCTTGTGCAGAATGCCGAGATCGGTTGCGACGATGAAGCGTTGCGCGTCGAGCTTCACGGCGGCGTCGATCAGCTGCGTGGTCGAGCCGACCACGTCCGCGAGCGCGACGACGCTTTCAGGCGATTCGGGGTGGACGAGAATCCTGGCGTCCGGATATTCGGCGCGCAGCAGATCGAGCTCGACGCCCTTGAACTCGTCATGCACGAGGCACGAGCCTTGCCACAGCAGCATGTCGGCGCCGGTCTTCTTCTGGATGTAGCTGCCCAGGTGCCGGTCCGGCGCCCACAGAATCTTTTCGCCCTTCGCGTGCAAGTCGGCGACGATCTCGAGACCGATGGACGACGTGACCATCCAGTCCGCGCGCGCCTTCACGGCCGCGCTCGTGTTCGCATAGACGACCACGGTGCGGTCCGGATGCTCGTCGCAGAACGCCGAGAATTCGTCGATGGGGCAGCCGAGATCGAGCGAGCAGGTCGCGTCGAGGTCGGGCATGAGAATGCGCTTGTTCGGACTCAGAATCTTCGCGGTCTCGCCCATGAAGCGCACGCCCGCCACGACGAGCGTCTGTGCCTCGTGGTCGCGGCCGAAGCGCGCCATCTCGAGCGAATCGGCCACGCAGCCGCCGGTTTCGTCGGCGAGCTCCTGCAATTCGGCATCCACATAATAGTGCGCGACAAGCACCGCCTTCTCGCGCTTGAGCAACGCGCGAATCCGCTCCTTCAATGCCACGCGCTCTGCCGTGGACGGCGCATCGGGCACGCGTGCCCAAGCCTGTCCAACGCTGCAGACGGCACCCTGCGGCCGGTCGTATTCGACCTTCCTGATCGCCTGACTCATCATCTCCTGCCCCTACCGATCGCCGCGCCATGAAGCCATTGTGGGGACTCCGGCTTTTTTGCGGCCCAAAAAGAAAAACCCCGCCAGCGCGGGGTTTTGTGACGTCTCGTCATTCTAAAGGATTTTCCTGCGCCCCACTGAGGGGCCAAAATCCGCTCGGGACGATCAAGCCGGTGATCAGGCGTAGCGGCGCAGGCGCGAAGCGAATTCCTGCAGCGCCTTGATACCGCTTTGTTCGGCGCGATGGCACCAATCCTGGAGCTGCGTGAGCAGCTGTTCGCGCGAGGCGCTCGAACGTTCCCAGATCGCGGCGAGTTCGTTGCGCAGTTCGATGAACGTGCGCAGCTTCTGGCTGTTCGCGAAGATTTGCGGCAGCTGGCGCTTTTGGGGTTCGTTCAGGCTGGCTTCTTCCTTGTCGAACCACTTGCGCGCGCCGCGCATGACCTTGTACTTCTCGCGCTCGCCCACTTCCTTCAGGTGCGCCAGTTCCTGGCGGTACGCCTGCTTCACGGCCTTCGCGTAGCTCGCCATGACTTCATAGCGGTTCGAGAGCACGGCCTGCAGCGTCTCGTGGTCGGCCACGAGCTTGCCCTTGGCGAGACGCGGGGTCGGCGCGACCTTCTTCACCTTGGCAAGGCCAACCGCCTGCATCATGCGGATATACATCCAGCCGATGTCGAACTCGTACCACTTGTTCGAGAGCTTCGCCGAAGTCGCGAACGTGTGGTGGTTGTTGTGCAACTCTTCGCCGCCAATGATGATGCCGAACGGCAGAAGGTTCGTGCTCGCGTCGGACGAATTGAAGTTGCGGTAGCCCCAGAAGTGGCCGAGGCCGTTCACGACGCCTGCGGCCCAGAACGGAATCCACGCCATCTGCACGGCCCACACGGTGAGGCCGACGGCGCCGAACAGCGCGACGTCGATCACCATCATGATGCTCACGCCGAGAATGGGGTAGCGCGTGTAGACGTTGCGCTCCATCCAGTCGTTGGGCGTGCCGTGGCTGAAACGGCGCAGCGTTTCTTCGTTCTTTGCTTCGGCGCGATAGAGTTCGGCGCCTTCGAGCAGCACCTTCCAGATGCCACGCGTTTGCGGGCTGTGCGGATCTTCTTCCGTTTCGCACTTGGCGTGGTGCTTGCGGTGGATCGCGGCCCACTGGCCCGTGAGCATGCCCGTGGTCATCCACAGCCAGAAGCGGAAGAAGTGGCTCGCGATGGGATGCAGATCCAGCGCGCGGTGCGCCTGGCAGCGGTGCAGGTACACCGTCACGCCGATGATCGTGATGTGGGTGACCACCACTGCGAACAGCACGATCTGCCACCACGAGAAATGGAGCACCCCGTGGGCGAGGAAATCAAGCAGGGAGTTCAACAAGGCATTTACCTGTGAAGCGAAGCGCGTCGGCCTTTCAGCCAGGCGCCGGTGTCAAGAAAGTGAAAGCGACTAGATGCGATTGGACGGCATTCTACTAGAACCGTTCCAAGTGTTTGTAACAAAGGGAGATTTTTTTCTTTAATGGTTACGGCGTCAACATCTGAAGGGCGTTTCGAGGCGCTTTGCCGCAGCTCAATTGGCACTTTCCATGATATCTGGCCCCATCTAGTCTTTCACCGCGATCCCATCTTCCGCACGCTCTACAGGAATCCTGGTTCGAGTTGCCCCGCATCGCCTGATTATTCGATGCGATACGGCGCTCGCTCGGAATCAGGGCGCGATGATGCGTATGTCACCGCCCTGAACAGGGTCCGCGTCGAAGATGTCGCCAATACGCAACGAGCAATCGGCCAACACGGCTATCGCGGACCGCCCGGCTTCTCCCCACCGGACGGTCCCGCAAACATCGCACCTGCCGCGCGGCTTACTCCAGTGCGGCGTCCGGCTCGGCCGCTTCGCTTTCCTGCGCCTTCGCGATTGCGTCGGACGCCTCTTGCTCCGCTGCGGCTTCTTCGGGCGTGGTCTGCGCGCCGGCGGCCTTGCTCTTCGGCTTCGCTTCGCCGCGACGCTCCAGCACGGCGGCAAAGAAGCCGTCGGTGGCGTGGCGGTGCGGCCACAGCGACAGGTAGTCACCCGTGTCGAGGCCCACGCGCTGCTCGGCCAGCACGTCGCGCGCGCTCACCAGCACGAACTCGGGGTGCGCCTCGAGGAACTGCTTCACGACCGCTTCGTTCTCGGCTTCGAGAATGCTGCAGGTCGCGTAGACGAGACGGCCGCCGCGCTTGAGCAGGCGCGCCGCGCTCGTGAGAATCGAAAGCTGCTTGGGCGCGAGTTCGGCGATCGACTCCGGCGACTGGCGCCACTTGAGGTCGGGGTTGCGGCGCAGCGTGCCGAGGCCCGAGCACGGCGCATCCACGAGCACGCGGTCGATCTTGCCGATCAGCCGCTTGATCTTGGCGTCGTGCTCGCTGTCGATCAGCACGGGATTGACGTTCGAAAGGCCGCTGCGCGCGAGGCGCGGCTTGAGCTTGGCGAGGCGCCGGTCGGACACGTCGAAGGCGTAGAGCCGGCCCGTCGAGCGCATCATCGCGCCGAGCGCCAGCGTCTTGCCGCCCGCGCCCGCGCAGAAGTCCACGACCATCTCGCCGCGGCGCGGCGCCAGCAGCGTGCACAGCAGCTGGCTGCCCTCGTCCTGCACCTCGAACCAGCCGTTCTTGAACGAGTCGAGTTTCGCGAGCGCGGGCTTGCCCGTCACGCGCACGCCGAACGGCGCGAATGGCGTTTCGCCGCCTTCGATGCCCGACTCGGACAGCGCGCGGATCAGCTCCTCGCGACTCGCCTTGATGGGATTGGCGCGCAGATCGAGCGGCGCCGGGTAATTGAGCGCGGCGGCCAGTTGCGGGAGTTCGGTGGGCTCAAAGCGCGTTTCCAGCGCCTTCATGATCCACTCCGGCAGATTCAGCTGCACGCGCAGCGGCAGGCTTGCCGGGTCGATCTTCGCGACGTGCTCGAGCCAGGTCGCCTCGGCGTCCGAGACGAACGGACGGATCGCCGAGCGGCCCGCCGTCGCCATCAGGCCGAGCAGCGTGAGGCGGCGCGTCGGGCTGCCCGCGCCGCTTTCGGCCAGGTGCGCGAACTCCATGCGCCGGCGCAGCACCGCGAACACGGCTTCGGCGATCACCCCGCGCTCGGCGTGGCCGAGCTTCGGATGCTCGCGGAAGAAGCGGCTCGTCACGGCGTCGGCCGGACCCGTGAATTTCAGGACGTCGGCAAGCAACGTTTCAGTCTGTCCAATCAGAAAACCATGCAGTCTCATGCGCCCTCCCCGGCGGCTTGCGAGTCGTCAAAGAAGAGCCACTGTGGCTCGGCCGGCGTGAGCGTCACGCGTTCGCCGTCGAGCGCGAGGCGCCCTTCGACGAACCAGCGCACCGCGCGCGGATACATCAGATGTTCGGTCTTGAGCACGCGCGCGGCGAGTGCCGCGGCGTCGTCGCCCGTGCGCACCGGAACCACCGACTGCGCGACGATCGGACCATGATCGAGCGTGGGCGTGACGAAATGCACCGTCGCGCCGTGCACGCGGCAGCCGGCGTCGAGCGCCTGCTGGTGCGTCTTGAGGCCCGGAAACATCGGCAGCAGCGAAGGATGGATATTGAGCATCCGACCCGCATAGTGGCCGACGAACGATTCGGTCAGCACGCGCATGAAGCCCGCCAGCACGACGAGGTCCGGCGCGTAGCCGTCGATGACTTGAGCGAGCGCCGCGTCGAAGCTGGCGCGATCGGGAAACTGGCGGTGGTCGACGACCGCCGTGGCAATGCCGTTCGAAGCCGCGAACGCGAGGCCCGCGGCGTCAGGACGGTTGGCAATCACGGCGGCGATGCGCGCGCCCCAAGCTTCCCGCGCGCAGGCGCGCACGATGGCTTCCATGTTGCTGCCCCGCCCCGAAATCAGGATGACGAGATTTTTCATCCGCGGATTTTATCATCGGGGGGCCGGCTCAACGCTCGTGCGGCGGCGATCGTCGCCTCGTGCGTTTATAATCTTCTGTTTCGTCGCGGTCCTTGGGGCCGCGAGTGGCCGGGTCAGTCGGCCAACAGTCGATCATTGGCACGCGTGCTGCGCCAGCGCGCTTTTCGAGGTTCCACCAGGTTCCGCTATCGTGAGAGTCTTCCGCGGTCTTCCCAATGCCGAAAGCCGCGCGCCCTGCGCGCTGACCATCGGCAATTTCGACGGTGTCCACCGCGGGCATCAGGCATTGCTCGCGCGCGTGCGCGCGGCAGCCGACGCGCGCGGCCTGCCCGTCTGCGTGATGACCTTCGAGCCGCATCCGCGCGAGTTCTTCAACCCGGCCAGCGCCCCGCCGCGCATCGCCATGCTGCGCGACAAGCTCGAGGCGCTGCGCGAGAACGGCGTGGACCGCGTGGTGGTCGAGCATTTCAATCACACGTTCGCGAGCCAGTCGCCCGAGGCGTTCGTCGAGCGCATCATCGTGGGCGGGCTGCACGCGCGCTGGATGATGATCGGCGACGACTTCCGCTATGGCGCAAAGCGCGCGGGCGACTTCACTTCGCTGCAGGCCGCGGGCGCGCAGCACGGCTTCGAAGTCGAGCAGATGGCGACCGTGGCCGACCCTTCGGGCGTGCGCATTTCCAGCTCCGCCGTGCGTGCGCAACTGCACGCGGGCGACCTCGACGCCGCGCGCGCCTCGCTGGGCCGCGGCTATCACATCAGCGCGCACGTCACGCACGGCCTGAAACTCGGGCGCGACCTGGGCTTCCCCACGATGAACCTGCTGATCGGCCATAAGCGGCCGGCGCTCAAGGGTATTTTCGTCGTGATGGTGCATGGCATTGCCGACCATCCGCTGCCGGGCGTCGCGAGCCTCGGCCTGCGCCCGACCGTGGACGACTCGGGCCGCGTGCTGCTCGAGGTGCATCTGCTCGACTGGCACGGCGACGCCTACGGCAAGCTCGTGCGCGTCGAGTTTCTCAAGAAGCTGCGTGACGAGGAGAAGTTTCCCGACCTCGAAACGCTTACCGCCGCGATCGCTCGCGACGTGGCGAACACGCGCGCGTGGTTCGCCGCCGCGGGCGCAGACGTGGCCGGCGGCGCCTCCACCGGCTTCGCCACCTCGGCCACCGACCGAATTAGGTGACCCGCGGCCCGCGTGCGCGGGCTGCCCCGCCCCCAGGCGCCGCGTGCACACAGCACGGCATGCAGCGCCCGAGGCGACGGTTGCGCGGCATCGGCCGCAACGCTGACGCCATGCATCCCCCGAATTCCACGTGATCTCACCATGAGCGACAAGAAAGCATCCTCCGGCAAGCCACAGAAGACCGAATCCAAATACCCCGTCAACCTGCTCGACACTCCGTTCCCGATGCGCGGCGACCTGCCGAAGCGCGAGCCGCAATGGGTCAAGGAATGGGAAGAGAACCAGGTCTACGAGAAGATCCGCGCGGCTTCGAAGGGCCGCAAGAAGTTCATCCTGCACGACGGCCCGCCGTATGCGAACGGCGACATCCACCTCGGCCACGCGGTGAACAAGATCCTCAAGGACATGATCGTCAAGGCGCGCAATCTCGCGGGCTTCGACGCGGTCTACGTGCCGGGCTGGGACTGCCACGGCATGCCGATCGAAATCCAGATCGAGAAGCAGTTCGGCAAGTCGCTGCCCGCCCAGGAAGTGATGCAGAAGGCGCGCGAGTACGCGGCCGGCCAGATCGAGACGCAAAAGAAGGGCTTCAAGCGCCTGGGCGTGCTCGGCGACTGGAACAACCCGTACAAGACGATGAACTTCGCGAACGAGGCCGGCGAGATCCGCGCCCTCGCGAAGATCATCGAGAAGGGCTATGTGTTCCGGGGCCTCAAGCCCGTGAACTGGTGCTTCGACTGCGGCTCGGCGCTCGCCGAAGCCGAAGTCGAGTACAAGGACAAGACCGACCCGACCATCGACGTGCTGTTCACGTTCGCGCAACCGGCCGAAACGGCGGCCGCGTTCGGCCTGCCCGCGCTGCCGCGCGAGGAAGGCGGCATCGTGATCTGGACCACCACGCCCTGGACGATTCCGTCGAACCAGGCGCTGAACGTGCATCCGGAGATCGACTACGCGCTCGTGGACACGCAACGCGGCCTGCTGATCCTCGCCGTCGAGCGCGTGGAAGCGTGCATGAAGGAGTTCGGCCTCGAAGGCAAGATCGTCGCCACGACGAAGGGCGAGAAGCTCTCGCTGCTGCGCTTCAATCACCCGCTCGCCTCGGCGCACCCGGGCTACAAGCGCACCTCGCCGATCTATCTCGGCGACTACGTCACGACCGACACCGGCACGGGCATCGTGCACTCCGCGCCCGCCTACGGCGTGGAAGACTTCGTGTCGTGCAAGGCGCACGGCATGGCCGACTCGGACATCATCAGCCCGGTGATGGGCGATGGCCGCTACATCGAATCGCTGCCGCTGTTCGGCGGCCTCTCGATCTGGGCGGCGAACCCGAAGATCGTCGACGCACTCGACGCCGCCGGCACGCTCCTGCGCAGCGAGAAGTACCTGCACAGCTACATGCACTGCTGGCGCCACAAGACGCCGATCATCTACCGCGCGACCTCGCAGTGGTTCGCGGGCATGGACGTTCTGCCTGCGGACGGCGGCAAGACGCTGCGCGAAACGGCGCTCGAAGGCATCGAGGCGACGGCGTTCTACCCCTCGTGGGGCAAGCAGCGCCTCTATTCGATGATCGCCAACCGCCCGGACTGGACGCTCTCGCGCCAGCGCCAATGGGGCGTGCCGATGGCGTTCTTCGTGCACAAGGAAACCGGCGAGCTGCATCCGCGCACGCTGGAGCTGCTCGAGCAGGTGGCGCAGCGCGTGGAGAAGGAAGGCATCGAAGCGTGGCAGACGCTCGACCCGCGCGAGCTGATCGGCGACGACGCCAACCTGTACGAGAAGAACCGCGACACGCTCGACGTGTGGTTCGACTCGGGCACGACGCACTGGCACGTGCTGCGCGGCTCGCACAAGGACGAACTGCAGTTCCCGGCCGACCTCTACCTGGAAGGCTCGGACCAGCACCGCGGCTGGTTCCACTCGTCGCTGCTCACGGCGTCGATGCTCGACGGCCGCCCGCCCTACAACGCGCTGCTCACGCACGGCTTCACCGTCGACGGCGAAGGCCGCAAGATGTCGAAGTCGCTCGGCAACGGTGTCGATCCGCATGAAGTGGCGAACCGCCTGGGCGCGGAAATCATCCGTCTGTGGATCGCCTCGACCGACTACTCGGGCGAGCTGGCCATCTCGGAAGAAATTCTCAAGCGCGTGACGGAAGGCTATCGCCGTATCCGCAACACGCTGCGCTTCCTGCTCTCGAACCTCTCGGACTTCGACTTCGAGAAGCACGCGCTGCCCGCGAGCGACTGGCTCGAGATCGACCGCTATGCCGTCGCGCTCACGCACACACTGCAAAACGACGTGCTCGCCCACTACGACCGCTACGAGTTCCACCCGGTCGTGGCCAAGCTCCAGACGTTCTGCTCGGAAGACCTGGGCGGCTTCTACCTCGACGTGCTGAAGGACCGCCTCTACACGAGCGCAGCGGACTCGAAGGCCCGCCGCGGCGCGCAAACGGCGCTGCATCACATCACGCACAGCCTGCTGCGCATCCTCGCGCCGTTCCTGTCGTTCACGGCCGAAGAAGCCTGGAAGGTGTTCCAGCCGCAAAGCGAAACCATCTTCACCGAAACCTTCCACGCCTTCCCGGACGTCGAAGGCGCGCCGGAGCTGATCGCCAAGTGGACGCTGCTGCGCGAAGTGCGCGGCAACGTGACGAAGGCACTCGAAGAGGCGCGGGTGGCGAACCAGATCGGCTCGTCGCTGCAGGCCGAAGTGCGCATTCTCGCGAGCGGCGCGCGCTACGACGCGCTCGCCTCGCTCGGCGACGACCTGAAATTCGTGCTGATCACCTCGGCGGCGGAAATCGTGAAGGTCGACGGCGAAGCCGAAGAAGGCGTGGAAGTGGTCACCTCGAAGTACCTCAAGTGCGAGCGCTGCTGGCACTACCGCGAGGACGTGGGCGCGAACGCGGAGCATCCGGGCCTGTGCGGCCGCTGCGTGGCGAATCTGTTCGGCGACGGTGAAAAACGGAGCGCGGCATAATGGCGAAAACCCTGCCGAAGCAGTCCAGGTCGAATGGCGCGGGCGGCACGCTCGCGCCGTGGCTGGGGGTCGCGGTGATCGTGATCCTCGCCGACCAGCTCACGAAAATCGCCATCAACAAGGTGTTCAGCTACGGCGAAGGCCGCGCGATCACGCCGTTCTTCAACCTCGTGCTGGTTTACAACAAGGGCGCGGCATTCAGCTTCCTGTCGGCCGCTGGCGGCTGGCAGCGCTGGGCGTTCACGGCGCTCGGCGTGGTGGCGGCGCTCGTGATCTGCTATCTGCTCAAGCGCCACGCCACGCAGAAGCTCTTCTGCACGGCGCTCGCGCTCATCATGGGCGGCGCGCTCGGCAACGTGATCGACCGCCTGCTGTACGGCCACGTGATCGACTTTCTCGATTTCCACGTGGGCGGCTGGCACTGGCCGGCGTTCAACCTCGCCGATAGCGCGATCTGCATCGGCGCGGCGCTGCTGGTGTTCGACGAACTGCGGCGCGTGCGCGGCGCGCGCTGAGCGTGCGGGCTGCCCACGCAACTTCGTGACATGGGACCCGAGTCAGGCGCTAACGCGCCAGCTCTGGTCGACATAGGAGCTGTGACTTGAACACGTCCGCTGCAAACCCAGGCGAACTGGCCGGCCGCCACCTCGTGCTCGGCATGACGGGCGGCATTGCCTGCTACAAGATCGCCGAGCTCACGCGCCTGCTGACCAAGGCCGGCGCGACCGTGCAGGTCGTGATGACCGAGGCGGCCACGCAGTTCATCACGCCGGTCACCATGCAGGCGCTCTCGGGCCGCCCCGTCTACACGAGCCAGTGGGACGGCCGCGTGCCCAACAACATGGCGCACATCGATCTCTCTCGCGAGGCCGACGCCATCGTCATCGCGCCCGCCTCGACCGACTTCCTCGCCAAACTCGCCCACGGTTTCGCCGACGACCTGCTCTCCACGCTGTGCGTGGCGCGCGACTGTCCGCTGCTGGTCGTGCCCGCGATGAACCGGCAGATGTGGCAAAACCCGGCCACGCAGCGCAACGTCGCGCAACTGCGCGCGGACGGCATCGAAACGCTCGGCCCCGATTCCGGCCCGCAGGCGTGCGGCGAGATCGGCGACGGGCGCATGCTCGAACCCGAGGCCGTGTATGAGGCGATCGTGTCGTTCTTCGCGCCGAAGGTGCTCGCGGGCCGCAAGCTCCTGATCACCGCCGGCCCGACCTTCGAGCCGCTCGATCCCGTGCGCGGCATCACCAACCGCTCGAGCGGCAAGATGGGTTTCGCGCTCGCACGCGCCGCGCAGCAGGCGGGCGCCGAGGTGCATCTGGTCGCGGGCCCGGTCGCGCTGGCAACGCCGTGGGGCGTGTATCGCGAAGACGTGCAGACCGCCCAGCAGATGTACGACGCGGTCATGCGCGCCGCGACCGACGCCGATGTCTTCATCGGCGTGGCGGCAGTGGCCGACTGGCGCGTCGATCATGTCGCCGAGCACAAGATCAAGAAGACGGCCGAGCACCGCATGCCGACGTTCACGTTCGTCGAGAACCCGGATATTCTCGCCTCGGTCGCGGCCTTGCCGAATCCGCCGTACTGTGTGGGCTTCGCCGCCGAAAGCGGCGACCTCGACGTGCACGGCGAAGAAAAGCGTGCGCGCAAGAAGGTGCCGCTGCTGATCGGCAATCTCGGCCCGCTCACCTTCGGTCAGGACGACAATGAAGTCGTGCTGTTCGAGGCGGGCGGCCGCAAGCCGCTGCCGCGCGCGGCCAAGCAGGCGCTCGCGCAGACGCTCGTCGCCGAAATCGCGCGGCGTCTGCCGGACCCGAGCATCATCTCGTGACGCGCGCGCCGGCGCATCCGTGTGCCGGCGTTGGGCGCCGCGAACCCAGGCAAGGAGCAGTACTGCCATGACACTGCTTTCGGTACTCGACCAGTCGCCCGTCATCGCCGGGCACAGCGCGGCGGACGCCATCGCCGCCACCATCGAGCTTGCACAGCTCGCCGACGACCTCGGCTATACGCGCTACTGGTGCGCCGAGCATCACGGCCTGCTGGGCGTGTGCAACCCGTGCCCAGAAGTCTTGCTCGCGCGCCTCGGCAGCGTCACGAAGCGCATCCGCATCGGCTCGGGCGGCATCATGCTGCCCTATTACAGCCCCTTCAAGGTCGCCGAGCAGTTCATGATGCTCGAAGCGCTCTTTCCGCGGCGCATCGATCTCGGTGTCGGGCGCGCGCCGGGCGGCGACATGCGCACGGCGCAGGCCGTGGCCGCGGGCACGTACAACCGCGGCGACCTGTTCGCGCAGCAGGTGCAGGATCTCGTCGGCCTGATGGACGGCACGCTCCCCGCCGATCATCTCGCGAGCGGCGTCGTGCTGCAGCCGCAGATCCAGACGCGCCCGCAGCTCTGGGTGCTCGGTTCGAGCGACTTCGGCGGCAACCTCGCCGCGCAGCTCGGGCTGCGCTTCTCGTTCGCGCACTTCATCAACGCGCACTTCGGACATCTGGTGGCCGAGGCCTATCTCGACCGCTTCAAGCCGGGCCACGAAGCGAAGCCGTATCTCGCCTGCGCCGTGTTCGCGATCTGCGCCGACACCGAAGCCGAGGCCGCCGACCTCGAAAAGGCCGTCGACCTGCGCCGCGTGCAGATGGCCTACGGCCTGAACGCGCCGATCCCGAGCCTCGAACAAGGACGCGCGCAGGAGTATGGCGAGCGCGAGCAGATCGTGATCGACCGCGAGAAGCCGCGCAGCGTCATCGGCACGCCCGAGAGCGTCACCGAGCGCCTTCTCGCCATCAAGGACAACTTTCGCGCCGACGAACTGATCGTGCTGACCGTTGCGGGCAGCTACAAGGCTCGTCTGCGCTCTTATGAACTGCTCGCCGAGGCGTTCCAGCTGCCTCGCGCCTGAGCGATCCACCACCGCCCACTCACCCTGACTTCATGAAAATCGACATCAAGATCCTGAACGAGCGCATGCGCGACCAGCTGCCCCACTACGCCACGCCGGGCAGCGCCGGCCTCGACCTGCGCGCGTGCCTCGACGCGCCGATCACGCTCGAACCGGGCGAAACGAAGCTCGTGCCGACGGGCCTCGCCATCCACGTGGCCGATCCGGGCTACGCGGCGCTGATCCTGCCGCGCTCGGGCCTCGGCCACAAGCACGGTATCGTGCTCGGCAATCTGGTCGGCCTGATCGACTCGGACTACCAGGGCGAACTGATGATTTCGACCTGGAACCGCGGCCACACCACCTTCACGCTCAACCCGCTGGAGCGCCTCGCGCAGCTCGTGATCGTGCCGGTCGTGCAGGCGCAGTTCAACATCGTCGACGACTTCGAGGCGAGCGAGCGCGGCGCGGGCGGCTTCGGCAGCACGGGCAAGCACTGACGCAGGCGGTTGCGCCGACAACAAAAAAGCACGCCTTGGCGTGCTTTTTTTGCGTTTTAGACGGAGGCTTCGGTTCGCTGCGCCGCGCCGGGACGCCGGCGGTACCAGAGCGCATACACCACGACGAGCACCGCGAGAAACGCGAGGCCGTAGGCCAGCGTCATGCGGAATTCGCGCGTGAAGGCCGTGCCAGCCAGAATGCCGAGCATCAGCAGCGCGCCCAGCACGCTCGTAAACGGAAAGCCCCACATGCGGAACGCGAGCGGCGCGCCGCCTTCGCGCGCCTGGCGCACGCGGAAAAAGATCTGCGTGACGAAGATCATGAACCACGTGAACATCGCGCCGAACATGGCGATCGACATCATCAGCGTGAACGCTGCCTGCGGCCAGAGCGCGTTGAGCACGGCCGCCACCGCAATGCCGATGGTGGACAGCGAAAGCGCGGCCGTCGGCACGCCGTGACGCGTGAGGCGCCCGAACGTCGCCGGCGCGTAACCCGCGCGGGAAAGGCTGAACATCATGCGCGTGGTGATGTAGAGCTGGCTGTTCATGGCCGAGAGCGCCGCCACGAGCACGATGAAGTTGATCGCACCCGCAGCGTATGGCACGCCGGTTGCGGCCATGACCTTCACGAACGGGCTCTCGTTGCCACCCGCCTGGGTCCACGGCACGATGGCGAGCATGAGCGCAAGCGTGAGCAGATAGAACAGCACGAGGCGCAGCACGGTTGCGCGAAACGCGCGCGTGACGGCGCGTTGCGGGTCCTGCGCCTCGGCAGCCGCCACGGCGATCGTCTCCACGCCCAGGTAGCTGAAGAGCGAGACGATCGTCCCCACCCACACGCCCCACCAGCCTCGCGGCAGCAAGCCGCCGTGCGACGTGTAGTTCGCGAAGCCCACGCCGGACCCGGCCGGCGCGCGCCACACGAACCATGCACCCAGCACGATGAACGCGACGATGGCCGCGATCTTGAGGCTCGAAAACAGATATTCGATGGTGCCGTACGCGCGCACACTCATTGCGTTCACAACGATCAACGCTGCTGAAAATCCGACGATCCAGTAGAGCCCCGGCACGTGGGGGAACCAGAATTTCATGTAGACAGCGATTGCCGCGACCTCGGTGCCCACCGCCAGCACATACGCCGACCAGTACGCATAGCGCACGACGAACCCGGCGAGCGGCCCGATGTAGTGCTCGGCATACGCGCCGAACGAGCCCGATACGGGATGCGCGACGGTCATCTCGGCAAGCGCGCCCATCAGCAGCAAGGCGATCAGCGCGCCGATCGCGTAGGAAATGAGCACGCCAGGTCCGGCGAACGAGATCGCGAAGCCGCTGCCGAGAAAGAGCCCCGTGCCAACTGCGCCGCCTATGGCGATCATCGTCATCTGCCCAGCGGACAAACCCTGGCGCAGCCCTTGTTCGCGCTCGACGATGGCTTCGAACGCGCCCGATTTACGTGGTACCACTGTTACACCCCTGCTTCGCGCGAGACGCTACTGAGCGCTGCGCATCAAATAAACGCCCTGGCGGGACAAACGCGCATTTTACCGGCTGATTGCCGGCAGCCGGCTGGCGCGCCCGCGCGTCACGCCGCAACGCCTGGACCTGCCACAGCACAAAAGAAAACGGCGCAGTCCTTTCGGACTGCGCCGTCTTGCCTTGAAGCCGTGTGCGGTGTCGCTTACTCCACTTCCACCGCTTCCGGATTGCGCGGCGCCGGCTGCTCGTCGAACGTCAGCTGGACCTTGTCTTCCGCGTCCACGTCCACGGTCACGCGGCCGCCGTTCATGAGCTTGCCGAACAGCAGTTCGTCGGCGAGCGCACGGCGGATCGTGTCCTGGATCAGGCGCTGCATCGGCCGCGCGCCCATGAGCGGGTCGAAGCCGTGCTTGGCCAGATGCTTGCGCAGCGCGTCGGTGAAGACCGCGTCGACCTTCTTCTCGTGCAGCTGGTCTTCCAGTTGCATGAGGAACTTGTCGACCACGCGCATGATGATTTCCTCATCGAGCGCACGGAAGCTGATCGTCTGATCGAGCCGGTTGCGGAACTCGGGCGTGAACAGGCGCTTGATATCGGCCAGCTCGTCGCCCTGCTCGCGCCGGGTCGTGAAGCCGATCGTCGACTTGTTCATCGCCTCGGCGCCTGCGTTCGTCGTCATGATGATGATGACGTTGCGGAAATCCGCCTTGCGGCCGTTGTTGTCGGTCAGCGTGCCGTGGTCCATCACCTGCAGCAGCACGTTGAAGATGTCCGGGTGCGCCTTCTCGATTTCGTCGAGCAGCAGCACGCAGTGCGGCTTCTTCGTGACGGCTTCGGTGAGCAGACCGCCCTGGTCGAACCCGACATAGCCCGGCGGCGCGCCGATCAGACGGCTCACCGCATGGCGCTCCATGTACTCGGACATGTCGAAGCGGATCAGCTCGATGCCGAGCGTGAACGCGAGCTGGCGCGCCACTTCGGTCTTGCCGACGCCGGTCGGGCCCGAGAACAGGAACGAACCGATCGGCTTGTCCGTCTTGCCGAGCCCCGCGCGCGCCATCTTGATCGAAGCCGAGAGCGCGTCGATGGCCGGATCCTGGCCGAACACCACGGCCTTGAGATCGCGGTCGAGCGTCTGCAGCTTGCTGCGATCGTCCTGCGACACGCTTTGCGCCGGCACGCGCGCGATCTTCGAGATGATTTCCTCGATCTCGCTCTTGCCGATGGTCTTCTTCTGCTTCGACTTCGGCAGGATGCGCTGGGCCGCGCCCGCTTCGTCGATCACGTCGATTGCCTTGTCGGGCAAGTGACGGTCGGTGATGAAGCGCGCCGACAGTTCAGCGGCCGCGTTCAGCGCGCCCGACGAATACTTCACGCCGTGGTGCTCTTCGAAGCGCGACTTCAGACCGCGCAGGATCGCCACGGTTTGCTCGACGGTCGGCTCGACCACGTCGACCTTCTGGAAGCGCCGCGACAGCGCCGCGTCCTTCTCGAAGATGCCGCGGTATTCCGTGAACGTCGTCGCGCCGATGCACTTGAGCGTGCCCGACGAGAGCGCCGGCTTGAGCAGGTTCGACGCATCGAGCGTACCGCCCGACGCGGCGCCCGCGCCGATCAGCGTATGAATTTCGTCGATGAACAGAATGGCGTGCGGACGCTCTTTCAGTTCTTTCAGCACCGTTTTGAGGCGTTGCTCGAAGTCGCCGCGATATTTCGTGCCCGCCAGCAGCGCGCCCATGTCGAGCGAGTAGACCTGGGCATCCGCGAGAATGTCCGGGACTTCGCCGCGCGTGATGCGCCAGGCGAGCCCTTCCGCGATCGCGGTCTTGCCGACACCGGCCTCACCGACGAGCAGCGGATTGTTCTTGCGGCGGCGGCACAGCACCTGCACCACGCGCTCCACTTCCAGTTCGCGACCGATGAGCGGATCGATCCGGCCGTCCTTCGCCATCTGGTTCAGGTTCTGCGTGAACTGGGCGAGCGGGGTTTCCTTCTGGCCGGCGGCGTCTTCGGCTTCGGCGTTCGCGTCGCTGGCCTTGGCGGCTTCGCCGCTGCCCGTCTTCGCGATACCGTGCGAAATGAAATTCACGACATCCAGACGCGTGACGCCCTGCTGCTGCAGGTAGTACACCGCGTGCGAGTCCTTCTCGCCGAAGATGGCGACCAGTACGTTCGCGCCCGTCACTTCCTTCTTGCCGTTGGAAGTGGACTGAACGTGCATGATCGCGCGCTGGATCACGCGCTGGAACCCGAGCGTCGGCTGCGTATCGACGTCATCCGTGCCGGGAACCGTAGGGGTATTGTCGTGAATGAAGTTGCGCAGGTTCTGTCGCAGGTCTTCGATATTGGCGGCACACGCGCGCAGCACTTCCGCCGCTGTTGGATTGTCCAACAGCGCCAGCAGCAGATGCTCGACCGTTATGAACTCGTGCCGCGCCTGACGTGCTTCCATGAACGCCATGTGCAGGCTGACTTCCAGTTCCTGGGCAATCATGCTTCCTCCATCACACACTGCAGCGGATGCCCGGCCTGCCGTGCGTGGGTAACGACTTGCTCAACCTTGGTCGACGCGATGTCCCGCGTATAGACCCCACAAACACCCCTGCCCTCGCGATGGACCTTCAACATGATCTGCGTTGCGGTCTCGCGGTCCTTATTGAAATATTCCTGCACGACCATCACGACGAATTCCATCGGCGTGTAGTCATCATTCATTAGCACGACCTTGTACATGGAGGGCGGTTTGACCTTTTGCTCCTGCCGCTCCAGTACGGTTGAATCCTGCTTGTCCGGGATAATCGCCATACACCCATTCTAAACAACTCGGACAGGCCCGCAATCCTGCCGTAACCTGACCGGCCGGCCGGTGAACCCGGCGCTCCCGACCTGCGACCCGCTGCAAGCAATTCATGCGCCCTGGCCCGGCCCCGATCCCTTGGACCGGCTGCGGGGCCGGTACACAATCCTGCTCTCAGCAGCTTTCACGCCACCGTTGAATCGAGTATCGCACAACCTTGACGTTGCCGTGGGAAGCGACTGTAGGCGCCCGCACGCTCAGTGTCAGATTCCATGGTGCGGTGCATCGCATATGCGTCACCTGCGCGATTTTTCAAGACGCTCTCCTGCACCTGCTTTATGCACCGGTGCCCAGCGTCGGCGAAAAGCAGGAAAAACCCTGGAAATGCGCTCTTTACAACGTGTCAAGGAGCGTCTCAAAATATTCTTGACAGCAGATTAAAGACCCTCAACAATCAAGCTGGCACTTTTTTCAACCGCCTTTAATTCGAAAAAATGCCGTTGGTGAGCTTGTGAGGAGGGGGCGATCGCACCGCGATCGTTTAGCTTTTCGAACTGCTCGTGGTAGTGACATGAGTTACAGGGGAAGTTGGTATGGCAACCGGTACGGTCAAGTGGTTCAACGACGCGAAGGGTTTCGGGTTCATTACGCCGGATGAAGGCGGTGAGGACCTGTTCGCTCACTTTTCGGCTATTCAAATGAATGGCTTCAAGACCCTCAAAGAAGGGCAGAAGGTGAGCTTCGAGGTCGTGCAAGGCCCGAAGGGTAAACAGGCATCGAACATTCAGGCAGCAGCCTGATCTGTTCGGTACCCGTACCTTGGAAACCCGGCTTCGGCCGGGTTTCTTTTTGGTGTAATGGTTTTTTAACGTTCGCGTGCTAGCTCACGCGCAACGTACCCATCATGCCGAGATCCTCGTGCTCGAGGATATGGCAATGAAACATGCGATCGCCCGCCTCGTGCTGGACGGTGGCGATGTGCACCGTTTCACCGGGCCGCACGTTCACTGTGTCGCGCCAAGCCAGCAGATCCTCCTCCTTGCGCACACCGCCGCGCTCGCGCGCCAGCACCTGAAATTGCGTACCGTGCAGATGAAACGGATGATCCATGTCCGTGCCGTTTGCAATCGTCCAGTGCTCGACTTCGCCGCGCCGGCTCGTCAGCGTCACGCGCGCCGGATCGAATACCGCTCCGTTCACCATGAACTGCATGCCGCGCGGCATGGGCTGCGCGGACGCGCCCGGTGCGTGCATCGCTTTCATGTCCATCGCCTCGCTGAACAGCACGCTCTGTTTCGGGACCGTTAGGGAACCTGAAGAAATGAGCGGCGCAATCTCGCGCAGGCGCGCCGGCAGCGCCGTTTGTGTCGCGCCTGCCGGTGCGAAGCCAACCCTCGCGAGGATCAGCGATGGCCCAGCAGGCAAGCTGCCGTGCGTCATCGCCATCTTGCGACGGTCGTATTGCGCGGCAATCAGCGACGCACGCGAGGCGCCCTGCCCCACGCGCACGATCAGCTCCACGCGTTCGCCCGGCGCGAGCAACAACGAGGTCACGCCCTCGCGCGGCGCGCCCAGCAGCCCGCCGTCGGTGCCCACCTGCGTGAACGCGCGGCCGTCGTCGAAGGCGAGTTGCAGATAGCGCGCGTTACAGCCATTCCAGACGCGCCAGCGCTCATCGCGCACGACCTCGATGTGAGGCTGACGCGCGCCGTTGACGAGCACGTACTGACCTTCGCGGCCGTTCATCCAGTCCATCATGCCGTTCGCGGGAATCGTGCCGTCCGCCGCGAGCTTCAGGTCGGACACGAACAGATGCCGCTCGGGCCACGCCGCGAGCGGATCATCGGCGGCACGCACGACGAAGGGCCCCGCCAGCCCTCGGAACACCTGCTCCGAACTCAGCATGTGCGGATGCGGGTGATACCAGTAGGTGCCCGCGCTCCCCGGCGGCAGCGTGAAGCGATAAACATGCTGCGCGCCAGGCGCGACGGGTTTCGATGGATTGCCGTCCTGATCGGGCGGCACGGGCAGGCCGTGCCAGTGAATCGTCGACGGCAGGGGCAGCCGGTTCACGAAGGTGATTTCGACGGTGTCGCCCTCGCGTACGTCGATCATCGGGCCGATGACCGGGCCATCGTTTTCGGCCGCTGAGAGTGCATCGTATTGCCAGAAGACGGTTTGCTGCTTTCCGGGCAGCAGCGCCCGCGCAGCGGGTTGCGCGACGAGAGTCGCGCGAAACTGGCCTGGCTCGCGGCTCTGATTGGCGAGCGTGCGCAGCGCGGCAAGCGGCGCGCCGGCGGGTAACGCATCGGCGGGCGCAAGCGGCCCTTGCGCGTGCATCGTGCCGCCCGACATCGCCGGCATGTCCGTCATGCCGTGCATGCCGTGCATGCCGTGCATCGCATCGCCCGCGTTCTGTGCGGATGCATGGCGCGCGAACAGGGTCGCGGTGGCGGCGCCCAACGCGCCGGATAGAAATGCTCTTCGTTTCATCGATGAAATCCTCATACCTCGTTCATGCCTGGGCACGCGTCGCGCGACAACACGCACGCCGTGCGCGCGGAATTCGTTGCGCTCGCGCAAAGCGCGAGCGCCACTGTTCAGGCGATTGGAGGAGGCAAAGGAGGCGCGTGCGTAATGCCGGCGCGCAAGGCTGCGGAAAGCACGGTAAGCGCGGAACGAGCGCCGGTTTGCACATCGAATGCGGTCACCACGGAAGGCACGCTGCAATGCGCGCAGCAGCCCGCGACGCAGCAACTCGTGCCGCAAGGGGAATGCGAACCCTGACCATGAGTGCTCGTCCCGGCGCAACGACCGCCGGCGGCGACGACAACGTGCGGCGTGAGTGCAGCGTGCGCCGCCAGCGCATCGTGCTGCGCGTGCTCGCACGCCATCGCGCCGCGCATGGAAAGCAGCGCGAGCAGGCAGACGAGAAAGAAGCGATAGACGACTGGCACGTTGTACGAAGCTGCGGATGAATTCGATTGACCGCTGCCATGATAGCGCACGGGGTGAGCGAAGTCGGATCGACCGCCCAATCGTGACGGATTGACGGCGAGCCGGATAAAAAAAGCCGGCAGATCTTGCGATCTGCCGGTTTTTTCCACCAGGACGGCGATGAGCCGTCTTGTGCCTACATATTCTCGATCATCACCTGCCCGAAGCCCGAGCACGATACCTGCGTCGCCCCTTCCATCAAACGCGCGAAGTCATAGGTCACGCGCTTCTGCAGAATTGACTTCTCCATCGAGGCGATGATGAGGTTCGCCGCTTCGAACCAGCCGAGATGACGCAGCATCATTTCCGCCGAAAGAATTTCGGAGCCCGGATTCACATAGTCCTTGCCCGCATACTTGGGGGCCGTGCCGTGAGTCGCCTCGAACATCGCCACGGAGTCCGAAAGATTCGCGCCCGGTGCGATCCCGATGCCGCCCACCTGTGCCGCCAGCGCATCGGAAATGTAATCGCCGTTCAGGTTCAGCGTGGCGATCACGTCGTATTCGGCAGGGCGCAGCAGGATCTGCTGCAGGAAGGCATCGGCGATCACGTCCTTGATCACGATGTCGCCGCCCGTCTTCGGATTCTTGATCTTCATCCACGGGCCGCCGTCTATCAGTTCCGCTGCGAACTCCTTCTGCGCGAGCGCATAACCGTAGTCGCGGAACGCGCCTTCGGTGTACTTCATGATGTTGCCCTTGTGCACGAGCGTGACCGAGCGGCGCTCGTTGTCGATCGCATACTGGATCGCCTTGCGCACGAGACGCTCCGTGCCTTCGCGCGACACCGGCTTGACGCCGACGCCGGAACTGTCCGGGAAGCGGATCTTCGCCACGCCCATCTCTTCGCGCAGGAAGCTGATGAGCTTCTTCGCGCCTTCGGACTCCGCGGGCCATTCGATGCCCGCATAGATGTCCTCCGAGTTCTCGCGGAAAATGACCATGTTGACCTTCTCCGGCGCGCGCACCGGCGAGGGCACGCCCTTGAAGTACTGCACCGGGCGCAGGCACACGTACAGATCGAGCTGCTGGCGCAGCGCGACGTTGAGCGAGCGGATGCCGCCGCCCACCGGCGTCGTGAGCGGCCCCTTGATCGACACCACGTATTCCTTCACGACGTCGAGCGTTTCTTCGGGCAGCCACACGTCGGGACCGTAGACCCGCGTCGCCTTCTCGCCCGCGTAGATTTCCATCCAGTGAATCTTGCGCTTGCCGCCGTAGGCCTTTTCGACTGCCGCATCGACCACTTTCAGCATGACCGGCGTAATGTCCACGCCCGTGCCGTCGCCTTCGATGTACGGGATGATCGGCTGGTCCGAGACGTTGAGCGAGAAGTCCGGATTGACGGTGATCTTTTCACCGCCGGTCGGAACCACGATGTGCTGATACGGCATGATCGACTCCAGTAAGGGCAAGGCTGTGGTAGCGGGTGTGGCGCGCGGCGCCTCGCAGCGGCGGCGAAGCCTGTTCGCCCGGCGAGAGCGGGCGGCTTGCCTGGCGGCGCGAACAGCCCGTCGGCGTGAGGGTCTGGCGGCTATTCTAGCCCACGCCTCGCGCATGCGTGCCGCGCCCTTCACACGAACGCCGGCTCAAAGCAAGCCATTTGCGGTGCTGCGGCGCGGCATGGCGAACATGTCCGTACCGCGCGCGCGGCGTCCTCGCGTGGGTTGTCGTCGCCACTATCGGATGATCCGGTCCGCTCGTATCTTATGTCTTATATAAGACGTAGAAATCGGCGAAACGTAATATGCATTAAGATCTCGGCGCCAGCCAGTCATCCATTCGTACCCGTCGCCCAGTCATGCGCTTGATCGCCCTCAATAAACCGTTCGGCACGATCTGTCAGTTTTCGCCGCACGAAACCCGTCAGTCTCTCGCGGACTGGGTGAAGGTGCCGGGCGTCTATCCCGCGGGCCGGCTCGACTCCGATAGCGAAGGGCTCCTGCTCCTCACCGACGACGGCGCCTTGCAAGCACGCATCGCCGAACCGAAACGCAAGCTCGTGAAGCGCTATTGGGCGCAAGTGGAAGGCGAACCTGATGCGGCAGCGCTTGCCGCGCTCGAACGCGGCCTCGATCTCGGTGACTTCGTGACGCAGCCGTGTCGAACAAGAATCATTGTTGAGCCCGAAAATTTGTGGCCGCGTCATCCGCCGATTCGTTATCGCGCGTCGATCCCCACCACGTGGGTCGAGATTGCGATCAGCGAAGGCAAGAACCGGCAAGTGCGACGCATGACCGCGGCAGTGGGCTATCCAACGTTGCGACTCGTACGCGTCGCGATCGGCGCGCTCGATATTTTTTCACTTGGCCTGGCACCCGGCGAAAGCATCGACGTGCCCACCAATGCGCCCTGGCAAAACACGTCTCACAGACACAAGTGATTGTTGTGCAAGCACTTTTCGCGTGCTGATCATTTTTTTTCGAATTACGCGGCACGTCCCTCATCTTTCTGTTGCGTCTCGTTACGAAGCAAATCAAAAGTTTGCGTCAACCGTCTCGCGAGACCATGCGTTATTCGACGCAGATGCCTCCAGAAGCTATCCGGCATTCAGCCTTCAGGGTCCTCGCAGCAATGTACGGTCCCGACCGCTGGCAGACGCAGAAATCAAATTCACGTGAATTTGTCGAAAGCGGCTGTCAACCGAAAGGTGGATGGCACGTTTACCGACCTGACTCCAAAAACCGGGTCACTTGGTTAATCAACTCAAGCTTGAGGATTCACAACATGAACAAACTGATCGCTGCTCTGGTCGCTGGTCTCTTCGCATCGGCTGCATTCGCACAAGCTTCGGCTCCGGAAGCTGCTTCGGCTGCTCCGGCTGCTGCTGCTTCGGCTGCTCACAAGTCGTCGCACAAGAAGGCACACAAGAAGTCGTCGCACAAGAAGGCAGCGAAGGCTGAAGCCGCTTCGGCAGCTTCGGAGTAAGCTTGTTGTAAGACGCATGAAGCCGCGGCACTCGGTGCTGCTCTTCAGCGCGACGAAAGGCAGAGCGCCGCAAGGCGTTCTGCCTTTTTGTTTGGCTGCCCGATTTTCAGCCATTTTTTTGTCACGCGCGCTCGCCGCATCACGTCGATGACGTGAACCGCGCCGCGCATTTTGACCCGCTCTGACCTGGTCGCGTAACATGCGCGGATTAACCTACAGGAAGGAGTCTCTCGTGCGATTTTCCCTGCGCTCGTTCTTCGTGCGCTGCGCGCTTGTCGTCGCATTGCCATTGGCCGCTTTCGCGGCGCTCATGTTCACCGCGACGGCCACGTCGAGCATCGCGCAGGCGCAGCAGATGCCGCCGGGCGCGAAGCAGCCGAGCGAATTTCCGCGCGTGAAGCTCACGGCAGGCATGTTCGTGATCGACGCAGCGGTCGCCGCCAACGACGCGGACCGTGAACAAGGCCTCATGTACCGCTCGCAGCTCGGGCCCAATGAAGGCATGCTGTTCGTGTTCGGCGAAAACGCCGTGCACTGCTTCTGGATGAAGAACACGCTGATCCCGCTGTCGATCGCTTTTATTCGCGCCGACGGTACGATCACCGACATCGACGAGATGCAGGCCGAAACGACCAACAACCACTGCCCGCGTAACAACGGCGTCTTCGCGCTCGAAATGCCGAAGGGCTGGTTCACGGCGAAGGGCATCAAGCCCGGCATGAAGATTCAGGGACTGCCGCCGCTGCAGTAAGCGCGCGGCGACCCAGCGCGCGCCATTCGCGCGCCGCGCAAAAACGCAAGCCGGCCCCGCACGCGCGCGGCGCCGGCTTTTTTTGCGCCCCCCTGCCCGCCGGCGCGCCGCCTGGCGCCCCTGCGCAGCGCGGTCGCCACTTCCCGCGCCGCGGCAAACGCCCTGCAAAACCGCCGCGCAAGCGCTATCCTATAAATCCCCCGCATGGCGCGTGCCACCAACGCGTGCGCCATGCGGCGCATCGGGCCGCGCGCTGGCCGCGCCGCGTGCCGCCCGGCAGCTTCCATGGCGCGTCATTCCAAGGAGATCACCGTGCCTCGCAAGACCCCCATCGAGCGCTATCGCAACATCGGGATCAGCGCTCACATCGACGCCGGCAAAACCACGACGACCGAGCGCATCCTTTTCTACACCGGCGTGAATCACAAGCTCGGCGAGGTTCACGACGGCGCGGCGACCATGGACTGGATGGAGCAGGAACAGGAACGCGGCATCACGATCACCTCGGCGGCGACCACTGCGTTCTGGAAGGGCATGGCCGGCAATTACCCCGAACACCGCATCAACATCATCGACACCCCGGGGCACGTGGACTTCACGATCGAAGTCGAGCGCTCCATGCGCGTGCTCGACGGCGCGTGCATGGTGTACGACTCCGTGGGCGGCGTGCAGCCGCAGTCGGAAACCGTGTGGCGTCAGGCGAACAAGTACAAGGTGCCGCGCATCGCGTTCGTCAACAAGATGGACCGCGTGGGTGCGGACTTCTTCCGCGTGCAGCGGCAGATCGGCGAGCGCCTGAAGGGCGTGGCCGTGCCTATCCAGATTCCGGTGGGCGCGGAAGATCACTTCCAGGGCGTGGTCGATCTCGTGAAGATGAAGGCTATCGTCTGGGACGACGAGAGCCAGGGCGTGAAGTTCGAGTACGAGGACATCCCCGCGAATCTCGTCGAACTTGCGCACGAGTGGCGCGAGAAGATGGTCGAAGCCGCCGCCGAAGCCGACGAAACGCTGCTCGAAAAGTATCTTCACGATCACGAAAGCCTGACCGAAGAGGAAATCAAGGGCGGCCTGCGCAAGCGCACGATCGCCAACGAGATCGTGCCGATGCTGTGTGGCAGCGCGTTCAAGAACAAGGGCGTGCAGGCCATGCTCGACGCCGTGATCGACTACCTGCCCTCGCCGGTGGACGTGCCCGCGATTCTCGGCCACGACCTCCACGACAAGGAAATCGAGCGCCACCCGAGCGACGACGAGCCGTTCTCCGCACTCGCCTTCAAGATCATGACCGACCCGTTCGTCGGCCAGTTGATCTTCTTCCGCGTCTATTCGGGCGTGGTGAATTCGGGCGACACGGTGCTCAACGCGACCAAGGACAAGAAGGAGCGCCTCGGCCGCATCCTGCAGATGCACGCGAACGAGCGCAAGGAAATCAAGGAAGTGCGCGCGGGCGACATCGCGGCCGCGGTGGGCCTGAAGGAAGCGACGACGGGCGACACGCTCTGCGATCCGGCGCATGCCATCGTGCTCGAAAGGATGATCTTCCCCGAGCCCGTGATCTCGCAGGCCGTCGAGCCGAAGACCAAGGCCGACCAGGAGAAGATGGGCATCGCGCTCAATCGCCTCGCGCAGGAAGACCCGTCGTTCCGCGTGCAAACCGATGAAGAGTCCGGCCAGACCATCATCTCGGGCATGGGCGAGCTGCACCTCGAAATTCTCGTCGACCGCATGAAACGTGAGTTCGGCGTGGAGGCGACTGTCGGCAAGCCGCAGGTCGCGTATCGCGAGACCGTGAAGAACAAGGTCGAGGATGTGGAAGGCAAGTTCGTCAAGCAGTCGGGCGGGCGCGGCCAGTACGGCCACGCGGTCATCACGCTCGAACCGCAGACGCCGGGCAAGGGCTACGAGTTCGTCGACGCCATCAAGGGCGGCGTGATTCCGCGCGAGTTCATCCCCGCGGTCGACAAGGGCATCCAGGAAACGCTCAAGGCAGGCGTGCTCGCGGGCTACCCGGTGGTCGACACGAAGGTCACGCTCACGTTCGGCTCCTACCACGACGTCGACTCGAACGAAAACGCCTTCCGCATGGCCGGTTCGATGGCCTTCAAGGAAGCGATGCGCAAGGCCAAACCGATCCTGCTCGAACCGATGATGGCCGTGGAAGTGGAGACGCCCGAGGACTTCATGGGCAACGTGATGGGCGATCTGTCGAGCCGTCGCGGCATCGTGCAGGGCATGGAGGACATCGCGGGCGGCGGCGGCAAGATCGTGCGCGCCGAAGTGCCGCTCTCGGAGATGTTCGGCTACTCCACCTCGCTGCGCTCGCTCACGCAAGGCCGCGCCACCTACACGATGGAGTTCAAGCACTACGCAGAAACCCCGCAGAACGTGGCCGAAGCGGTCATCAACGCGAAGAAGACGTAAAGCCGGCGACGTGCAGGCATTGCTGTGCACACGAAAGCCCGTCCCCTGCGGACGGGCTTTTTTGCTTGCGCGCGGCGCAATTTTGACCATGCCACAATGCGCCGATGACGCTGCGCCGCCCACAGTCAAGGAGACACGACAATGAGTCACGAACACGACCATGAGCATCCTCGCGACGACGCACCGATCGATTGGCGCGAAAACGGCGTCAAGGTGATACGCGGCGACCAGCTCGACACGAACACGGCGCAAACGCCCGGCATGAACCGCGCGGCCGCGATCAATGCGGCGCGCGTGGGCGCGCAGAAGATCTGGGCGGGCACGGTGACGATCCATCCGAACGCGAAGACCGGCGCGCATCATCACGGCGCGCTGGAAAGCGTGATCTACGTCGTGCGTGGTCACGCGCGCATGCGCTGGGGCGAGCATCTGGAGTTCACGGCCGAGGCGGGCCCGGGCGACTTCATCTTCGTGCCGCCCTACGTGCCGCACCAGGAAATCAACGCCAGCACCGACGATCCGCTCGAATGCGTGCTCGTGCGCAGCGACAACGAGGCCGTCGTCGTGAACCTGAACATCGACGCCGTCGAAGCCCCGGAAACCGTGTACTGGGTCGATCCCATCCACCGTCATCCGCACGACCATTGAGCGCCCGGCAGCCCCTATCGCCCACCACGACGCAATGACGACGCCCGCCGCCTCGCTCCGCGCCCGCCTGATTCCGCTCTACGCCGCGCTCATCGCCGCCAATCTCGGCGCGTGGGCGTGGGCGCTGATCGCGTTTCGTCACTATCCGCTGCTGCTCGGCACGGCGTTGCTGGCCTACGGCTTCGGCCTGCGTCACGCGGTGGACGCCGACCATATCGCCGCCATCGACGCCGTCACGCGCAAGCTCATGCAGCAGGGCCAGCGCCCGCTCGGCGTGGGACTCGCGTTCTCACTCGGCCATTCGACGGTCGTGGTCGCTGCCACGCTCGGCATCGCGCTCACGGCGCTCTCGCTGCATGGCCGCTTCGAGGACTTCCACGAGATCGGCTCGACCATCGGCACGCTCGTTTCGTCGACGTTCCTGCTCGTGCTCGCGGGCGTGAACCTCGTGATCCTGCGCGACGTGTGGAGGCGTTACCGCCGCGCGCAGCAAGGCGACGACGCAGCGCTCGCCGCCGGAGCACCCGCGCCCGCCGGCCTCTTCTCGCGCGCGCTGCGACCGCTCTTCGCTCTCGTCACCAGGAGCTGGCATCTGTACCCCGTGGGCGTGCTGTTCGGCCTCGGCTTCGACACGGCCACCGAAATCGGCCTGCTCGCCATTGCCGCCGCCGAAGCGGGCAAGGGCCTGCCGATCTATTCGATTCTCGTGTTCCCCGCGCTCTTCACGGCGGGCATGACGCTCGTCGATTCCACCGACAACGTATTGATGGTCCATGCCTACGGCTGGGCGATGGACGATCCGAGACGCAAGCTCTACTACAACGCGAGCATCACGTTCGTCTCGGCGCTGGTGGCGATCGTGATCGGCGGCGTGGAAGCGCTCGGGCTCATCGCCGACAAGCTCGGCGCGAGCGGCGGCGTGTGGACGCTCATCGCAGGTCTCAACGAGCGCTTCGGCGAGCTGGGCTACGGCATCGTCGCGGTATTCATCGCCTGCTGGATCGGCTCGGTGCTGTTCCATCGCTGGCGCCGGCCCGCCGCGGCCCGCTAAAGCGCTCACGCCCCTCTCGCGACTGCACGACTGCACGGCGCGCCATGCGCGCGCAACCCCGCGAAACCCCTACCCTTCGCCTCGTTTGCCGAAAGCGCGTAAACTAGGCCCAGCTATTGCGCGCCTGCCGTGCTCGATAGCCCCGTCAATCGTTTCACCTTGCTGCACCCATTCGTCGTCTGCCGTACCGCATGCCGCCGTCGCGCACGCCCCCGGGCCTCGCGCGTCCCCTGAACGGAATCGCACGGAAACCCGCACCGATGAAACGACCGCAGTCCCGCCGTCCACATGACGTGTCCAACCCGTCCCGCCTCGAAGCGCTGCGCCCCCAGGCCGGCGATCACGGCAACCACGCCCTCGACGAATTCGCTGCCGGCCGCCTCACGCGCCGCGAGCTGCTGCGCTACGCCAGCGCGGTAGGCCTCACGGCACTGCCTGCGCTTGCGGGACTCGCCGTGCCGCGCGGGGCGCACGCCCAGGGCGCGGCGAAGCCCGGCGAGCAGACGATCCGCGTGGCGCACCTGATGCCCGCGGGCGCCGTCGATCCGCTCACCGTGACCGATGCGGGCGCGCTGTGTCTCCTGAACCAGACCGGCGAATTCCTCGCCAACGACGACGCGCAAGGCCATCTGCAACCCGCCCTCGCGCTCTCGTGGCAAGCCAACGCCAAAGCGGACGTCTGGACGTTCAAGCTGCGCCCCAACGTGAAATTCCACGACGGCCAGCCGTTCGGCGCGAAGGACGTAGTGGCGACCTTCGATCGCCTCGCCGACCCGGCAACCGGCTCGGCGGCGCTCTCGGTGCTCAAGGGCGTGCTCTCGAAAGGCGGCACGAAGGCCGTCGACGATCACACCGTCGAGTTCCATCTCGACGCGCCCAACGGCAACTTCGCCTACTACGTTTCTTCGGACAACTACAACGCCGTGATGCTGCCCGCCAACTATGCGGGCAATTACGAAAAGAGCTTTATCGGCACCGGGCCGTTCAAGCTCGACAAATTCGAGGCGCGGCGTGGCGTGAGCTTCGTGCGCAATCCCGACTATTGGGGCGACAAGGCGCTGCCCGCGCGCGTGGAGTTCGCCTTCTACGCCGACGAGCAGGCACAGTTGCTCGCGCTGCAGGGCCACCAGGCCGACGTGATGGGCACCTTCACCGTGCAGGGCGGCATCGGCATCCTGAACAATCCCGACTTCAAGGTGATCGGCGTGCGCTCGAGCGCGCACCGCCAGATCCACATGCGCAACGACTCGCCCACCTTCAAGGACAAGCGCGTGCGCCAGGCGCTCGCGCTGGCGCTCGATCGCGACGTGCTCGTGCGCGGGCTGTTCAAGGGTCGCGCCGTGGTGGGCAACGACAGCCCGTTCGCGCCCATCTTCCCTTCCACGGCGACCGACGTGCCCCAGCGCAAGATCGATGTCGCGAAGGCACGCCAGTTGCTGGCGCAGGCGGGCGTGGCCAACGGCTTCGACGTGACGCTCACCACCGAGAAGTACATGGAGATACCGGACCTCGCCGTGGTCGTGCAGAACGCGGCGAAGGCGGTCGGCATTCGCATCGCGCTCAAGGTGGAAAGCCAGTCGCAGTACTACGGCGCGGGCACGTTCGGCAAATCGGACTGGCTCGACTCGCCGCTCGGCATTACCGACTATGGGCACCGTGGCGTGCCGAACGTGTTTCTCAACGCGCCGCTCACCTCGGGCGGCACGTGGAATGCTGCGCACTTTCGCAACGCGCAGTACGACAAGCTGGTCGCGCAGTTCGCGGCGACGCTCGACGTGGCGGCCCAGAAGCAGGTGGCGAGGCAGATCCAGACGCTGCTGCTCGACGAGACGCCCGTGATCATCCCGTACTTCTACGACCAGTTGATCGCACAGCGCGCCGTGCTTTCGGGCGTGCGCTTCACGGCGCTCGCCCAGCTCTATTTCGACCGCGCGACGCTCGCCGCCTGAACCGGCTCTAGCGCACCCGAAACGGAGGTCCGATGGCTACTCCGCTCCCGCCCATGTCGAATTCGGCTGGCACCGCGCGCGCCTTCGCCCCGCGCGCGGGCGTCGCGCGCTTTCTCGGCCGGCGCGCCGCCTGGGCGATCTTCACGCTCTGGCTGCTCTCGGTGCTCGTGTTCGCGGGCGGCCAGTTGCTGCCCGGCGATATCGGCCGCGCCGTGCTGGGCCCGCTCGCCGACGCGCGCGCCGTGGCCGCGCTCAATCACGAACTTGGCGCCGACCGACCGGTGCTCGACCAGTACATTTCGTGGATCACTCATGCGCTGCGCGGCGACTTCGGCATGTCGTGGAGCTACAAGCAGCCCGTCGCGCCGTTCGTGGGCGACGCGCTCCTGCAGTCGGCCAGGCTCGGCCTGCTCGCGTTCGTGGTGGTGGTGCCGCTCGGCATTGCGGGCGGCGTCTGGGCGGCGCTCCACGAAGGCCGCCTGATCGACCGCGCGATCAGCACGGGCGGCCTGTGCGCGAGTGCCGTGCCGGAATTCGTCTCGTCGATCGTGCTGATCCTCATCTTCGGCGTGTGGCTGCGCTGGCTGCCCATCGAGGCGACCGCACCGAGCGGCGCGGGCGTGCTCGAACAATTGCGGCACCTCGTGCTGCCCGTGCTGCCGCTCGTGCTCGTGTTCTTCGGCTATCTCGCGCGGATTGCGCGCGCGGGCACCATCACGGCGCTCGACGCCGACTACACGCGCACCGCGATTCTCAAGGGGCTGCCGAGCCACGTCGTGATCGTGCGGCACGTGCTGCGCAACGCGCTGCTGCCCAGCGTGACGGTGGCAGCCACCCAGCTCGGCTATCTGATCGGCGGGCTCGTCGTAGTCGAATCGCTGTTCCGTTATCCGGGCGTAGGCTCCCTCATCTTCAACGCCGCGAAGGCCAAGGACTTCCCGTTGCTCGAAGCGGGCGTGCTTGCGGTGGGCGCCGTCTATACGCTCGCCAATCTCGCCGCCGACGCCCTGCACGCGTTGCTCGACCCGCGCCTGCGCGCGCCGGGAGGCGCATGAACGATATGGCTTCCGAAACAATTTCTCCGGGCGGCGAACCGGGCGAAGAAGCGCTCGCCGACACGCGTTGGCGCGACACGCTGCATCTGCTGCTGCGCTCGCCCTCGTTCGTCGCGGGCGCGCTGATCCTCGTGTGGTGGATCGTCTGCGGGCTCGCGGGCCAGTGGTTCGCACCGCACGACGCCTACGCGTCCGATCCGCTCAGCTCGCTCCTGCCGCCCGACCATACGCACTGGTGCGGCACCGATCAGCTCGGCCGCGACATCTGCTCGCGCGTGATCGTGGGCGCGCGCGACATCCTCACGATCGCGCCGCTCGCCACGCTCGTCGGCACGCTCGCGGGCGCGGCGCTCGGGCTCGTCACGGGCTATTTCGAAGGCGCGTTCGGCACGCTCGTCGCGCGTACGCTCGACGCGGTGCTCGCGCTGCCGCTCGTGATCGTCGCGCTGCTCGTGCTCGCGGCCGTGGGCGCCTCGAATCTCGCCGTGGTGCTCGTGATCGGCATTACGTTTGCGCCGCTCATCGCGCGCACGGTGCGCGCGGCGGTGCTCGCCGAGCGTCATCTCGACTACGTGGCGGCGGCTCGCCTGCGCGGCGCGAATGCGCTCGCCGTGATGTTCACGGAGATCCTGCCGAACGTCTGGCCGCCCATCGTCGTCGAGGCGACGGTGCGCCTCGGCTATGCGATCTTCGCGGTCGCGACGCTCTCGTTCCTCGGCTTCGGCATCCAGCCGCCGTCCGCCGACTGGGGGCTCGCGCTCGCCGAGTCGTACACGCTGCTCGCGGGCGGCGCATGGTGGACCGTGGCATTCGACGCGCTCGCCATCGCCTCGCTCGTGGTGGCCGTGAACCTGATCGCCGACAGCCTGCGCGAGGTGCTCCAATCGTGAACCGCCCCGCTTCGTCACGCCCCGCTCTCGCCACCTTCAGCGCGCCGCGCAACGACGACGCGCTCGCGCTCGTCGGCCTCACCGTCGCTTACCGCGTGCGCGGGCGCGACCGCGACGTGCTCACCGACGTCTCGCTGCGCATCCGGCGCGGCGAAGCGTATGGGCTGGTAGGCGAATCGGGCTGCGGAAAGTCGACGGTCGCGCTCGCCGCGCTGCGCTATCTGCCGCGCAACGGCCGTGTGAAGGCCGGGCGCATCGCGATCGCGGGCGACGACGTGCTCGCGCTCGACGTCGACGGCCTGCGCACGCTGCGCGCCAACGCCGTGTCGATGGTCTATCAGGACCCCGCCAGCGCGCTCAATCCCACGCTCACGATTGCGCGCCAGCTGATCGAAGCGTTCGAAGCCGCGGGCGCTGACGCGAGCGTGGCCCGCTCGCGCTCGCACGCGATGCTCGAGCGCGTGCGCATTGCCGATCCGGGCCGCGTGCTGGCGAGCTATCCGCACCAGCTCTCGGGCGGCATGCAGCAGCGCGTGGTGATTGCGATGGCGCTCGCGTCGAACCCCCCGCTCCTGATCCTCGACGAACCGACCACCGGCCTCGACGCCACCGTCGAGGCCGAGGTGCTCGACCTCATCGCGAAGCTGCGTGCGGAGCTGGGCATGGCGGTGCTGCTCATCAGCCACGACCTCGCGGTGATCGGGCGCATGTGCGAACGCGTGGGCGTGCTCTACGCGGGACGGCTCGTGGAGGAAGGCGCCACGCGCGACGTGTTCGAGCGTGCGCGCCATCCGTACACGGTCGGCCTGCTGCGCTGCCTGCCGGCGCAGGGCCGCAACAAGCATGCGGGCGCGCTCGACACGATACCGGGCGAGTTGCCGGCGCCTGGCGTGAGTGCGCCCGGCTGCATCTACGCACCGCGCTGCCGCCTCGCCGACGCGCGTTGCCGCGTGGAAGCGCCGCCGCCGCATCGCATGACCGCGCCGCACGGCGAGCAGATGTCGCGCTGCCACTATCACGAACGTGCGATGGAATTGCCGTTCGGCAACCTGATCGGAGGCGGCGACGGATCGCAGACCTCGAGCGATGGCGCTTCGAATGGTGAATCCGAACCGCGCGTCGTATTGCGCGCGCTCGACGTCTCGCGCACCTTCGGACACGGCGCGCAAGCCGTGCGCGCGCTCGACGGCGTATCGATCGAGCTGCATGCGGGCGAGACGCTCGGCGTCGTGGGCGAATCGGGCAGCGGCAAGACGACACTCGCGCGCATGCTGCTCGGCCTGCATGCGCCCGATGCGGGCGGCGCCGTCGAGCTCGACGGCAAACGCCTGCACGCCCACGTCGCGCGGCGTCGCGCCGACGAGCGCGCAGCGCTGCGCGTCGTGTTCCAGCATCCGGACGCCTCGCTCAATCGCGCACTGCCGGTGAAACGGCTGATCGAGCGCGCGCTGTCCCGGGCGCACGACGCCACGCCGGCCGCTCACCAGGCCTCAGACGAATCGCGCATCGCGGGACTGCTCGAAGCCGTACGCGTGCCGGCGCGCTATCTCGTGGCGCGCGCGCGGCAACTCTCGGGCGGCCTCAAGCAGCGCGTGGCGATCGCTCAGGCGTTCGCGGGCGAGCCGCGCATCGTGATCTGTGACGAGCCCACCTCGGCGCTCGACGTCTCCGTGCAGGCCGCGATTCTCAACCTGCTCGCACGCCTGCAGCGCGAACGCGGCGTGAGCTACCTGTTCATTTCGCACGACCTCGATGTCGTGCGCTATCTCGCCGATCGCATCGTCGTGCTCTACGCGGGCCGTGTCGTGGAAAGCGGTCCGGCCGGCGCGGTGTTCGACGGCCCCTGGCATCCGTATACAGAAACGCTGCTGGCCGCGCGCGCGCTCGGCGCGGCAACGGCCAACGGCGCGCAGGCCGCGGCGCGCGGCTGCATTTTCAGCGCCCACTGCCCGCGCAAGCTCGGCGCCATTTGCGACGAAGCGCCCCCACCACTCGCCGACGCGGGCGGCGGCCATCGCATTCTCTGCCATATTCCCGTAGACGAATTGCGCACACAACAGAGCGCCACCACAGCCACGCAAGCGGCGACCTGACGGTGCGATAGCGCGCATATCGCATCCGGCTTCGTTGCGCTGTCCGCTTTCGCAACGCGAATCGCGCCATCCAGTGCGCGCGTTTCATCGCCGTAACGTTTTCCGCGTTTTTTCTGCCACGCGGGCGACACATCAATTGTCAAGTCCACCCCGCACGCCCCTCCCCGGCCGATGGCACAAAACTGGCTATATCGGCACCAGGCATCCGGCCGCCGCAATCCAGTGCAATGCGCCCCGACACACGCGCGGGGCGGCGCACCGGGCACACGGATGACCGGCCGCTCGACGCGCTTGTAATCTGCGGTCCCACGCCATGGGTTCCGACAATCCACAAGTAGTCCTGCGCAAACCGGTCATCCTGCGCGCGGCCTGACCGGGTGCCGTTTTTGGCGAGTACCGTTACAGCCGGATCGAACCCAATACGCCGGCGCGAAGCGGGTTGCGAGCCTGACGGAGTCGGCGCACGCGCACAAGGCGTGCGGCCGGCACGGGGGCATGGGAGACGACAGCGCATCACGCTGCCGCCTTGCGGGGAGAACAAGATGAAAAAGACCAACATTCATCAGTACTGCGATTGGATAAGATGGGGAGCAGGCGTGTGCGCGGTGGGCGCGGGCGTTTTATTCCCCGTGATCTCTGCGCACGCCGCAGGCGATGCCATCAATCCGGTAATCCTGCTCGCCGACGCACCTCTGCCGGCGAGCGGGGCCGAGGGCTTCGGGGCTTTCGGCGCGCCGGTTGCTGCGGATTCGCCTGCCGCCAGCATCTCGTCGAAGACTGATTCGGAGTCCGATTCGGCTACGCTGGCGAGCGACGTTTCTATGGTGTTCGCGCCGAACGATTGCATTAGCCGTACGGGCAGCGCGTGTTTCCGGGGCAACGGCGGCGGCGGCCATGGCGGCTCGGGTGCGTCGAGCGGCAGCAGCGGAAGCGGCGGCGGCGCGGGCGCCGCGACGGCCAGCACGGGAGGGCTTGGCCGCAGCGGCAGCTCTGGCGTGGGAGGGACGGGACCGAGCGGTTCGGGAGGCGGTTCCAGCAACTCCGGCGGCGGCAAAGGCGGTGGTGGGAAAGGAGGCGGTGGTAACAACGGCGGTGGCAACAACGGCGGCAATAACGGCGGTGGCAACAGCGGTGGCGGCAACAACGGCGGTGGCAACAACGGTGGCGGCAACAACGGCGGTGGCAACAGCGGCGGCGGAAGCAGCAACGGCGGCAGTTCAGGCGGCTGTGGCTGCGGCAGCCACGGCGGATCGGCTAGCGGCCCTTCGGGCGGCCCAGCAGGCGGATTCGGCGGCGGCTTTGGCGGGGGTTTCGGCGGATTCGGCGGTGGCTTCGGAGGTGGATTCGGCAAAGGTGGACCGTCGGGCGGCCCGGGCGGCGGGTACGGCGGCGGACACGGTGGCGGCCATGGCAGCGGTCATTGAACCTGTACGGCGGTGCAGGCAGAGCGCTGCAGCCACTCCGATCTGGCGCGACGGCCAGGCGCGCCAGTCCTGGCGTCGGCGGCGGCGTCCCGGTCCCCCGGCCGGGCACCGCCGCCGTGGGCCGGTCGCCGGATGCGCGATGCGCGTGGCGTTCCCGGGCGACCACAGCGGCTGTCTGCTCGCCATACGCCGGCACAAACCATGACCGCGCGCGCAAGCGCGCATCCCACTCGCGCCCTACAGCATCTCCAGCGGACGCTTGCTGCGCGGCGGCTTGAAATGCGCGTGGAGCGCCGCGTGCTCGTCAGCACCGAGCACGAGATCGAGCGCCGCGCGGTTGTCGCGCACGTGCTCCACGCGCCCCGCCTTCGGAATCGCGCAGACCCCGCTTTGGCCCAGCACCCACGCCATCGCCACGCGATAGACCGACACCCCGTGGGCGTGAGCGATGTCGTCGAGCGGCGAGCGCCTCGGCAAGCGCGCGTGATCGACCGGGCTATACGCCATCGCCGGCATGCGATGCGCGGCGCTCCACGGCAGCAGGTCGAATTCCGCGCCGCGCCGCGCGATGTTGTAGAGAATCTGGTTGGTCGCGCACGCGTCGCCGCCAGGCGTGGCGAACAGTTCCTCCATGTCGTCGGTGTCGAAATTGCTCACGCCCCAGTGACGGATCTTGCCCGCGCGCACGAGCGCTTCGAACCCTTCGACCGTCTCTTCGAGTGGCACCCCGCCGCGCCAGTGCAGCAGATAGAGATCGAGCCGGTCGGTGCCGAGGCGTTTCAGGCTCGCCTCGCACGCGCGCGCGACGCCGCTGCGGCTCGCGTTGTGCGGATACACCTTGCTCACGAGAAACACCTCGTCGCGCAGGCCCTGCAAGGCCTCGCCGACCAGCCGCTCGGTCGCGCCGTCGCCGTACATCTCGGCGGTGTCGATGAGCGTCATGCCGAGCGCCACGCCTTCGCGCAGCGCGGCGATTTCCGCCGCGCGGTGTGCACTGCGCTCGCCCATTTCCCACGTGCCCTGCCCCAGCTTCGGAATGCGTTCGCCGTCCGGCAATGCGACGCTTGCGATATCGGTCGTCATGATCTCCCTTTGCGCGCTGCAACCGCGCCAACTGGCAAAGAACGGCCAGTGTATCGCCTGGCGCGCAATGCGGTCATACGCACTCTCGCAAGCCGTTCATTTCCGCGATTGCGCATCGATGACATAAAATTGCCGTTCGCCTTTCATGCCTGCCTCCCATGAACGCACCCACGGAAGACCGCTGGCGCGACCTGCGCCCGGACCCGGACAACGACACGCCGCTCTATCTGCAGCTCGCGCGCAAGCTGAGCCTTGCGATTCACGACAATCGCTGGAACGCGGGCGAAGCCCTGCCCTCCGAGCGCGTCCTCGCGGAGTCACTCGGCGTTTCGCGCATCACCGCGCGCAAGGCGATCGCACTGCTCGTCGAGCAGGGCCTGATTCGCCGCACGCAAGGCGCGGGCAGCTTCATCACGCCGCGCATCGAAGACCCGCTCTCGCGCCTCACGAGCTTCAGCGAGATGCTGCGCCAGCGCGGCTTCACGCCGAGCTCGCGCTGGCTCTCGCGCGAAATCCAGCCCGCGAGCCGCGACGAGGTGATCCAGCTCGGGCTCTCGCCGGCGGCGGCCGTCACGCGCCTGAAGCGCCTGCGTCTGGCCGACGGCATCGTCATGGCCGTCGAGAACTCCACCTTCCCCGCCGCGCTGATTCCCGACCCGAACGCGATCGGCGACTCGCTCTACAGCTTTCTCGAACAGCGCGGGCTTTCGATCGTGCGCGCGCTGCAACACTTTCGCGCCGTGAACGCGAGCGACGAAATCGCGCGGCAGATGAGCATCGCGCCCAACGAGGCGCTGCTGCTCATCACGCGCGTGGGCTATACGGCCGATCAGCGCGCCATCGAACTCACCGATACCTACTGCCGCAACGATTATTACGATTTCGTCGCGGAACTGCGCAAGTAGCGCGCGAAAACGCGGTGTCGTCTAGTCGTTCCATGCCGGCGCATCGCTGCCGATCGGCACCGGCGGCCGCGCATGAAACGCCGGCGTGAATTCGAGCCGCTCGGCGGGCGCCACTGCGCGCACGCGCCCGAACGGCGAAGCCATTTCCTCCAGACAATCGGCGAGATCGGCGGCGCCCACCTCGGGCGCCTGCTGGCCGTCTTCGAGCGTGCCCATCGTCTGCAGCCAGCGGCCCGTTTGCGCGAGCGACAGGCGCACGTGCCAGCTGCCGCCTTCGCGCATGCGCCGCGCGAGCGCGACCATCGCGCCGAACGCGGCCAGATAGCCCGTGGCGTGATCGAGCGCCTGGCACGGCAGCGGGCGAGCCGTAGTGAACGGCGGCGCGCCTGCTGCGGCGCTGCCGTGCCTCGCTGCGACGACGCTCTCGGCCCACACGATGCCGCTCGCCGACTGCACGAGGCTGTCGAAGCCGCGCCGCTCGCGCCACGGCCCACGATGCCCATACGCACTGATCGACACGCACACGATGCCGGGCCGCACCTGCGCAAGCGCCTCGGGCGCGAAGCCGCGCGCGGCGAGCGCACCTGGCCGGTAGCCTTGCACGAACACGTCGGCATCGCGTGCGAGTGCGCGCAACTGCTCGCACGCGGCTGCGTCGCGCAGGTCGAGCGTGGCGGAGCGCTTGCTGCGGCCGTTGTCGATCACGAGCGGCGCGATGTTCGGCAGATGCGCGCCGTTGATGAGCAGCACGTCCGCGCCGTGTTGACCGAGCGTGCGCCCCGCCACCGGCCCCGCGATGATGCGCGTGAGGTCGAGCACGCGCACGCCTTCCAGAGGACGCGCGCCGGCGCCCGCCCGCGGCGCCTCGGCGGGCGCGTCGCCAATGCGCTCGATCTCGAACAGCGGCAGGCTCGCCACCGCCTTCGCCTGCTCGTGCGCGGCCCATTCGCGCGGCGCGCGCACGAGCGCGGCGCACAGGCCCGCTTGCGCGAGCGCGTCGTCGAGCGCCGCGCCTTCCCAGCCAAGGATCGCGCGCGCCACGGCGTCGCGCTCGTCCGCGCATTCGAGCACGCGCAGGATGCCCGCAAGGTGATGCGGAAAGTTCGCGTGCAGCTGGACCCAGCGACCGTCGCCGGTCGGGAAGTGACCCGTCACCGGATGACGCAGCTCCGTGGGCGGCTGGCCGTCCACGCTCAAATGGCGCTCGCTGCGAAACGCGGCGAGCGCGCGGCGCACGTCGATCGCCACGCGCTGCGTCCGGCCCGTGCGCAGCGCGTGCAGTTGCGCGGCGGCGAGCCCCGCCGCGCCGATGCTCGCCGCCGCGAGCGTGCCCACGCGAAAGATCGAGGGCAGGCCCGGATCGACGCCTTCGACGTCGAGCCAGTCGAGAGCGGAAGGGTCGCAGCCCGCCAACATCCAGAGGTGTTCGAGCGCGTCGCGTGGCGTCATGGCGTGCAGTCCTTTTGCGAGGGAAGCGGGGAGAAAGCGAGCCGAAGTGATGTCACGCATCGTCGCGCCACTCGAATCCCGGATCAATCTTGATTATCATGATCAACATAGATTGATTTCTCCGGTTCCGGGAGGCGAGCCACCATGTCCAGCTATATGACCGCGGAGCAAGCCGCCGCCGAACTCGGCATCAGCCGCGCCACGCTCTACGCCTATGTGAGCCGCGGACTCATCGCCTCGGCGCCTTCGCCTCATGGCCGCCACAACCGCTACGACGCCGCCGAGGTGCGCCGCCTCGCGCGCCGCAAGGCCGACGGCAAGCGCGCGGGCAAGGTCGCGCAGAAGGTGCTCGACTGGGGCGTGCCCGTGCTCGAATCGTCGATCACGCTGATCGCCGACGGCAAGCTCTTTTATCGCGGCGAGGACGCCATCGCGCTCGCGCGTCAGGCCTCGCTCGAGGAGGTCGCGGCGCTGCTGTGGCAATGCGCGCCGCGCCGCGTGCTGCAGGCGCCCGAGGCGCCCATCGCGGCCGCGCAATGGTCGGCATGGCTGAAGATCTGGAGCGGGCACACGCCGCTGGAGCGCGCGCTCGTTCTGTTGCCGGCCGCCGCCGCGCAAATGCCGCGCATCTGGGCGCAGGGCCGCGACGCGCAAATCGACACCGGTGCGATGCTCATGCGCCTGCTCGCGGCGGCGCTCGTTTCCGCGGCGCCGTCGAACGAGCCGCTGCACCGTCAGCTAGGCGAGGCATGGGGCGTGCGCTCGCGCGCGCAAACCGACCTGCTGCGCGCCGCGCTCGTCCTGTGCGCCGACCACGAGCTGAACGCCTCGACGTTCACGGTGCGCTGCATCACCTCCACGGGTACGCATCTGTTCGGCGCGGCGACGGGCGGCCTGGCCGCCCTGGCCGGGCCGCGCCACGGCGGCGAGACCACGCGCGTCGCCGCGCTCTTCGACGAAGCCGCGCGCGCCGACGATCTGCATCGCTATCTCGCCGACCGTCTCGCGCCCGACGAACTCGGCGCGGCCGTGCCGCTGTCCGGTTTCGGCCACCCGCTCTATCCCGCTGGCGACCCGCGCGCGCGCCTGTTGCTGGACCTGCTCGCACAGCGCGCGCCGGCGCGCTCGCCGATGGACGAAGTCGACGCGCTCGCCCAGGCCGTGGCCGAGACGAGCGGCGCGCGCCCGACGCTCGACTACGCGCTCGCGGCCATCGAGCGCGTGCTGGGGCTGCCGCGCGGCGCGGCATTTACGCTGTTCGCCGCCGGCCGCGTGACGGGCTGGATCGCGCATGCGCTCGAACAGACCGCCGATGGCCGGCTGATCCGTCCGCGCGCAAGGTACGTAGGGGAAATGGAGGGCGAAACGAGGCATGCCGTGCCGCACATCGCGTAACACGCGCCGCTAGTTCAACCCGCCGCCCGCACACCCCACTGCCCGCGCTGCACCCAGCCGCGCAACGTCTCGCCGATGCGCGCCGCCACGCCGCTCGCCCCTGCCGCGCGCACGCGTTCCACGTCGACCGGCGCCACCGTCCACGCTGGCGCAGCGGCGCTTGCGCCGCCCAGCGCCAGCACGAAACGCGCCCCTTCGTGGCCCGCGCTCACGTGCACGCACACGCCCGCGGCGAGCCCGATCGACTCGCCGGCGCGCAGCCAGTAGTCGCCGGCGTCGCCCGCGATCGTGAGCCAGAGTTCGCCTTCGCTTACATGCAATTGCATTGCCTGCGCGAGCCGCCAGGTTTCGACGGGCTCGCCGTGTTCCAGTTCGAAGATTCGGATTTCGCGCATTGCCGTGCTCCTTGCAGACTGGCCGCCGAGTCCCCTCGGACGGCCACCGGAAGGCTGGCTGACAAGGACTTGAAGCGCCTTCCCGGTAGGAGCATTATTGCGATCAGTGACGGACGATCCCATGTACAGTTCCGAACAGTTCATCTGGAACTGTGCAGCCAAAAAACCGAACAGTCACTGCCGTTTCAAACCGCAGCCTGAAGCGCCCTACCCAGCGAGACCCAGATGAAACTCGAACTCGACCGCGCGAGCGACGTGCCGCTCACCGAACAAATCGTCAGCGGCGTGCAGACGTGGATCCGCTCGCGCGCGGCGCACCCGGGCTCGCGCCTGCCGTCGATCCGCCAGTTCGCCACCGATTACGCCATCAGCCGCTTTCCGGTGATCGAGGCCTATGACCGGCTCGTCTCGCTCGGCTATCTCGACTCGCGCCACGGCTCGGGCTTCTACGTGAGCGAGCACGCGCGCGCGGGACTCTCCGGCATGGGTACCTGCGACCTCTCGAACGCCGCCGACGAATCGGGCCACCTGCTCAGCCAGCTCGAACGCGCGGGCGAGCTGCTGCAGCTCGACAGCGGCTCGATCCCGCAGGCGTGGCGCGACATCGACGCGCTCGGTCAGGCGATCCGCCATGTGTCGCGCAGCGACCCGGCGAGCCTCGTCGACTACGGCACGCCAACGGGCGACGCCACGCTGCGCGAGCATCTGTGCAACCGGCTCGCGCCGCTTGGCATCGTCGCCGGGACGCAGCAGATCCTCATCACTGAAGGCGCGAGCGAAGGCCTCGACCTGCTCATGCGCTACATGCTCAAGCCCGGCGACACGGTATTCGTCGAAGATCCCGGCTACTACAACCTGTACGGTCTGCTCAAGCTGCACGGCGTGCGCCTCGTGGGCATCCGCCGCACGGCAAGCGGGCCCGATCTCGACCATTTGCACGCGATGCTCGCCGAGCACCATCCGCGCGCGTTCTTCGTCAACACCGTGTTCCACAACCCGACCGGCTCGACGATCTCGCCGCCTGTCGCGTTCCGCCTGCTGCAACTCGCGCGCGAGCACCGCTTCACGATCGTCGAGGACGACATCTACGCCGATTTCCAGGCCGACCCCACCGACCGGCTCGCGGCGCTCGACCAGTTCGAGCACGTCGTCTATGTAGGCGGGCTTTCGAAGACGCTCTCCTCGGCGCTGCGCGTGGGCTACGTGGTCGCCAACCCGGCGATCGTGCGCGATCTCGCGTCCATCAAGGCGCTCACCAGCATCAGCGGCTCGCGCTTCTCGCAGGCCGTGGCCGCCACGCTGCTCGAGCGCGGCGCGTACCGCAAATACCTCGAACGGCTGCGCCGGCGCATCGCCGAGGCGCAAGGGTCGGCCACGCGCACACTCGAAGCGCATGGGTGGGAGCTGTTCGGCAGCGCGGCGTCGGCCACCGCGGCGAGCGCGGCGCGCGGCTATGCGCAAACGGGCGGCAAGTTCGTCTGGGCGCGCGTGCCGCACGTGGAGGATTCCACCCGCCTCGCCGCCTGCGGCGAGCCGCTCGGCGTGGCGGTCTCGCCGGGCAGCCACTTCCGCCCGCAAGGCGAGCCGAGCCCGTGGATTCGCATCAACGTGGCGCTCACGCTCGACCCGCGCGCCCAGGCCTTCTTCGCGGCGGCCGCGCGCCTCGACGGATAGACGCGCAAGGCGCGGGTCGCCCCCGGCGCTCACGCCGCCTGCGCCACATTTGCGGCAGCGGGGCCGTCCGTCTGCGTGGGCACGCCGTTTTCCCTACAATGGCGCTTGCCTGCGCGCCCCAGTCCTCGCCCATGTCCGAATCCACCGCTGCGTCCAGCACCGCCCCGTCGCCCCGCTCGTTGTCCGTGATGCTGTGGCTCGTCGCCACCGGCTTCTTCATGCAGACCCTCGATTCGACCATCGTCAACACGGCGTTGCCGGCGATGGCGAGGAGCCTCGGCGAACTACCGTTGCGCATGCAATCAGTCGTGATCGCGTATTCGCTCACGATGGCGGTGATGATCCCCGTATCGGGCTGGCTCGCGGACAAGCTCGGCACACGGCGTGTGTTCCTCGGCGCGATTTTCGTGTTCACGGTCGGCTCGCTCCTGTGCGCGAGCGCGCATACGCTGAACCAGCTCGTGGTCTCGCGCATCGCGCAAGGCGTGGGCGGCGCGATGCTGCTGCCGGTCGGCCGGCTTGCCGTGCTGCGCACGTTTCCCGCCGAACGCTATCTGCCCGCGCTCTCGTTCGTGGCGATTCCGGGGCTGATCGGCCCGCTCATCGGCCCGACGCTCGGCGGCTGGCTCGTGCAGATCGCCTCGTGGCACTGGATCTTTCTCATCAACGTGCCGGTGGGCGTGGTGGGCTGCGTCGCCACCTTCATCTTCATGCCCGACAGCCGCAACCCCGATACGCCGCGCTTCGACCTGCCGGGCTACCTGCTGCTCGTAATCGGCATGCTCGCGATTTCGTTCGCGCTCGACGGGCGCAGCGAGTTCGGCATCCAGCACGCCACCGTGCTCGTGCTCTTCATCCTTTCGCTCGCCGCGTTCGTGGCCTACGGTCTGCACGCGGTGCGCACGCCACAGCCGATCTTCTCGCTCGATCTCTTCAAGATCCACACCTTCAGCGTGGGCCTGCTCGGCAACCTGTTCGCGCGCATCGGCAGCGGCGCGATGCCGTATCTGATTCCGCTGCTGCTCCAGGTGGCGCTCGGCTACACGGCCTTCCAGGCCGGCCTCATGATGCTGCCCACCGCGGCCGCGGGCATGTTCTCGAAGCGCCTCGTGACGTATCTCATCATGCGCTACGGCTACCGCAGCGTACTGGTCTCGAACACGGTGCTCGTGGGCCTCATGATGGCGAGCTTCGCGCTTTCCACGCCCCACGAGCCGCTGTGGATGCGCATCGCGCAACTGGCGATCTTCGGCGCCGTGAACTCGATGCAGTTCACGGCGATGAACACGCTCACGCTCAAGGACCTCGGCACCGGCGGCGCGAGCAGCGGCAACAGCCTCTTCTCGCTCGTGCAAATGCTCTCGATGAGCCTTGGCGTGACCGTCGCGGGCGCGCTGCTCACCACCTTCACGGGCATCATGGGCCACAAGACGGGCGAGAACGTGATTCCGGCGTTCCACGCGACCTTCATTTGCGTGGGCATCATCACGGCGGGTTCGTCGTGGATCTTCGCGCAGCTCTCGCCGGACCTGCGCCGCACCGCGAAGAAGACCGATCCGTCCGAGCGGACCTGACAAGCCGGGGCCGCGGTCGTTGCGGTCGTTGCGGTCGTTGCGGTCGTTGCGGTCGTTGCGGTCGTTGCGGTCGTTGCGGTCGTTGCGGTCGCATCTTCGCCGAGGGCGCGCGCACCGCAAAGGTGCGGCACGCCTCGTGGCCGTGCGCCGCCCGGGTTCGCGCCGGATTCGCGCACCAACCCGCACACCATCCCGAAATGGCGCGTGCCCCATCGCACGGGCCTATGGCCACGGGACCAGGCACTCGCATACTTTTTGCTGCCCTATCCTGTAAACTTGACGCTCACGCGTCCCGCCCGTCACGTCCGTCCCGCGCGCCATCGAAACGAAATGACCAGCATGATCGACCTCGATCCCCCCGGCTTCCAGTCTCGCCCCATCGCCGGCGAAGAAGGTGCCCGCCGCACCGTGCTGTACGGCGGCTACACCGTCTTCAGCGTGTTCCAGCCCGTGTTTTCGGTCGCGCACCGGCGCGCGATCGGCTATCACGCGTCGCTGCGCGCACACGACGAGCAGGGCCAGCAGGCGCCCTCGCAGGAAGTGTTCACGCAGGCGGCGCGCCGCGGCGACCTGCTCGAGCTGGGGCGCCTCGCGGAATCGCTGCATCTGGGCAATTTCAACGCGTTCGATTCGCATGACGAATGGCTCTTTCTGAGCCTGCACCCGGCCGCGCTCATGGATACGAGCTACGGCGACGCGCTGCTCGCCGGCCTCAAGGCGCTCGGCCTGCAGCCGCAGCGGGTGGTGCTGGAAGTGTCGGAGCAGGCGGGCGGCGAGAATTCGCGCTTCGCGGAAATCATCGACGGATTGCGCAAGGCGGGCTTCGTGATCGCGCTGGATGGCTTCGGCGCGAAGCATTCGAACATCGACCGCGTCTGGCAGCTGCGGCCCGACATCGTTACGCTCGACCGCAGCCTGCTCGCCCAGGCGAGCCGCCACGCGCATATTGAGCGCGTGCTGCCGGGGCTCGTCTCGATGCTGCACGAGTCGGGTCAGCTCGTGCTCGTGGGCGGACTTTCGACCGAGCGCGACGCGCTGATCGCGCTGGAGAGCAACGCCGACTTCGTGCAGGGCGCGTATTTCGCGCGGCCCGACGTCGAGCCGGTGCCGCCGGCCAGGGCCGCGCAGCTCATGGACGATCTTTCGGCGCGCCTGCGCGAGCGCGTGGCCGCGCGCGAGCGTTCGCAGTCGGCGCGTCTCGCGCCGTACGTGAGCGCCATCGAAGCGGCGGCGAAGCAGCTTGCCGAGGGCGCGAACATGAACGACGCCACGCTGCCGCTGCTCGGCCTCGACGACACGGCGCGCTGCTTCCTGCTCGACGCGTCGGGCCGCCAGATCGGCGACAACGTGCTGCCCGACGGCCGCACGTCGCAGCGCGCCAAGCGCTTCCGGCCGCTGCTGCATTCCGAGGGCGCAAGCTGGGAACGGCGGCCTTACTTCATCGGTGCCATGAAGGCGCCGGGCCGCGTGCAGTTCACGCCGCCCTATCTGTCGATCAACGAGGCGCACCTGTGCGTCACGGCCTCGGTCGCCGTGCAGACGGAGCACGGCGTGCAGGTGCTGTGCGTCGATATCAACTGGGACGCCGCCTTGCGCGGCTAGCGCGCGTTCAGGCCGAGGCCGGGCTCACGCGAAGACGAGCGGCTGCGTGTGCAGCGTCGCGCAGTCGTGCGTGGCGGACGCGCGAGCGCTGACGGTAAGCGTAGACACGCACGCCGCGCCGTCGCTCGAGGCGAGCCGGGCCAGCATCCTGCGCACCGCCTCGCCGCCGAAAGCCCGGTTGGCTGCCTGAAGCCGGTTGGCCGGCCCCGCGCTCCCCTCTTCCAGCGCCGCGACACAAACCACCGGCTCGGGCAGCCCGTCGCGGTCGTCGCGCACATGCAGCCAGGCGGCGAGCGCGCCGTCCTGCGCGACGAGCGCCACGCCGGGCTCGCCGTCCAGCGCTAGCGCCTCGGCACGCAGAACATGCGCGGCGGGCGCTTCTTGCCGGGACTCGCCGTGAGCCGCCTCCGCCACGCTCGCCGCGACCAGCGCGTTTGCCGTCACTCCCAGCAAGTCCATCAATCCCACGCGATCCTGTGCATGCAGCACGTCGCGCAGACGCTCGACCGTGCGCGCGTGCTGCACCTTGTCGGCCAGCGCCGCCTGCGGCGCGGCCTCGCGGGCGAGTCGAACGCGGGCACGCCGCACGATCTGCCGGCAATGCTCGTTCGTGCACCCGGTGAGCGCGCCGATCTGCGCGTAGTCGCAGTCGAAGGCCTCACGCAGCACGAACACCGCCTGCTCGAGGGGTCCCAGCCTTTCGAGCAGGAGCAGCAGCGCGTCCGAGAAGCGCCGCGTACGCAAGCCCGCCTCTTCCGCCGAAGGCGCCGCGTCGTCGAGCCACGCGGCCTCGTGTTCGCCTGCATGCTCGCGACGCAGGCGCCGCAGCCGGTCGATCGCGAGGCGCACGGTGACCGTGGCGAGCCACGCCCGCGGTGCGCGCAAGGCTTGCGCGTCGGCGTCGCGCCAGCGAAACCACGCGTCCTGCACGACATCCTCGGCCTCCGCACGGCTGCCCAGCACGCGTGCGGCCAGCGCAATGAGCCGCCCGCGCGCCTCGCCGAAGGCGGCGGCGCGGCGCGCGTCGGTCCACGCTGCTGCGCCAGGCCCGGCTTCGTCGCTCACTGGGGTCGCAGCCTCATTGCGCCCAGCGCCCTCCAGACTCGTTCCTTCGATTGTGTCGATCGCCTGCGTCATTCGCTTCGCTCCTTCGCCATGCGTGCTCGCTGCCGCCCGTTTCCCTCATGACGTCCGGCACGCGGCCGGCGTGACAGCCCCACGCAAAAATATTTTCGTCACGCGCGAGGCGCGCCGTGCGTCATGACAGCAGCGGCGCAATCGCGCCGTCAACGGAAAAACCACGAGGCCAGTCATGCCATCCCTTGCACTGAATCATGCAGCATTGCCGCCGAGCGCGCTCAATCTCGTCCCGACCGTGATCGAAACCTCGGGGCGCGGCGAGCGCGCCTACGACATCTACTCGCGCCTCCTGCGCGAGCGCATCGTGTTCCTCGTCGGGCCGGTGACCGAACAGAGCGCGAGCCTCGTGGTCGCGCAACTGCTCTTTCTGGAAGCGGAAAACGCGGACAAGGACATCAGCCTCTATATCAACTCGCCGGGCGGTTCGGTCTACGACGGACTCGCCATTTACGACACGATGCAGTTCATCAAGCCCGATGTCTCGACGCTGTGCACGGGATTCGCCGCCAGCATGGGATCGTTCTTGCTCGCCGCGGGTGCCAAGGGAAAACGCTTCGCACTACCGAACGCACGCATCATGATCCATCAACCTTCGGGGGGCGGCCAGGGCACCGCCGCCGATGTCGAGCTGCAGGCACGCGAGATCCTGTACCTGCGCGAGCGCCTGAACGCGATGCTCGCCGCGCGCACCGGACGCGGCATCGAGCAGATCGCGCACGACAGCGACCGCGACAACTTCATGTCGGCCCACGCGGCCGCCGAGTACGGCTTGATCGACCGCGTGATCGAGTCGCGCGACGACCCGTTACTGCGCTAGGGCGCGGTGTCCGCGGCTCGCGGGCTCACGCGAGCCGCACGGCGAGCCACGCCGCCAGCACGCCCTTGTACTCGGCGACCAGCAGCTTGCGCTCTTTCGGTTTCGCCGCGGCGTATAGTGGGTTGAGGCTCTTGATGACCTGCAGCATGACTTCGGCCACGCGATAGGCCTCATCGGACGCAAGCGCCGGCTGATAACGCAGGAAGAGCGCCGTGAACCGCTGGCGCAGCAGATTGCGCACGGCCGCATCGCGCTTGAAGCCGAGCGGCACGGAAAGCAGGGGCAAATAGGCGGGATAGTCGTGCATCAGATCGACCATCAGGTCGAACAGACGCTCGACTAGCTGCGCGAGCGGCAGCTTGCCTGCATCGTCGTGCGCGGCGATGAGCGCGCTCCAGCGCGCGTCCATTTCGTCGCCGTAGCGCTTGCGCAGTGCGAGAGCCAGTGCCTCCTTGTTCGGAAAATACTGGTACGCCGCGCCCACCGAGACGCCCGCCTGCTGCGCGATCTGCGTCATCGTCGCCGCTTCGAAGCCGCGCTCGGCGAAGGCCTCGCCCGCGGCCTCGAGCAGCGCGTCGACCGTGCGCGCCGCGCGTTCCTGGCGCGGCACGCGCCGGGCGTTTTCGCGTGCCGCTTCCTTTTGCGCCTCCTTGCGCGCGAGCGGATCTGCCGCCATATCTGAAGCCTCCCTCACATTCGTGTATGATTATGTGAAGCCATCCTCACATATAGGTGAACCATGACGCAAGCACTTTCACTGAACGCGCGCACCACGGCGCTCGTGATGATCGACCTTCAGCACGGCATCGTAGGCCGCCAGATCGCGCCCTATAGCGGCGCGCAGGTCGTGGCCAACGCCAAACCGCTCGCCGACGCGCTGCGCGCCAAGGGCGGCACCGTCGTCTGGGTGCACGTGCTCCTGAACGAACTGCTCGCGCTGCCCGCCGACGCGCCCGGCCGCACGCCCGACACCCCGCCCGCACCAGCCGAAGCCTCCGAACTCGTGCCCGGAATCGGCGCACAACCCGAGGACGTGATCGTCGCGAAGCGCCAATGGGGCGCGTTCTACGGCACCAACCTCGAGCAGCAGCTGCGCCGCCGCGGCATCGACACTATCGTCATCGGCGGCATCGCCACGAACTTCGGCGTCGAATCCACCGCGCGCGCGGCGTTCGATCTCGGCTTCAAGCTCGTGTTCGTCGAAGACGCCACCTCGGGTCTGAACGAAGAGATGCATCACTTCTCGTTCGAGAAGCTGTTCCGCCATATGGGCCACGTGCGCTCGACGCAGGAAACCATCGCCGCGTTTGTGTAAATCCGTTTGTGTAAAACGCTTCGCTCAAAACAAAAAAGCCCTCGATTCGCATCGAGGGCTTTTTGCATGTGCCGCAGCCAGTGCGGCGCATTCAGCAGGGCTTCGTATTACGCGAAGTTCTGTGCTGCGAAGTTCCAGTTCACGATGTTCCAGAACGCTTCGACGAACTTCGGACGCGCGTTGCGGTAGTCGATGTAGTAAGCGTGTTCCCACACGTCGATCGTGAGGAGCGCCTTCGCGTCGGTCGTGAGCGGCGTGGCGGCGTTGCTGGTCGACACGATGTCGAGCGAGCCGTCAGCCTTCTTCACGAGCCAAGTCCAGCCCGAACCGAAGTTGCCCACGGCAGCCTTCGTGAAGGCTTCCTTGAACGCGTCGTAGGAGCCCCACTTCGCGTTGATCGCGTCGCCGAGCGCGCCCGACGGTGCGCCGCCGCCTTGCGGCGAGAGGCTGTTCCAGAAGAACGTGTGATTCCAGATCTGCGCCGAGTTGTTGAACACGCCACCCGACGACTTCTTGACGATCTCTTCGAGCGAGAGCTTTTCGAACTCGGTGCCCGGAATCAGGTTGTTCAGATTCGTGACGTAAGCCTGGTGGTGCTTGCCGTAGTGGAACTCGAGCGTCTCTTCCGACATGTGCGGAGCGAGGGCGTTCTTCGCGAACGGCAGCGGCGGGAGCGTAAATGACATGATGCGGTTCCTTCGTCGTGTTATGGGGAGTTCTGCGTGAAGTTCTACAAATTCGCCGGCATGGAGCACTCGATTGTAGGCGAGTTGGAATAACCCCGCAAACGAGCGGCCTTTATGCCGGATATCGTTTGCGCGGGGCTTTTCCGCATCAACCGCGATGCGGTTTTTCGCCGATCCAACAACGCTTTCCATGCCGGATTTGCACGCAGGCAGGACGGCTGCAATCGCGTTGCAATCTCCGCGCAACCGGCGTGCAAACTTCCTGCAACGAGACTGCAACAATCGTTCGCCGCCACGATTGTTCGTCGAGGCGAAGCGATCGGGCGATGGCGCCGGTGCCTCGCTGAGCAGCAAGCAACGGGCCCGACAGGCCGCCCGCGAACCCGGGTCAGAAACCGTCGGCGAGGCGCGGCTGGACATCGGCGAGCGCGACGTCGGCGCTGCCTTGGGCGAGATGCACGGTGAGGCGCTTGCCCGGTTTGAGCGTGGCGGGCGAGCGCACGGCCGCGCCGCTTTGCGCGTCGAGCAGCGCCGCGTAGCCGCGCTCGAACGTGCGCTGCGGGCTCAGCACTTCGAGCCGCGCCGTGAGTTCCGAAACGCGCGCCGCTTCGCGCTCGCGCTGGCGCGCGAAGGCGCCGTCCAGACGCCGGCCGAGCGACTCCAGCCGGGCGCGCTGCGCGGCGGCGTCGGGCCGCGCGCGCTGCCAGCGCATCTGCATGACGTTCAGGCGCGCACGCGCCTCGGCGCTGGCACGCGAACCCGCCGAGGCGAGCCGTATCGTCAACTGGCGCAAGTGGGTGCGCTGCTGCGCAAGCCGTTCGACGGGCGAAACGAGCCGGCGCGCCAGCCAGTCGAGTTGCTGCGCGCGTCGCTCGAGCAGACGGCCGAAATCGCGGGCCAGTGAGGCATGGCGCTGGTCGAGGTCGCGCAGCAGCAGCGTGCGCTGCGGACTGACGAGTTCGGCCGCGCCAGTGGGCGTCGGCGCGCGCACGTCGGCGGCGAAATCGGCGATCGTGAAATCGGTTTCGTGGCCCACGCCGCTCACCACCGGAATGGCGCTGGCCGCGATCGCACGGGCAAGCGCCTCGTCGTTGAACGACCACAGGTCCTCGATCGAGCCGCCGCCGCGGCACAGCACGAGCACGTCCACCTCGTTGCGCGCATTCGCGGTCGCCAGCATCGCCGTGAGCTTTTCTGCCGAGCCCGCGCCCTGCACCGGCGCGGGATAGACGATCACCGGCACGTGCGGCGCGCGGCGGCACAGCGTGGTGAGCACGTCGCGCAGCGCGGCGGCCTGCATCGACGTAATCACGCCGATCGCGCGCGGATGCGGGGGCAGCGGGCGTTTGCGCTCCGGGTCGAAGAGCCCTTCGGCCTCGAGTTGCGCCTTCAGCCGCAGGAAGGCTTCGTAGAGGCGGCCCTGGCCGGTGCGCCGCACGGCCTCGACGTTCAGCTGAAGTTCGCCGCGCGGCTCGTACATCGTGACGAGCGCGCGCACTTCGATGCGGTCGCCTTCACGCGGCGTGAATTCGGCGTACTGCGCGCGGCCGCGGAACATCACGCAGCGAATCTGCGCCTGGGCGTCCTTGATCGAGAAGTACCAGTGGCCACTCGCGGCGCGCGTAAAGTTGGAAACTTCGCCGGAAATCCATGCCAGCGGGAACGTGCGCTCGAGCATCGAGGCGATCGCCCGGTTGAGCGCCGAGACCGGCACGACGACGTCGCCCGAAGGCGCGGAGGAAGCGGAAAAACGGTCGGATAGCATGCGTAAGGGTGTGGAGAAACCTTGGCCGGACAGACGATAGACCGTTCGGGGGGCGGTAGTCCAGCATGAATGAGACCCGGCCCGCAAGCCCCGCGAAGTGTCCACATCGGCGCTGTCATGCGGCATGATGGCCGCGGCTGGCCCGCAAACGCTGAAAAAACGGCTCATACCGTTGATTTTTATACGTCTTTTATCGATATCACATCCTTACAGGCCGATGGAGAGGCCGACGAATGGGCCTTTGCGCCTTCCCGGGACCTACTTCTCCACAAAGTTATCCACAGGCGGCGAATTTTCGGGCGTTTCGCGCGGCTTGCAGGCAACCGACAATTGCGTACGGCCCGGCAACTTGCCGCGTAACGCCTACCCGCGCTAGAGTGCCGGGTTCACGAGCGCCTGTGCCGCATCACGCGAAGCGCCGGTTGCTCGCCTGCGCAGGTCATTCGTCTGCCGTCTTGTTTGTCGCTCAGCTCACCTGGAACCGGAGAACCGACCCGATGCCCGCCCTGCCTGTCTGCTTCCCGCATGCCGCGTGCGGCGCTTCGCGCGCAACTTGCCGATGAGCGGCCCCGTCTCCAGTCTCAAGGAACGCCTCGAAGCGCAGTTTGCGCACGCCTGGCAACGCCGCGGCGCGCTCGCCTGGGCACTCACCCCGCTCGCCGCCGTGTTCGCCGCCGTGAGCGGTGCGCGCCGCGCCGCCTTTGCGGCGGGCTGGCTCAAGCGCGTGCGCGTGGGCGTGCCCGTGGTGGTGGTCGGCAACGTGACCGTAGGCGGCACGGGCAAGACGCCCACCGTGATCGCGCTCGTCGAGGCGCTGCGCGCCGCCGGCTTCTCGCCGGGCGTGGTCTCGCGCGGGTACGGCGCGAAAATCGCCCGCCCCACGCCCGTCACGGCGGATACGCCCGCGCGCCTGTGCGGCGACGAACCCCTGCTGATCGCCCGCCGCACGGGCGTGCCCGTCTGGGTCTCGCCCGACCGCGTGGCGGCGGCCACGTCGCTGTGCGGCGCCCACAGCGACGTCGACGTGATCGTGAGCGACGACGGCCTGCAGCACTACCGCCTCGCGCGCGACGTCGAGGTCGTGGTGATCGACCATCGCCTGGGCGGCAATGGCTTTCTGCTGCCGGCGGGCCCGCTGCGCGAGCCGCTCTCGCGTCGGCGCGACGCCACGCTGGTGAACAATCCGTTCGAGCGTACGCTGCCCGCCTGGCCCAATACCTTCGCGCTCAAGCTCGAACCCGGCGACGCCTGGCATCTCGCCAATCCGGCGCTGCGCCGACCGCTCGCGCAGTTTGCCACGGGCACGGCCGCAGCGGGACAAGGCGCAGGCACACAGGGATCGCAGGGTGCGCTGCGCCTCGTGGCGGCGGCCGGCATCGGTTCGCCGGAGCGCTTTTTCGCGACGCTGCGCGCGGCCGGCCTCGCGCCGCAAACCCTGCCGCTGCCGGACCACTACGCCTACGCCAGCAACCCGTTCGCCGACGTCACCGCCGACGCCATCCTGGTCACCGAAAAGGATGCAGTAAAATTGGGGGCCTGGAACGATGCGCGCATCTGGGTCGTCCCCGTTGAAGCCGCGCTCGATCATCGCCTCATTACCCTGGTTGTGGAGAAACTTCGTGGACGCTCGTCTGCTTGAAATCCTGGTCTGCCCGATCTGCAAGGGCCCGCTCAGCTATGACCGCGCCGCGCAGGAGCTGATCTGCAACGCCGACAAGCTCGCCTACCCGATCCGCGACGGCATTCCGGTCATGCTCGTCGACGAAGCGCGTCAAACCGTGGAAGGCACGCCGGTCGATCCGCACGGGCCGAGCGCCGCGTAAGGCGTGCGGGCGGCGCCGTGCGCGCCGCTTGCTCCGCTCATCTCGTCTTATCGGCTCGAAACCGGATCACGCGCGCCGCCCCCCGGCGCGCTGTCGTCTCCCAAGGCGGTTTCCCGAACCGGTTTCCCAATCCCCTTTCCTGTCCTAGCTCCAACTGGCCATGATCGCTCCCGTGCAACCCTTCATCGCCGTCGTCCCGGCGCGTCTCGCGTCCACGCGGCTGCCGAACAAACCGCTCGCCGACATCGGCGGCAAGCCCATGGTGGTGCGCGTGGCCGAGCGCGCACGCGATTCGGGCGCGCAGCAGGTGCTGATCGCCTCGGACGCCCAGAGCGTGCTCGACGCCGCCCGTGCCCACGGTTTCGAGGCCGTGCTCACGCGCGCCGACCACCCGTCGGGCACCGACCGCTTAGCCGAGGTCGCCGAGCACTACGGCTGGAGCGACGAGACGATCGTGGTCAACGTGCAGGGCGACGAGCCGCTGATCGACCCGGCACTCGTGTGCGACGTTGCGTCGCACCTCGCCGCGCACCCCGAATGCGCGATCGCCACCGCCGCGCATCCGATCACGGCGCCCGACGAAATCTTCAGCCCGAACGTCGTGAAGGTCGTGCTCGACGCCCGCGGCGTTGCCCTCTACTTTTCGCGCGCGCCGATTCCCTGGGCCCGTGACGCCTGGCAGCCGCACTGGTCGCCGGCGCGCCTCGATCTCGGCGCAATGGCCGCCCCGCCGGCTCCCGCGACCGTTTATCGCCACATCGGCCTGTACGCGTACCGCGCGAAATTCCTGCGCAGCTACCCCTCGCTCGCGCATTCGCCGATCGAGCAGGTCGAGGCGCTGGAACAGCTTCGCGCGATGTGGCACGGCGAGCGCATCGCCGTGCTCGTGACGACCGAGGCACCCGCGCCGGGCGTCGACACCCCCGCCGACCTCGCCCGTGTGCAGGCGTTATACCGGCCTTAATTCCGTCCGTGGGGCAAAAATCCCATGGCATAATCAATTGTTTGCGCGAGCCGTCTAAAGCCTTTGTGCGTCGGGGTTTCCCCGCTTTTCGGCACCGTCTTGCAGCGCCGCCCCGTGTCCAGTGCAGGTCATGAACATCGGGCGAAAGCCGCGCGGGACGTGCCGTCGCCCCCGCCAGCACTGCCTCGACGGCCGTGAGCGAACGGGCGAGGAGACGCACGACGCTGACGATGCCGCCCCACCGCGCGTGCGGGCAGCCGCCGCGCCGCAAGAATTCACACAGATCGGAGATTGTTCACATGCGTTTGATCCTGTTGGGCGCCCCGGGCGCGGGCAAGGGAACCCAGGCAACCTTCATCAAGGAAAAGTTCGGCATTCCGCAAATCTCGACGGGCGACATGCTGCGCGCGGCCGTCAAGGCCGGTACGCCGCTTGGCCTCGAAGCGAAGCGATTCATGGACGCCGGCGAGCTCGTGACCGACGAGCTCATCATCAATCTCGTGAAGGAACGCCTTCAGGAGCCCGACTGTCAGAACGGCTACCTGTTCGACGGCTTCCCGCGCACGCTGCCGCAAGCCGAAGCGATGAAGCAGGCGGGCGTCGCGATCGACTACGTGCTCGAGATCGACGTGCCGTTCGACGAAATCATCACGCGCATGAGCGGCCGGCGCATGCACCCGGGTTCGGGCCGCACGTATCACGTCAAGTTCAATCCGCCGAAAGTGGACATGACGGACGACGTGACGGGCGAACCGCTCGTCCAGCGCGACGACGACAAGGAAGAAACGGTGCGCAAGCGTCTGGACGTGTACGTCGCCCAGACCAAGCCGCTCATCGCCTACTACAGCGACTGGGCGAAGCGCGGTGAGGAAAACGGCCTGCAGGCGCCGCAGTATCGCGCGATCTCGGGCCTCGGCAGCGTCGACGAAATTCGCGAGCGCGCGTTCGAAGCGCTCAAGTAAGCGGGTCAAAATCCACGGGTCGAAGTCCGACCCGAAGCCGGTTTCGGCACACTTGCTGGTTTGCCTGCGGGCCGGCTGGCGCCGCACTCCCGAGGTGGTTCGGGACGCGACGCCAGCCGGCCCGTTTTGTTTTTGGTGAGTCTCGCGCGCATTGCCTCTCTACGCGAGACAGCATGGCCACAACGACAGGAGACGAAAGATGCAGATCCGCGGCAACGTATTTCTCATCACCGGCGGCGCGTCGGGGCTCGGCGCGGCCAGCGCGCGTCTGATCGCGGCCGAAGGCGGCCAGGTCGTCATCGCCGACCTCAACGAGGACGCCGGCAACGCGCTCGCGAAAGAACTGGGCGGCGCGTTCGTGAAGTGCAACGTGGCGGACGAGGACGACGGCGCGCGTGCCGTGGCCGCGGCGACCGCGCTCGGCACGCTGCGCGGCCTCGTGAACTGCGCGGGCATCGCGCCCGCCGTGAAGACCGTGGGCAAGGACGGCCCGCATCCGCTCGAGACGTTCTCGAAGACCATTTCGGTCAATCTGATCGGCACCTTCAACATGATCCGCCTCGCGGCGGCCGCCATCGCCCAGACCGCACCCGGCGAGGGCGGCGAGCGCGGCGTGATCGTCAACACGGCATCGGTGGCCGCTTACGACGGCCAGATCGGCCAGGCGGCCTACGCCGCTTCGAAGGGCGGCGTCGTCGCGATGACGCTGCCGATCGCGCGCGACCTGTCGCGCAGCGGCATCCGCGTGATGACGATCGCGCCCGGCATCTTCGAAACGCCAATGCTGCTCGGCATGCCCAAGGAGGTGCAGGACGCGCTCGGCGCGATGGTCCCGTTCCCGCCGCGCCTCGGCAAGCCGGATGAATATGCGATGCTCGTCAAGCAGATCGTCGAGAATCCGATGCTCAACGGCGAGGTGATCCGCCTGGACGGCGCGATCCGCATGCAGCCGAAGTAACGGCGCGCCCTGCCCCGCGCAAAAAAAGCCCGCGACGAAAATCGCGGGCTTTTTTCTGCGGCCTGGCCGCGGGCTTCAGTCGTTATCGAGCGTGCGCTGGCGCAACTCATGCAACTGCGACTCGACGACGGTTGCGTCTTCCGCGTCGGGGCGCTCGTCGAGATAGTGTTCGAGGTCTTCGAGCGCCGGTCGCAGATAGTCGAGCCGCGCATAAGCGAAGCCGCGGTCGCGCACTTCTTCGATGTTCTCCGGCAGCAGGATCACGAGCCGCTGCTGGATGGCCAGCAGGCGCTGCCAGCGCTCGGTCTGCAGATAGACCGATTTCAGGTTGCGCAGCATGCGCGCGACGATCTCGCGGCGGGTGGCCGGCTCGAGCAGCATGCGCAGCGCGCGCGCCACGGAATCGCCGGCGTTGGCCACGAACGGTTCGAGCATCTCCACCATGTCGGATTCGGTGAGCGTGCGGCCGGTGGTGGGATCGAGCATCTCGTCGCCTTCGGGCAACGCCACGCGCAGCAGAAAATGCCCCGGAAACGACACGCCTTTCACGGGCAGGCCGAGCTGGGTCGCCATTTCCAGATACAGCACCGCGAGCGAAATGGGGATGCCGCGCCGGCGCTTGAGCACGGCGTTCAGGTGGCTGTTTTCGGGGTCGAGAAAGTCGTTGAGATTGGCCGCGAAGCCCATCTCGCGAAAGAAGCAGCGGTTGAGCACGGCCACCTGCTGGCGCACGTCCGCCCCTTCGGGCATGCGGCGGCGCACACGCAGCGCGAGTTCGTCGATCTCGGCGAGCGTGCCTTGCAGATCGAGGTCGGGATAAGCGTCCTGCGCGATCGCGAGTGCCGCCTCGGTGAGCGGCAGGCTCTCGTCGTCGGCAACGAGCGCGCTGAAATAATCCAGAACCCGCGTAGTCATCGTGGTCACTTCGCCCGCCTCTTGAAGTACGCGTATTTGAAGCCCATCAGCCAAAGCATACCGAAATATAGCGCCGCGAACAGGACGAGGCACGCACCAAGCAAGGCGATGCGCTCGAGCGGCGCATGACGCAGTGCGATCCAGTCGTAGCTGATGGCGCACCAGTGCATCGCCCCGGCCAGCACGAGACATGCCCCGAGCAGCTGCACGAAGAACGTCGCCCAGCCGGAGGACGGCATATAGATGCCACGGCGGCGCAGCCCGATGAACAACAGCAGCGCGTTCATGCAGGCGCCGAGGCCGACCGAGAGCGTCAAGCCCGCGTGCGAGAAGATCGGCACGAAGATGTAGTTGCTGATCTGCGTGGCGATCAGCACGCCCACACCGATCTTGACCGGCGTCTTGATGTCCTGGCGCGCGTAGAAGCCGGGCGCGAGGATCTTGATGAGGATGAGGCCGACGAGCCCCACGCCGTAGGCCGCCAGCGCGCGGCCCGTCATGATGACGGACGTGGCGTCGAACTTGCCATAGTGAAACAGCGTGGCCGTGAGCGGCTCGGCGAAGAAAAAGAGCGCGACGGCCGAAGGCGCAGCCAACAGGAACGTCACGCGCAGGCCCCAGTCGAGCAACGCCGAATACTCGTGCGGATCGGCATCGACGTGCGCCTTCGAGAGGCTCGGCAGCAGGATCGTGCCGAGCGCCACGCCGAGCAGCGCGGTCGGGAACTCCATCAGGCGGTCGGCGTAGTTGATCCACGACACCGCGCCGGGCCCGAGACGCGAGGCGATATTGGTGTTGATGATGAGGCTGATCTGCGCGACCGAGACGGCGAACATGGCGGGCACCATCTTCGCGAGCACCCGCTTCACGCCTTTGTGCGCGAGCGCCTTGAGCGGGTTCAGGCCGATGCGCGGCATCATGTCGATGCGCTTCAAGCCCGGCAGCTGCACGATGAACTGCAGCACGCCGCCGACGATCACGGCCCACGCGAGCGCGTAGACCGGCTGCTTCATGTGCGGAGCGAAGGCCACGGCCGCGGTAATGAACGAGACGTTGAGCAGCACCGGCGCGAACGCGGGCAGCGAGAACTGCTTGTACGTGTTGAGCACGCCGGACGCGAGCGACGTCAGCGAGATGAACACGATATAGGGGAACATGATGCGCGTCATCGTGACGGCGAGCGGGAACGCTTGCCCGTCGCTCTTCAAGCCCGAAGCGACCACGATAACGACGAACGTCGCGCCGAAAATGCCGAGCAGCGAGAGGATCGCGAGGACCCAGGCGAGCACGGTCGAGGTGGCGTCGACGAGCGCGCGCGTGGCGTCGTGGCCCTTCTGGTTCTTGAACTCCGCGAGAATCGGCACGAAGGCCTGCGAAAATGCGCCCTCCGCCGAGATGCGGCGCAGCAGGTTGGGAATACGAAACGCGACGTAGAAAGCGTCGGTGTACTGGCTCGCACCGAAGGCGCGCGCGATCAGCGTTTCTCGGGCCAGACCGGTCACGCGCGACAGCAGCGTGAAGCCGCTGACTGTCAGCAGGGCTCGGAATAGATTCATGGGGCGGTCATTATACGGGCGTCGTCCGCTCCATCGCGGATGCGCAGCGCAAAGGTCGGCGCACAACCCCGCGCGACGCCGCAGGCGAACGGGTGGCAAAGACAAAGCGCGCTGATTGTGACCGTGCTGCGTGAAAGGCGTTCACGTCCCGCAGCGTCTGGCTTCGCTATCGTGTCGTGATTGCCACTCGCATGATTCTGTTGCTATAATCATCGATTCGAGTTCTCCCGGAGGGCTCGAAACGCGTCTTGGAAAGGGGGCAGGAAAGAGGTAGAAACCCGCTCTGGCACAAAAGGCGCGGCTGGTTGAGCGAAACTCAGCCGGCAAATACCGTTTTGAACGTCTCAGGCATCCTGCCGGTCGTTCAAATCCAGGCAAAGAGCGTCGGTCGCACCACGCTCCGCAATCACAAGGAATCGCAATGGCAAACTCCGCACAAGCACGCAAGCGCGCCCGTCAGGCTGCGAAGGCAAACTCGCACAACTCGGCACTGCGCTCGAAGTTCCGCACCGCCATCAAGGCTGTTCGCAAGGCAATCGACGCCGGCGACCAGGCTAAGGCTGCTGAAGTTCTGAAGGCATCGGGCAAGACGCTCGACATCATCGCCGACAAGAAGATCGTTCACAAGAACAAGGCCGCTCGCCATAAGAGCCGCCTGGCTGCTGCCGTCAAGGCAATGCAAGCCGCGCAGTAAAGAGCTTCGGATTGCCGGCCACGGCTGGCAGCCCCCTCTTTGAGCTGCACCACAAAAAACCCGCTTCGGCGGGTTTTTTTGTTTCTGCCGGGCGCAAAAAAACCCGCCGAGGCGGGTCCGTCCGTGGCCGTCGCCGCGCCGTCAGCGCACGTTGGCTTGCTGCGTGGCGTGGTCGTGAGGCAGTTCGCACGCCTCCGTCACGACGAGGTCGTTGTCCTTTGCGAAGTTCATCACGAAATTGAAGGCCATCGGCTCGACGTCCTTCAGGCGCGAGTCAAGCACGACGACCTTGAGGTCGCCGATCATCGTCGGGCGCACATAGAGCGAGTAGCGCAGATAGGCGTTCGGGCCGCGAGCATTGGCCGACGCTTTCGGACCAAAGCTCGACATCACCCCGGCGAGGCGCTCCGACCAGTCACTCGGACGAAACTTCTTCCCCGCGCTGGTGATGCCTTGAATGAAGTATTCGGTTGGAGCTTCGTCGGCCATGCAGGAGTACCTGTGTGTGTAGCTGCTGGGTGCGTTTGCAGCGTGTAACGGCGGCACGAGCGCTGCGCCCGCGCGGGTACCGCGGAACGCCGGCCGCGGGATCGCCCGCTGCCACACGCATGGACAGTCCGATGGATAGGGAACGGCTGCCGCGCACCCCGCCTGGCGTGAAGTCTCGAAAATCGCCGCCGACGCGTGTCACAAGCAGGTCTCGCAACGGGATCGACAGGGCGATTTCGCGGCGCACTGCCAGCCAGCGCACAGGCCGCTCCCGCGGGCCTGCCGTCGCCGCGAGGTGTCGCCACCTTGGCCGATGGTGTTGCCACCACACGTTCAGGGCCCGTTTGTCGTGCCTAAGAAATCTCTGGGATTATAGCGCACTGACCGTTTTGACGCAGTGCACACAAGGCACTTGAAAGGCTGGATCCGGGCCTGAGCGACGCCCGCGAAACAGTCGCGAAAGCCGTCACGAAAGCGCCGCCCATCGTGCGCCAGGGCACCCCTGCCTAAATTTTGGGCAACTCGTCAAAATGCGCAAAATCCTTTATGCTGCTTTGACTTACCACCAACCGCAGCGGCGTCGCCGGCCCAATCCTGCAGTTCGAGGCCGGATCGGGCGCCGTTTTTGTTTCATGACCTCCCGGACCATACGCCATTACCTGCAGTTCAAGGATTTCTCCCTTGACGAATATGAATATGTGCTGGAGCGCGCGCGCATCCTGAAGCGCAAGTTCAAGAACTACGAGACCTATCACCCGCTGCACGACCGCACGCTGGCGATGATCTTCGAGAAGAGCTCCACGCGCACGCGCCTGTCGTTCGAAGCGGGTATCTTCCAGCTGGGCGGCCACGCGGTGTTCATGAACACGCGCGACACGCAACTCGGCCGCGGCGAGCCGATCGAAGATTCGGCGCAGGTCATCTCGCGCATGGTCGACATCATCATGATCCGCACGTTCGGCCAGGACATCCTGCAGCGCTTCGCCGAAAGCTCGCGCGTGCCGGTCATCAACGGTCTCACGAACGAGTACCACCCCTGCCAGGTGCTGGCCGACATCTTCACGTACTACGAGCAGCGCGGTCCGATCCGCGGCAAGACCGTGGCGTGGGTCGGCGACGCCAACAACATGCTCTACACGTGGATCGAAGCGGCGCAGATCCTCGGCTTCAAGCTGCGCATCTCCACGCCGCCCGGTTATCCGCTCGATCCGGCGCTGGTCGCGCCGGAAAGCAAGCCGTTCTACGAAGTGTTCGAGGACCCGCACGACGCCTGCGACGGCGCCGACCTCGTGACGACCGACGTCTGGACCAGCATGGGCTTCGAGGCCGAAAACGAAGCGCGCAAGCAGGCCTTCGCCGACTGGTGCGTGGACGCGCCGATGATGGCCCGCGCCAACGCCGATGCGCTGTTCATGCACTGCCTGCCCGCGCACCGCGGCGAGGAAGTGAGCGCCGAGGTGATCGACGGTCCGCAGAGCGTGGTCTGGGACGAGGCGGAAAACCGCCTGCACGTGCAGAAGGCGTTGATGGAGTTCCTGCTGCTCGGGCGCTTGAACCACTGAGCCCGGCGTGCGCCAACATGAAATAAGCCGACCTTCGGGTCGGCTTTTTTGTGTCCGCTGCGGCCCGCGGCGCGCGCGTCAGACCGTTTCGCCGAGACGACGCGCCAGCGACTTCAAAAGCGGCGCCACGCGCTCGCGAAACACGTCAGGCCCCATCGACGAAGCCGGCCCGCTGCAACTGAGCACGAGCCAGCGACGCTCGCGCGGCTCGCGAAACGGCACCGCCACGGCGTTGACGTCTTCGTGCCAGTCGCGAAACGAATAGCAGCACCCTTCCTTGCCGAACACCTCGATCTCGCGTTTCGCGGCCGCAACCAATGCCGGCCCTTCGGCGCCCGCTGTCTTCTCCAGCTCCGCGAACAACGCCATCCGCACATCGATGGGCTGCACCGCCAGATAGGCGCGGCCCATCGAGCTCGTGAGCATCGACAGCCGCGAGCCCGAGGCGAGGCCGAGCGTGAGCGCCGTCTCGCTGCGGATCGTCTCCAGATAGATCACGTCGAGGCCGTCGCGGCACCCCAGCGACACCGCGGCGCCCACCTCGCGCGCGAATACGCGCATATGCGGGCGTGCGAGTTCGAGCGTGTCCGTGCCCGAGAGCAGCGCGAAGCCGAGTGACAGCACCCCGGCGTCGAGCGCATATTTGCCTAGCGATTCGTCAAAGCGCAGATAGCCGAGCACGGTCAGCGTGTACGCCAGCCGGTTCACGGTCGCCTTGGGCAGGCCCGTGCGCTCCACGAAGTCGCGGTTGCCGAGCAGCGTCTCGCCGGGACGGAACGCGCGCAGCAGGTCGAGCCCGCGAGCGAGCGCCACGACGAACTTGCGCTCGTCGACCGGCCCCTCGGCCAGCGAAGCAGAAAAAGAAGAAGTCGTAGTCATTCCGGATGCAGACATGGGCGCCCTGGTGCTACACTAAAGTCAATTTGCAAAACATTGTTCCGCATAGCGGAACTCGCGTCAAGCGCAAATTTGCCCATTTCAAGGATTTGAGGAAAGGAGAGACACCATGGCCGCACACGCCCAGTTCCATTGGGAAGACCCGCTTCTGCTCGACCAGCAGCTCACCGAAGAGGAGCGCATGGTGCGCGACGCCGCCGCCGCGTATGCCCAGGACAAGCTCGCGCCGCGCGTGCTCGAAGCGTTCCGCCACGAGAAGACGGACGCCTCGATCTTCCGCGAGATGGGCGAAGTCGGCCTGCTCGGCCCGACGATTCCCGAGCAGTACGGCGGGCCCGGCCTCAATTACGTCGCCTATGGCCTGATCGCGCGCGAAGTGGAGCGCATCGACTCGGGCTATCGCTCGATGATGTCGGTGCAGTCGTCGCTCGTGATGGTGCCGATCTTCGAATTCGGCTCGGAAGCGCAAAAGCAGAAGTACCTGCCCAAGCTCGCGAGCGGCGAGTGGATCGGCTGCTTCGGCCTCACGGAGCCGAACCACGGCTCGGACCCGGGCAGCATGGTCACGCGTGCGAAGAAGGTGAACGGCGGCTACTCGCTCTCGGGCGCGAAGATGTGGATCACGAACTCGCCGATCGCCGATGTGTTCGTCGTCTGGGCGAAGCTCGAGGAAGACGGCAAGGACGACATCCGCGGCTTCATCCTGGAGAAAGGCTGGAAGGGTCTGTCGGCGCCGGCCATCCATGGCAAGGTGGGTCTGCGCGCCTCGATCACCGGCGAAATCGTGCTCGATGAAGTCTTCGTGCCCGAAGAAAACCTCATGCCGGGCGTGAAGGGCCTGCGCGGTCCGTTCACCTGCCTGAACTCGGCGCGCTACGGCATTGCCTGGGGCGCGCTCGGCGCTGCTGAATCGTGCTGGCACACTGCGCGCCAGTACGTGCTCGACCGCAAGCAGTTCGGCCGCCCGCTTGCCGCGAACCAGCTGATCCAGAAGAAGCTCGCCGACATGCAAACGGAAATCACGCTTGGCCTGCAGGGTTGCCTGCGTCTTGGCCGCATGAAGGACGAAGGCACGGCGGCCGTCGAGATCACGTCGATCATGAAGCGCAACTCGTGCGGCAAGTCACTCGACATCGCGCGTCTCGCCCGCGACATGCTGGGCGGTAACGGTATCTCCGACGAGTTCGGCGTGGCGCGCCACCTCGTGAACCTCGAAGTCGTGAACACGTACGAGGGCACGCACGATATCCACGCGCTGATCCTCGGCCGCGCACAAACGGGCATTCAGGCGTTCTTTTGATCGCCGCCCTGCCAGGCATCGCCGGCGCATAAAAAAACGCCGCACGATTCGTTTCGTGCGGCGTTTTTGTTATTGCACCTCTCTTGCGCGGACGCTGGCCGAACGGCTTACTTGTTCGGCTGCGGCGTCATGCGCAGATACGGACGCAGGGCCTTGTAGCCCTTCGGGAACTTCTGCTTGAGGACTTCTTCGTCCTTCAGCGACGGCGCGATCACGACGTCGTCGCCCTGCTTCCAGTTGCCGGGCGTCGCGACCTGATAGTTGTCGGTGAGCTGCAGCGAGTCGATCACGCGCAGCACCTCGTCGAAGTTGCGGCCCGTACTCGCAGGATAGGTAATGATGAGGCGCACCTTCTTGTTCGGGTCGATCACGAAGAGCGAGCGCACGGTGAGCGTCTCATTCGCGTTCGGATGAATCATGTCGTACAGCGTGGACACCGTGCGGTCGCCGTCCGCGAGAATCGGGAAGCCGACGTTCGCGGCCTGCGTCTCGTTGATGTCCTTGATCCATTCGTTGTGCGACTGGGCGCTATCCACCGAAAGCGCGATCGTTTTCACGTTGCGCTTCTCGAATTCGTCCTTGAGTTTGGCGGTCAGGCCAAGCTCGGTCGTGCAGACCGGCGTGAAGTCGGCCGGATGTGAAAACAGCACGCCCCAGCTATTGCCGAGCCACTCGTGAAACTTGATGCGGCCAATGCTCGAATCCTGCTCGAAGTCGGGTGCGATATCGCCAAGACGTAGACTCATGGTGCGGTTCCTTTGAACGAGGTGAACGGGTTTGATCGAAACGGCGCGCGCGGGCCGTTGATCCAGTGGACGTTTACAACATTCAAGCATACAGGCCCTGGCTGCGCCCCGCGAACGAACATCGCCTCACACCGGTATGAGTTTTTGTAATTTTGAACCGGTTGGAGGAAACTTTAGGTGCCGGATCAAATCAATGACTCTCACCACGCGATTTTTTGTGAGCGAGATCCAGAACCCCGTCCACGCACGCTCGCGGGAACGGTTCGTGCGAATTCGCAGGTCGTGGCGGCGCGCCACGCTTGCCAGCGCCCGGATCTTTGTTACGATTCACGCGTGATGTGACACGATGGGAGCCAGTCAATGTCAGAGGTCAACAAGGAGAGGCTGATGTCCGATATCAAAACCGTCCTCGCGGATGCAGAGGACCTGCTCAAGCAGGCTGCGAGCGCTACGGGCGAGCGCGCTTCGGAATTGCGCGAAACGGCACTCTCGCGTCTGAAGCAGGCAAAAGAGAAGGCCGCCGACGTCCAGGTGGTCGTGGTCGAGAAAGGCAAGAAAGCGGCACGCGCCACCGACGACTATGTCCACGAGCATCCGTGGGCGTCGATCGGGATCGCCGCCGGCGTGGGCGTGCTGGTCGGCTTGCTGATCAACCGCAAATAAAGCGGCTCGCCGTACCACGCGGACGGTCTCCGGGCCGCTCGCGCGGCGCGGCTCGACCAGCCGGCTGGCAGCGGTTGGCTGACGGCTATTTGCTCACGCCGCCAGCCGCACTGATTAGTCTCGCCGGGCCGATTGAGCCCGCTGTCTTTTCTTGCGTTCTTTCTTGCGCATTGCTCGGGCCTCCGCCTCCGCCTGCGCCACCTGCCATCGCCATGACGACAGACACCCACTCGCAGCGACACGAACACGGGCCGTTGCGCCGACTGCTCGGCTCCGCGTCCGCGATGCTACAGACGCGGCTAGAACTGATCGGCATCGAACTCGCCGAGGAGAAGGACCGCCTCATCGGCGTGCTCTTTCTTGGCCTCGCGGGGATGATGTTCGCGATGCTTGCCCTGATCGCGCTCACGGCGCTCGTGGCCATCGCCTTCTGGGACACGTACCGCTGGGAGGCGCTCGCCGGTCTCACGATCGTCTATGCGATCGCGGCGATTTTCTGCGGCCTGAAGGCGCGCCGCGGGCTGCACACCGCGCCGCTCGTCTTCCAGGCGACGCTCGAGGAATTCGAGAAAGACCGAGACGCCCTGCGCAACCCCTAGCCGCGAGCCGACGCCATGAACCAACCCCGACCGGACACTGCTTTTCGCCCCCGCCGCGGCCGCGCGCACGACCTCTCGACGCCGCAGTTGCGCGCCCTGCGCAAGGAACTGCTGCTCGTGCGAGCGAGCGTCGAGCGCGCCGAAATGGCCGAAGCGATTGTGGACATCCGCGCGACGGTCACGAACTTCAGCTGGCTGCGCTTCGTGGTGCCCGGATTCGGTCGCTCTGGCGATAGCCGCGTGGCTTCCGGCCTCGGCAGCCTGCTCAAGGAATATCCGCTGGTCAGTTCGCTCATCTCGCTCATCGTGGCGAAGCCGCTGCGTACGAGCATCGTTTCGGCTGCGCGCCCCGTGATCAAGTGGGGCGGCCTCGCCTTTACGGCGTGGGAAGCGTATCGCGTGTGGCAGCAGGTGCGGCGCCAGCGCGGCACCTCGGCGAACCCGCCTGCCCGCAACAGGTCCGACGAAGACGACCTCACCGGCTAACCGCCGCCCGCGCCCGCCCTCCGGGGCGTTCACCGATCCCTCCAGCACATCTGCGTCGCCGCCGCGACAGCGCCGCCGCCTGCTGTGTGATTGCTGCGCGCGCCGGTTGCATCGAGCACGAAGGCGCCGCACGCATCGCCACGCATCGGTCCCGCTTCCACCGGATCGGCTACGAGGGCGTAGCCGCCGTTGGAATCGTCGGCGGGCATCAGCCGCAAGCGGTAGATGGGCCTTCCGGTTGGCGGAGCCTGATCGAACCCAGTGGGCAAGAGCGCCAACGACGCGCTCTGCGTGTCGACGAGCTGCGCCGCGCGATAGAGCGCGGCCACGGCGTCGGTGCGATGTCCCCGCGCGATCTGCGCGCTCCACCCCGGCATCGCGAAGGCGGCGACGATAGCGGCCACCGCCAGCGCGATGACCAGTTCGAGCAGTGTGAACGCGTTGTACCGATTGCTCTTCACCTTTCCTCCCGTTGGCGTCGTCAAAATGGCCTCGCGACGACGCGACGCCAGTGATGCTCGACGCGCGTCGCGCCACCCGCGGTTTCGATGACCACCTGGTCCTGCAGCCAGCTTTGCGTGTCTTCCGATGCGCCGAACCCTCGCGCCGTGACGAGATACGCGCGAACCAGCGGACGGCTCTCGATGCGCCAGGCCTCGACGATGCATCGCGGCAAGCGCACGGACCCCGGCCACGCGGCAACGGGCACGACCGCCTGCCGCTCGAAGCTGTCCTGCCATCGCCAGGCTTGCGGCTCGCCGGGCTGCGCGGCCGCCACAGGCGCGGCCAGTGAGCCATTCGTCAGCGCACGCGCGCACAACACGAGCGCGGCGTCGGCGGCATGGAAGGACTGCAGATGATCGGCGACGGCATCCGCGTTGCGCCGCGCGAGCAGCGCGGCCTCGAACCACGCCGCCGAGGTCACGAGCATCATCGCGACGACGAGCAGCACGACCGGGAGCGCCACGCCCCGACACGCGGCGCGTATGCGACGCTTCCCGCGCAGGTTCGTTTTCATGACGCTGCCGGCACAACGTTGCGCAGCACGATGTGCCGCCAGAACGCCTGTCGCGCACGCCCATCCGCGCCGACAGCCTGCACACCGTCGCAATCGACGTAGCGCATGCGCCGCGCAAAGGCCGCCCCGTGCACCAGCACGCACAGATCGACCGCGACGACCGACGCCCACTGATCGCGCGCGAGCGCCGAAGCGTCGACCGCCTGCGCCGCGCCCGCTGTCCAGTAGCGCAGGCGCAAACGCTCGACGCCCTCGACGAGCGGCTGCGGCTTGCCAGCGCCCGCGCAGTAAAGCTCGCTCCCGCGAGTCGTCTGGCTCGCCACATCGGCGTAATAGCGGTTCACGATTTCCACGCCTGCCACGCCAACCCCCTGCCCGAGGCAGTCGGTTACCTGGCCGTTTACGGTAGGCCACGTCGATACACTGTCGCCTTGATAGCGCACGGCCAACCCATCGGAGCGGCTCGGCAGCGGCTTGCAGACAAGCGCCACATCGGCGTCGACCGGGCGCCCAGCCGCGCAGCCGAAGATCGCTGGGCCGGCGAGTGGCGAGCGTGCGTCCGCGGCAACGAAGCCGGCCATCTGGATCTGCTCGCCGATCAGCATCAACGCATTCATGCCGGCCTCGTGGATGTGCGCGGCGTCGTTCGCCTGCGCATAGGCCTGGCGCTGCGTGCGATATGCCGAGAGCGCGCCAAGCGTCACCACGAGGCCCAGCGCCACGGCGATCGTCAGTTCGAGCAGGGTGTGGCCGGCCTGCTGGCGCACGTGAGCGAAACGCTTGTTCATCGCAAAAACGCCAGCGCGACGCAGGCGCGTCCGGCGGGCGACGTGGCATCGAGACACGGCGCAACCCGCGAAAGCGCGGTCGATCCCGACGCTGCGCCGAGCGGTGTCGCCGCCCAACTCACGGACGCGATCGATGCGTCGCCGCCCGCGCTCGACAGGGTCAGCCGCCCTTCGGGCACGACGCTCGCCGCCAGCGCCTTCCATCGATCAGTCGCTGCGGGCGTTGCCCCCGCCACGTGCGCCGCTTCGGCCATGGCGTCAGCGGCAAAGGCCGCGCGCTCGCGCGCCGCTGCCAGTTGCGCGTGCCGGACCAGCCCAAGCTGCGTGCTCATGAGGCCGAGCCCGCACATCGCCATGACGCCGAGCGCAATGGCGACTTCCAGCAGCGTCGACCCGCGCGCGCCGCGCTCGCTCACGCGGCTCATGGCGCCCCCGTGCATGCGCCGTCGCTGATGCGTGCCCGGCCTCCCTGCGCGATGCGTATGCAGCGCCGCCAGCCCGCGCCGCGTTGTGCCGCCGACGGCGCCCGCGGGGCGATCTCGAAGTTGCGCAAACTGCCGATGGTCTGCCCCGCCGGCGGCGAAAACGTGATGGCAGCGAGCCCCGACGCCACGGAAATCGCGTCGAGCGCCGGCTGGGTGCGCAACGGGATAGACGCTCCGGCGCGCTCGATCATGACGGCCCAGCCGCAGGACCAGTCGGCAATACCGGACGGACACGCTTTGCCCGCCTCGAGGCAATGGCGCGCGGCGTCGACGCGGCAAACGGTAACGCGCGACTTGCGCCGTATGGCCTCGTTGCGTGCATAGGCGAGCGTGCCGAGCATGGCATTGGCGCGCGCGTCGACCTGATCGCGCACGCGCCATGCGGTGAAAACGGGCGTGGAAACCGTTGCGCAGATCGCCAGCAGGACGATGACGACCATCGTCTCAATGAGCGTGAATCCTCCGGACTTCATGAGCAATCCTTAGTTCGAGCGGATTGCCATCAATCTACGGACGAAAGCGAAACGAAACAATTAGCCGAACGGCTAGCTGGTGCGCGCAGCGTCGGCTCGCGAGAATGCAAGCGTTACGACCGCGGCCTGGCAGGGAGGAAGAAAAATGCGAATGCGCTCAGCGCTTTTTCGCGGGGTTGTTGGCACCCGCGCGGCGGAATTCCTCGATCACGTCTTCGAATTCGGAGACGTCCTCGAAGCGTCGATACACCGAAGCAAACCGTACGAACGCGACCTTGTCGAGTTCGCGCAATTCGCCCATGACGAGCTCGCCAAGGCGCTCGCTGCGCACTTCGCGCTCGCCGCTGCCGAGCAGTTGATACTCGATACGGGCAACCGCCGCGTCGATCGCATCGGCCGCAACCGGGCGCTTGCGCAGCGCCAGTTGCATGCTCGCCATGATCTTGCGGCGGTCGAATTCCGTGCGGCTGCCATCCTTCTTGACGATCGAAGGCATCGCCAGCTCGACCCGCTCGTACGTCGTGAAACGCTTGTCGCAGGCCGGGCAGCGGCGGCGGCGCCGGATCGCGGCGCCGTCTTCGGACACGCGCGAGTCGACGACCTGCGTGTCTTCGTGCCGGCAAAAGGGGCAGCGCATGGGTTATCGCGTGGCTTAGCGGTAAACCGGGAAACGCTTCGTCAGCTCGGCGACCTGCGCCTTCACGCGCTCGATCGTCGCGGCGTCTTCCGGATTGTCGAGCACGTCGGCAATCAGGTTGCCCACCTGCTCGGCTTCCTTCACGCCGAAGCCGCGCGTCGTCATGGCCGGCGAACCGAGACGGATACCGCTCGTCACGAACGGCTTTTCCGGGTCGTTCGGGATCGCGTTCTTGTTGACCGTGATGTGCGCGGTGCCGAGCACGGCTTCCGCCGCCTTGCCGGTGATGTTCTTGGCGCGCAAGTCCACCAGCATCACGTGGCTTTCCGTGCGGCCCGAAACGATGCGCAGACCGCGCTTGACCAGCGTTTCCGCCAGCACGCGCGCGTTGTCGACCACTTGCTGCTGGTAGGTCTTGAATTCCGGCGAGAGCGCTTCCTTGAACGCCACGGCCTTGCCGGCAATGACGTGCATGAGCGGACCGCCCTGGATGCCCGGGAAGATGGCCGAGTTGATCTGCTTCTCGAACTCCGCCTTCATCAGGATCACGCCGCCGCGCGGGCCGCGCAGGCTCTTGTGCGTGGTCGTGGTGACGAAGTCAGCGTGCGGCACCGGGTTCGGGTAGACGCCGGCGGCGATCAGGCCCGCGTAGTGCGCCATGTCGACCATGAAGTACGCGCCGACCGCCTTGGCAACCTTGGCGATGCGCTCGAAGTCGATACGCAGCGCGAATGCCGACGCACCGGCGATGATCAGCTTCGGCTTGGTCTCGTGCGCGCGCTTTTCGAGTGCTTCGTAGTCGATGTCTTCCTTGGCGTCGAGGCCGTAGCTCACGACGTTGAACCACTTGCCGCTCATGTTCAGCGCCATGCCGTGCGTGAGGTGGCCGCCTTCGGCGAGGCTCATGCCCATGATGGTGTCGCCCGGCTTGAGCACGGCGAAGAACACGCCCTGGTTGGCCTGCGAGCCCGAGTTCGGCTGAACGTTCGCGGCTTCGGCGCCGAACAGCTGCTTCACGCGGTCGATCGCGAGCTGCTCGACGATATCCACGTTTTCGCAGCCGCCGTAATAGCGCTTACCGGGGTAGCCTTCGGCGTACTTGTTGGTGAGCTGCGAGCCCTGCGCGGCCATGACCGCGGGCGAGGTGTAGTTTTCCGACGCGATGAGCTCGATGTGCTCTTCCTGGCGGCGGTTCTCGAGTTCGATCGCCTTGAAGAGTTCGGGATCGACGTTGGCGATGGTGCTTTCGGCTCTGTCAAACATACGGATTCCGTTAAGTGTGTTCAGGTTGACCGGGTCTCGCGCGGAACGCGTAGCGGGTACGCGGCGCTGCTGGCGAAGAGGCCAGCCTTGACGTGGCGGAAGGAGGTGCCGCACACGCGAGGCAGGACAGCCTCCGCAGCGCAAACGAAAGCGCGCGAAATCAGGCTGCCCAGGCGAACGGCAAAACGGCACCCTGCGCTTCACGGTGGGTCGTTCCACCTTGGGTCCCCAATAACGAGCGCATGGCTACCGCCAATGCCGCCGTTCCGGAACCCTATCGCCAGTCACGCAGGGATTGAGCGCGTTAGTTTATTGGAACGGCCGGGAATAGGCAACCGCCCGCCCCCAGTGCGCCCGTAGCCATGCGGCCCGTGCGCGTACTGTCCCTTTCTTGCCGCAATGCGGCATTGCAAGTAGGCTCTCCCCTTTTCTCGCCTTCTATAGACCAAAGAGCCACCATGATCGTTTTCGTCACCGGCGCTTCCGCAGGATTCGGCGCCGCCATCGCCCGGGCCTTCGTGAAGGGCGGCCATCGCGTCGTCGCCACCGCTCGCCGCAAGGACCGCCTCGACGCCCTCGCCGCCGAACTCGGCGACGCCCTGCTGCCCATCGAGCTCGACGTGCGCGACCGCGCGGCGGTCGAAGCTGCGCCCGGCGCGCTGCCGCCCGGGTTCGCCGGCATCGACGTGCTGGTCAACAACGCCGGCCTCGCGCTCGGCGTGGAGCCGGCGCAGAAGGCCGACCTCGACGAGTGGGAAACCATGATCGACACCAACTGCACGGGCCTCGTGCAGGTCACTCACGCGTTTTTGCCCGGCATGGTCGAGCGCAACCGCGGCCATATTTTCAACCTCGGTTCGGTGGCGGGCCGCTGGCCGTATGCGGGCGGCAACGTCTATGGCGCGACCAAGGCGTTCGTGCGCCAGTTCAGCCTGAACCTGCGCGCAGACCTCGCGGGCACGGCACTGCGCGTGACCGACATCGAGCCTGGCCTGTGCGGCGGCACCGAGTTCTCGAACGTGCGCTTTCGCGGCGACGACACCCGGGCGGCCGGCGTCTACAAGGACGTGCAGCCGCTCACGGCCGAGGACATCGCCGATTCGATCTACTGGATCGCCACGCGCCCCGCGCACGTCAACATCAACACGATCGAACTGATGCCCGTGGCCCAGACGTTCGCCGGCACCAGTATCCACCGCGGCTAAAATTACCTTACAAATTTAATACTTACGTCAGTCGTACGAAAGACGTAGGGGCCTCGCGTTCCGGTAGAATGCGCGGCATGGAAAATTCCACCAGCAAGCCGGACGCGGCGTCGTCACCGGCCGGGCGCGGCTTTACGTGGCCGGTGCGCGTCTACTACGAGGACACCGACGCCGGTGGCATCGTGTTTTACGCGAATTACCTGAAGTTCTTCGAACGCGCGCGCACCGAATGGCTGCGCGCGTGCGGCGTCGATCAGCGTCGGCTCGCCGAGGAAACGGGCGTGCTCTTCGTCGTGCGCAGCACCGCGCTCGACTACCGTTCGCCCGCGCGCCTCGACGACGTCGTCACCACCGTAAGCCGCGTCGAGAAGCTGGGCCGCGCCTCGGTCGACTTCATGCAGGAAGCGTGGCGCGAGAACACGCTGCTCGCCACGGGCACCATTCGTGTCGCCTGCGTCGACAGCACGGCCATGCGGCCCGCACCCATTCCGGCCCCCGTTCATGAAGCCTTGCAACGTGGACCCCAGAAAGACCTGTACGCCGTGTCAACGGCAGTGCAGTAATTACCGTTGATACGACGCCAGTGAACTCGCGCCGGTCAATGCAGGACCAAGCAGGGTTCGGCCGCGACGGCGCGAGAGCTTCCCAACCGCCTACAGGAAGCCTTGCGTTGTCTTGCAGCCGCTCGCCCCTTTCGGGACGTCACAACGAACCTATATGAACACTACACAAGATCTGTCGATCATTTCTCTCGTTCTTAATGCGAGCATACTGGCACAGGCGGTGATGGGGCTTCTTCTGCTCATGTCGCTGATTTCCTGGACTTTCATCTTCCGCAAGTGGTTTGCGATCCGCCGGGCGCGCTCCCAGACAGAGCGCTTCGAGCGCGACTTCTGGTCAGGCGGCGACCTGCAGGCGCTCTACCAGAGCGCAGCCAACAACCGTCACACGATCGGCGCGCTCGAGCGTATCTTTGAGTCGGGCATGCGCGAATTCCTGAAGGCGAAAGAGAAGCGCCTGAACGATCCGAGCCTCGTGCTCGACGGCGCCCGCCGCGCGATGCGCGCCGCCTTCCAGCGCGAAATGGACGCGCTCGAGGCGAACCTCTCGTTCCTCGCTTCGGTCGGCTCGGTGAGTCCGTACATCGGTCTTTTCGGCACCGTCTGGGGGATCATGAACGCGTTCCGCGGTCTCGCGAACGTGCAGCAGGCCACCCTCGCGAACGTCGCGCCCGGCATCGCCGAAGCGCTGACAGCGACCGCGATCGGTCTGTTCGCCGCCATTCCGGCGGTGGTCGCGTACAACAGCTACGCGCACGACATCGACCGTCTGGCGATCCGCTTCGAAACCTTCATCGAAGAGTTTTCGAACATCCTGCAGCGTCAGGCCCACTAATCTTCACGAAGCAAGGAGTCGAAGATGGGAGGCTCAGTCCGTTCGAGCATGCGAGGCAGCCGCTCGCGCCGTGCGATGGCCGACATCAACGTCGTGCCGTACATCGACGTGATGCTGGTGTTGCTCGTGATCTTCATGGTGACCGCGCCGCTCGTGGCGCCGTCCATCGTCAACCTGCCGACCGTCGGCGGCGCGTCGCAGCAGCAGCAGGTGCCGCCCGTCGTGGTCAATATTCGCCCCGACGGCAATCTGAGCGTACGCTACAAGGATGACTCCGGCGCCACGCAGCAGCAGACCATGTCGCGCGCCGATCTCAATGGCTTCGTGGCCGATCGCGAGCAGAGCCATCCCGACCAGCCCGTCGTGATCGCCGCCGACAAGTCCGTCAAATACGAGACGGTAATGAACGTGATGTCCGACCTGAAGTCGCATGGCGTCAAACGTGTCGGACTGCTCGTCAAATCGCAATGATCCGCAAGAACGATTCGTATCCGCTGCAGCCTCCGCGAGAGCGTGGCACGGGACGTGCTATCGCCCTCGCGGTGCTCATGCACGTGCTGCTCGGTCTGTTCCTCTATCACGGCATCCACTGGCAGAACAGCACGCCGGCGGGTGAAGAGGCGGAACTGTGGACCGAGGTGCCGGACCTGTCGACACCGAAGCCGCTGCCGCCGCCCGCGCCGGTCGCTCCTGCCCCGCCGCCGCCGCAAACCGAGGAAGCCGACATTGCGCTGCAACAGCAAAAGCGTAAGCAGCAGGAAGCGCAGCGCGAGGCGCAACTGGCCGAGCAGCAGCGTCTGAAAGCCCAGCAGGAAGCCGAAGCGAAGCGTCAGCAGCTCGCGGCCCAGCAGGCTGCGCAGCTCGCCGCGCAGCAGAAGGCGGAAAAGCTCAAGCAGCAGCAGGAACAGCAGCAGGCCGCGGCGGAGAAGCAAAAGCAGCAGCAACAGCAGCAGGACGCGCTCAAGAAGCAGCAGCAGGAAGAAGAGCAGCAGAAGCAGGCGAAGCTCGACGCGCAGAAGAAGGCCGATGCGGAGAAGGCGGCCAAGGCGAAAGCGCAAGCTGACGCCCAGGCGAAGAAGCTCGACGCGGAACGCCGCGCCCGCATCGCGCAGATGCAAGGCGCGATGGGCGGCGGCGAAGGCTCGAGCGGCAACGGTCTTGCGAAGAGCGGCACGGGCAGCGGCTCGGGCGGCAACGCGACGTCGCCGGGCTACGCCGACAAGGTGCGCCGCCGCGTGCGTCCGAACATCGTGTGGTCGGGCGAAACGTCGGGTCTCGAGACGGAGATCGCGGTGCGCTGCTCGCCGACCGGCACGCTGCTTTCGGCGACGATCTCGCGCAGCAGCGGCAACTCGTCGTGGGACGACGCCGCGTTGCGGGCAGTTCAGCGCTCGGATCCGATGCCGGTCGATACCGACGGCAAGGCGCCTTCGAGCTTCAAGATCACCTTGCGCCCGGCAGGTTAATGGCGAGCGCAAGGCGCAGAAAGGTTGAGGAAAGCCGCCGCGCAACAGTGGCTAAAAAGGAACGATTCGAACGTTTTCGGGTCAGTCTGCTGTTGCGCGTTATGACAAAATTGCTTTTTTCAGGAAATATCACAGCATGACATTGATGACGAAGCTTGGCCTGCGAACCCTCGTCGCGTCCTGCCTGATCACGGCGGGCGGAGCGGCGAACGCACAACTCAACGTCCTCGTCACCGGCGTGGGCTCTACCCAGTTCCCCATCGCCACGGCTAACTTTGCCGGTGAAGCGAATTCGCCCGAGCAGGTCGCGGCCATCGTCCGCGCCGACCTGCAACGCAGCGGGAAATTTACCAATATCGACGCCGGCAGCGCACCGATCTCGGAAAACGACTCCGTCGACCTCGGCAGCTGGAAGGCCAAGGGCGCCAACGCGTTCGTTGCGGGCAGCGTGAACAAGCTCGCCAACGGCCAGTACGAAGTGCGCTTCAAGCTCTACGACACCGTGAAGGGCGAAAGCCTCGGCGGCCTCGTGCTCACGAGCCCGGCAAGCGGCCTGCGCATGAGCGCGCACAAGGTTGCCGACTACATCTATCAGAAGCTGCTCGGCGATCGCGGCGTGTTCGCCACGCGTCTTTCATACGTGATCAAGACGGGCGGCCGCTTCCAGTTGCAGGTTTCGGACTCCGATGGACAAGACGCGCACATCGCGCTGTCGAGCCCCGAGCCGATCATCTCGCCGTCCTGGTCGCCCGACGGCACCAAGGTCGCTTACGTATCTTTCGAAAAGAAGAAGCCGATCGTCTACGTGCATGACCTGCCGACGGGTCGCCGCGTGATCATTTCGGACCAGAAGGGCAACAATTCGGCGCCGGCCTGGTCTCCCGACGGCCGCACGCTCGCGGTAGCACTGTCGCGCACGGGCAACACGCAAATCTTCGCCGTCAATGCCGACGGCTCCGGCCTGCACCGCCTCACGCAAGGCACGACGATCGACACCGAACCCAACTACTCTCCTGACGGACGCTGGATTTATTTCACGAGCGACCGCGGCGGCCAGCCTCAGATTTACAAGATGCCGGCCCAGGGCGAAAGCGCCGGAGCGGCACAGCGTGTGACGTTCACGGGCAACTACAACACGAGCCCGAAGGTCAGCCCGGACGGTAAGCAACTGGCGTACATCTCACGCACGGGCGGCGGATTTAAGCTGTACATTCAAGATCTGCAGTCCGGTGTCGCCACTGCGCTCACCGACACGACACATGACGAATCGCCCAGCTTCGCGGCGAACGGTCAGTACATTCTTTACGCCACACAGGTGAACGGCCGTGGCGTGCTGGCCGCAGTATCGACCGACGGTCGTACGCGGCAAATCCTGTCCGTTCAGGGCGGCAGCGTACGCGAGCCGTCCTGGGGTCCTTTTATGCAATAACACTTCAGGAGAGAAAAAATGATGTCGAAGAAAGTACGCCTGGCCTTGGCCGTTTTGATGATCGGTGCACTGGCAGCGTGCAAGTCGGGTGTCAAGGAAACGAACCCGAACGCCGGTGCGATGAACACCCAGCCGAACCCGAACGCGGTCGCCCAGGTGAACGTCGATGAGCTGAACAACCCGAACAGCCCGCTCGCCAAGCGCAGCGTGTACTTCGATTTCGACAGCTACGCCGTCAAGGACGACTACCAGTCGCTGCTGCAAGCTCACGCACAGTACCTCAAGACGCACCCGGAACGTCACGTCCTGATCCAGGGCAACACCGACGAGCGCGGCACGAGCGAATACAACCTGGCGCTGGGTCAAAAGCGTGCTGAAGCGGTCCGTCGCGCCCTCTCGCTGATGGGCGTGCCCGATTCGCAAATGGAAGCTGTCAGCCTCGGTAAGGAAAAGCCGGTCGCAACGGGCCACGACGAAGCATCGTGGGCGCAGAACCGCCGTGCTGACCTCGTGTATCAACAGTAATTGAGCATTGGATGAAGGGGCGTATGTCGCACCGTTTCTCCCCGCTGCGCGCAGCCGCAGCCGCCTGCGTGGCTGGCGTCGCCTTTGCGGCGCTGCCGGCCCACGCGGGTATCTTCGATGACGATCAGGCGCGCCAGGCGATTCTCGACCTGCGCGCGAAAACGGACAGCCTGTCCAGCCAGCTGTCCGCCGCTCAACGCACGATCCTCGACCAGTCCAACCACCTCGACCAGCTCAACCAGCAGGTCGCGACGTTGCGCGGACAGAACGAGGATATGGCGAACCAGTTGGCGACCCTGCAGAAGCAACAGAAGGACTACTACACGGATCTCGACACGCGACTCAAGAAGTTCGAGCCGCAGCAGGAGACCGTGGACGGCATGCAAGGCACGGTTCAGCCGGGCGAGATGGACGCGTTCAACGCCGCTTCGCAGCAGTTCCGCAACGGCGACTTCAAGAACGCGGCGGCATCGTTCCGCAGCTTCATCGCGAAGTTCCCGCAGAGTCCTTACCAGCCGACCGCGCAGTACTGGCTCGGCAACGCGCTCTATGCGCTGAAGGACTACAAGGGGTCGACCGCGACGTGGCAGAACGTCGTCAACAAATACCCGCAGCATCCGCGTGCGCCCGAGGCGCTGCTGGCCATTGCGAACAACCAGATCGAGCAGGGGCAAAAGGCTGCGGCCAAACGCACGCTCGAACAGGTCGTTTCGCAGTACGGCAACTCGGATGTCGCCCAGACGGCGCAGAGCAAGCTTGCACAGCTCAAATAAGCGCTGCTGGCTGGTTTTGGCGTGACGTGGCGCTGGTGTAATGCCAAAGCCGCGAAATGCGCCTCTCGCATACAGGGAAGGCCCGGGGCACGGCGTGCTCCGGGCGTTTCCATCGGTTTTATGACGGCAAAGGTTGACGTGTTGACCCGGCGCCGCTATAATCCCGCTTCTCTTTTGGGTCGTTAGCTCAGCTGGTAGAGCAGCGGACTTTTAATCCGTTGGTCACAGGTTCGAATCCCGTACGGCCTACCAAAGCATCAAACAGAAAGCCCAGTCTCCGGACTGGGCTTTTTGCCTTGCAGCGTACGGCGCAAGCTCAAGCGGTTTGAGTGACTCGGCGCGCGAGCATGCGCCCAGCATGTATACTCCCTGCTCCCCCGCCGTCACATCCCCGCTGCACAGGCCACGTCATCATGAAGTTCACGACCCTTGCCTGCGCCCTGCTCGCGCTATTCTGGCTCAGTCTGCGCGTTCAGGCGCAAATCCAGCCGCAACCCGAAGACTACGCATACCTGCGCCGCATTCGCGTGCCGGACGCCGTCGTCAATTGCGTCGCCGCGCTCGACCAGTGGGTGCACAAGGCGCAGCGCTACGATTCGCTGCTCGTGCCCGATCGGCGCGCGCTCTCGGCGACGATCGAGCAGCCAGTGCGCGCCAATGCCACGCCCGCGCCCGCCGCGAGCGACACGCTCACGCCGGTCCCGTCCATCGACACGCTGATCCATCTGCGCGCCTTCGCCAAGGTCCGCGGCAAGTACGCCTGGGTGCCCGTGAAGGCCACCTGCGGCATCTGGCATTCGCATGTCGTCGATGTCGCGCTGTCGCCGCGCAGCACGCACGCAACCTCGCCGATCCAGTGACGACACTTCGTCGTCCTTATCGCTGCCCGCAACAAAAAAAAGCCCGCGCGCCTGACAGCGCACGGGCTTCGCATCGAGCGACGCGCGGTCCATGCCGCGCGCAAACTCAGTCTGCCTTGACGCCTTCCACCTGGATCTGCAGCGTCGTGGCCGTCTTGAAGCCATACGACTGGCCCCAGTTCACGCCGTAGTCCGCGCGGTCGAATTGCGCCGACGCGTCCGCGCCGCACACCTCACGCTTGAGCATCGGGTTCTGGAAGCACTTGAACGAGTCGATCTTCAGGTTCAGCGGCTTCGTCACGCCATGCAGCGTGAACGTGCCGATCACTTCCACGGGCTTGTCGCCGTCGAAGCGGATCGACGTGCCCTTGTAGGTGGCCGTCGGGTACTTCGCGGTGTCGAGGAATTCGGCCGAGCTCACATGCTTGTCGAGCTTCGCGTTGCCGGTATCGATCGACGCTGCGTCGATCGTCACGTCCACCGTGCCCGTCTTCGCCTCGCGGTCGAGCGTGACCGTGCCCGAGCTCTTCGTGAACTTGCCGCGCCACACCGAGACGCCGCCGAAGTGATCGGCTTCGAAGCTCGGATAGGTGTGCATCGGATCGAGGTTGTAGGTCGTGGCGGCTGCCAGCGCCGGCGTAGCGACGAAGGCGGCGAGCGAGGCGGCAACGGCCGCGGCGAAAATCGTGGTCTTCATGAATCGATTCCTGGTGCGGGAGAAACGGGGTGAAAAAGCGCTGCCGTACGCGCGTCAGTGCGCGGCGGACACGATGTGAAACTTGATCTGCACGTCGTCGGCGACGATCGAGGTGTCCTTCCACTCGCCCGAACCGATGCCGTACGCGAGGCGCTTGATGGGCAGCGTGCCGTCGAACACCTGGGTGGCGCCGTCCTTGCGGTACTGCACCGGCACGACGACGTCGGTCGTCTTGCCCTTGATGGTCAGCTTGCCAGCCACCGTGAACGCGCCGTTCGCGCCGGCTTTGATCTGCGTGGAGACGAAGGTCGCGTGCGGGAAGTGCGAGGCGTCGAACCACTCGTCGCCGGCGACTTCCTTGTTGTATTCCGGCGCGCCGAGGTCGAAGCTCGCCACCTCCACGTCGAGCTTCGCGCTCGATGCCGCGACGTTCGCCGGATCGAAGCGCACGTCGGCGGTGAAGTGATTGAAGCGGCCTTCGACCGGCACGTTCATCTGCTTGAACACGGCGCTCACGGAGTTCTTCGCGGCTTCGGCAGCAGCGTTGGCGTTGGTGGCGAAGGTCGTGGCAAACGCCGCGCCGGCGGCGAGCGCCGCGCCGAGCGCGACGACGGAGGCGGAATGGGCAAGACGCTGGATCATGGGCAGTCGGTCCAAGGTGGGAGGCATCGGGAAACGGAGTCGGCGCATGCGCGCCGCGAAGTCAGTCACGCGGTGTGCCGAACGGCAGCATGCGCGAGAGGATGTTCTGGCGGTCGATCAGCTGATGCTTGATGACGGCGAGCACGTGCAGCACGACGACGGTGAGCAAGGTGTAGTTCAACGAGATATGCACGACGCGCAGCACGCCCTTGAGCGCGGTGTCGGGGCTGATCAGCACAGGCATCGGCCAGATGCCGAGGTACACGACCTGGATGCCCGCCGCCGAGCTATAGAGGTAGCCCGTCACGGGAATCGCGACCATTAGCACGTAAAGCGCGGTGTGGCCCAGGTGCGCGGCGAGCCGTTCCCAGCCATGCATGGAGCCGGGCATCGCGGGCGCCCTGTGCGTGACGCGCCAGAGAATGCGCACGAGCACGAGCGCGAGCACGGTCACGCCAATCCACTTGTGCCACGAGAAGTAGCGCAGCTTGGTGGGCGTGATGCCGGGAATGTCGGTCATGATCCAGCCGAGCGCAAAGCCCCAGACGATCAGCGCGGCGATCAGCCAGTGCAGCAGCATGGCGACGCCGTTATAGCGCTCGGCGGGCTTGACGTCAGGGTTCATCGGCATACGACTCCATTATTCGAGGTGTGCACTTTACCCGGCCAAACCTATTCAAACAATCGTCTAAAATGGATGGTTATCATCCATTTTTTCGATAGATCGAAAAGGACCGTACCTCGTGGACCGCACCTCGGACCGCTCCCCTAGCCTCGAGCAGCTGCGCGCGCTGATCGCCGTCGCCGAAACCGGCAGCTTCTCGGCGGCGGCGCGCCAGCTCGACCGCGCGCAGTCGGTGGTCAGCTATACGATCGCCAATCTCGAGGCGCTGCTGGGCGTCGCGCTGTTCGAGCGCGGCAAGCGCAAGCCGGAACTCACGGCCGCGGGCCGCGCGATCCTCGCCGACGCGCGCCGCCTCGATCTGCTCATGGGTCAGCTTAACGCCAAGGCGGCCGGCCTGCAGAGGGGGCTCGAGGGCGAGGTTTCGCTGGCCGTGGACGTGATGTTTCCGTCGCAGCGCCTCGTCGAGGCGCTGCAGGCATTCGCGTTCACGTTTCCCACCGTCGCGCTGAATCTCACCATGGAAGCGCTCGGCGGCGTGCTCAAGCTCGTGCTCGACGGCGACTGCGCGGTGGGGATCAGCGGGCCGAACCACAACTGGCCGCACGTGATCGAGGCGCAGTCCATCGGCACCGTGGAACTCGTGCTCGTGGCCGCCCCCTGCCATCCGCTCGCCAAGGCGGAGCACCCCGTGCGCATTTCGGACGCGCGCGAGCACACGCAGCTGGTGCTCACCGACCGCAGCCGCCTGACCGAAGGCCAGAACTTCGGCGTGTACAGCAATCGCGCGTGGAAGCTCGGCGACCTCGGCGCGAAGCACCGGCTGCTGCTCGCGGGCCTCGGCTGGGGGTCGATGCCGAAGCACCTCGTGGAAGGCGATCTCGAAGCCGGGCGGCTCGTGCGCGTCGCGCTCGCGGACCGGCGCTCGGTGAGCTACAACATCTCGCTGATTCATCGCACCGACGCGGCGCGCGGCCCCGCCAGCGAGTGGCTCTGCCACTACCTCACGAAGGGCGCGCCGCCGCAGTCGCCGTTGCCCGACGCCCGCTGAACGCTGAACTGGCGCGCAAGCGATGCGCGTGCGGGTGGTACGAACGCCACCCCGCGCACGCCTGCATCTCGCCTTGGCGAGGCAGGGTGCGCCGCCCGCTTCAGCCCTTCTTGACCCTGGCAGGCTTGTCAGCCTTAGCCGGCGCCGCCGACGGCGCTGCCGGCGCGGCTGGCACCACGCCCGACCAGCCCGGCAGATAACGCGCGTCGGGATCGTGTGCGTGCGACAGCGCGTCGGCGAGCGCCGCGTCGAAGTCCTTGCGCAGGCGCGTTTCTGATACCTTGCGGCGCAGATAGTCGGCCCACAGGAATTCGCTGAACGGCGTCGTGTCCTTCGCGTAGCCGCCCGACGTGCGCAACTCGCCCGCGAGGCTGCGATACGGATCGTCGGCAAGCCCAAGGAGCTGCCTGGGCAACTGGTCGAATTCGCAGCGCTCGCCCGCGGCATCGAACGGATGCACCCACTGGTTGTGCTCCATCATGCGCCAGAAGATGGTGGGCTCGAGCCACGAGAGATCCTTGAGGACGGTCACCCGCACGCTCTCGACCGATTCTTCGAGCCACGCGCGGCCGAGGTGGTGATGATCCACCACGTAGTAGCGCGACTTCGGCCCGAGCACGGCGGGAAACCAGTGCGAGTCGATGGCCGCCGCGCGCCCCTTCTTGTCGAGCGTCTGCCAGTGCGCGCGCTTGGCGTTCACCTCCCGAAAGCCCACCGTGATCTGCGTGGGACGCAACTCGTCGAGCTTCACGGTGATGAGATGGAGATCGGTGTTCGGCAGGTTCATGGCGGGCCTCCTGTTTAGTGTCGGTTGGTGTCGGGGTCGATCGCGCAACGATACAGCCGAACGGTCATGCATGCCGCATCGAGCGGACGCGCGCCGCGCGCTCCGTGCACAGGGTCAACCCTGAGACCGCCGGGCACGCTGGATGCACGCTTTCGCCGCTTCGCCTATAAATGCGCCAAGGGACAGTCGGCGCGAACCACCGCGCCCGTCATGCTCCCGCCGCTGTCAGTTGCACGTCTTCCAGGCTCAACCAACGACACAAGCGAGGGCATTTTGGATCTCGAAACTATCCGCGTATTCATCATGACCCGGGGCATCGACTTCGGGACCAAGGTCCTGGCGGCGATCGTCCTGTGGATCATCGGACGCTGGGCCATCAACCTCGTCGCCGGTGTGCTGCGCAAGGTGCTCGCGCGCAACGAGCGCGTCGATCCCACGCTCGCGCATTACCTCAGTTCGATCCTCGCCGCCGTGTTGAACCTGCTGCTGGTCCTCGCGATCCTGCAGGTGTTCGGCGTGCAGACCACCTCGTTCGCGGCGCTCCTCGCCGGTCTCGGCCTCGCCATCGGTACCGCGTGGGGCGGCCTGCTCGCGCATTTCGCGGCGGGCGTGTTCATGCAGGTGCTGCGCCCGTTCAAGGTGGGCGACTTCGTGACGGCCGGAGGCGTGACGGGCACCGTGAAGGAACTCGGCATCTTCGGCACGACCATCATCTCGCCGGACAACGTGGTCAACATCGTCGGCAACAACAAGATCTTCTCGGACACCATCTCGAACTACAGCGCGACGCCCGTGCGCCGCGTGGAGCTGACCGCGAAGATCGCCAACGGCGTCGATCCCGTCGATGCGGCCAGCCGCCTGCGCGCGGCCATCGCGAAGATTCCGAACGTCGCGCAGGAGCCGCCGCCCGACGTCGAGATTCTCTCGTTCACGCCCGAAGGCCCGCTGCTGGCCGTGCGGCCTTACACCAGCAATGACAGCTACTGGCAGGTGTACTTCGACACCAACCGCACGATAGTCGAGACCTTCAAGGACGCGGGCTACCCGACGCCCGAGACGCCCTCGATCATTCGCCGCGTGGGCGCCTAGCGCGCCGCGTTCGACGCACCCGCCAAAACAAAACGGCATCGCCTTCGCAGGCGATGCCGTTTTTCTTTGCGTTGCCGCCTGGAGGCGAGGCGCCGGACGCTCAACCGCCGTTGGGCTTGCGCACGGCGCCGCCACGCGAGTCCTTGCGCAGCATCTTCCACACGCCGCCGATCAGGATCGGCACGATCGCCGCGCCGATGCCGACGAGCACGATCACGTTGAGGTACTGGCGAATGAACGGAATGTTGCCGAAGAAGTAGCCGAGCAGCACGAGCAGCAACACCCAGAACAGCGCGCCCGTGACCGTGTAAAACTGAAAGCGTCGCATAGGCATTTGCGAGACGCCCGCCACGAACGGCGCGAACGTCCGCACGACAGGAATGAAGCGCGCGAGCACGATGGTCTTGCCGCCGTGGCGCTCGTAGAATTCGTGGGTTTTCTGCAGTGCGGCGCGGTCGAGGAAGCGTTCGAGCACGGGAATGTGCGTATTGAACACCTTCGGCCCGATGGCGCGCCCAATCAGAAAGTTCACCGTATTGCCGAGGACTGCCGCCACGAGCAGCAGCACGATCAGCACGCCGAGATTCATTTCATGCGTCGCGGCAAACGCGCCGCCGATGAAGAGCAGCGAGTCGCCGGGCAGAAACGGCAGCACCACGAGCCCGGTTTCGCAGAACACGATCAGGAACAGCACCGCGTAGACCCAGCCGCCGTATTGCTGGATGAAGACACCGAGAAACTTGTCGATATGCAAGACAAGATTGACGAACTGCAGGAGCGTATCCAAAAGTGTCCCTTATTGATCGCGGGCCGCGCGCCTGAAAAAAGCGCGTTCGCCCTGTGTTGCGCGAGAAGCCAAATTGACCGCGCCATGATACCGAAAGTGCCCGCGCGTCACGAAAATATCCCGTCAATTTCGGTGAATTTGCGCACAAAGCGCGGCTAGATGAGGGTTTCGCGGGCGCTCAAGCGCGTCGGGTCCGCAGGCGCCGACTCGCTATAATTGCGCGCATGTCTTCGAATTCCGAACCCACCGGCGCCGCGCCGGATTCCGCCAGCGCCGCCGTCGCATCGCGCGCCGCGCAGCCCGCGCGCGCGATCCAGGCGCTGCCCGACCAGCTCATCAGCCAGATCGCCGCGGGTGAAGTGGTCGAGCGGCCCGCCTCCGTCGTCAAGGAACTGCTCGAAAACGCGCTCGACGCGGGCGCGAGCACGCTGCGCATCCTGCTCGACGAGGGCGGCGTCAAGCGGATCTCCATCGCCGACGATGGCTGCGGGATTCCCGAAGCCGAACTCCCGCTCGCGCTCATGCGCCACGCCACGAGCAAGATCCGCTCGCTTGCCGAACTGGAGAGCGTCGCGACGCTCGGGTTCCGCGGCGAAGCGCTGGCGTCGATCGCCTCGGTGGCCGAGATGTCGATCACGAGCCGTAGCGCCGACGCGCCGCACGCCGTGAAGATCGAGGGGCACACCGGCGCGATCTCGCCGGCTGCGGGCGGCCAGGGCACCACCATCGAAGTGCGCGAGCTGTACTTCAACACGCCCGCGCGCCGCAAGTTCCTCAAGAGCGAGCAGACCGAACTGGGCCATTGCCTCGAGATGATCCGCCGCAGCGCGCTCGCGCGCCCGGACGTCGCGATCTCGGTGCTGCACAACGGCCGCGCGGTCGAGCACTGGAACGCGAGCGATCCGGCCACGCGCGTCTCGAAGATCCTCGGCGAAGTGTTCGCCACGGCGCATTTGCCGCTCGACGAGCGCGCCGGTCCGCTCGCCGTGTACGGTTGTGCAGGGCTGCCGACGGCGAGCCGCAACCGCGCCGACCAGCAGTACTTCTTCGTGAACGGCCGCTTCGTGCGCGACAAGCTGCTCACGCACGCGGTGCGCTCGGCGTACGAGGACGTGCTGCACGGCGACCGCTACCCGTCGTACGTGCTGTTCCTCGACCTGCCGCCCGAAGCCGTCGACGTGAACGTGCATCCCTCGAAGATCGAAGTGCGTTTCCGCGATTCGCGCTCGATTCACCAGTTCGTGTTTCATGCCGTGCAGCGCGCGCTCGCCCGCCACGCGGGTGCCTCGCCCGAGACCACCTCGGGCGGCCATGCCGCTGCGCTGATCGAGCCGCGGGCGCTGCCGGGCGCCGGGGTGCTGGGCGCCTCGGTGGGGCTGGCTTCGGGCGCGGCCGACTCCGCGCGTGGAGGCGCAGCGCCCGGCGCCAGGGGCGGCTTCGGCGCCGACGGCAAGTTCGGCACTGCGAGCGTGGCGAGCAGCTTTGGCGGCGGCATGGGTGGCGCGCTCTCGCGCGCGTCGGGATTCGGCCAGCCAGGCGGCGGCGCTGCCAGCGCGGGCAGCGGCAACACCTGGCTGCGCCAGTCGCGCATGACGCAAGGCAGCCTGCCCGTCGCGCAGCCGCTTGCACTGTATGACGCGTTGTTCGGCCGCAAGGATGTCGGCGCCGGCACGGCGCAAGGTTCGACCGTGCTGCAGGCGCAAGACGGCGCAGTGGATGCGTTCGCTGCCGGCGCGCCGAACGCCGCCTTCGAAGCCGGCGAGGACCATCCGCTCGGCTTCGCGCTCGGCCAGGTCCATGGCATCTACGTGCTCGCGCAGAACGCGCGCGGCCTCGTGATCGTCGACATGCACGCCGCGCACGAGCGCATCCTGTACGAGCAGTTCAAGCAGGCCCTCGCCGAACGCTCGCTCGCGGTGCAGCCCTTGCTGATCCCGATCTCGATGACGGCCGATCCCGTCGAAACCGGCACCGTCGAGGAAGAAAAGGCCACGCTCGAAGCGCTGGGTTTCGATCTCGCCGTCCTCTCGCCCACCTCGATTGCGATCCGCGCGGTGCCCGCGCTCCTCAAGGACGCCGATCTCCAGGCGCTCGCGCGCGCCGTGCTCGCCGACCTGCACGAGTACGGCGGCTCGCGCGTGCTCACCGAGCGCCAGCACGAGATGCTCGGCACGCTCGCCTGCCATCATGCGGTGCGCGCGAACCGGCGTCTCACGCTCGACGAAATGAACGCGCTCCTGCGCCAGATGGAAGCCACCGAGCGCGCCGACCAGTGCAACCACGGCCGGCCGACCTGGTACCAGCTCACGCTCGCCGATCTCGATCGGCTCTTCATGCGCGGTCAATGACGCAGTCTACGGAACCAACCGACGCAGCGCTGCCCGTCGCGTGTCTGCTCGGCCCCACTGCCTCGGGCAAGACGGCGGCCGCGCTCGCGTATGCCGCGCAGTCGGCGGCGCGCGGGCGCACGGTGGAAATCGTGAGCGTCGATTCGGCGCTTGTGTATCGAGAGATGGACATCGGCACGGCGAAGCCGAGCGCCGCGGAGCGTGCGGCCGCCGCGCATCATCTGATCGATATCGTCGATCCTCAGGATGCCTATTCGGCCGCGGACTTTCGCGCCGACGCACTGCGCGTGACGGGCGAGATCGTCGCGCGCGGGCACGTGCCGCTGCTCGTGGGCGGGACGATGCTCTACTACAAGGCGCTCACGCAAGGCCTCAACGACCTGCCCTCGGCCGATCCGGCCGTGCGCGCGCAACTCGACGCCGAAGCCGCACGCGACGGCTGGCCCGCCATGCACACCCGCCTCGCGCAGGTCGATCCGGCCACGGCTGCACGCCTCGCCCCGAACGACTCGCAGCGCATCCAGCGTGCGCTCGAGATCTTCATGCTGAGCGGGCAGCCGATGTCGGTGCTGCTCGCCGCGCCGTCCACACGCGAGGATGAAGCCGCGCGTTACCGCTTCGTGCCCGTCGCGCTCGAGCCGTCCGATCGCAGCGTGCTGCACGCGCGCATCGAAGCGCGCTTCGATGCGATGCTCGCGGGCGGTCTCATCGACGAGGTGAAGGCGCTGCGTGCGCGCGGCGACCTGAACCCGAACCTGCCGTCGATGCGCTGCGTGGGGTATCGCCAGGTTTGGGAATACCTCGATGGCGAGGTCGATTACGACACCATGCGCGACAAGGGCGTGTTCGCCACCCGCCAGCTCTGCAAGCGCCAGCTCACGTGGCTGCGCGCCATGCCGGAGCGCATCGTCGTGGATTGCTGCGCGCAGGATGCGACCGAACAGGCCGTCGCGGCAGTCGCGCAGATCGGCGGCTGAGGCCGCCGCCCCCGCCGACCCTTTTTCCCCGCTTTCTACCCCGGGCGCTTTGTGCGCCACAACATCCTCGCTCGGCCCGCAGGTGGGGCACGTCCGTGCGCTGCACGCGCACGCGCGCCCTCCCCCGCCGCAGCGCGCCACCGAAAACCGCCCTCGCCCGCTTGACTTTCGATCGACCGGATACGATCATTCGTTCATCACTAGAGCAATTGCTCAGGCTCGAGCCGATCGGCCGCTTTGAGTAAGGAGACACCGAATGAACACCGAACGCAGCAATGCGAACGTGATCCTGCACATCGGCGCCGGGTCGTTTCACCGGGCGCATCAGGCGTGGTACCTGCATCGCGTGAACCTCGCGCGCAAGCCCGACGAGGCCGCCTGGTCGCTCACCGTCGGCAACATCCGCTCCGACATGAACGCCGTGATGGACGCGCTGGCCGCGCAGAACGGCGTCTACACGCTCGAAACGGTCACGCCGCAGGGCGAGCGCGCTTACGAGACGATCCGCTCGATCACGCGCGTGCTGCCGTGGTCCGCCGATCTCGCTAGCCTGATCGACGCAGGCGCCGACGCGAACTGCAGGATCGTCGCGTTCACCGTGACCGAAGGCGGCTATTACCTCGACGAACACGACCGCCTCGACACCGCGAACCCCGACCTCGCCGCCGACCTCAAGGGCGGCCGCACGACGATTTACGGCGCGCTCGCCGCGATCCTCGAAGCGCGCAAGGCGCGCGACGGCGGCCCCGTCACGCTGCAGACCTGCGACAACCTGCGCAGCAATGGCAAGCGCTTTCATGCGGGCATGCGCGAATTCCTCGCGCTGCGCGGCGCAACGGATCTGCGCGACTGGTTCGACGCGAACACGGCGTGCCCCGACTCCATGGTCGACCGCATCACGCCGCGCCCCACGCCCGACGTGCGCGAGCGCGTAAAAGCGGCGACCGGCGTGGACGACGCCTGCCCGGTGATGGGCGAGGCGTTCATCCAGTGGGTGATCGAGGATCACTTCTGCGCAGGGCGGCCCGCCTGGGAGCGCGCCGGCGCGGAGATGGTCGAATCGGTGATGCCCTACGAGGAAGCGAAGATCCGCATCCTCAACGCTACGCACAGCTGCATAGCGTGGGCGGGCACGCTCGTCGGGCTCGACTTCATCCACGAAGGCACCCACGACGCCGACATCCGCACCTTCGCGCGCGAGTACGTGAGCGAGGACGTGATTCCCTGCCTCACGCCCAGCCCGCTCGATCTCGCGAAGTATCGCGACGTCGTGCTCGAACGCTTCAGCAATCCGTACATCCAGGACACGAACCAGCGCGTGGCCGCCGACGGCTACTCGAAGATCCCCGGCTTCATCGCGCCCACGCTCGCGCAACGCATCGCCGGGGGCGCGACGCCCGCCGCCACGGCCATGCTGCCCGCGCTCTTCCTGCGCTTTCTGGAACGCTGGCACAAGGGCACGCTGCCCTACCGCTACCAGGACGGCGTCATGGACGAAGCGGCCGTGCACCGCATGTTCGAGAGCGGCGACCCCGTCTCGGCGTTTCTCGGCGACAAGCTGCTGTGGGGCGGCCTCGCCGGCAACCCGACACTGGGCGGCGCGGTGCGCGGCGCGCTCACGCGCGTCGACCAGTGGCTCGCCTCGCGCGGCTGCAGCGTTTGAAGACAGACCGCACCGTAATCCGCAACACCCGCGCCACGCGCGCCCTCCGGGTCGGCGCGCATGGCGTCGCGCCCGGCGCGCGGCTAAAGTAGCGCAACTCTCTTCACGACTTCAGCGCGCCTATGTATCTCGGCATCGACCTCGGCACCTCCGAAGTGAAAGTCCTGCTGCTCGCGCCCGACGGCCGCGTGATCGGCACCGCCGGCACGCCCTTCGTCGTCTCGCGCCCTCACCCGCGCTGGTCCGAGCAGAATCCCGCCGACTGGTGGGACGGCACGCGCCGCGCGCTCGCCGCGCTGCGCGAGGCGCATCCGCACGAATTCGCGCAGGTGCGCGGCATTGGCCTTTCCGGGCAGATGCACGGCGCCGTGCTGCTCGACGCGCACGACAACGTGCTGCGCCCCGCGATCCTCTGGAACGACATGCGCGCCGTGGACGAATGCGCCGAGCTCACCGCGCGCGCGCCGCAGCTGCATCGCATCGCGGGCAATCTCGCCATGCCGGGCTTCACCGCGCCCAAGCTGCTGTGGGTCGCGCGCCACGAGCCGCAAGTCTTTCGCGCAACGGCCTGTGTGCTGCTGCCGAAGGACTATCTGCGCCTGCAGCTCACCGGCGGCAAGGTCTCCGATCCATCGGATGCCGCGGGCACGCTCTGGCTCGACGTGGCCAAACGCGACTGGTCCGACGCGCTGCTCGACGCCTGCAACATGACGCGCGCGCAAATGCCCGCGCTCGCCGAAGGCAGTGCGCCGTCCGGCACGCTCCTGCCCGCGCTCGCGCGCGAATTCGGCTTGCGCGAGGACGTGGTCGTGGCGGCGGGCGGCGGCGACAACGCGACGAGCGCCATCGGCATCGGCGCCACGCAGCCCGGCGACGGCTTCGTCTCGCTCGGCACCTCGGGCGTGCTCTGCGTGGTGGGCGACCGTTTCCGGCCGAATCCCGCTTCCGCCGTGCACGCGTTCTGCCATGCCATTCCGGACCGCTGGCACCAGATGAGCGTCGTGCTTTCGGCGGCGAGCTGCCTGCGCTGGGTCTGCAAGCTCACGGGCACGAACGAGCCCACGCTGCTCGCCGAAGTCGAGCAGCTCAACGCGCCGACCCTCGCCGAGGCCCCGCTCTTCCTGCCGTATCTCTCGGGCGAGCGCACGCCGCACAACGACCCGTATGCGCAGGGTGTGTTCTTCGGCATGACGCACGCGACCGACCGCGCGCTGCTCGGCTACGCCGTGCTCGAAGGCGTGACGCTCGCGCTCACCGACGGCCTCGACGCGCTCGCGGCCGCGGGCACCGAAGTGGGTGCGCTGTCGATGCTGGGCGGCGGCGCGCGCAGCGGCTACTGGGCGCAACTGGTTGCGGACGCATTCGACACGCCCACGCGCCAGCACGGCGGCGGCGAGACGGGCGCGGCGCTCGGCGCGGCGCGGCTTGGCTGGCTCGCGGCGGGCGGCGACGCGCGTGAGGTGCTGACCAAGCCACCCGTGGTGGCCGAGTACACGCCCAACGCCGCGCGCCACGCGGCGCTGCGCGAGCGGCTCACCGCCTACCGCGCGCTGTACCGCCACGTGCGCCCGCTCTTCGAGCCCTCGCGCGAACGCCTCGCGTAACGCGTGCAGTACACTTCGGCCCCGCATCCCCCCGACCACCACCGTGCCCAAGTCCACCGAAAAACTCGATCTCGCGACCCGCGCCGCCTGGCTCTACTACGTGGCCGGCAACACCCAGAACGAAATCGCCGAGAAGCTGCAGGTGTCGCGCCCGGTGGCGCAGCGCCTCGTCGCGTTCGCGGTCGAGAAGAACCTCATTCGCGTGCGTGTCGATCATCGTCTCGCCGATTGTCTCGCGCTCGCCGACGCGCTTTCGAAGCGCTATGGCCTTTCGGTCTGCGAAGTGGTGCCCGTGGACAACGACACGCCCGAGGAAATCGACCGCAAGCTCGCCGTTGCAGGCGCGCAGGTGATGGAGCGCTACCTCACCGAAGAGCGGCCGATGGTGGTGGCCGTGAGCAGCGGTCGCACGCTCAAGGCCGCCGTCGATCAGATCGCGCAACTGGAGCGGCCACAGCATCGGCTGGTTTCGATGGTGGGCGCGATCGCCCAGGACGGCTCGTCGAACCGCTACGACGTCGCGCTGCACATCTCCGAGAAGACGGGTGGCAAGCACTTTCTGCTGCCCGCGCCGCTCATCGCGGATAACGAGGCCGAGCGCGCGCAATGGTGCAATCACCGGCTCTATCGCATCGTCGAGTCACTGTCGGGCGAGGCCGATGTCGCGTTCGTCGGCATCGGCAACATCGGCGAGCATTGCCCGCTGCATGAGGACGGCTTCATCACCTCCGACGAAGTGCGCGAACTGATGGACCAGGGTGCCATCGCCGAAATGCTCGGCCTGCCGATCGACGCCGCCGGCAAGCGCGTCGATTCGCCCACGGGCCGCCGCGTCACGAGCGTGTACCTCGATTCGCCGCCGCGACGTCCGACCATCGGCTTCGCCGGCGGCGCGCGCAAGCGCGAAGCGGTGATCGCGGCGCTCAACGGCGGCTGGCTCTCGGGGCTCGTCACCGACGAGCAGTGCGCGCGCGCCGCGATCGAACGCTAAGCCCCAAAAAGAAGCCCGCACGAAGCGGGCTGACAAAGGCAACCTCAGGTACCTCGCCACACAAGACACCGCCTCACCCTCCTCCGAGGCGGTGCGTCCGGCAAGCCAGTGAACTCACGCAGCCAGTTGCTGCGCGAAGCGACGCTCGAACGCCAGGCCGTTCGCGTCGAAGAGATGGCAATGGTCTGGCGTCGATCCCACCTTGAACGCCTCGCCGCGCTCGTGCCGCTCCAGCGGCGGAATGCGCGCGATCAGGCCATCGGGCGCGACCGGGCATTCGGCGTAGAGATAGGCGGCGTCGCCGAGCGACTCGACCGTCATCGCCTTCGCGCTCACGCCTTCCGCGCCCGTCATGATGTGCAGGTGCTCGGGGCGGATGCCCACCGTCACCTTGTCGCCCTCGCGCGCCTTGCCCGGCTCGACGCCCACCTTCTGCGTATCGCCCGTTTCGTAGCGCACGACGACGCCGTCGCTGCCGATCTGCTGCACCGTGCCGTCGAGGAAATTCATCTTCGGCGAGCCGATGAAGCCCGCCACGAAGCGATTCGCCGGCGCGTGATAGAGACGGTTCGGACTACCGACCTGTTCGACATTGCCCGCCGAGAGTACGACGATCTTGTCGGCGAGCGTCATCGCTTCGACCTGATCGTGCGTCACGTAGATCATCGTCGTCTTCAGTTCGTCGTGCAGGCGCGCAAATTCGAGGCGCATCTTCACGCGCAGCGCGGCGTCGAGGTTCGAGAGCGGTTCGTCGAACAGGAACACCTTCGGCTTGCGCGTGATCGCCCGCCCGATCGCCACGCGCTGGCGCTGGCCGCCCGAGAGCTGCTTGGGCTTGCGGTCGAGCAGGTGGTCGATGTGCAGGATCTTCGCGGCGTTCTTCACGGCCGCGTCGATTTCGGGCTTCTTCGCGCCCGCGAGCTTGAGGCCGAACGCCATGTTGTCGTACAGCGTCATGTGCGGATACAGCGCGTACGACTGGAACACCATCGCGATGCCGCGCTTGGCCGGCGGCACGTCGTTCATGCGCGTGCCGTCGATCATCAGGTCGCCGCCGCTGATGTCCTCCAGCCCCGCGATCATGCGCATGAGCGTGGTCTTGCCGCAGCCGCTCGGGCCCACGAACACGACGAATTCGCCGTCGCCGATGTCGAGGTTCACGTCGCGCAGCACTTCGTTGTCGTCGTAGCGCTTCAGTACGTCTCTGAGGATCACGCTTGCCATGATGTGTCTCCGTTTCTGCTTAAGTCAGCTTAAGTCAGCTTAAGTCAGCTTAAGTCTGCTTAAGCCGGTTCAGTTCGAACGCGTTTGCGCCTGATTCATCCAGTACGCCACCCGCGCGGGCAGCGTCGTCATGTCGTCGAAGATCTCGATTGCGCCCGCTTCGCGCAACTCGTGCGCGTGCGCGTCGCCGCCCACATGCGTGCCGCCCACGAAGCCGAGCACCGTCATGCCCGCGGCGCGCGCCGCGCTCACGCCCGTCACGCTGTCCTCGACCACGAGGCACGCAGCGGGCGCGACGTCCATGCCCTGCGCCGCCGCGAGATAAACGTCGGGCGCGGGCTTCGGCCGGGCGACGATATCGGCGCAGTACACACGCGCGCCAAAGAAGCGGTCGAGGCCGTTGCGCGTCAGCACCTCGCGCACCACCGCCGTGTAGCTGTTGCTCGCGCAGGCCTTGGTGAGCGCCACGGCTTCCAGCGCCGCCACGACGCCCGGGAACAGCGGCGCCTCGCGCGCTTCGGCCTCGGCCACGGTGCGGATCGCATCGACGTCGGCGGCGGTGAGGCTGCGCCCGAGCGCTTCGCCCGCGCCGCTCAGCACGCGCTCGATACGCTGGCCGAGCAGCGGCATGACGACGGGCGCCGCGTCCACGCCGGGCCAGCGCGCTTCGAGTTCGCGCACCAGCACGCGGGCCGCCACCGCTTCGCTGTCGATCAGCACGCCGTCGCAATCGCAGATCAGGGCTTGAATGGACATCGCATTGGCCATTACTTGACTGCCCCGAAGGTAAGGCCCCGCACCAATTGCTTCTGCGACAGCCAGCCGACGATCAGCACCGGCGCGACCGCGAGCAGTGACGCCGCGGAGAGCTTCGCCCAGAAGAGCCCCTCAGGACTCGAGTACGACGCGATGAACACCGTCAGCGGCGCGGCGTTCGAGCTGGAGAGGTTGATGCTCCAGAACGCTTCGTTCCACGAAAGAATGATCAACAGCAGCGCGGTGGATGCGAGCCCCGGCACGGCCATCGGCATGAGCAGATAGACGATTTCCTGCCAGGTGGCCGCGCCGTCCATGCGTCCGGCTTCGAGAATGTCTTTGGGAATCTCGTTGAAATACGTGTACGCCATCCACACGGCGATCGGCAAGTTGATGAGCGTGTAGACGATCACCAGTCCGCTCACGGTGTCGAGCAGCCCCGAGTTCTTCCACAGCAGGTAGATCGGCACGAGCACGCCCACCGAAGGCATCATCTTGGTGGAGAGCATCCACAGCAGAATGCCCTGCGTGCGCTTGTTCGGGAAGAACGCCATCGCGTAGGCCGCGGGCACGGCGAGGATCAGGCAGACGATCGTCACGCCGGCCGAAATCATCACCGAATTCCACGCGAACGCGAAGTAGTTGCTGCGCGCGAACACCTCCCGGAAGCTGTCGAGCGTCGGCAGGAAGAAGATCGTCGGGATATAGGCCTGCTGCTCGGTCTTGAACGCCGTGATCGTCATCCAGAAGATCGGGAAGAACAGTGCGATCGCGATCAGCCAGGCAAGCAGCCCCGGCAGCACGCGCCCGATGAACTGCATGGGCGAAGAATGGTTGACCGCGTCGGGCGATTGCGCGGGCGTAGCGGTAATCTGGCTCATTTTTCGTACTCCCCTTTGAGGTTGCGCGCGAGCATGCGCACAAGGAAGAACGACACGATGTTCGCCAGCACGACGGCGAGAATGCCGCCAGCCGAAGCGATGCCCACGTCGAACTGCTGCAGGCCCATCGAGTAGATCAGGTAAGTGAGGTTGGTGGTTGCGTTGCCGGGACCGCCGCCCGTGGTCGTGTAGATCTCGGCGAAGATCGACAGCAGGAAAATGGTTTCCATCATCACGACGACGGCAATCGCGCGCCGCAGGTGCGGCAGCGTGATATAGAAGAACAGGGCGATCGGGCCCGCGCCGTCGATCTTCGCGGCTTCCTTCTGCTCCTGGTCGAGCGACTGGATCGCCGTGAAGAGAATGAGGAACGCGAACGGCAGCCACTGCCACGCCACGATCATGATGACCGCGGTGAGCGGATAAACGGCGAACCAGTCGATCGGTGTCATGCCCATCGAGCGCATCGCAATGGCCACGAGGCCGTACACCGGATGCAGGATCATGTTCTTCCAGATCAGCGCGCTCACCGTAGGCATCACGAAGAACGGTGCGATCGCGAACAGGCGCGCCACGCCCTGACCGATGAACTTGCGGTCGAACAGCACCGCCATCAGCACGCCGCCGACCACGGTGATCACGAGCACCGCCACGATCAGCTCGATGGTGTGCACGATCGACGGCACGAACGAGGGATCGGTGGCGAGGAACCTGTAGTTGTCGAAGCCCGCGAAACCCTTGAGGTCGGGGTTCAGCAGGTTGTATCGCGTGAACGAATACCAGATCGTCATCGCGAGCGGGATCGTCATCCACAGCAGCAGCACCGCCACGGACGGCGTCACGAGCCAGCGTGAGGCCGAGCGGCGCGATTCGACCTGCTGCGGTTTCTGTGGCGTGCGCGCTCGATTGAATATAGGCATGGGGAGATGGAGATGACGCATGAGGACCACCCTTCTCGGTTGCGCGCCTGTGCGGGGCACGGCGCGGCATCGGCTGTCGCGAGGGTGCGCGCCGCGCCGGGTGGCCCGGCGCGCACTTCGCGCTACTACACTGGCTGCCTGAACGGCGCAGCCTGACGTCTCGCAGTTACTTCTGATACCCGGCTTGCGCCACGGCGCGGTTGGCTGCGGCGTTACCCGCCGTGAGCGCCTGGTCGACGCTCATCTGCCCTGCCACGGCGCCTGCAATGCTCTGACCCACGACCGTACCGAACGACTGGAACTCAGGAATCCCGACGAACTGGATACCCGTGTACGGCACCGGCTTCGCGGTCGGATGGTTCGGATCGGCGGTCTGGATCGCCTTCAGCACGAACTCGGAGAACGGCGCGGCCTTCTTGTACTCGGGATTCTGATAGGTCGAAATCCGCGTACCCGACGGCACCGAAGCCCAGCCCTCGTCCTGCGCGACCATCTGGACGTATTCCTTCGACGTGGCCCATTCGATGAACTTCTTCGCGGCGTCCTGCGACTTCGACGACTTCGGAACGGCCAGCGCCCACGACCACAGCCAGTGCGCGCCATTGGGCGTGACTTCGGTCGGCGCGGCCGCGAAGCCGATCTTGTCGGCCACCTGCGACTGCTGCTTGTTGTAGAGGATGCCGGCCGCCACCGTCGCGTCGATCCACATCGCGCACTTGCCCGACGACATCAGCGTGAGGTTTTCGTTGAAGCCGTTCGAGCTGGCTCCCGGAGGGCCGTCCTTCTTCAGCATGTCGACGTAGAAGTTCACCGCCTTCTTCCACTCGGGCGAGGTGAGCTGCGCCTGCCACTTTTCGTCGAACCAGCGGCCGCCGAAGGTGTTCGCGACCGTCGTCACGTACGCCATGTTCTCGCCCCAGCCGGCCTTGCCGCGCAGGCAGATGCCGTAGGTGCCGGCGGACTTGTCGGTGAGCTTGTCGGCAAAGTCCTTGATCTGGTCATAGGTCGGCTGCTCGGGCATCTTGAGGCCCTTCTTGTCGAACAGGTCCTTACGGTAATACGTCATCGAGCTTTCGACGTAGAACGGCAGCGCGTAAAGCGTGCCGTTGTACGAGAGGCCGTCGCGCGCGGTCTTCACCACGTCGTCGAGGTCGTAGCTCGCGGGCAGGTTCGTCATCGGCACGATCCAGCCGCGCTTGCCCCATTGCGGCGCCTCGTAGGTGCCGATCATCATCACGTCGAACTGGCCGCTGTTGGTCGTGATGTCGGTGGTCGCGCGCTGGCGCAGCACGTTTTCTTCGAGAATCACCCAGTTCAGCTTGATGCCCGGATTGGCCTTTTCGAAGGCCGGCGAGAGCTTCTTCAGCTCGATCATGTCCGGGTTGTTCAACATGGCGATCGTGACGGTCTGCGCGTGCGCGGCGCTCGCCGCGGCGACGAGTGCACCCACACTCACCGCTCGACTTATGCACTTTGCGGCGGTCTTCATTGCTGGCTTCATGACGTTGTCTCCTTGTTCGTTGCGTTATGTCTTGCTGCAGCCGGGCTGCTGTCGTGATGCGTTGTGCAAGGGTTGCGGGAAAGGTCAACTCATCCAGTTTCCGCCGTCGACGTTGAGGGTCTGCGCGGTGATGTAATCGGCGTCGGTGGAAGCGAGAAAGAGCGCGGCGCCCGTGAGATCCCCGGGCAGGCCCATGCGCCCGAGCGGCACGGCCTCGCCCACGAGGCGCTTCTTCTCGCCGGGCGGACGATGCTCGTAGCGTGCGAAGAGCGCGTCGACCTGCTCCCACATGGGCGTATCCACCACGCCAGGCGCAATGCCGTTCACGTTGATGCGATGGGGCGCGAGCGCCAGCGCCGCCGACTGCGTGTAGCTCAGCACGGCGGCCTTGGTTGCGCAGTAGTGGGAGACGAGCGCTTCGCCGCGGCGGCCCGCCTGCGAGGACATGTTGATGATCTTGCCGCCCTGGCCCTGCTCGACCATGCGGCGCGCCACGGCCTGCATGAGGAAGAACATGCCCTTCACGTTCACTGCGAAGAGGCGGTCGTACACGTCCCAGGATTCGTCGAGGAGCGGGCGCATGTCGAAGAGCGCCGCGTTGTTGAAGAGGATGTCGATGCGGCCGAAGCGTTCGACCGCGCTCGCCACGATGCGGTCGATGTCCTCACGGCGGGTGACGTCGGCGGAGATCGCGAGCACGCGCTCGGGGTACGCGGCGGCCAGCGCCGGCGCGACGGACCCGGCGGGCTTTACGTCGACGAGCACGCAGCGCGCGCCTTCGTCCAGATAACGCTGCGCGACCGCCTCGCCAATGCCGCTCGCCGCGCCAGTCAGCACGGCTACCTTGTCCTGCAAACGTTCGGCCGCTGGGGTCGCGGTGTGTGCCACAGGTTGTCTCCAATTTCGTTCGTGCGGGGCGCGCGGCAGGCACTCCCGAGGAGCCGCTGAGCGATCGCCCGACATGTGAGCATTTGCTCTGTCGTTGATCGAATGATCGGATACGAGTCGGAGACTGTCAAGGCGAACAAACGCGATTGGCCGAGATTTCGATGGTGCGACGCGCAAGCCTCGACGGGCTGCGGCCTGCAGATCCGGCCCCCTGACCGGATGGCGAGCTGACTCGCCAATCGAAGTGATACGTTATATCATCTCGCCTTCGCGACGCCGACGCGCCCGCGTCCGCTTTCAGGCTCCCTATAGACAAGGATAGAACCATGATCACGTTCAGCCGTGCCAACTGCACGCCCCGGGCTGCCACAACCGGCGCGCGCCGTCGCGTCACGCTCGCGCGCCTCGCGGGCGGGCTCGCTCTCGCGCTGGTCGGCGCGATCGGCGGCGCGAACGCGGCCCTGGCGGCGCAGGCCGGCAGCGCCACGATTCCCGTCGTTGCGGCGGAGAACTTCTACGGCGACGTCGTCAAGCAGATCGGCGGCAATTACGTGGACGTGACGAGCATCCTGAGCAACCCCGACCAGGACCCGCACCTCTTCGAGGCCAGCCCGAAGACCGCCCGCGCGCTCCAGAATGCGCGCGTGGTGGTGTACAACGGCGCCGATTACGACCCGTGGATGACCAAGCTGCTCGGCGCCACGGGCGCCGGCAAGAACGGCGCCAACCGCACGACGATCGTCGCGGCGGACCTCGTCGGCAAGAAAGCGGGCGACAATCCGCACCTCTGGTACGACCCGAAGACCATGCCCGCCGTGGCGCGCGCGGTGAGCGCCGCGCTCGGCGCAGCGGACCCCGCGCACAAGAGCGTGTACGATGCCAACCTGGCAACGTTCCTCGCCTCGCTGCAACCGGTCGACGCCAAGGTCGCGGCGCTGCGCGCGCGCTACCAGGGGCAGCCCGTCACGGCCACGGAGCCGGTGTTCGGCTATATGTCGGATGCGATCGGCCTCGACATGCGCAACCTGCGTTTCCAGCTTGCGACGATGAACGACACCGAGGCGAGCGCCTCGGACATCGCCGCGTTCGAGCGCGACCTGCGCGAGCGCCGCGTGCGCGTGCTGATCTATAACAGCCAGGCGACCGAAGCGCTCACGCGGCGCATGCTGGCGCTGGCGAAGCAGTCGAAGGTGCCGTCCGTGAGCGTGACCGAGACCGAGCCGGCCGGCGTGAACTTCCAGCAATGGATGCTCGCGCAGCTCGACTCGCTCGACAAGGCGCTGGCAGCGGGAACAGCAGGGCAACACTAACCGTATTCAGCAAGGACAGACGTCATGACCGGGGCCGGCTCTTCGCCCACCGATATCGCTTCATCGCACCACGCACAGCACAACGGCGCCCACCGCGCGCCCACGCCTGTGCTCACGCTGGCGGGCGTGACGCTGACGCTCGGCGAACGCACGATCCTGCGCGACGCGAACTTCGCGGTGAACCAGGGCGAATTCATCGGCGTGCTCGGGCCGAACGGCGCGGGCAAGACCACGCTCATGCGGGCGATTCTCGGCCTCGTGCCGGCCTCGCACGGCGCGATCCGCGTGCTGGGCGAGCCGGTCGCGCGCGGCAACGCGAAAATCGGCTACATGCCGCAAACGCGCACGGCGCTCGCGAGCCGCCGCGTGCGCGGCCGCGACTTCGTGGCGATGGCCGCCGACGGCCACCGCTGGGGCCTGCCGCGCGCCGACGCCGCCACCCGCGCCGACGTGGCGCGCGTGCTCGACCTCGTGGGGGCGACCGCGCTCGCGGACCGTCCGCTTTCGGAGCTGTCGGGCGGCGAGCGCCAGCGCCTGCTGCTCGCGCAATGCCTGCTCGGCGACCCGAAGCTGCTGCTGCTCGACGAGCCGCTCATCAGCCTCGACCCCAACCACCAGCGCGGCGTGGTCGAACTCGTGCGCCGCGTGCAGCGCGAGCTCGGCATCGCGGTGCTGTTCTCCGCGCACGAACTCAACCCGCTCCTCAACGCGCTCGACCGCGTGCTCTATCTCGGCAACGGCGTGGCCGCGCTCGGCAGCGTCGATGAAGTCATCACCGCGCCCGTGCTCTCGCGCCTCTACGGCTCGCCGATCGAAGTGATGCGCATGAAGGGCCGCATCTTCGTGATGTCGGGCGACGTGGAAGTCGAAAAGCACGACCACGAGCATGAGCACGATCATGGCCACGACCATGGCGGCCACGGCCACGCGCACGGACACAGTCACGCCCACGGCAACAACAACGACAACACCCACGGCCACACGCACGATGCTTGAATACGATTTCATGGTGAACGCCTTCGCGGCGTCGGGCATCGTCGCGGTGCTCGCGGGCGTGGTGGGCTATTTCCTCGTGATGCGCGGTCAGACCTTCGCGGGCCACGCGCTCTCGCACGTGGGTTTCACGGGCGCGACGGGCGCCGTACTGCTAGGCGTCTCGCCGATGTGGGGCATGGTGGGCTTCACGCTCGCCGCCGGCGTTTCGATGGGCGCGCTCGGCGAAAAGCTCGCGGGCCGCGATGTCGCGATCGGCGTGATCCTTTCGCTGGCGCTCGGCTTCGGCCTCTTGTTTCTGCACTTCTTCACGTCGTATGCCACGCAGGTCACGGCGCTGCTGTTCGGCAACGTGCTCGGCGTGAACCGCGAGACGCTCGGCGTGCTGGCCGCCCTCGCCGTGGCGAGCCTCGCGGCGCTGGCCGCCATCATGCGGCCGCTGCTGTTCGCCTCGCTGCAGCCCGAACTCGCCGAAGCGAAGGGCGTGTCGCTGCGCGCGGTCTCGATGCTGTTCCTCGCCATCGCAGCGCTCGCGGTGGCCGCGTGCACGCAGATCGTCGGCGTGCTGCTCGTCTTCACGCTGATGGTCGGTCCGGCCGCCGCCGCGCAGAATCTCACCACGCGTCTGTCCACCGGACTCGTGCTCGCCGCGCTGCTCGCGCTCGTGCAGGCCTGGCTCGGCGTGACGCTCGCGTTCTACACCGACTGGCCCACCAGCTTCTGGATCACGGCGCTCGCCGCACTCGTCTACGGCGCGAGTCTGATCGGGCGTCGCTAGCACGCTGTACCCGCCATGAAAAAGGCGTTGCCCCTCGCGGTGGCAACGCCTTTTTTGCTGTTACGCCTCGCTCAGTAGAGCACGACCGAGCGGATCGACTCGCCCTTTTTCATGAGGTCGAAGCCGTGGTTGATCTGGTCGAGCGCGAGCGTGTGCGTGATCAGATCGTCGATGTTGATCTTGCCTTCCATGTACCAGTCGACGATCTTCGGCACGTCGGTGCGCCCGCGCGCGCCGCCGAACGCCGAGCCTTTCCATTGGCGGCCCGTGACGAGCTGAAACGGGCGCGTGCTGATCTCCTCGCCCGCTCCCGCCACGCCGATGATGAACGACTGGCCCCAGCCCTTGTGCGTGCATTCGAGCGCCTCGCGCATCACCTTCGTGTTGCCGATGCATTCGAACGAATAGTCGGCGCCGCCATCGGTCAGTTGCACGATGTAATCGACGATGTTCTCGACGTCGTTCGGATTGACGAAATGCGTCATGCCGAACTGCTTTGCGAGTTCGACGCGCTTCGGATTGATATCCACGCCGATGATCTTGTCGGCGCCCACCATCTTCGCGCCCTGAATCACGTTCAGGCCGATGCCGCCGAGGCCGAACACCGCCACGTTCGCACCCGCTTCCATTTTCGCCGAGTACACCACGGCGCCCACGCCCGTCGTCACGCCGCAGCCGATATAGCAGACCTTGTCGAACGGCGCGTCTTCACGGATTTTCGCCACGGCGATTTCCGGCACGACGATGTAGTTCGAGAACGTCGACGTGCCCATGTAGTGATAGAGCGGCTTGCCGCCCAGCGAGAAGCGCGAGGTGGCGTCGGGCATGAGGCCCTTGCCTTGCGTCGCGCGAATGGCCTGACACAGGTTCGTTTTACGCGAGAGACAGAATTTGCACTGGCGGCATTCCGGCGTGTAAAGCGGAATCACGTGATCGCCTTTCCTCACCGTATCCACGCCCGCACCGACATCGACCACGATGCCCGCGCCTTCATGACCGAGGATCGCCGGAAAGATCCCTTCGGGGTCCGCGCCCGAGAGCGTGTAGTAATCGGTATGGCAGATGCCCGTCGCCTTCACCTCGATGAGCACCTCGCCGGCGCGCGGACCTTCCAGATCCACTTCCTCGATCGTCAGCGGGATCCCGGCTTTCCATGCGACGGCGGCTTTCGTCTTCATCTTCGCTGCTCCTGTGTCTCGGTGATGTCGATACGCCTCATCACGGTGCCGGTGCAAACCAGGTTCGCACGCGGCCATACAGATCGATGAAGCGCGCATAGCGCTGCGCGAGCGCGGCGTCCTCGCGCGGCGACGCCACCTGCGCCGCGGCCGGCGCAAGCGCCGCGAGGTCGCTCATGCGCCAGTGCCCGCAGGCGAGGCCGCCCAGCATCGCGGCGCCGCGCGCCGCTGCGTTCGGGCAGTCGATCGCGTAGAGGTCCGCGTCGAGCGTGTCGGCGAGCAATTGCCGCCAGCGCGCGTCCACGGAGCCGCCGCCCGCGAGCTTGAGCGTCGGCACACTGCGCGCATCCCGCGTGCCTCCATCGGCGGCTTCATGGGTGCTGCGCACGGCGTCGAGGCCCGCGCGCAACGCGAACGCGACGCCTTCGAACGCCGCGCGCATGAGCGTGCCGCGCGAGTCGCCGAGCGTTGCGCCGAGCCAGCCGCCGCGCGCCGCCGGGTCGAGCCACGGCGAGCGCTCGCCGCTCAGGTAAGGCAGGAACGCGAGCGTCGCCGATGGCGGCACGGCGAACGCGTCCGCATAAGCCGAAGCCCAGTCGTAGGCCAGCCAGCCGCGCGCCGCCTCCAGCGCCACGCCCACGTTCTGCATGGCCGCCATGGAGTACCAGCCGCCCGTCGCCGAGCGGTAGCGATGCAGCCCGCGCCGCGCGGGCGGCTCGCTGCGCGCGGTCACGACGATCTGGCCGCCCGTGCCGGTCGTGAGGAGCGCGTCGCCTTCGTCGGCGAGGCCGCTGCCGAACGCGGCGCAAGGCGTGTCGCCCGCGCCCGTCGCGAGCACGATGCCGGCGGGCAGCCCGAGCGCCTGCGCCGCTTGCGCGCTCAGCGCGCCGCTCGCTTCATGCGACGCGGCCAGCGGCGCGAACCACCGCGCCGGTAATCTCAGCCGCTCGATCAGCGCGAAGTCCCACGCGCCATCGGGCGCGGCGAGCGCCGTCGCGCACGCGTCCGAGGGATCGGCTTTGACTGCGCCACCCAGCGCGACACGCAGCCAGTCCTTCGGCTGCAGCGCCCAGCGCGCGGCTTGCGCGACTTGCGGCTCATGCTGCAGGACCCAGCGCAGCAGCGGCCCCGCCATGCCGGGCGCAACGGGGTTGGGCTGCGCGTGTTCGGCGTCGTCGGGCCAGGCATCGAGCAGCGCATGCGCGCGCGTGTCGGGCCAGAGCATCGCGGGGCGCAACGCGCGGCCCGCTTCGTCGGTGAGCACGACGCCGTGCATCTGTCCGGAAAAGCCAATCGCCCGCACCGCGGCGCGCTCGCTCTCGGGCAGCCGCGCGCAGGCCGTGACGAGCGCGTCCCACCAGCGATCCACGGCGATCTCGGCCCAGCCGGGCTGCGGCGTTTCGAGCGCGTAGGCCACGCTCGCGGCGGCGCGCTCGACGCCATCGCCATCGATGATGCCGAGCTTGAGTGAACCAGTGCCGAGGTCGATGCCGAGGAAACGCGTCTGCGATGGGCTCATGAGGAACGATGTGCGAGGTGGGTGAGAACGGGAAAAGCCATCATAACGGCGAGATGCGCGGTGCCAAATGCGCGTTAAGCGGGGCCTTCAAACCTGCCGCGAACCCGCGTGCAACACAGCCGATTTCGACGCGAAAAACGCTCTTTCGCGGGTTAACCCGGTGAGTGCGCGCGCGATGCAAAATGGCTCACATTGCGCATTCGAAATAGAGATCATAACGGCGCGGCCATATGTGACATGACCCGCTGGGCATCGCCGCCCTGCGCTCGACGCACCCTCACACGCTCCGTCATGGCGCCGTTCCGCCACGCCCGCGCCGCGGTGCCCACCGCGCGCACGCGCTCAACCGCCGCAAACAGGGAGCTTCCCGCCTTGCGCCGCCACGCGCGCGGTCCAAAACGGCGCCTGGTGAAGCCGCCACGACGCGGCCGCGCACGGCCGCCGCACGCCGATCCCACCCTTATGTCGGCGGCCCATACCGACGCGCGCATATCGTCGCCGGAAAGCACGGAATAGTCTCCAGTGGTCTTGTTGCCTATTTTCTTACCGCATACCTTGGAGGCCATATCCTTAAACCAAGAGACGGAGACAGACGACATGCAAGCCAAGGGCATTGAGGACCAGGCCGCCCAGCGGTCTGGCCAGAAGCAGGTCCACCCCTGCGACGAGCGCCTGCCGTTTAGCCAGTTGCTGACACTCGGCATCCAGCACGTGCTCGTGATGTACGCAGGCGCGGTGGCCGTGCCGCTCATCGTCGGCGGCGCGATCGGGCTGCCGAAGGACCAGATCGCCTTTCTCATCAGCGCCGACCTGTTCGCCTGCGGCATCGCCACGCTGATCCAGACGCTCGGCCTGTGGATCTTCGGCATCCGCCTGCCGGTGATCATGGGCTGCACGTTCGCCTCGGTGGGCCCGATGATCGCCATCGGTACCAATCCCTCGCTCGGCCTGCTCGACATCTTCGGCTCGACCATCGCGGCGGGCGCGATCGGCATCGTGATCGCGCCGATGATCGGCAAGCTGCTGCGCTTCTTCCCGCCGGTCGTGGTGGGCACCGTGATCGCGGTGATCGGCCTCTCGCTGATGGAAGTGGGTATCAACTGGGCCGCGGGCGGCGTGGGCAACCCCGACTATGGGAACCCCATCTACCTCGGCCTCTCGCTGCTCGTGCTGATGCTGATCCTGCTCATCAACAAGTTCGGGCGCGGCTTCATCGCCAATATCTCGGTGCTGCTCGGTATCGTCGCGGGCTTCGCCATCGCGCTCGCGCTCGGCCGCGTGAATCTCGAAGGCATGGCCACCGCGCCGTGGGTCGGCATCGTCATGCCGTTCCACTTCGGCATGCCGAAGTTCCACATCCTGCCGATCGCGACGATGGTGATCGTGATGTTCGTGACCTTCATCGAATCGACGGGCATGTTCCTCGCCGTGGGCGACATGGTCGAGCGCCCCGTCGATCAGGCCACACTCGTGCGCGGCTTGCGCGTGGACGGTCTCGGCACGATGATCGGCGGCATCTTCAACTCGTTCCCGCATACGTCGTTCTCGCAGAACGTGGGCCTCATCGGCGTGACGGGCGTGAAGAGCCGCTATGTGTGCGCGATGGGCGGCGTTATTCTCGTGCTGCTCGGCCTCTTTCCGAAGATGGCGCAGATGGTCGCCTCCGTGCCCGCCTTCGTGCTGGGCGGCGCGGGCATCGTGATGTTCGGCATGGTGGCGGCGAACGGCATCAAGGTGCTCTCGCGCGTGGACTTCGTGAAGAACCAGCACAACCTCTTCATCGTGGCCGTGAGCGTGGGTTTCGGCCTCGTGCCGGTGGTGTCGCCGCACTTCTTCGCCAAGCTGCCGCCCGCGCTTTCGCCGCTGCTCCATAGCGGCATCCTGCTCGCCTCGGTTTCGGCGGTGGTGCTGAACCTGATCTTCAACGGTGCGAAGAGCGAGAAAGCCGCCGAGCGCGCCATCCGCCGCGCCGGACACGATCTCGAAGGCCGTCTCGACACGGAGCAGGCGCCGGATACGGGCCACGAAATGCCGCGCTCGGCCGCGCACTGAGTCGATCTCGCTGTACTGATCGAAGCGGGTTTGAACGTATTGAGTTGACGCGAGAGGTGCCCCGCTCGCAGGTGCCCATCCATACACAGGCGGGCGGGGTCTTTTGCTGGTTCGGCGCCATGGGAAACCATGGCGCTTTTTTTTCGTCCTTGCGTTGCGCACGCCCACGCGCAAAAAAAACGCCACGGTCTCCCGTGGCGTTCTGGCTTCCGGTTCCGAAACCGAAGCGCGTTACCCCGCCGTAGCCGCCGAAGCCGCCGCCGGCGCGCTGGCCGCGCCGTAATCGGCCGGCGCATCGGGCTCGCGCGGCGTCTCGCCCGCATGCGCGATCCAGCCGCCGCCCAACGCGCGATACAGATCGACGAGGTTGGTCAGGCGCGCCAGACGCGCCGTGACGAGCGACGTTTGCGCCGTGTACAGACTGGTCTGCGCCGCCAGCACCGGCAGGTAGCTGTCCACGCCGTTCTTGTAGCGCAGTTCCGAAAGCGTGAGCGAGCGCTGGTTCGCAAAGGTGCTGCGCTCGAGCGCGGCGATCTGCTCGTCGTAGGTGCCGCGTGCAGCCAGACCATCGGCCACTTCGCGGAACGCCGACTGGATCGACTTCTCGTAGTTGGCGATCTCGATGCGCTTCTCGACATTCGCGAGTTGCAGGTTCGCGATATTCGAACCGCCCTCGAAGATCGGCAGCGTGATCTGCGGCACGAAGCTCCACGCCGCCGTGCCGGCCTTGAAGAGCCCACCGAGCGACAGGCTTTCGGTGCCGAACGCCGCCGTGAGCGAGATCTTCGGGAAGAACGCCGCACGCGCCGCGCCGATGTTGGCGTTTGCCGCGAGCAGCGTCTCTTCGGCCTGCATGATGTCCGGACGACGCGTGAGCAGATCCGAAGGCAGGCCTGCAGGAATGTCGTTGAGCAGCGCCTGGCCGTCGAGCGGCAGACCTTGCGGCAGATCCGCCGGCAGCGGCTCGCCAATCAGCAGCACGAGCGCGTTTTCGGCCTGGGCACGAGCGCGCAGTTGCGCCTGCATGTTGGCCTGCGCGTTCTCGACCACGGTCTGCGCCTGACGCAAATCGAGTTCGGTGCCGGTGCCCGTATCGAACTGCGCCTTCGCGATGTTGTACGAGTCCTGCGCCGTCTTGAGCGTTTCCTGCGTGACCTTGAGCAGGTCGTCGTCGGAGAGCATCGTCAGGTACTGATCCGCGACTTCCGAAACCAGCGTGATCTCGGCCGACTTGCGCGCATACGCCGTGGAGAGGTACTGCGCCAACGCCTGGTCCTTCAGGCTGCGGATGCGCCCCCAGAAGTCGATTTCCCACGACGCTTGCACGCCCACGTTGTAGACGCTGTACGGATTATTCACCGTGGTCTGAAAGTTCCTCGGCACGCGCGTGCGCGTGTCCGAAGCCACACCGTTGATCGCCGGGAACAGCTCGGCGCGCGTGATCTGATACTGCGCGCGCGCCGCCTCGACGTTGAGCACCGACACGCGCAAGTCGCGGTTGTTCTTCAGCGCGATGTCGACGAGCTGCTGCAGGCGCGGATCGACGAAGAATTCGCGCCAGCCGATGTCGGTCGCCACGGCGCCATTGGCGCTCGGGGCTGCCTGGCCGTTCTGACCATTCGCGCCCGCAGCAATGGGCTGCGTAGCGTACACGCCGCCCTGCGGGAAGCTCTGCGACACCGGCGCTTCGGGCCGGTGGTACCAAGGCTCCATCGTGCAACCCGCGAGGAGCGCGGCGGCCACCGCTGCGGCGGCCGTTGCAATTACGGATAGTTTATGCATCTCAATGTCCTTCCTTGCCCGGGCCGTCGCCGTTGCCACCTTCGCCACCACGGTCGTTGCCACCCCTGCCACCCTGACCGCCGGCGCCGCCACCATTCGCGCCATTGTCCTGGTCATGGTCGTGCGCGTGGTGCTCTTCGTAGTGCTGCAGCGCGACGTCCGCGTCTTCCTTCTCGCCGGCGAACTTCGCGCGAATCACCACGAAGAACATCGGGATCATGAAGATCGCGAGGAACGTGGCCGTGATCATCCCGCCGATCACGCCCGTGCCGATCGCGTGCTGCGAAGCCGAACCCGCGCCGTTACTGATCGCGAGCGGCAGCACGCCGAGAATGAACGCCATCGACGTCATGAGAATCGGCCGCAGACGCAGTCGCGAAGCTTCGAGCGCCGCCTCGATCGGTCCCATCTTTCCTTCGGCCTGCAGGTCGCGCGCGAACTCCACGATCAGAATCGCGTTCTTCGCCGACAGACCCACAGTGGTCAACAGACCCACCTGGAAGAACACGTCGTTCTCGAGGCCGCGCAAGGTCACCGCCAGCAGCGCGCCGAGCACGCCGAGCGGCACCACCATGATGACCGCGAACGGAATCGACCAGCTTTCATACAGCGCCGCGAGACACAGGAACACGACGAGGATCGAGATGCCGTACAGGATCGGCGCCTGCGAGCCCGACTGACGCTCCTGGTACGACAGGCCCGTCCATTCGTAGCCGATACCCGCGGGCAGCTTCGCCGCGATCTGCTCCATGGCCGTCATGGCCTGGCCGGTCGACTTGCCCTGGCTCGCCTGACCCTGGATTTCCATCGCCGAAATACCGTTGTAACGCTCGAGCTTCGGCGAACCGTACGTCCAGTGGCCGCTCGCGAACGAGGTGAACGGCACCATCCCGCCCGAGCTGTTGCGCACGTACCAGAGACCGAGGTCTTCCGGATTCATGCGGAACGGCGCGTCGGCCATCGCGTACACCTTCTTGATACGGCCGTCGGTGTCGAGGAAGTTGTTCACGTACGCCGATGCCCACGCGATCGAGAACGTCTGGTCGACCGCCGCCGACGTCACGCCGAGCGCATTGGCCTTCTCGCGGTCGATATCCACCTTGAACTGCGGCGTGTCGTTCAGGCCGTTCGGGCGCACGAGCGCAAGCGACGGGTCCTTCGCGGCCATGCCGAGCAGCATGTTGCGCGCTTCCATCAGCTTTTCGTGGCCGACGCCGCCGCGATCCTGCAGTTCGAAGTCGAAGCCCGACGCGGTGCCGAGTTCAGGAATCGAAGGCGGATTCACCGGGAAGATCATCGCGTCCTTGTAGTTCGCGAAGTGACCGTACATGCGGCGCACCAGCGCCTGGACCTTCTGGTCCGCGTGCTGACGTACCTTGTAGTCCTTCAGACGCACGAACACGAGACCCGAGTTCTGGCCGCGGCCCGCGAAGCTGAAGCCGTTCACGGTGAAGGTCGATTCGACGATGCTGCCTTCGTCCTTGAGCAGCCAGTCCTGGATGTTCGCGAGCGTGCGCGCCGTGGTTTCCTGCGTCGAGCCCGAAGGCGTCTGCACGATCACGAACATCGTGCCCTGGTCTTCATCGGGCAGGAACGACTTCGGCAGGCGCACGAACAGCAGGCCGACCGCGACGATCACCGCGAGGTAGATGATGAGCCAGCGGCCCGAGCGCTTGATCACGTGGTGCACGCCGCTGTGGTACTTGTCGCGGCTCGTCTCGAACGTACGGTTGAACCAGCCGAAGAAGCCCTTCTTCTCTTCGTGGTGGCCCTTCGGAATCGGCTTGAGGATGGTCGCGCACAGCGCCGGCGTGAGAATCAGCGCGACGAGCACGGACAGCACCATCGCCGCCACGATCGTGAGCGAGAACTGCCGGTAGATGGCGCCGACCGAGCCGCCCGAGAACGCCACCGGCACGAACACCGCGGAGAGCACGAGCGCCACGCCCACCAGTGCGCCGGTGATCTGGCCCATGGCCTTGCGCGTGGCTTCCTTCGGCCCTAAGCCCTCTTCCACCATCACCCGCTCGACGTTCTCCACGACCACGATCGCGTCGTCCACCAGCAGGCCGATGGCGAGCACGAGACCGAACATGGACAGCGTATTGATGGAGAAGCCCACCATCGCCATGATCGCGAACGTGCCCAGCAGCACCACCGGCACCGCGATCGTCGGAATCAACGTCGCGCGCAGGTTCTGCAGGAACAGATACATCACGAGGAACACGAGCACGATGCCTTCCAGCAGCGTCTTGATCACTTCCTCGATCGACAGGCGCACGAACGGCGTGGTGTCGTACGGGTACTTCACGACGAGACCGTGCGGGAAGTACTTCGAGAGGTCGTCGATCTTCTGGCGCACGAGCTTCGCGGTCTGCAGCGCGTTGGCGCCCGTCGCGAGCTGAATGCCGAGGCCGGCGGTCGGCGCACCGTTGTACTTCGTGTCGAAGTTATAGTTTTCGCCGCCCAGCGTGATGCGCGCCACGTCCTTCAGACGCACCTGCGAGCCGTCCTGGTTCACCTTCAGCAGGATGTCGCCAAACTGTGCCGGCGTCTGCAGCAGCGTCGCTTCGGTGATGGTCGCCTGGAACGACTGCCCTGCCACCGCCGGCGTGCCGCCCAGCTGGCCGCCCGCGATCTGCACGTTCTGCGCGGTGATCGCCGCTGTCACATCAGATGGCGTAAGCTGGAAGTTCGTGAGCTTGTTTGGATCGAGCCAGACACGCATCGCGTACTGCGAGCCGAACAGCGTGACCGTACCCACGCCGTCGATACGGCTGATCGGGTCTTTCACGTTCGACGCGACGTAGTTCGCGAGGTCGTACTTGGTCATGCTGCCGTCTTCGGACACGAACGCGAGCACCAGCAGGAAGCTGCTGCTCGATTTCGTGACGCTGATACCGAGTTGCTGCACCACCTGCGGCAGAATCGGCGTGGCGAGCTGCAGCTTGTTCTGCACCTGCACCTGCGCGATGTCGGGGTTGGTGCCCGCCGCGAAGGTCAGCGTAATCGTGGCCGTGCCCGAGTCATCGGAAGTCGACGAGATGTACAGCAGGTGGTCGAGACCGCTCATCTGCTGCTCGATCACCTGCGTGACCGTGTTTTCCACCGTCTTGGCCGACGCGCCCGGATAGTTCGCGCTGATCTGGATGGAAGGCGGCGCGATGGTCGGATACTGCGCGACCGGCAGCGTGAACACCGAAGCCACGCCCGCCAGCATCAGGATGATGGCGATCACCCATGCAAAGATTGGGCGATCAATAAAGAACTTTGCCATGAAGCAGGCTCCCCGTTATTGCGCTGCGGAGGCGGCAGGTGCAGCCGAGGCAGCCTTCGGCCCCGATGCGGCGCTGGCGGCGTTCGCATAGCCCGAAGCCGTTGCCATGTCGGCCGAAGGCGCGCCCTGCGGCGGCGGCGGCGGCAGCTGCGCGGCAACCGGCTTGACCTGCAATCCCGGCTTGACCTTGTCGGTGCCCTGGACGATCACGCGGTCGCCGGCGTTCAGACCGCTCTGGACGACCCAGGCCTGGCCCTGCGTGCCCGCCGTGGTGATCGGCGTCGGCACGACCTTGTTGTCCTGGTTGACGACGTACACCGATGCCTGGCCCTTCTGGTCGTGCTGCACGCCGACCTGCGGGACGAGGAACGCGTTGTTGTTGATGCCTTCTTCGATGCGCGCGCGCACGAACATGCCCGGCAGCAGCACGCGGTCGGGGTTCGGGAAGATCGCGCGAACCGTGACCGAGCCCGTGGTCTGGTCAACGGTGACGTCGGAGAACTGGAGCTTGCCCTTTTCCGAATAGGTGCGGCCGTCTTCGAGGACGAGCGAAACCTTGGCGGCGTTCGGGCCGTTGGTCTTCAGGCGTCCTTCCTGGATTTCGCGGCGCAGCTTCAGGCCGTCGAGGCTCGACTGCGTGACGTCCACGTACATCGGATCGAGCTGCTGCACCGTCGACATCAAGGTGGCCGCGCTCGCCTGCACGTAGGCGCCCGGCGTGACCTGCGAGATACCGACCTGGCCCGAGACAGGCGAAGTGACGTCGGTATAGCCGAGGTTGATCTGCGCCGTGTCGATGGCGGCCTTGCCGGCGGCGACGTCGGCTGCGGCCTGGCCTTGGGCGGCAACGGCGTTGTCGTAGTCCTGCTTGCTCACCGCGTTGGCCTGCACGAGCACCCTGTAGCGCGCAACCAGCGCGTTCTGCGTGACGAGGTTGGCCTGCGCCTTGGCGAGCGTGGCCTTGGCGTTGTTGAGCGCGGCGATGTACGGCGCCGGGTCGATCTTGTAGAGCCGCTGGCCCGCCTTGACGAGCGCGCCTTCGGTGAATTCGCGGCGCAGCACGATGCCGTCCACCCGTGCGCGCACTTGCGCGACGAGGTAGGCACTGGTACGGCCGGGCAGCTCGGAGACGACCGGCACGGCGGTCGGCTGGAGGGTGACGATACCCACTTCGGGGGTTTGCGGCGGCGGCGCCGACTGCTTTTGCCCGCAGGCTGCGAGCACGATGGCAGCCGTCGCGACACTGATTAGGCGGAATGGAACCCGTTCGACGCGCATGGAGCGACCTCTGTCTATAACTGACAATAAAAGCGTGCGGCGTCCTGCAACGAGGAGGACGACCACGCACGCCAGCATCTGGCAAATACCTGACGGATAAACCCGGTACTTCTTCTAGAAAGGTGCGTTCCGGTCTGCATATCCGTCCGGGCGATACTGCCGCGCGCCGCCGCGAGAGGCGTCGCGCATTGGGGTTTCTACGACCACTTGGCCAAGGACGGATATTAACCGGACATCACCACTTGAGGCACCCAAGTGGTGGGGTGCTATTATAGATACATTCGCGAACGAATGTAAAAGGACGTTACGTAACCGTTGAGTGGTACTTCAGGAGCGATCCTCGCATCACCTCCATATTACAAATCAATACATTACGGTTCGCACCCCAAATACATTTATTCCCCTAACCCACTGCAACGCACTGACTTTACAAAATGGTCCGCCGAACGAAAGAGGAAGCGCTGGAGACGCGCAACCGGATCCTCGACGCCGCCGAACACGTCTTTTACGAAAAGGGCGTGTCGCGCACTTCGCTGGCCGACATCGCCCAGACTGCGGGCGTGACGCGCGGCGCGATCTACTGGCATTTCGAGAACAAGGGCGACCTGTTCACGGCCATGTTCGACCGCGTGGTGCTGCCGCTCGACGAGCTGAAGGTGGCATCGACCGATCCCGGCGAGCCCGACCCGCTCGGGCGCATGCGCGATCTATGTATTCTGTGTCTGCGCAATACGGCCACCGACGTGCGCCGCCGCCGCGTGTTCGAGATCCTGTTCCTCAAGTGCGAGTTCGTCGAGGAAATGGGCCCCGTGATGGCGCGCCATCAGACCGATATGCGCGAGGGGCTGGCCAGCATCGAGCAGGGTTTGCGCAATGCGATGTCGAAGGGTCAGCTGCCCGCCGACCTCGACCCGAAGCGCGCTTCGCGCGTGCTCCATTCGTTCATCGGCGGCGCGCTGCGCGATATGGCGATCCTGCCGGACGTGTTCGACGTGGCGAGCAACGCCGAACTGCACGTCGACGCCATGCTCGACGCGCTGCGCTTCAGCCCGTCACTGCGCATCGGGGCGGCCGAGCCGGACGCCTGAGCCCTGCGCGCGCAGTTCCCGGATCGACCGAGGCGGCCCGCTGACGAGGCCGCCTTTTTCTTGAGCGCTCAGGCCGGCACGCGGTTCGCGCGGGCCCGCTGATTCGACGCGTAGATGTTGTCGCGCGCGAGCGGCATACCTTTTTCGACGGCGGCAAGCCAGGCATCCGTGCTCACGACCGCCGCGAAGCGCGTGTGCATCACCACGCTGAACGCGCGGTGGATCTCCTCGGCGCTCGCCGTTCCCGCCTCGTTTGCATACGGCACCGCACCGGTCGCATCGGCCAGAAACTCCACGGCAAGACCCGCGTGGGTCGCCTCGAACACCGTCGACGCATCGCAGTTGTGCGTCATGTAGCCCACCACCGTGAGCGTGTCGATGCCGCGCCCGGCCAGCCAGGCCTTGAGATCGGTGCCCGCGAAGGCGCTAGGCAGCGCTTTTTCGACGTAGTGATCGCGCTCGCGCGAGGCCACGACCGGATGCAGCTCGGCGCCCACACTGCCGCGTGCGAAGAGCGGCGAATCCGCCGGGGCGACGTTCTGCACCACCACGACCGGCACGCCGGCGGCGCGCGCGGCGTCGATCGCGCGGCCGATATTGGCGAGCGACGTCTCGATGGGGGGATATTCGATCGGCAGATCGCCGCTGACATATTCGTTCTGCACGTCGATGACGACGAGCGCCCGGCGCGGATTTGCGGACATGGCCATGCCTCCTGGGGTTGAGTGAAACCGACCGGTCCGAAGACGCGCAGTCGATGGCGGGATTGTGGCGCTGCGTGCGCCCACGCGACAGTGGCCCGGATGACAACTTTCGCTAGAATCGGGCCATTCCTCTTCGGACTCGTCATGGCCACTGCTATCCGTCAGGCTCCTTCACCGGCCCCCTTGCGCGTCGCCGTGATCGCGTTCGACCGCATCAGCCCGTTCCATCTCTCGGTGCCTTGCGTCGTGTTCGGCGAAGACCGCAGCGAAGGCGGCGTGCCGCCGTTCGAACTCGCCGTCTGCGCGGCGGAGCCCGGCGCGCTCACGACCACGGCCGGCTTCACGATCGGCGCGCCACACGGCCTCGAGGGGCTGCGCGACGCGGACGTGATCGTCGTGCCGAGCTGGCGCGACACCCACGAGGCGCCGCCCGCCGCGCTTTGCGACGCGTTGCGCGACGCGCACGCGAGCGGCGCGATCCTCGTCGGGCTCTGTCTCGGCGCCTACGTGCTCGCGCACGCGGGCCTGCTCGACGACCGCCCGGGCACCACGCACTGGGCCGCCGCCGACGACTTCGCGCAGCGCTTTCCGGCCGTGCGCTTCGACCCCGGCGTGCTCTACATCGACGACGGCGACCTGCTGACCTCGGCGGGCACGGCGGCGGGACTCGACTGCTGCCTGCATCTCATGCGGCGCCTGTGCGGCTCGGGCGCCGCGAACTACGTGGCGCGGAGGCTCGTCGTGCCGCCGCATCGCCAGGGCAACCAGGCCCAGTACGTCCAGCAGCCGCTCGCGGCAGCCGGGCGCGGCGAGCGTCTGCCGGGTCTGCTCGACTGGATTCGCGCCCACCTCGACGCGCCCCACACGCTCGACTCGCTCGCGCAGCGCGCCCTGATGAGCCGGCGCACCTTCACGCGCCAGTTCCGTTCGACGACGGGAACGACGGTGAGCGCGTGGCTGCTCGGCGAGCGCCTCGCCCGCGCGCAGCAACTGCTCGAAAGCACCGATCAGCCGATCGACGCGATCGCCCAGCGCGCGGGCTTCGGCTCGGCGGCGTCGCTGCGTCAGCATTTCGTGGAGGCGTTCAGGATTTCGCCGTCGGCGTGGCGGCGGGAGTTTCGGGGCGCGTGAACGTTTCTTTGCGCGGTCCGGCGGGCGGCGCGCCGCCCGCCGCCTATTTCAGGTCGCGGTAAACCAGCGGGCCGCATAGAGCAGCAACGCGACGAAAAAGATCATCGCGGCCCACGCCCAATACGGCATGGCATGCGGCGGCGGTTCGTGATTCAGCGTGCTTGCCGCGCGGCCCGAAAGCGTGCCGCCCGCATGGTGCTGCGGCAGGATATGCGCGCGGCGGGCCAGACCGGCGAGGTTGATCGGCCGCAGGAACACGTGCTGCCGGCGCGGCTGCTCGCCCGCCACGCGGTTCGGCGCCTGGCCGTGCTTGACCGCAACTACGGCGCAGAACTCCGTGAAGAAGTCGTCGGCGAGCTCGTGCAGCGCGTTCTCGATCTGGCGCGGCGGCAGTTCGGAAAGCGGTCCCGTGAGCGTGGCCCACACCGAGTAGTCGATTCGCGTGCTCACATCCTTGCCCGTACCCGGCTCCCGCGTCGTGGCGCGCTCTTCGGGGCGCAGCGCGACGTCGATCTGGCCGCGCAGCGAGCCGATGCCGTCGGCGCGGGCGCGAAAGCTCAGCACGCGCCGGGGCGTGAGCGGCACCTGCGCCGTGTCACTGGCAATGTGGGCGCGCACTTCGTAGCGTGCGCGCAGCGGCCCGAGCGGCACCGTGAGCGTGATCGCGTATTCGCCGGGGCCGAGCCGCCTGAACGACTCGCAATGCTCCATGCTCGCGCGCACGAGCGCCACGTCCTGCAGCGCCGCCCAGACGGCGGCCGGTTCGAGCGGAATTCTCAACGCATCGTTCAGTTCCATGGCGGCTCCCCTATGCAAGCTACCGGGCCATTTCAGGAGGTCTGGTCGATCCGGTCCACGCGAGTCGCGTAGAAGGCCAGATACCCCTTGATGCCGCTTGCGTCATCGAGCGGCGCTTCGTAGCTCCAGGCCGCGTCGTCGACGCGCCCGTCTTCGGTACGCAAATGGAAATACGTCGCCTCCCCCTTGAACGGGCAATGCGAGATCTGTCCGGAGCGTTCGAGTCGCGCCATGTTCACGTCGGCGCGCGGAAAGTAGAAGACGTCGGGGTAGCCGGTTTCACAAAGGGTGACGGCGTGCAGCGTATCGGCAATGGTGATGCCGCCATGAATCACGCGCACGCGGTGACGGTTCGCGACGAGTTCGATGCGATGGTCCGCATCCGGTTCGACCGCCATGTTCGGCTCCCCTGTTGGTAGGCGGCGCCCGCGGCGCCCTGCCCTCGCCGGGCGGCAGGCCGCACCGGTTCGCGTGGCCCGCCGCCACGAAGGCGCGTGCCGTGCAATGCCACGGGATGGCCGCTCGCCAGCCGCCTGTTGCCGCGCCGGTCACGCAAGCGACGGCGACCGACGGCAACACGCGAACCTGCTCGCGAAACGCCTGAGCGATCGCGGCCTCCCCTCGGCCTCATTATCGGCCAAACTCGTCCTGGCTGCGTGAATCTTATGCGCGGCGCGCGTGCGGCAGTGCGCAAACGCGGCGGGGCCCGGCCAGGCGGCTTACCAGATGAACGCCGCCCGCGCGCTGCCGTTCGAGCCCACCGTCACGGCGCTCGTCTTGTCGACGCCCGCATGGCTCACATGCACGTTGTAGCGGCCCGGACGCACCTTGACGAGCATGTACGGCCCGCGGGAAGTCGTATCGAGCACGCTCGCGCCGTGCGAGTCGGTGATCTGCACGCGCACGTCCGCCACGTACTCGCCGCTGCGCTGGGTAAAGCGCAACGCCAGTGGCCAGTCGCGCTCCGCGCCGAGCAGCGCCCTGGATTCGTCGAGACCCACGCCGCCGGAGACGAACGACACGTCGCCCTGCTGCTGAACCTGGGGCATGCCGCCGCCGTTGGTGTTGCCGGCGCTCGTGTTGTCGGTGGTCGAGCCGCCGACCGTGCCCGAGGCATCGGCCTGCTGCGCCGCCGCGCCTCCCGCGTAGCCGAGCGCAAGCGTGGCCGCGAGAACCGTCGCGTAAGCGGTGGCATGAACGGGGCGCGAGTTGTGGAAACGCTTCATCGATCGCTCCTTTCAGGTTGTCCGATGTAATGCTCCCGCAAGGGGCATGCCCGATCAGCGCGTCGAAGGTTTGTGCGCCCCAAAAAACCGCTGCCGCCGGGGCCAGAGGCCAACGGCGGCAGCGCGGGTACAACGTAATGAAACCTGCTCTCGCCGCGAATCCGGCGCACGGAGCCGGACTCGCGACAGCAGGGATCAGCCGAGATCGACAGGCACGAAAATCTGTGCGTCGTCTCGCTGGATCAGGAGCGCAATGCTGTTGCCAGCCTTGGAAACCATTTGCTTGAGCTGATCGGCGCTCGTCACCGGGCGGCCATTCACGGCGAGAATCACGTCGCCGGGCTGGACACCCGCGTTTTCGGCTGCACCACCCGACTGCTGAACGAGCAGACCGTGATCGAGCGAGCCGCTGCTCTTCTCTTCCGGCGTGAGCGGGCGCACGGCGACGCCGAGGCGCCCTTGCATCTGCGCCTGCGGTGCCTCGTTCGAAGCCACCTTCGCGTCGCCCAGCGTGCCGATGGTTGCGGTGAGGTCCTTCGTGCTCTTGTCACGCCACACCTGAACATCGGCCTTCGTGCCCGGCTTCATGCCGGCGATGAGCGAAGGCAGAGCGGACGAGTCGTCCACGGCCTGGCCGTTCACGGACAGGATCACGTCGCCGGGCTTCAGGCCCGCCTTCGCGGCCGGACCGCTCGCGTCCACCGAGCTAACCAGCGCGCCGCGCGGCTTGTCCATGCCGAACGAGTTGGCGAGCGTCTGGTTCATCGACTGCACCGCGACGCCGAGACGCCCACGGCTCACGTGACCGGTCTTGACGAGTTCGTCCTTGACCTTGATCGCCTCATTGATCGGGATTGCGAACGAAAGGCCCTGGAAGCCGCCCGTCTGCGAATAGATCATCGAGTTGATGCCGATTACTTCGCCCTGCAGATTAAACAGCGGGCCGCCCGAATTGCCGGGGTTGACCGGCACGTCGGTCTGGATGAACGGCGTGTAGTTTTCGTCCGGCAGCGAGCGCGACTTCGCGCTGATGATGCCGGAGGTCACCGTGTTGTCGAAGCCGTACGGCGAGCCGATCGCCACCACCCACTGGCCAACCTTGCTCTGGCGCGGGTCGCCGATCTTCACGGTCGGCAGGTCCCTTGCGTCGATCTTGAGCACGGCGACGTCCGACTGCTTGTCCGCGCCCACGACCTTCGCCTTGTATTCGCGCTTGTCGGTGAGCTTCACCGTCACGACGTTGGCGCCGTCCACGACGTGCGCGTTCGTGAGAATGTAGCCGTCCGGGCTGACGATGAAGCCCGAGCCGAGGCTCGCACTCGGCTGGTCGGCCTGCGGACCATTGTCGCCGCCGCCCATGCCGGGCGCGCCGCCATAGAAGTGCTTGAAGAACTGGTAGAACGGATCGCTCGGATCGATCGGCAGTTGTTGCGAACCGCTGCCGCTGCCGCTGCCGCCGCTGCGCAGCGCCGTCTGCTTCACGACGTGCTTGGCGCTGATGTTGACCACCGCGGGCCCGTAGGTTTCCACGAGACCCGAGAAGTCGGGAATGCCAGTCTTGGCTGCGGCTTCGGCCGGCATCATCGCCGCGGCCTGGGCCTGCGAGATGACCTGCGGAGCAGGCAGATCACGGTGCCCTGCTACGTAGCCCGCCGACAATGCGACGACCACGGCGGCTGCCACGGCACTGCGGGAAAGAACTTTTGTATTCATTGCGGACTCCTTGCGCGGGGTACTCATCACGACGTACCGAAGAGTAAGCCGTGTCGCTTAAAGGAGTCTTAAGTACGCGGAAATCGCAACAATCGCGCAAACGCCCGCGCGGCGGGCATTTGCGGGCGATTGAGAATCAGAACCGCACGTCCACGAGCAGGCCGCCGGCGGGCGAATCGCCGAGTGTGATGGTCGCGTCGTGCTGATCTGCAATTCGTCGCACGATAGCGAGCCCGAGGCCCGTGCCGGCGATATCGGTGCGTGCGCGATTCGCGCCCGCGCCCACGCGATAAAAGCGATCGAACACGCGCGCACGCTCCTCTTCCGGGATGCCCGGCCCGCTGTCCGCGATGCGCACGCGCGGATGCCCGTCGACGACCGCGAGGCTCACGTCCACGCGGCCACCCGCGGGCGTGTATTTGGTCGCGTTGTCGAGCAGATTGTTGAGCATCACGCGCAACGCATCGGCGTCGCCATGCACGCTCGCCGCCGCGCTTTCCTCGATGCCGAGATCGACACCGCGCTGCTGCGCGAGCGGCGCATAGTTGAGCACGCAATCATCGAGCAGCGCATGCAGATCGACGTTCTGCGCACGCGCATGACCGTCGGGTTCGGAACGCGCGAGCGCAAGCAGCTGCTCGGCAAGACGCGTGGCGCGCGTCACGCCCGCCTGCAGATCGACGAGCGCTTCGCGGCGCGTTTCGTCATCCCTTGCGCGCGCAACGAGTTGCGCCTGGATCTGCACGGCGGCCAGCGGCGTGCGCAACTCATGCGCGGCATCGGCGACGAAGGCCTTCTGCGTATCGATGGCCTGCGCGAGGCGATCGAGCAGCGCGTTCAACGCATGCACGAGCGGCGTGACTTCGCGCGGCAAACGCTCTTCGGGCAGCGGATCAAGCGCTTCGGGATGACGCGTGTCGAGCGCGCGCGCGACGCGCGAGAGCGGCCTGAGCCCGCGACCCACCATGATCCAGACCGCGATGCCGAGAAACGGCAGCACCACGATGAGCGGCCAGAGCGTGCGCAACGCGACGTTCGCGGCGAGCCGGTTGCGCACCGAAACGGGCTGCGCGAGCTGCACGACGTTGTCGCCGACGATCGCGCCATACACGCGCCAGTCGCCGCGATCGGTGCGCTCCGTCGAAAAGCCGAGTTCCGCGCGCGGCGCGAGCGGCGCACGCGGATGCGAGTAGTACATGAGCACGCCGTTGCGATTCCAGATCTGCAGCACGATGCCTTCGTCGCCCGTGTCGCGCGAACTGAGGATCTCGTTGAATGGCTCGGAGGGCAGCGCCTCGGCGATTTCCTGCAGCTGGTAGTCGAACAGCTCGTTGGCTTCGGCGAGCGCCTGGCGATAGATCAGCCAGCCCGCGAGCCCAACGCCCGCGACGACGATCGCGAGCAGCCAGAACAGCAGTTGTCGTCGGATGGAACTCATCGGCTAAAGGGGTCTCCCTGTCGATCTGGGGTTAGCGCTTTGGCGCTTACTCCGGTCCCACGCATGGCCGCGCTTGATTACCTGCTTCATGCGTCTTTGGCGATCATGTAGCCGAGGCCGCGCACGTTGCGGATCAGGTCGGCCCCGAGCTTCTTGCGCAGCGCGTGAATATAGACCTCGACGGTATTGCTGCCGATCTCCTCGCCCCAGCCGTACATCTTCTCTTCGAGCTGGGTTTTCGAGAGCACCGCGCCCGGACGCGCGAGCAGCGCTTCGAGCAGCGCGAATTCGCGCGCCGAAAGCGCAACGGGCGAACCGTCCTGGGTGACCTGGTGCGAGGCCGGATCGAGCGTGATCGAGCCGTGGCGGATGGTCGAATCGCTGCGGCCCGCCTGGCGGCGGATCAGCGCGCGCATGCGTGCGCCCAGTTCGTCGAGATCGAAGGGCTTGATGAGGTAGTCGTCCGCGCCGGCGTCGAGACCCTTCACGCGGTCGGCGACGGCGTCGCGCGCGGTGAGAATCAGCACGGGCAGCGCCGCGCCGCGCGCGCGCAGGGTGCGCAGCACGTCGAGACCGTCGCGCCGCGGCAATCCGAGATCGAGCAGCATGAGATCGTAAGAATCCGCGCTCGCGGCGGAGAGGGCGGCATCGCCGTCTTCGACCCAGTCGACCGCGAAGCCTTCGCCGCGCAGCGCCTTGCGCACGCCTTCGGCGATCATGCGGTCATCTTCGACTAGCAGTATGCGCATCGTAATGTTGGCCGGGCGGCGCCGCTGCGCCGCGCTGCGTGAGTGGATGAGGATGCGAGCATTCTAGCGCCTGAACAGGGGCGCCGCGCCGCTGCGGCACGCAGCCGGTCGCGCTGCAATGGCGCGCGGGGTGGGCAGTGTTTGCATCACGCCACGCAATGTGCAACGTTTTCTTGCGGCAATGCGCGCACGCGGCGCGAGGTCTTTACAATGTGCGCTTTTGCGGCGCTCCACTCGTGATTCGGCCGCGATGCGCGCGTGCGGGCTTGTACAGTACGTTCAAGCGAGCGCATCGCGCGCGCACCACGAATCACACGCCGCCCCAATTTTCGCGTCCGCGCGCAGCACCGGAGAGTCTCCGCTTTCCGTACGCCGCGCGCGGCCCAAGCACCGCCCCTGCACTCGCCCGAACGCATTTCATGCTGCCCGCATCGCTGTCCCGCCTACGCTCCTTGTTCAGACTGCCTGCCTCGCACACCGACCGCACGCATCGCGCCGCCGCCACTGCGCGCCTGCCTCGACCGCTCGCCCTCGCTCTCGCCTGCGCCACGCTCGCCGCGGGCTTCGCCGCCGCGCCGGCCGCGTATGCGCAGCCCGAAGGCGCGCGCATTCCCTCGGTCAACGTGACCACCGTGCTGCCGCCCACCGTGATGGCGGGTCTGGAGCGCGCGCACGTGCCGCTCTCGTCGGTCAGCGTGGTGATCGAAAAGGTCGGCGACCGCCAGCCCAGCGTCGCCGTGAATGCCGGCCAGCCGATGATGCCAGCCTCGACGATGAAGCTCGTCACGACGTGGAGCGGCCTCGCGATGCTCGGTCCCGACTATCGCTGGAAAACGAGCGCCTATACCGACGGCGAACTCGATGCGAGCGGCACGCTGCACGGCAACCTCTATATCAAGGGCACAGGCGACCCGAAGCTCGTGCCCGAAGAGCTGATCGACCTCGTGCAGAAGATTCGCACGGCGGGCGTCGCGCGCATCGACGGCGCGCTCGTGCTCGACAAGAGCGAGTTCGATCCGTCCACGCGCGACCTGCCCTCGTTCGACGGCGACGACAGCGCGCCCTACAACGTCGGCCCCGATCCGCTGATGTACGCGTTCAAGTCGGTCTCGTTCACGTTCTCGCCCTCCCGCGAGGGCGTGTCGATCGACGTGGTGCCGCCCGTTGCGCAGTGGCAGATCGACAACCAGATCCGCGAGCGCGCCGGCGCCTGCGGCGGCATGCTGCCGAGCCCGCAGGTTTCGCCGGGCGGCAACGGCGTCGTCACCGCGAGCTTCGCGGGCAGCTACGCGATGCGCTGCGGCGAGCGCACGCTCAACATGGCCGCGCCCGTGGACCACAGCACGTTCTTCGCGGACGGCTTCCTCGCCCTCTGGCAGCAAACGGGCGGCAGCCTCTTCGCCACGCCGGCCGGCGCGGTGCGCGAAGGCGTCGTGCCGCCGCGCGCGCGTCTGCTCGCCGTGCACCAGAGCCCGCCGCTATCGGACGTCGTGCACGACATCAACAAGTTCAGCAACAACGTGATGGCGCGCAATCTGTTCCTCACGCTCGGCGCCGTCGAGGGCAAACCGCCTGCGACCACGGGCAAGGCCGCGACGGCCGTCAATACGTACCTCCGGCGCAGCGGCCTGAACATGCCCGAACTCGTGCTCGACAACGGCTGCGGCCTCTCGCGCGAAGAGCACGTCAGCGCGCTCTCTCTTGCGAACCTGCTGCAGAACGCGAACGCGAGCCCGGTCGCGCAGGTGTTCATCGACTCGCTGCCGGTCGTCGGCGTGGACGGCACGATGCGCAACCGCCTCACCAACGCGGGCGTGGAAGGCAACGCGCATATCAAGACGGGCACGCTGCGCGACGTGCGCGCCATCGCCGGTTACGTGGCAGCCGAGAACGGCGAGAGCTGGATCGTGGTGAGCCTCATCAACGATCCGCACGCCGAAGCGGCGCGCGCCGCGCACGACGCGCTGCTCGAGTGGGTCTACAAGGGCATGCCCGAAGAAAAGCCCGTGTACGTCGAGCCGCATCCGAAGCGCGCGGCAAAAGGGTCGAAGGTCGCGAAGGCCACGTACAAGGCTCCGGCCAGACGACGCGGCGCGCATTGACCACGCGCTACGCGCACGTTGCTTGCACACGGCGTGCACGCCGTTTCCGCGCCCGGCGGGCGCCGTGGACCTGTCCCCGCACGCCTCATCCGAGTTCGCCGCGATGCGTCGGGCTCGAAGTTTTCCTCTAGCAAAGCCCCGCCCGTCCGGGGCCCGGGGCGTGTACTCTGGCGAGCAAAGGCCGGTAATGCATTGAAAGTTTTATCTTGCGTGCCCGGCCATCGAGCCGCGCACCCTGCGAACGCACACCAACGCGGCCAATACGATACGAGACAACAAACGCCGCGCTGCCCGCCAGCGCCGCCCACGGGACAAGGAGGACGACGTTCGTGCAGTTCGACGCGCAATGGCTGCTGCTCGCCCTCGCCCCCGTGTTTCTCGCCTGCATCGGCTGGGAAGCGTGGCATCTCTCCCGCACACGGCCGCGCGCTGCATCGAACACCACCCCCGACAGCGCCCGCTACGCCTGGCCCGATACGCTGTGCAACGCCGCGCTCGCGCTCATGCACCAGGGCGCCGACAAGCTTGCGTGGCTCGTCGCGGTGCCCGTCTACGCCTATGTCTACCGGCACTTCCGGCTCGTTGCGTGGCAGCCGGGGCTCGTCGCATGGTTCGCACTCTTTATCGCGCAGGACCTGCTCTACTACGTGTTTCACCGTGCGAGCCATCGCGTGCGCTGGCTCTGGGCCGCGCACGTCGTCCACCATTCGTCGGAGCGCCTGAACCTTTCCACGGCGTTTCGCCAGAGCCTCATGTACCCCGTGGCGGGCATGTGGATCTTCTGGATTCCACTCGCCATGCTCGGCTTCACGCCGGAGCAGATCGTCGCGATCGTGCTCGTCAATCTCGCGTTCCAGTTCTTCGTGCACACCCAGGCCGTAGGCAAGCTCGGCTGGCTCGAAAACGTGTTCAACACGCCGTCGATGCATCGCGTCCACCACGCGCGCAACGCGCGCTATATCGATCGCAACTACGCCGGGGTGCTCGCGATCTGGGACCGCCTGTTCGGCAGCTATGTCGAGGAAGACGCGCACGACGCGCCCGATTACGGCATCGTCAAGCCGCTTGCATCATGCAATCCGCTTAACGCGACATTTCACGAATGGCTCGCGATGGCGCGGGACTTCGCGCGCATGTCCGGCTGGCGCTCGCGTCTCGCCGCGCTGTTCGCGCCGCCCGATTGGTGCGAGCGCCACGACGCGCTCGGCCTCGCCTCCGTGACGGCGCCGGCGACACCCGCGGGAACGCGCTACGGCGTGCCGGAAAACAACACCGAGGGTGAGTTCGGGTCGCGCAATAGCTGAGAGATTGCGTAGTCTGTCGGCCTTGGCCCTGACCCTGGGGCAGCAGCAAGCAGGGGGTTGCATGCAAGGCCGGCGATCGAGAAAAACATCGACAACGGGGCAGCCGCTCGTGCCACGAGCACCCGTTGCATGAGTAGGCAAGCATGGCATCAAAGGCCACACACAGAGGAGATGAAGTGAATATGAAGCATCAAGGACCGAGACACCGTACGCTGTTGCGCGCCACCCAGATCGCTGCCGCGAGCGCCGCCTTTGCGCTGCTCGCCGCCTGCGGTGGCGGCAGCGGGGGGAACAACAACGCGAGCACGCCGCCGCCGTCGGGCGTCAACATGCAGGTGGTGGCGTTCGGCACGAGCCTGACCGACGCGGGCACGTATTCGGAGCAGATTCTGCCGGGCTTCGGCGGCGGCCGCTTCACGACCAACCCGGGCGAAGTCTGGGCGCAGCATGTGTCCGAATACTTCGGCAACACGCTTTCGCCGGCCTTCGAAGGCGGCTTCGGTCTGCCGCTGACGGCAACGGGCGGCTTGGACTACGCGCAAGGCGGCGCGCTGGTGACGGGCGGCGGCGTGGCGAATACCAGCGCCGTGATCCCTGCCGCGAGCGAGCAGCCGGTCACTTGGCAGCTCCAGCAGTATCTGGCGCAGCACGGCAGCTTCAATGCGAATCAGCTCGTGCTCGTGGAAGGCGGCGCGAATGAAATCCTGAACCTGCTGGACAACAACGGTGCAGGTCTGACGGCATTCGGCACGGCGCTCGCGGCCACTCCATTTTCGACGCTCGTCAACGATCCCGCGACGCAGCAGAGCACGGTTACAACCCTGATGCAGGCCGGTTTCACGCAAGCGCAGGCGACAGCCCTGGTGCCGGCAGCCATCGCGCTCCAACTTGTCGCCAACCCGACCTACACAGCCAACTTCGCGACGGTGCTGCCGGTGATCACTGCAGCCAAAACGCTGGCGACCCTCGTCAATACGCAGATTGCCGGGACGCCCAAAGTCGCCGTCGCAACGGTGCCCGATATCGGCAAGACGCCGGCCGCATTGGCAGCCGATGCGGCGACGCCCGGGACAGTGCCTGGCTCGGCGACCGCGGCTGACACCGCGCTCACGCTCATCTCGGCAATGTACAACCTCACGCTGCTGGAGACGCTGCAACCCACGTTGGTGGCAAAGAAGGCCGTCGTGATCGATACGTTCTCGTGGCTCGACCAGACGATCCAGAACGCAGCGAGCCTTGGCTTCACGGTGACGAACACGGGCACGGCGTGCAACATCGCGCAGATGCAAACCGACGCCACGAACTACGCCCTCGCGAATCCGCAAGCGACGCTCGGACTGCCGGCCACGACGGATCCGACCATCCTGAAGGCTGCGGCAGCGCAATACGGCAGCAACTTCGGCAGCTCGCTGTTCTGCTCGCCGCAAACGCTGACGACGGCCAACGCGCCCACGACCTACATGTTCGCGGATCTCGTGCACCCGACCACCTCGCTGCACGCGCAGTTCGCGAACTTCGCTGAAACGCAGCTGGCTGCTGCGGGCATTGGCAAGGCGCCGTGACAAGCGTCGCTTGAGCCGCTTGCACCGGATCTTCCGGTGCAAGAAAAAACACCCCACGAACCGTCAGGCTCATGGGGTGTTTTTCATTGAACGCGAAAGAACGTGATCAGCCCTGCTGCTGCGCCTCGAACGCCGCCGCCGCCCGCCCCAACCGGTCATTGACCGCGATCCATTCGATCGTCTCCGGCAGCTTCTCGATGAGAATGCGCGAGACGTTCGCGCGATCGAGCGCGCGCAGCAAGCCATACAGTTCACGCGCATATTCCTGCGGCTCTTCCGGCGCGACGACGAAGTGCACGCCCTGGGCCTGCGCCCAAACGCCCGCGCGCGAGGCGCGCGCCACCAGCGCCACCGTTTCGCCCGCATCGCGCGCCGCCGCAAGCAGCGGCTCCAGCGCCTCGAACGGCAGCAGCGCGAGCGGCGTGCGCGGCGCGTAGTGCGCCTTGAGCGTGCCCGAGGCGCGCGGCGCCGTGGCGTCCGAGCCGTCGGGCAAGCGCGGCGCCTCGCCCAGCACGCGCGCGATGTCGTGCGGCGTCACGTGACCGGGCCGCAGCAACGCGGGAAATCCGCGCGAGAGATCGAGAATCGTCGATTCGATACCCACGTCGCATGCGCCGCCGTCGAGCACATGCACCGCCGCGCCGAATTCGTCGCGCACGTGCTGCGCCGTGGTCGGGCTCACGTGGCCGAAGCGGTTCGCCGACGGCGCCGCCACGCCGCCATGGCCGCCGCGACGCGCGGAAAACGCCGCCAGCAACTGCTGCGCGACCGGATGCGACGGGCAGCGCAGCCCCACCGAATCCTGGCCGCCGCTCACGGCGTCGGGAATGCGTTCGTGGCGCTTGACGATCAGCGTGAGCGGGCCGGGCCAGAAGGCGTCGACGAGCTTTTGCGCCGCCTCGGGCCACTGAGCGGCCCAGTACTGCGGGTCGCCGCCGGGCGGCAGGTGAACGATCACCGGATGGTTCGCCGGCCGCCCTTTGGCCGCGTAGATGCGCGCGACCGCCTCGGGGCTCGCCGCATCGCCGCCCAGACCGTAGACGGTCTCGGTCGGGAACGCGACCAGTTCGCCCGCGTCGAGCAGCGCGGCGGCGTGCTCGATGTCGGCATCGGTCAGAGGCGGCGCGCCATCGTGCGGCGCGTTCTGCTGATCGGACATGATGCGGCCCAACCTCAGCTCGTGGCGATGTGCAGCAGGCGCGCGCAGTCGCGCGCGGCCGTGCGCGCTTCGTCGAGCGTCGGCGCGGTGAAGTTCACGTGGCCCATCTTGCGGCCCGGACGCGCGTCTTCCTTGCCGTACAGATGCAGACGCGCGGCCGGCATCGAGGCCACCTGGTCCCACGGCGGCGTGACGGGCGCGGCGCCCTTCTGGGGCTTCGCCTCGCCCACGGCGCAGGGGAACCACACGTCGCCGAGAATGTTCAACATCACGGCCGGCGAGTGCTGGCGCGTGTCGCCGAGCGGCATGGCCGTCATGGCGCGCACCTGCTGCTCGAACTGGCTCGTGGCGCACGCATCGGTCGTGTAGTGGCCCGAGTTGTGCGGACGCGGCGCCATTTCGTTGGCGACGAGCGAGCCGTCTTCGAGGATGAAGAATTCCACGCACAGCACGCCCACATAGCCGAGCTTCGCCGCGATCTGGATCGCGGCCTGCTGGGCCTGCTGCACGAGCGCGGGGCTGGCGTCCGGCGCGGGCACGATGGTGTGCGAGAGCACGCCGTTGCGGTGCGTGTTCTGCGCGAGCGGATAGACCACGGCCTGGCCGTTCGTGCCGCGCGCGATCAGGGCGCTCACCTCGAATTTCAGCGGCAGGCGCTTTTCGAGCACGCACGGCACGCCGCCGAGCGACGCATGCGCCTCGCGCACTTCCTCGGCGTTGGAGACACGAATCTGGCCTTTGCCGTCGTAGCCCATGCGCGCGGTCTTGAGAATGCCCGGCAGCACGGCGGCGAGCGCCTTGTCGTCGATGCCGGCGAGCGCCTGCGACGACTCGATCACCACGTGCGGCGCGACCGGCACGCCGGCCGCCGCGATAAAGCGCTTCTCGGCGATGCGGTCCTGCGCCACCGCCACGCAGCGCCCGGCCGGGCTCACGAAGGTCGACTTCGCGAGCGTGTCGAGGCTCGCCGCGGGCACGTTCTCGAACTCGGTCGAGATGGCCGCGCACAGGCGCGCGAGTTCGGTGAGCGCCGCTTCGTCGTCGTACGCGGCGCAGATGTGGCGGTCGGCCACAGTGCCCGCGGGGCTGGTCGCGTCGGGATCGAGCACGGCGACGCGGTAGCCCATCGCCTGCGCGGCAAAGCAGAACATGCGGCCGAGCTGGCCGCCACCCACCATGCCCAGCCAGGCGCCGGGCAGGATCGGTGAAACCGGTGAATTGTCAGGAGTCATCTTCGTGGTCGGCCGCGGGATGGCCGCGGCGCGTGGGGACGATCAAAGCGGGGCAATCAAAGCGGGGGCAGCACCATGGCGTGCGCCGCTTCGTTCTGGCGCACGCGGAAAGCCGCGAGCTTGTTCGCGTATTCGGTGTTGGTCACGCTCAGGATCGAGACGGCGAACAGCGCCGCATTGGCCGCGCCCGCCTCGCCGATGGCGAAGGTCGCGACCGGCACGCCCTTGGGCATCTGCACGATCGAGTGGAGCGAATCCACGCCTTTCAGATACTTGCTGACCGCCGGCACGCCCAGCACGGGCACCGTGGTCTTGGCCGCCAGCATGCCTGGCAGGTGCGCCGCGCCGCCCGCGCCGGCGATGATCGCGCGCAGGCCGCGCTCGCGCGCCTTTTCCGCGTACTCGAACATCTCGTCGGGCATGCGGTGCGCCGAGACCACCTTGGCCTCGTACGCGACGCCGAACTCCTGCAGGATCGCGACCGCGTGCTTCATCGTGTCCCAGTCGGAGCTGGAGCCCATCAACACGCCGACGAGCGGCGCCGCATGCTGGTGAGCCGTCTGAACTTCGCTCATTGTGCTTCCTTCTTCCCTCTTCTCGCTTACGCGAGCTTTTGACCCGTGAGACGCTCGAGCGCCTCCTGATACTTCGCCGACGTTTTGGCGATCACGTCGTCCGGCAGCTTGGGCGCCGGCGGCTCCTTCTTCCAGTCCTGGGTTTCGAGCCAGTCGCGCACGAACTGCTTGTCGAACGACGGCGGGTTCGAGCCCACCTGATACTGGTCGGCCGGCCAGAAGCGCGACGAGTCGGCGGTGAGCGCCTCGTCCATCAGATACAGCTGGCCGTGGTTGTCGAGACCGAATTCGAACTTCGTGTCAGCGATGATGATGCCGCGCGTGGCCGCGTAGTCGGCGGCTTCCTTGTACAGCTTGATCGAAATTTCCTTGATGGTGCGCGACAGCTCGGTGCCGATGCGGCGCTCCATCTCTTCGTACGTGATGTTCTCGTCGTGGTGGCCCATTTCGGCCTTGGCTGCGGGCGTGAAGATCGGCTCGGGCAGCTTTTGTGCATTCTGCAGGTCCGGCGGCAGTTCGACGCCGCACACGGCACCCGTTGCCTGATAGTCCTTCCAGCCGCTGCCGGCCAGATACCCGCGCACCACGGCTTCCACGAGAATCGGCTCGAGGCGCTTCACCACGACGGCGCGGCCCTTGACCTGCTCGACTTCGTCGGCGGCCACGACCGTTTCCGGCGCGACACCCGTGAGGTGGTTCGGCACGACGTGCTTGAGCTTTTCGAACCAGAAGTCGGCCATCTGGTTGAGCACCTCGCCCTTGCGCGGAATCGGCTCGCCCATGATGACGTCGAACGCCGACAGACGGTCGGTGGTGACGATCAGCAGCTTGTCGTTGCCCACGGCATAGTTGTCGCGGACCTTGCCGCGGCCGAGAAGCGGCAGCGAGCGGAGCGTGGATTCGTAGAGGGTAGACATCGTCGTGATTCGCTAAAAGGACAATCGAAACGGAGGCGGGTTCGGTCCAGAACCGCGGTTGCAACCGCGCCAGGAAACCGTAAAACCGGAGGTAATGCGAGGGTAAACCAAAAACCGGCAAATTTCCCGGAAAAGCCCATCGCCGTTCCCCCAAAACAGGCGGAAACGGCGATGTTTTGACTACTCGAGGCGCGGCCGGCAACGCGCGACGCGCCTGGCGCAGAAGCCCGCTTAGCGAACGATCTGCGCGAATTCGCCCGACTTGTACTTTTCGGCGATCTTGTCGAGCGCGACCGGCTTGATCTTGCCGGCCTGGCCTTCCGAGCCGAACGCGAGGAAGCGGTCCACGCACACCTTCTTCGCGGCTTCGCGAGCCGGCTTCAGGTAGTCGCGCGGGTCGAACTTCGACGGGTTTTCATACATATAGCGACGGATCGTGCCCGTGATCGCCAGACGCAGGTCGGTGTCGATGTTGATCTTGCGCACGCCGTGACGGATGCCTTCCTGGATCTCTTCGACCGGCACGCCGTACGTTTCCTTCATGTCGCCGCCGAATTCGCGAATCTCGGCCAGCAGTTCCTGCGGCACCGACGACGAACCGTGCATCACGAGGTGCGTGTTCGGAATGCGCGCGTGGATTTCCTTGATGCGCTGGATCGACAGGATGTCGCCCGTGGGCTTCTTGGAGAACTTGTACGCGCCGTGCGAGGTGCCGATGGCGATGGCCAGCGCGTCGCACTGCGTGAGCTTCACGAAGTCGGCGGCCTGCTCCGGATCCGTCAGGAGCTGCTCGCGCGTCATCGTGCCTTCGGCGCCGTGACCGTCTTCCTTGTCGCCCTTCATCGTTTCCAGCGAACCGAGCACGCCCAGTTCCGCTTCGACCGTGACGCCGATCGAGTGCGCCATTTCGACGACCTTGCGCGAGACTTCGACGTTGTACTCATACGATGCGACCGTCTTGCCGTCGGCTTCGAGCGAGCCGTCCATCATCACGCTGGTGAAACCGCTGCGGATCGCCGCCATGCAGACCGCCGGCGACTGGCCGTGGTCCTGGTGCATCACGACCGGAATATGCGGATACGACTCGACCGCGGCTTCGATCAGGTGACGCAGGAAGGGCTCGCCCGCGTACTTACGCGCGCCGGCCGATGCCTGCATGATCACCGGCGAACCGACCTGGTTCGCGGCTTCCATGATCGCCTGGACCTGTTCCAGGTTGTTCACGTTGAACGCGGGCAGGCCATAACCGTGTTCAGCCGCATGGTCGAGCAGTTGACGCATTGATACGAGAGGCATTGTTGCTACTCCTTTGATTTGAAACGAAATGCTTCTGCCGCCGGCTGTCTTGCGCAGCCGGTCGAGGGCGGCCTGGCAGCCGCCGCCCGCGTGACCTGCCGCGGGCTCGATGGCGTGATTTTATCGCGAAGCGCGTCCGTTCCCGGCGCCAGGCACGTAACTGGCATGAAATTGGCGTATCGGAGCGTCAAAAGCGCGAGAAGGTGCAAAAGGAGTTGACAGCCCGCGCGCCGTTTCTCCGGCGTACGGGCTGCAATTGCGGGGAAAAGGCGTCTAAGTGGCACCGATCTGGCGCCGATCTGATACCAGTGTGATACCAGTCGGCGCCCACCGCATTTATTTTCGGGAGTCGCGAAAATAAAGCGAAAAAAATCGTCGCGAGATTACAGCACGTCGCCGACGCGCACGATCTTCAGCGTGTTCGTGCCACCCGGCTGCCCCATCGGCTCGCCCACGGTCAGCACGACCATGTCGCCGCGCGACGCATAGCCCTTGCTCACCACCACCTCGATGGCCTGCTGAAGCGCCGTGTCGCGGTCGCTGCTCGTGTCGAGGTGCAGCGGCGTGACGTTGCGGTAGAGCGACATGGCGCGCTCGCTGCCTGCGCGCGGCGTGAGCGCGAAGATCGGCACGTGGGTCCAGTGGCGCGACATCCAGAGCGCGGTCGAGCCCGACTCCGTGAGCGCGACGATCGCCTTCGCGCCCAGGTGGTAGGCCGTGAACAGCGCGCCCATGGCGATCGACTGGTCGATGCGCGTGAAGGTGCGGTCGAGGAAGTCCTTGTCCAGCTCGGATTGCTCCGACTTCTCCGCTTCCAGACAGATCGCGGCCATGGCCTCGATGGTCTGCACCGGGTACTTGCCCGCCGCCGATTCGGCCGAGAGCATCACCGCGTCCGTGCCGTCGAGCACGGCGTTGGCGACGTCCGAGACCTCGGCGCGTGTGGGCACCGGTGCGTGGATCATCGACTCCATCATCTGCGTGGCCGTGATGACGAGCTTGTTCGAGTCGCGCGCCATGCGGATCATGCGCTTTTGCAGCGCCGGCACGGCGGCATTGCCCACTTCCACGGCCAGGTCGCCGCGCGCGACCATGATGCCGTCCGACGAATCGAGAATTTCCTGCAGCGCCGGAATCGCTTCGGCGCGCTCGATCTTCGCGATCATCTTCGGCTTGATGCCGTACGGCGCGCCCGCGATGTTCGCGAGCTGGCGCGCCATTTCCATGTCGGTGGCGTTCTTCGGGAACGACACGGCGACGAAGTCCGCGCCCAGCGACATCGCCGTGCGGATGTCTTCCATGTCCTTCGCGGTGAGCGCGGGCGCCGTCAGGCCGCCGCCCTGGCGGTTGATGCCCTTGTTGTTCGACAGCTCGCCGCCGACCTTCACGGTCGTGTGGATCTCGCTGCCGATCACGCGCGACACGTCGAGCACGATCAGGCCGTCGTTGAGCAACAGGATGTCGCCCGGCTTCAGGTCGCGCGGCAGGTCCTTGTAGTCGAGACCGACGCGCTCGTCATTGCCGAGCTCGCATTCGGCGTCGAGGATGAACGGATGGCCCGGCTCGAGCGTCGTCTTGCCATTCTCGAATTTGCCGACGCGAATCTTCGGGCCTTGCAGGTCCGCCATGATCGCAACTTCTCGGCCAGCCTGGCGGGCGCAGTCCCGCACCATTTCAGCACGCTGACGGTGATCGTCGGCGGTGCCGTGCGAAAAGTTGAGGCGCACCACGTCCAGTCCTGCGCGGATCATTTTCAGCAGGATGTCCGGCGTGCTGGAAGCCGGACCGATGGTGGCGACAATCTTGGTGGCGCGATGCATGAGTCTCCTCGTCTGGATAGGATCGCTGGGAAAACCGTTGCTGCGAGAAGTGCTGGCCGGCTGAGCCGCGGGTGCGGAGGCGCCGGAACGCGCACCGGGTCTACCCGGCGTCGCTTTCTTGGAGGGCGCCGCGGGGCTCACATGAGCCGCTGCGGCGCTATCTACATGCGTAGTCGTATTCGATGCGGGCGTGGCTGGGCGCCCTGTCGGAATCTGTGCGGCTGTCGATTCAGCAGTCGACTGCGTCGCCGCAATGTCCTTTTCGGCAGCGGCGGCGGGGGTCGCGTCGGCCCTCGCCTTTTCCGTCTCTGCCTGGGGCGCTGCGCGCCCCTTCTGGTTTGCTGCGGCCCCGGCTGCGCTGCGCGACTTCTGTGCGCCTGCACGAGGAAGTTTGCTCATGGCCTTCCCGGCCGGGGCGCGCGGCGCCACTTAGCCGGCCGCCCGCGTTTCGAGCACTTCGACCGCCGGCAGCTTCTTGCCTTCGAGGAACTCGAGGAAGGCGCCGCCGCCGGTGGAGATATAGCTGACCTTGTCGGCAATGTTGTACTTCGCGATGGCCGCGAGCGTGTCGCCGCCGCCGGCGATCGAGAACGCGCCCGAACCGGCGATCGCATCCGCGAGCGTCTTCGTGCCGTTGCCGAACTGGTCGAACTCGAACACGCCGACCGGGCCGTTCCACACGATCGTGCCGGCCTGCGCGAGTTGCGCGGCGAGTGCGTTGGCGGTGACGGGACCGATGTCGAGGATCATGTCGTCGTCGGCCACGTCGGCCACGGTCTTCGTCTCGGCCCTGGCCGTCGGCGCGAATTCCTTGGCGGTCACGACGTCGGTCGGGATCGGCACCGAGGCGCCGCGTGCGCGCGCCGCGTCGATGATGGCCTTCGCGTCGTCGATGAGATCGACCTCGGCAAGCGACTTGCCGATCTTCAGGCCTGCCGCGAGCATGAACGTGTTGGCGATGCCGCCGCCCACGATCAGCTGGTCGACCTTCTCGGCCAGCGACTTGAGAATGGTGAGCTTGGTCGAGACCTTCGAGCCGGCGACGATCGCCACCAGCGGGCGCTTCGGCGCGCCGAGGGCCTTGCCGAGCGCGTCGAGTTCGGCGGCCAGCAGCGGACCCGCGCAGGCCGTCGGCGCGTACTTCGCGATGCCGTAGGTCGTGGCTTCGGCGCGGTGGGCGGTGCCGAACGCGTCGTTCACGTAGATATCGCAGAGCTTCGCCATCTTTTGCGAAAGCTCGTCCGAGTTCTTCTTCTCGCCCTTGTTGACGCGGCAGTTTTCGAGCAGCACCACGTTGCCCGGCTCGACGTTCACGCCGTTTTCCACCCAGTTCGCGACCAGCGGCACGTCGCGGCCGAGCAGTTCGGCGAGGCGCTTCGCGACCGGCGCGAGGGAGTCTTCGGGCTTGAATTCGCCTTCGGTCGGGCGGCCCAGGTGCGAGGTGACCATGACGGCCGCGCCGGCGTCGAGTGCGGCCTTGATGGCCGGCACGGAGGCGCGCACGCGGGTGTCTTCGGTGATGTTGCCGTTGTCGTCCTGCGGCACGTTCAGGTCGGCGCGGATGAATACGCGCTTGCCCTTCAATTTGCCTTCGGAGATCAGATCGGAAAGACGCAGAACCTTGTTCATGGGCATGTCATCTTGATGGTGGGAAGGCGGTGGCAAGGCGATGCGGCGCCGCAAGCCATACTCTGGCGCGGCAAGACGTGCGCAGCGTGCGCAGCGGCACGGCGCGGGATCCGGGTTTGAACGCTGTCCCGGATCGCCGTGTCGGCTGCTCGTCGCTGGCACGAGCCGGCATCGAATTGCGAGATCGGTATTTTAGCTGATAGCCAGGACGATCTGAGACGTGTCCAGGCGAATCTCCCGTATTTGGGCAGACGCTGCTCGCCGGGCGGGCGTTCGCGCGATTTGCTGCGTTGCAGCACGCGCGAAACCCGAAAAAAATCGGCGGGAGGCGGTGCGAAACGACCCTAAAATCGCCCGAAAACCCCGCCCCATGCGCCCGCGGGCGCGCTGGCAGGCGTCAAATGACGCTAAAATAATCGTCTTTGCCAATCGCAGCCACGCAGCGCGCGGCGAAACCCCTGTATAAGCCCGATATTTACTGCACTTGTCTGGAGAATCGTATGTCAATGGCCGACCGCGACGGCAAGATCTGGATGGACGGCAAGCTGATTGATTGGCGCGACGCCAACATTCACGTGCTGACCCACACGTTGCACTACGGCATGGGTGTTTTCGAAGGCGTACGCGCCTATCAGACCGCCGACGGCAGCACGGCCATCTTCCGCCTCGCCGAGCACACCAAGCGTCTGCTCAACTCGGCCAAGATCTTCCAGATGGACGTGCCGTTCGACGCAAAGACGCTCGCCGACGCGCAGCTCGAAGTCGTGCGCGCGAACAAGCTCGAGTCGTGCTACATCCGCCCGATCATCTGGGTCGGCTCGGAAAAGCTCGGCGTTTCGGCCAAGGGCAACACCATTCACGTGGCCATCGCCGCATGGCCGTGGGGCGCCTATCTCGGCGAAGACGGCCTTGCCAGGGGCATCCGCGTGAAGACGTCGTCGTTCACGCGCCATCACGTGAACGTGTCGATGGTGCGCGCCAAGGCTTCGGGCTGGTACGTGAACTCGATCCTCGCCAACCAGGAAGCCACCGCCGACGGCTACGACGAAGCGCTCCTGCTCGACGTGGACGGCTATGTCTCGGAAGGCTCGGGCGAGAACTTCTTCCTCGTGAACAACGGCAAGCTGTACACGCCGGACCTCGCGTCGTGCCTCGACGGCATCACGCGCGACACCGTCATCACGCTTGCGCGCGACATGGGTATTCCCGTGATCGAAAAGCGCATCACGCGTGACGAGGTGTACACCTGCGACGAAGCGTTCTTCACGGGCACCGCCGCCGAAGTCACGCCGATCCGCGAGCTCGACAACCGCACCATCGGCAGCGGCTCGCGCGGCCCGGTCACCGAGAAGCTGCAATCGGCCTTCTTCGACGTCGTCTCGGGCAAGAACGACAAGTACGCGCGCTGGCTCGCGAAGGTCTAAGAATTAAAGGTCCGGGCGCGCCAACGCCTGGCCCCCACAGCTACACAGAGAATCGTCCTCATGAGCGAAATTAAGGAAATGCCGCTGGTCGAACTTTCGGCCAAGGATCTGCCCGCTTACTGCCCGAATCCGTCGATGCCGCGCTGGAGCAACCACCCGCGCGTGTTCCTCGACGTGACGCACGGCGAAGCGAAGTGCCCGTACTGCAGCACGCGTTACAAGCTGCGCGCGGGCGAGGTCGTCCACGGCCACTGACGCGTTTCGCCTCATTCGCGGCGCGCCGCCGTGCATGCGGCGGCGCGTCTTACGTCATGCCGCCGCCCGTTCACCGGCGCGCGGCTGTTCGTCATTTTCCCAACCGTGTTTCGCGCGCGGCCCAATACGCCCCCATGCCGGCCAGTGCCGGCCCCGGGCGCGCAAGCCGCACGTGCAACCTTTACCCTCTCCGGACCCTGACTCCCGATGCGCCGCGCGCTGGTAATCGCACCGAACTGGATCGGTGACGCACTGATGGCGCAGCCGCTTTTTTCGCGGCTCGTGAAACTGCACCCGCGCATTCAGATCGATGCGCTCGCGCCAACCTGGGTTGCGCCCGTGCTCGAGCGTATGCCCGAGATCCGCGACGTCTACGCCACCGACCTCGGCCACGGCAAGCTGCAGCTGCTGCGCCGCTGGCAACTGGCGGGCGACTTGCGCGCCGAGCGCTATGACGCCGCCTACGTGCTGCCCAATTCGCTCAAGTCCGCGCTGATCCCGTGGCTCGCCAATATCGGGCTGCGCATCGGCTATACGGGCGAGAACCGCTACGGCCTCTTGAACGTGCGCCACGCGAATCCGCCGAAGGACGAGCGCCCGCCGATGGTCAGGCACTACGCCGCGCTCGCCTACGCGCCCGGCGCGAGCGTGCCCGACGACCTGCCAATGCCGCGCCTCGAGTCGGACCCGAACGAGGCGTCGCGCGTGTCGGCGCGCTTCAATCTCGATACGCGCGTGCCGCTGCTCGTGTTCTGCCCCGGCGCCGAGTACGGCCCCGCCAAGCGCTGGCCGCCCGAGCATTTCGCGGCGCTCGCGAAGATGGTGGGCCAGTCGTTCCCGTACACGCAGATCGTCGCGCTCGGCTCGCCGAAGGACGCCCCGCTCGCCCAGGCCATCGCCGATCGCGCGCCGAACGTGCGCAACCTGTGCGGGCAAACCGCGCTCGGCGAAGCGTGCGCGCTGATCTCGCGCGCGAACGCCGTGGTCACCAACGATTCGGGCCTGATGCACGTGGCCGCCGCGCTGCGCCGGCCGCTCGTCGCGCTGTACGGTTCGACGGATCCGCGCCACACGCCGCCCTTGTCCGAGCTTGCAAAGGTACAATGGCTCCATCTCGAATGCAGTCCGTGCTTTGCGCGCGAGTGTCCGCTCGGGCATCTGAACTGCCTGCGCGAACTGAGCCCGGAGCAGGTTTTCGGCGATCTGCGCGGCATGCTGCTCGGGCAGCGATAAGCAACAGGCATCGCCGACAGCGTGGGGCGGCTATGTGCCGCCCGCCACGCTGAAAACATCGCGCACACAAATGGATGTGCGCCACGCAACGGACGCCATGCGCGTTGCGCGCGCCCAATAGAGGCATCGGAGGCCCGGGAGAGACCAAAGCGCCGCATCGGAGCACGTCACAGGCCTGTCTCGCGAAAGCGGCATGCTCGCGGCAAACGCGCGGCATGTAGCGACAGCCGCGCAGCGACGCAACCGATCAATCGCCAACCCGCGCCCAGGCAGACGCCACCGAGCGCACAAGACCAACGAGCCATGCCACGTTTTGCCCACATCTTCGAAGCCGCCGCGGACACCCTCAACGCGTACTACCAGGCCGTCGCGGAAGTCAACATCGACAGCTTGATGGGTCTGTGGATCGATGAAGAGTTCGTGAGCTGCATCACGGCGGAAGGCGCGCATCTGCACGGCCTGCCGAGCATCCGCGCGGGCCTCGCCGCGCAGCTCGAAGCGGCGCCGGTGTCGATCGAGCCGCTCGACATCCGCGTGTACGACAGCCTCGGCACCGTGGTCTATGCGATCGTGGAAGCGCACCGCCCGGTCGATCCCAGCGCGATTCCCACCATGGTCTTCACGACCTACGTGATGGTTCACGAGCGCGGCGAGTGGCGCATTGCGCACATTCACGCGAGCCGCATGCCCGACGACGCAGCTACCCAGTTCTCGGCCAGATTGCGCCACGGCCAGGGCGCGCTGCACTGACATAAGGGCGCAAAGCAGGGGGCAGTGATGAGTACGACCGACGACACCCGCAGGCCCGGCGAGGCAGCCCGCGTCGCGGCCGCGCTCGAAGCCCAGACTGCCCTGCTCGGCCCCCACTATGACAACGACTACCGCGCGCCGTTCTGGCTGCCCGGTGCGCACATCCAGACCATCGTGCCGGCGCTGTTCTCGCGCCTGCCCGCGCCCGCCTACCGGCGCGAGCGCTGGGACACGCCCGATGGCGACTTCATCGAAGTGGACTGGCTGGACGGCAAGCGTGCCGGTGCGGATTCACACAACGCCCCGCTGTTCGTCCTGTTCCACGGCCTGGAAGGCGGCTCGAGCTCCCACTACGCGCGCGCGCTCGCTGCCGCTGCGCAGGCGCGCGGCTGGCATGCGGCGATCCCCCACTTTCGCAGCTGCAGCGGTCCGCTGAACCTGCTGCCGCGCTTCTACCATCTCGCCGATTCCGCCGAAGTCGACTGGGTGCTGCGCCGCTTCGCCGCCCGCCACGCAGGCCCGCTCGTGGTCGCGGGCGTGTCGCTCGGCGGTAACGTGCTGCTGCACTGGCTCGCCCAGCGTCGCGAAGACGCCGCGATCGTCGCCGCGGCCGCCGCGATCTCCACGCCGCTCGATGTGCATGCAGGCAGCGAGATGCTGACGCAGGGCTTCGGCATGATCTACACGCGCAGCTTCCTGAAGACGCTGAAGGTGAAGGCGCTCCAGAAACTCGAGCAGTACCCCGGCCTGTTCGACGCGCAAGCCGTGCTCGCCAGCCGGACGATGTACGAATTCGACAATGTTGTGACCGCGCCGCTGCACGGTTTTCGCGACACCCACGACTACTACACCCAGGCGACGATCCGCCCGAAGCTCGGCGAAATCGCCGTCCCCACGCTCATTCTGAATGCGCGCAACGATCCGTTCCTGCCTGGCCGCGCGCTGCCCGCTCGCCACGAAGTGAGCGCCGCGGTCGAGCTCGATCAGCCCGCGCACGGCGGCCACGTCGGTTTCATGACCGGACCGTTCCCCGGCCGCAGCGACTGGCTTTCGCAGCGCGTGTTCACTTATCTCTCGCCTTTCGTCTCTCATGGATGACATCGTCAAACAGGCGCTCGCGCGCTGGCCCAACGTCCCGCATTGCACGGGCTGGCTGCTGCTCGACGCACGCGGCAACTGGCGCATGCGCGACGAGGCCGTCCAGGCGCAGAACGCCCCCGGCACGGCGATCCGCCACGAAGCGCTGCTCGGCTTCATCAACCGCAATTACGAGCGCGACGAACAGGGCCAGTGGTACTTCCAGAACGGGCCGCAGCGCGTGTACGTCGAGCTCGAATACACGCCGTGGATCGTGCGCCTCGCCGCGGGTCATGACGGCGGCGACGACGCGTTGACGCTCACCGATCAGGGCGGTCAGGCGTTCGAGCCCGTGGCCGTCTACCTCGACGAAGCCGGCAGCGTGATCTTCGCCGACGCGGGCACGCCGCCGCGCGCGGCGCTGCTGCACGACCACGACCTCGATCTCTTCACCGACCACGCGACGCTCGCGGACGACGCCCACAGCGGTACGTTCCACTGGCGCGCCGGCACCGCGCTGCCGCTGCAGCCGGTGAAGCGCGCCGAGGTGAGCGCGCGCTTTGCCTTCGTGACGAGCCCGGCGCGCGCCGAGCGCGACGCGCAGGCCGCGCAGCAAGGCGCGAGCAGCACGCCGCCGGCCTCCGCGGACTGAGCGCCGCCTCAGCCGCGGCCCTCGTCCTTCTCGTCCTGGCGCTCCTGCTGGTAGCGCGCCTCGAAGTCGTGCAGACGCGCTTCGATCGTCGACAGGTCGTAGTAGCCCACCGATTTCATGTCGCGCGCCTCCTTGAGCTGACGGATGGCCGAGGGCCAGGCGCCGTCGAGCGCCAGCTTCTCCGCCATCGCCCGATGCTGGGTGAGCGCGTCGCCGAGTCCGGCGCTCGCCTGCGCCAGATAGAGCCACCATGCGTCCTGCTGCGGTTCGGCCTCGGTTTCGCTGCGCGCGAGCGTCTGCGCCTCCTTGAAGCGCCGCGCCGCGATCAGCGCCTGCAGCAGCGCATCGGTGGCCGCGTGTGACCCTGGCCACGCCTGGTGCGCGGCCAGGGCCTGCCGCACGGCGTCGTCGGTGCGGCCCGCGCGGCGCGCGATGTCCGCGGCGAGCACGTCGAGGCTCGGCGAGTTGCGCGTCTTGCTGCCATCTGCCGCCTCGAACTGCGCGAACGCCGCGCGAGAGTTCGCTAGCGACGCCGTGGCGTCGTCGTAGCGCTCCAGCAGCATCTGCGCGTAGGCAATGCCATACCAGTTCGCGGCGACGTTGAGCGCCGTGCGGTCCTCGAGCTCCGAGCGCAAGCGCGAAACCTCGTCGATGTACTCGTTGCGCGTGCGGTCCTGAAGCACCCGCACGCGTGCGCGCACGAAACCGTACTCGGGCGCCTGGCGCGGCTGCCGGTAAGCGGCGCGGCGCGCGCGGTCCTGCATGTCGGCGATGCGCTCGCCGGTGAGCGGGTGCGTGCGCGCGTAGGCCGGCACGCCCGTGTCTTCCATCGAATCGCGCTCGAGCCGCTCGAAAAACGCCACCATGCCCCACGGGTCGTAGCCCGCCCCCGTAAGCAGCTGGAAGCCCACGCGATCGGCCTCGTGCTCCGCAGCGCGCGAGAAACGCAACTGGCTGTCCACGGCATACGCCTGGCTGCCGAGCGCAATCCCGGCGCCGAGATCGCCGCTATGCGCGAGCACGCCCGCGAGAATGCCGAACAGCACGCCGGCCAGCGCGGCCAGGCCCGTGCGCTCGCTCTGCGAAAGCATGCGTGCGATGTGCCGCTGCAAGACGTGGCCCATTTCGTGACCGAGCACGGAGGCGAGCTCGGACTCCGTTTGCGTGACGACGATGAGCCCCGAATTCACGCCGATGAAGCCGCCCGGCAGCGAGAACGCGTTGATCTGGCCGTCGCGGATCGCGAACAGCTCGAAGTCGGGCCGATAGCCGCCGATGAACTGCGCGCTAGCGGCCGCGGCGAGGCGCGCGGCGACCGAATTGAGGTAGTCGCGCACGAGCCAGTCGCCGATATAGTCGGGGTCGCGGCGAATCTCGCGCATCACACGCTCGCCGATACGGCGCTCGGCCTGCGGCGTGAGCGCGCCACCCGAGCCGTCGCCGAGGTCGGGCAGTTGCGGCACCCAGGCGGGGGCGCGCACGCTGGTATTGCCGCTCGAAGTCGAGGACGCTGCGCTGGCCTGGCCTTGGGAAGAAAAGCGGCTCTGCGCACCGCCGTACGTGCCGAACACGCCCTGCGCGATCGAGGCGGGGACGACGGGGTCCGCCGCGTCGTCGAACGGACCGCTGACGAGTGCGGGCGCCGCATTGGCTGCATTCGGTGCCGGGCCGGAGGGGGCCGGTGCGGGCTGCGTGGCGGTCGGCGGGGCCGCGCCGAGCTTGAGCACGGCGGCATTCGACGCCTGCGCGTTCGCTTGCGGCGAAACCGCGAGCGACGCGCACAACCATGCAGCAAGCAGCCGTTTCAGACGCATTGATGACAGGATCGGGGAATGCGGGGCACTGGCGCGGCGGCGCGCCCGGTGCGGACCGCCAATCGATCGATTGTAGCCCGCCTTACAACTCTTGCGGCAAGGCAAGACGCGCAGAAAGCGCGGCGTGCCGCACTGTTAAGATAGGTACCCCTCAAGGAAAAACCCACCATGCCTGAACTCACGCATTTCGATGCAGCCGGCGACGCCCATATGGTCGATGTCGGCGGCAAGGCAGAGACGAAGCGCATTGCGCTCGCGAGCGGCACGATCCGCATGTTGCCGGAAACCTTCGCGCTGATCCGCGACGGCCACGCGAAAAAAGGCGATGTGATCGGCGTTGCGCGCATCGCCGCGATCCAGGGGGCGAAGCGCACGTCGGATCTGATTCCGCTGTGCCATCCGCTCGCGATCACGCGCGTGAAAGTGGACTTCGCGCTCGACGAAGCGCTGCCCGGGGTTCACTGCACGGCGCAGGTGGAAACGCTCGGCCGCACGGGCGTGGAGATGGAAGCGCTGACCGCCGTGCAGGTCGGTTTGCTGACCGTGTACGACATGTGCAAGGCGGTGGACCGCGGCATGACGATCACCGATGTGCGCGTGCTGGAAAAGCACGGCGGGAAGTCGGGGGATTGGGTGGCGGAGCGCTGACGCCATGACGCTCGACGAACTGCTCGCGCAGGTTCTGGCCTTTCGCGACGAGCGCGACTGGAAGCAGTTTCACACGTTGCGCAACCTGATCGTCTCCACCAGTATCGAGGCAGGCGAGCTGTTGGAAACGGTCCAGTGGAAGACCGATGCGCAAATCGACGCACAGCTCGCCGATCCCGCGCAACTCACGCATCTCAAGCACGAATGCGCGGATGTGTTCATCTACCTCTTGCTGGTCGCGCATACCGCCGGGATCGATCTGGTCGATGCGGCAGCGGAGAAGCTCGAGCTGAACGCGCAGCGCTATCCCGTGGAGAAGGCAAAAGGCAGCGCCGCGAAATATTCCGAGCTTTGAGGCTCAATCGTCCGAATCGTCCTCGTCGTCCTGTTCGACCGACTTCGCCGGCATCCCGTATTTCTTGACGAGTTGCGCCTTGAAGTCGGCGAGCGTGGGCTGCTCGTCGAGCAGGCCATAGAGCGAAGCGAGTTGCGTCTGCCAGTCGTGCAGCTCCGTGGCGAAGATGCGCAGGCGCTCCACCGTATCGAATGCGCCCGCCGTATCGCCGTCCAGCGCCTGCAAGACCGCGTAGCGGCGCAGCACCGTCTCGCCGGGCAGCAGCGCGATGGCGCGCTGATGCGCGTAGAGCTTGCTCGGCAGGCTCGCGGCGTTCAGCGGCAACAGCGTGGCCATGCCGTAGTCGCCCCACGCGCCGAACAGGCGCGAAGGATCGTCGCCGTAGTCGCGCAGCACCGGGTACAGCGCCGCGACGCCGCCGAACACGACCACCGCATACACGCCGAGCGAGACGCGCGACGGCACGACTCGCAGCGGCTTCGTCTCCAGCAGACCGAACACGAACATCGCCGGCAGCAGGAAGAACATGTACTGCTGCGGATATTCGACGAGCGCATGCATGACGAGCACGCCGATCAGCATGTAGCCGAACACGCGCTCGGCGGTGTGCGGCGCGCGCAGCCCGCGCACGAACCACGCAATGAGCCCGATCACGACGATGGCAAGACCGACGAGGCCGGTCTTCGCGAGCAGGTCGAGGAAGATGTCGTGCGCGTTGTTGGCGATCTCGACGCCGCCAAGCGAGCGCGCCAGCTCGAACTGGTGCACCGGGAAATCGCCCCAGCCGACGCCCAGCACCGGATGCGACTTGAACATCGTCCAGCCGTAGCGCCACAGCGCGAGGCGGGGCGCGATCTGGCTGGCGTCCTTCATGCGCTCGGCGGCCGACTGCGCAAGGTCGAGGCCGTAGTGGACGTTGGCCCAGCGCACGTACGCATTCATGCCGAAGAAAATCAGCACGAGCACGACCGGGATGACCCAGGCGCGCACGCCGCCGGCCTTGCGGCCCGAGCCCGCTGCCGATCCGAGGCCTTGCGCACCCGCACCACGTCCCTCGTCGGCTTCGCTGCGGCAGCCCGCGAGCGCGATCCACAGACTCGCGACGAAAATCACGCCCATCTGCAGCCACGGCCCGCGCGACACGGTGAGCGCGAGACCGCCCGAATAGATCGCGGTCAACACGCCCCAGAGCAGGATGTTCAGACGCCGCGTGAGCACGAGGTACATCGCACCCGCCATCGCGAAGGCGATATAGGTGGCCAGGTGATTGGCCTGCGCCATGTTGCCGAACGGCCGGCGCTCGACGGTAATGTTGTACGCCACCACGAGCGGCGTGACCTTCGTCTCCAGGTGAAAGAGCTGGATCACCTGGGTGAACACGGCGAAGAGGCCGCCGAACTGCAGCGCGAACGCTCCCCACACGAGCGCGGACTGCATGAGGCGCGCGCGCGTGATGGTGTAGCCGGCGTGCGTCGCGAGAAACGCGGCGAGCAGATAACCGGCGCCGAGCCAGTTCATCGAAGGCTCGGCGAGCGGCAGCGCGAAGGTCTGCACGATCAGCACCAGACCAAAGAAAAACGGCACGAGCGCGACCGTGGGCGACGCGAAGCCCTCGCCCGTGCGCGCCGGACGAACGAGCAGCAACGCGGCGGCGCCCATCAGCACATAAAGTGTCAGTGCAACGAATTCCGCGTAGAAAGTCGGAATCGGATAGGTGTGGTTGACGACCGCATAGGGCAGCGTCAACGCGAGGGCCAGCAAGACGAACGTAAGGTAACGCGCAAAATTGGAAGGCATGGTTGGGCGGGGGCGTTCAGCAACGGGGCACTATACAAAACTTTTCCCCCGCTGTGCGGTTGCGGCCGGTTGGCTCGCATCGGCGTGCGCTGCGCGAATGCGCTCGAAGGCGCTCACCGTTGCCCCCGCACCTGTGCGCAAACCTTATGCGCGGCACTCCGGCGGCGCGAGATTGCCCGCCAGCGTGGCGGCGTCCGCCGGCGACGGGCCCGTGCCGGGCGCGCCCAGCGACGAAGCCGTCTTGCCGGCAGCGAAGCACTCCCACGTGAGCGTGCCGCCCTGCACGCCGCCCTGCGCGAGCGCGACACGCGCGGTGGGCTGATCGGCGTTGTCGGGCACCGAAGGCACGAGCACGATGGTGTTGCTGCCCACCGGCGCCACACGCGAGGTGAAAGCAACCGTGATCTGGCCGGTCGTATCGTCGATATGCAGCGACTGCACGTTGCGGGTGGCGGGCGGCACCGTGTAGCCCGCGCCGAAGGCGTTGCCGCTCGCGGCGTTCTCCGCCACGGCAAGGCGTGCGGAAGACGCGAGCGAAAGGCCCTCGCCCACGCGGCTGCGGGCGAGGTAATCCTGGTACGCGGGAATGGCGTAGGCGGCGATCACACCGACGATCGCGAGCACGATCATCAGTTCGATCAGTGTGAAGCCGCGCGCGGTCCAGCGCGCGGCAACGCCAGCGAGACGCGACAGTCTGGCTGCAAAACACGCGCAGCCGTTGCGCGGCGGCGGGCTCATGGGAAGGGCGGATACGGTCATCGTCAGGGCTCCTGAAACAAGAAACGCCTGCTCACAGTCGTGAACAGGCGTCTTGATCGTATCGGCGGCCCGCTTTGCGCAGCAGTCGGCCGGATGGCCCAGGCGCTATGGCACAGCCCTGCGCGCTCAGTGCGACTGCGGCCCCTGCGCCTGGCTGCGCCGCGCGTTGCGGCGCCTGAGCCACGACCCGAGCGCGACGACGAACACGGCCCCCGCCGCGCTCATGCCGTATTCGGCCGCGGGCGTATCGAGCAGCGGCCAGCGGTCGCCGGCGGGGTCGTTGATGATGAGCCCGCCCGCGATCCAGCCGAGCAGCGCCGCGCCGAGCGTCACGATCACCGGGTAGCGGTCGAGCAGCTTGAGCACGAGCTGACTGCCCCACACGATGAGCGGAATGCTCACCATCAGCCCGAAGATCACGAGCGCGATGCGATGGCGCGGATCGGCCGCTTCGGCAGCGCCCGCAATCGCGACCACGTTGTCGAGGCTCATCACCGCATCGGCGACGATGATCGTCTTGATTGCGCCCATCAGCTGCTCGGCAGGCTTCACGTTGGCGTGCTCGAGTTGACTGGGCGCGAGCAGCCGAACGCCGATCCACAGCAACAGCAGGCCGCCTGTGAACTTGAGGAACGGCACGTTGAGCAGCACCACGGCGAACGCGATCAGCACCACGCGCAGCGCGATCGCGCCGGCGGTGCCCCACAGGATGCCGCGCATGCGCTGCTGCGCAGGCAGATCGCGGCAGGCGAGCGCGATCACCACGGCGTTGTCGCCGCCGAGCAGGATGTCGATGACGATGATCTGGATGACAGCGCCCCAATGGAGCGTCGCGAAAAACTCGAGCATGGAGACGAAGACTCAGCCGTGACTCAGGATGGGCGGCTCAAGCGGCGAGCCAAATAAAAAAGCGAGGAGGCCATGACTGGCTCCCTCGCTTTTGTTCGGAAACCTCGTGAAAGGATTCCGCAAGCATATCAAAAAACGCCGGCCGCCCGCGCATACATGATGCACGAGTGGCGGCGCATTTCGAATTTACAGCATCGCCTTCAGCAGACGACCCATTTCCGACGGGTTGCGCGTCACCTTGATGCCGCACGCGTCCATGATTTCCAGCTTCGCGTCGGCCGTATCCGCACCGCCCGAGATCAGCGCGCCGGCGTGGCCCATGCGCTTGCCCGGAGGCGCCGTGACGCCCGCGATGAAGCCAACCACCGGCTTCTTCATGTTGTCCTTGATCCACTCGGCGGCGTTCGCTTCGTCCGGACCGCCGATTTCGCCGATCATGATCACGGCGTCCGTATCCGGATCGTCGTTGAACATCTTCATGACGTCGATGTGCTTCAGACCGTTGATCGGGTCGCCGCCGATACCGACTGCCGACGACTGGCCGAGGCCGATCGCGGTCAGCTGGGCAACCGCCTCATACGTCAGCGTGCCCGAACGCGACACGACGCCGATGCGGCCCTTGCGGTGGATGTGACCCGGCATGATGCCGATCTTCAGCTCGTCCGGCGTGATCGTGCCGGGGCAGTTCGGGCCGAGGAGCAGCGTCTTGCGGCCTTCGCGGCGCATACGGTCCTTGACTTCGATCATGTCGCGGACGGGAATGCCTTCCGTGATACAGATCGCGAGATCGAGGTCGGCCTCGACGGCTTCCCAGATCGCAGCGGCAGCGCCTGCCGGCGGCACGTAGATGACCGAAACGGTCGCGCCGGTGGCGTCCTTTGCTTCACGCACGTTCGCGTAGATAGGAATGCCTTCGAAATCTTCGCCGGCCTTCTTCGGGTTCACGCCAGCGACGAACGCTTCGCGGCCGTTTGCGTACTCACGGCACGCGCGGGTATGGAACTGACCGGTCTTGCCGGTAATGCCCTGCGTGATGACCTTGGTGTCTTTGTTGATCAGAATCGACATGTATTGACCTCTTTTCGTTTGGCGTCGCGCGTCGCGTCATCCGCGCCTTGCGTTGCGGATTTCGCGCCGGCACGCCGCCATTCGTGTCCGGTGAAAATTACTTGCCTTCGGCAGCCGCGACGACCTTCTGCGCGGCTTCTTCCATGCTGTCTGCCGAGATGATCGGCAGGCCCGATTCGGCCAGCATCTTCTTGCCGAGGTCCTCGTTCGTGCCCTTCATGCGCACGACGAGCGGCACGTTCAGGTTCACGGCCTTCGAACCAGCGATCACGCCTTCTGCGATCACGTCGCAGCGCATGATGCCGCCGAAGATGTTCACGAGGATCGCCTTCAGGCCCGGGTTCTTGAGCATGAGCTTGAACGCTTCGGTGACCTTCTCGGTCGTGGCGCCACCGCCCACGTCGAGGAAGTTGGCCGGCTCGCCGCCGAACAGCTTGATGGTGTCCATCGTCGCCATGGCGAGGCCTGCGCCGTTCACGAGACAGCCGATGTTGCCGTCGAGCGAGATGTACGCGAGGTCGAACTTCGAGGCTTCGATTTCGGCCGGATCTTCTTCGTCCAGGTCGCGGTAAGCGACGATTTCCGGATGACGGGACAGCGCGTTGGAGTCGAAGTTGAACTTCGCGTCGAGCGCGATGACCTTGCCGTCGCCGGAGACGTTCAGCGGGTTGATTTCAGCCAGCGAAGCGTCGGTTTCCCAGAATGCCTTGTACAGGCCTTGCAGGATGGCGCGGGCTTGCGGAATCGAAGCATCCGGCACGCCGATCTTCGCGGCGAGGTCGTCGGCCTGGGCGTCGAGCAGACCCGTCGACGGCTCGACGATGACCTTGTGGATCAGTTCCGGGTGCTTTTCGGCGACTTCTTCGATGTCCATGCCGCCTTCGCTCGAACCCATCAGAACGATCTTTTGCGACACGCGATCAACGACGAGGCTGACATACAGTTCCTGCTTGATGTCGGCGCCTTCTTCGATCAGCAGACGGTTGACCTTCTGGCCTTCCGGACCGGTCTGGTGCGTGACGAGCTGCATGCCGAGGATCTGGTTCGCGTATTCGCGGACTTGCTCGATCGTCTTGGCCACCTTCACGCCACCGCCCTTGCCGCGGCCGCCAGCGTGGATCTGCGCCTTGACGACCCAAACCGGACCGCCCAGCTCTTGAGCGGCCTTGACCGCGTCATCCACCGAAAACACCGGGATGCCGCGCGGGACCGCGACTCCGAATTTCCGCAGGATTTCCTTACCCTGGTACTCGTGAATCTTCATGCGTGATTCCTTCAGTCTGAGAGTTGGAGTGAACTTCGATTCCGCTGTTGTTATTCATGCGAGACGGCGTCGGCCCTGCCCTCTTGGCCCGGGCTCCGGCTGTCGCGCACGCTGGGGGTTTCCGCGCCGCGTGCGATTGAACGCGGCACATGGCCATACCAGCGCGGATAAAACTGCTTCACCGCCTCCCCGTCGAACCGCAGCGCATGGCAGCGGCCAAGCTGGAAGGGCGGCTTTTCACCGGCGGCCTCATTGCCTCCGGCGGTCTTGCCGAGTTCCGGTCCGGGCGCTTCGCCCGGCGAGCCATTCGATGTGTCCCACACTGCCCCGACGAACGCCTGGATCGCAGCGGTCGGCAAAACGCCCAACATTTCTGTGAGGTGTGTGCAGCCGACCGTGCCGGCGAGGAGCCGGCCCGCTTCACGGCGGAAATTGTCGAGGAGATTGAGCCCGATAAGGGCCCGATAGGCGGGATTGGCGTTCTGGCACTGACCGTCGTAAGGCACCCAGTCGGACGACGCTTCGGCGTCGACGACGTTGAGCTTGCGATCGATCGTAATGCGCAGCCAGAGTTCATGGATCGGCAGACCATTGGGCCGGACACCGGCGGCGAGCGGCACGTCGCGTGGCTTGTGGTCGGTCAGGCACGCGTCGATGTCCCACAGGCCGTCTTCGCGCTCATAGGCAACCGCCCGGATGGCGCGCTGATGGCGCAACTGGCGGGGCACGGGCGGAGAAAGCGGCATGCTAAAGGTAAGACCGGATTGGAAAACCTCGTGATTTTAACATACCGGGTATTTGAGACAGCCGCGAACACACAGGCCGGGCGGGGACTTGCCTGCGTGGATTTTTCGAGACGGCCGGCTCAGTTGTCGGACCAGTCTTCGTCGATTCCCTTGAGGATCTTGCCGATGATCGACATCGAGAAGCCGCGCGCCGCGAGAAAGCGCGCCTGACGCGCGCGCTCGGCAGGCGTCTCTGGCAACTGGCCGTACTTCTTCTGCCAGACCGTGCGGGCACGCACGAGCTCGGTCTCGCGCAGTTGCGAGCTCACCTCTTCGATGAGCGCTTCGCCCACCGCATGGCGCTTGAGTTCGCTGACGATACGCCCCGCCCCCACGCGCGACGCGCGCCGGTGCACGACGCTTTCGGCAAAGCGCGCGTCGGAGAGCCAGCCCTCGCGTTCGAGCGAGTCGAGCAGCACTTCGAGTGCGTCGGCGTCCTCGGTGTACGGCATGAGCTTGCGCGAGAGCTCGGCGCGGCTGTATTCGCGGCGCGATAGATAGCCGAGCGCGCGGCCCTTGAGGGAGCGCTCGGGGCGCTGCTTCGCCGTGGACGACTTTTCGCGCTCGCTGGCGCGTGCGGCGCGGCTGGCCGAGCTGCGCTCGTATTGGTCGCCTTGCGGTGCGCTGGATTCGCGCGCCGTTTCGAGAGGCGCGCGACGCGATCGCTTGAATGTTGGTTCGGACAGCGGCTCTGGCGGCAGGTTTGCCGCCGCTTCATCCGCCCCGTCGAAGAAAGCCTCGAACGGGACTTCGAAGACCGCGCCGCCATCGTCGCTGAGATCGGTGGGCGAGGAAAACGCGGCGCCAGAATGCGCAAAGCCGCGATCGCCCGGCTGGGCGTCGCGGCTCAAATGGCTTGAGCGGCTCGTGCGCGAGTCGGCAGGCTTGTCGGCGGAGCGCCGCTCGGCGCCCCTGTCCGCAGGCGAACCCGCTCGCGGGTTAGCCTGCTCGCCGGAAGGCGAGGACGTGGGTGACCCGCCCTTGCGCATCAACTTGCCTTATCTACGAGAGCCTGGTGGACTTACTCTTCGTCAGCGACTTCGACTTCGCCGGAATCCTTGACGCCGTCCGGCATCGTGCTCACGCCAAGCGATTCGCGGATGCGGTTTTCGATCTCGCGAGCAATGTCCGCGTTCTCGCGCAGGAATTCGCGTGCGTTGTCCTTGCCCTGGCCAATGCGCTCGCCGTTGTAGCTGTACCACGCACCCGCCTTGTCGACGATCTTGGCCTGCACGCCGAGGTCGACGATTTCGCCCTGACGCGAGATGCCCTCGCCGTAGAGAATGTCGAACACGGCTTCGCGGAACGGTGGCGAGACCTTGTTCTTCACGACCTTCACACGCGTTTCGCTGCCGATCACTTCGTCGTTCTTCTTGATCGAACCGATGCGGCGAATGTCCAGACGCACCGACGAGTAGAACTTGAGCGCGTTGCCGCCCGTGGTGGTTTCCGGGTTGCCGAACATCACACCGATCTTCATGCGGATCTGGTTGATGAAGATCACCATGCAGTTCGTCTTCTTGATCGTGCCGGTGAGCTTGCGCAGCGCCTGCGACATCAGACGCGCCTGCAGACCCGGCAGCGAGTCGCCCATTTCGCCTTCGATTTCGGCCTTCGGCACGAGCGCCGCGACCGAGTCGATCACGATCATGTCGATCGAGCCCGAGCGCACCAGCGCGTCGGTGATTTCGAGCGCCTGCTCACCCGTGTCCGGCTGCGAGATGAGCAGTTCGGGCACGTTCACGCCGAGCTTGGCGGCGTATTGCACGTCGAGCGCGTGTTCCGCGTCGATGAACGCCGCCGTGCCGCCGAGCTTTTGCATTTCGGCGATCACCTGCAGCGTGAGCGTGGTCTTGCCCGACGATTCCGGACCGTAGATCTCGACCACCCGGCCGCGCGGCAGACCGCCCACGCCGAGTGCGATGTCGAGGCCGAGCGAACCGGTGGAGACTACCTGGATGTCCTCGACCGCTTCGCCGTCGCCGAGTCGCATGATCGACCCTTTGCCGAACTGCTTTTCGATCTGCGCGAGCGCGGCGGCCAGCGCCTTGCTCTTTTCAGCAGTCAGCCCAGCCGAGCCTTTCTTGCTATCTTCCATGAATCGTCCTTTGCTATGATGAACGGCGTCTCGTGACCTTGCGCACGCCTCATTCGGGCTAATGCACACGAACGCAGACACTGTATAAAAAAACAGTGGTTTTGGCAAGCCTTTCTGGCGATCCAGAACCGCGAATTTCGGGAGACCGCCGCGCGTCGCCTGGCCGCGCCTTCAAGGACGCGGCGCGGCGCGGGTGTTACGAGCCTGACTACGAGGTCAAAACGCCTCGAAGGCGACGCTGGCGCAACATGCGAATCCTCATTGCCGAAGACGACAGCATACTCGCGGACGGGCTCGTGAGATCACTCCGCCAATCAGGCTATGCCGTTGATCACGTGCGTAGCGGCGTGGATGCCGATACCGCCTTGTCGATGCAGTCGTTCGACCTCCTGATCCTTGATCTGGGCCTGCCGAAAATGCCGGGCCTCGAGGTGCTGCGCCGTTTGCGCGCGCGCAATTCCAACCTGCCCGTGCTGATCCTCACCGCCGCCGACAGCGTGGACGAGCGCGTCAAAGGCCTCGACCTCGGCGCCGACGACTACATGGCCAAGCCCTTCGCGCTCAACGAGCTCGAAGCGCGCGTGCGTGCGCTCACGCGGCGCGGCGCGGGCGGCGGCCCGACCGTCGTGCGGCATGGCGCGCTGGCGTTCGACCAGGTGGGACGCATTGCGCGCATCAATGACCAGGTGCTCGACCTTTCCGCGCGCGAACTGGGCGTGCTCGAAGTGCTGCTGCAGCGGCTCGGGCGGCTCGTTTCGAAGGAGCAGCTCGTCGACCACCTGTGCGAATGGGGCGAGGAAGTCAGCAACAATGCCATCGAAGTCTACGTGCACCGGCTGCGCAAGAAAATCGAAGCGGGCGGCGTGCGCATCGTGACCGTGCGCGGGCTCGGCTACTGCCTCGAAAAGGAGGCGAAGGACACGCAGGCCGGCGCAAGCCAGACACCCGCCGGCACGCCCGACGCCGCGCCGGCGATGCCCGCCAGCCACTACTTCAAGTAGGCGGGATCGACGATGGCCGGGCGTCCTCCCATCGCGCGCGCCGTGCCGCCCAAGGGCGCCGCAGGCGTGGCCGGTTCGGCCGGCGACAGCGCCCCGGGCGCGACCGCATTCGCGGCCGATGCCCTCGACGACGACGCGCGCGACGCCCGCTACGCCAATCCGTTCGCCCCGCCCGACGAAGCCGAAGCCGCCGCCGAGGCGCGCCCGCGCTCGCTCTTCGGCGAGATTCTCGACTGGATGCTCGCGCCCCTGCTGCTGCTCTGGCCGATGAGCATCGCGGTCACGTATCTCGTGGCAAAGTCGATCGCCAACGGCCCCTTCGACCGCGCGCTCGAAACCGACGCCTATGTGCTCGCGCGCCAGATCCAGCCGGTGAACGGCGTGGCCGAACTGACGCTGCCCGCCTCCACGCGCGACTTCCTGCGCGCCGATAACGTCGACAGCGTGTTCTATCAGGTGCTCGGCAGCCGCGGCGAGCTGATCGGCGGCGATCGCGACATGCCGCTGCCGCACGATGACGACCGCCCGCCGCCGGGCCTCGTCGAGTTCCGCGACGACACGCTGCATGGCATCGACATCCGCGTCGCCTACACGACGGTGGAGCCGAAGCATCCCGGCGCCGACGACCGGCAAGGTCAACCCGTGCTCGTGCAGGTCGCGGAAACGCTCGACAAGCGCCGCCAGCTCGCCAACGACATCATCAAGGGCGTGATCCTGCCGCAGTTCGTGATCTTGCCGCTCGCGATCCTGCTCGTGTGGTTCGGCCTCTCGCGCGGCCTCGCGCCCCTGCACGCGCTGCAGTCGAACATCCGCATGCGTCGGCCCGACGATCTATCGCCGCTCGAAGCGCGCCGCGCGCCGCCCGAAATCGAGCCGCTCGTCACCTCGTTCAACGACCTGCTCACGCGGCTCGAACAGAACATGGAGCTGCAAAAGCGCTTCATCGCCGACGCCGCGCATCAGATGAAAACGCCGCTCGCGGGCCTGCGCACCCAGGCCGAGCTCGCGCTGCGCCAGAACGCGCCCGCCGAAGTGCACCGCTCGCTCGAGCAGATCGCGACGAGCTCCGAGCACGCCGCGCGGCTCGTCACGCAGCTGCTCGCGCTCGCGCGCGCGGAAAACCGTATGTCCGGACAGGTCTTCACGCCCGTGGACGTGGCCTACGTGGCACGCCACGCCGTGCGCGACTGGGTGCAGCCGGCGCTCGCCAAACAGATGGACCTCGGCTACGAAGGCCCCGAAACGGCCTGCGACAGCGAGGAAGACGATGGCGAAGCGGCGGCGCGCATCGAAGTGGACGGCAACCCGGTGATGCTGCGCGAGATGCTCTCGAACCTCATCGACAACGCGATCCGCTATACGCCCGCGGGCGGCCGCATCACCGTGCGCGTGCGGCCCGAGCCCGCGGCGGGCGCGGTCCATCTCGAGGTGGAAGACACCGGCATGGGCATTCCGTCCGCCGAGCGCGAGCGCGTGCTCGAGCGCTTCTACCGCATTCTCGGGCGCGACGGCGAAGGCAGCGGGCTCGGGCTCGCGATCGTGCGCGAGATCGCCACGATGCACGGCGGCACGCTCGCCATCGAGGATCACGTCTATCAAGACGCGCCGCGCCTCGCCGGCACGCTCGTGCGCGTGACGCTGCGGCTGCGCGCGCACGCCTGAGCGGCATCGACGGCGCTTTCACGGCGAAATCACCGCGAAACTGACAGATCGCGTCAGAAACCGGGATGGGACTTACCCTTATCCGATCCGCGGCACGGGAATCAAAGAGCGAACTTTAGAAGATGTTCAAATCGACATGCGCGATTTTGCCTGCGTATTCAGCGAACATAACCGATTAAACCCCACTCCGATACGTCAGTCGGAAACCCACACGCGCGTCAGAAGCCCGTAAGTTTCCATTCCAATAATGCTCCGCAGGACCGCGGGTCTACGAATCGCCTGCCCGACGGACCACACGCATATCAATACTGGAGACATCTATGGCAACCGTTGGCGGACAAGTCTCGCACGCGCCGATGACCAGCGACGAAAAACGCGTGATCTTCGCGTCGTCGCTCGGCACCGTGTTCGAGTGGTACGACTTTTACCTGGCCGGATCGCTCGCGGCCTTCATCAGCAAGAGCTTCTTTTCCGGCGTCAATCCCACGGCCGGCTTCATCTTCACGCTGCTCGGCTTCGCCGCCGGCTTTGCCGTGCGTCCGTTCGGCGCGATCGTGTTCGGGCGCCTCGGCGACCTCGTGGGCCGCAAGCACACGTTCCTCGTCACGATCGTCATCATGGGTATCTCAACCTTCGTGGTCGGTTTCCTGCCCGGCTACGCGTCGATCGGCATTGCCTCGCCGGTGATCTTCATCGGCATGCGTCTGCTGCAGGGTCTCGCGCTCGGCGGCGAGTACGGCGGCGCCGCGACCTACGTCGCGGAACACGCGCCGCCCGGACGCCGCGGCTTCTACACCTCGTGGATCCAGACGACCGCCACGCTCGGCCTGTTCCTCTCGCTGCTCGTGATCCTCGGCGTGCGCACGTTTGTCGGCGAAGAACAGTTCGCCGCGTGGGCCTGGCGCATTCCGTTCATCGCCTCGATCCTGCTGCTCGCCGTTTCGGTATGGATCCGTCTGCAGCTCGACGAATCGCCGGCGTTCAAGCGCATCAAGGCGGAAGGCAAGGTCTCGAAGGCGCCGATCAAGGAAGCGTTCGGCCAGTGGAAGAACCTCAAGGTCGTGCTGCTCGCCCTCTTCGGCCTCACGGCCGGCCAGGCCGTGGTCTGGTACACGGGCCAGTTCTACGCGCTGTTCTTCCTCACGCAAACGCTCAAGGTCGACGGCTCGAGCGCCAACATCCTGATCGCGCTGGCGCTGTTGATCGGCACGCCGTGCTTCCTGTTCTTCGGCGCGCTGTCGGACAAGATCGGCCGCAAGCCCATCATCATGGCTGGCTGCCTGATCGCGGCGCTCACCTACTTCCCGATCTTCAAGGCAATCACGCACTATGCGAACCCGGCGCTCGAAGCCGCCACGCAGCGCGCGCCGATCGTCGTGATCGCGGATCCGGCCGAATGCTCGTTCCAGTTCAACCCGGTCGGCACCTCGAAGTTCACGAGCTCGTGCGACATCGCCAAGAGCGCGCTTTCGAAGGCCGGCCTGAACTACGACAACGTGGCCGCCCCGGCAGGCACGCGCGCGCAGATCAAGGTGGGCGACACGACCATCGACACGTTCGACGGGCGGGCGCCTGGCGCCAAGGAAGCCGGCGCGCTGTTCGAGAAGACGCTCGCGGCCACACTGAAAGCGGCGGGCTATCCGCTCAAGGCCGACCCCGCGCAGCTCAACTGGCCGATGACGGTGGTGATGCTCACGATCCTCGTGATCTTCGTGACCATGGTGTACGGGCCGATCGCGGCGATGCTGGTGGAGATGTTCCCGACCCGCATCCGCTACACCTCGATGTCGCTGCCCTATCACATCGGCAACGGCTGGTTCGGCGGCTTCCTGCCGGCAACGGCGTTCGCGATCGTGGCGGCGCGCGGCGATATCTACTCGGGCCTCTGGTATCCGATCATCATCGCACTGGGCACCTTCGTGATCGGCATGCTGTTCGTGAAGGAAACCAAGGACTCGGATATTTACGCGCAGGATTGAGGCTGTGAGCGGCGCCGGGCGGGGCCTCTCGCCCGGCGGCCGCCTTCCCTGCAAAAAAGATGACGAAGGGGGTTGACAGCCTGCGGCGGTGTCGCGATAATTCTCTTCTTCGGCGAATTAGCTCAGCCGGTTAGAGCGACGGAATCATAATCCGCAGGTCCGGGGTTCGAATCCCTGATTCGCCACCAGTTGCAAAAGAAAGCCGCTGTCCCACAAGGACAGCGGCTTTTTTCATTTCCGCGCGCCTGGCGAACCGAAAACCCTGAGCCCGCCAAGCCGAACAGAACTTACCTAATCTGCTTGCGCTCCCGCTTCGTTTCGTACATCGAACGATCCGCGTATTCGATCAGCGCCGTCATCTCGGTGCCGTCTTCGGGCAGGATGGCAACGCCCATGCTCACGCCGAGATCGATGCGGTGTCCTTCGAACTCGAACGGCTCGCCCACCGTGTTCACAAGCCGGCGGCTGTATGCCTCGGCGTCCCTGCGCCCCGCGATGCCGGGCAAGATCACGGCGAACTCGTCCCCTCCCACGCGCGCGGCCGTGTCCACGCGGCGGCTGTGACGCGCGATGCGCGTCGCGGTCTCGCGAATCGCCGCGTCGCCGGCGCGATGGCCGTAGCGGTCGTTGATCGGCTTGAGGCCATCCATGTCGAGATTGAGCACGCCGAGTCCGCCCGACGAGCGCACCGCGAGATCCACCGACTGGCGCAGGCGATCGTAAAAGAGCGCACGATTGGGCAAACCGGTGAGCGCGTCATGCGTCGCGCGCAGATAGAGCTCACTCGTCTCATGTTGCGCGGCATGGAACATCGCCGCGGCGATGAGCTCGGACATCAGCGAGAGCGTGCGGATGTCCTCGTCCTTGAAGGCGTCGACTTCGGAATTCGTGACTTTCAGAACGCCGACGGTCGTCTCGAGGTGTTTGAGCGGCGTGACGATCATCGAGCGCAGGCCGGCGCGGCGGCAGGCTTCGCGGTCCACGCGCGGATCGGTTTCGGAGTCGTCGCAGCGCAGGATCTCGCCCTCGCGCACGCACAGGCCCGACAGGCTCGTTTCACGCGCGAGGCGCAGTCCAAGGAGGTCCGCGACATTGCCCGAGGCCGCGCGGTAGACCATGTCCTCGCCCTCGGCGAGCTCGACGACCGCGCCCTGCGCTCGCGTGAGCTGCTCGGTGCGCTCGGCCACGTAGGCCATTACGCCGCCGAGATCGAGCCCGAGCTTCGCGATGTCCGACTGCGCCTTGATGATTTCCAGCAGGGTTGCGTTGTCCAGTTGCGTGTCTTTCGCTTTGCTCTTCTTCATCGCTCAACCGTTAGCCTTGCCTCCGACTTGCTGACGGCACTGAAAGCCAAAGCGCCGTTCGATCGGCCTAAAGCATAGCAAACATTATTGATTGCACCAGCGCAAACGTTTGACATCCGCAATTCGCTGCGCTTGATGCGATTCGTTGCGAAGACACCCATTGGGCATACGCGTTCAGCGCTCGATGCGCTCGCGCGTCAGGCGCAGCAGCGCCGCCATCGCGCGGCTCGCCGCATAGGCGTCGCGTTGCGCAATCGCGTCGTACACGAGGGTGTGGTCGGGCAGCGCGGCGTTGAACACGTCGGCGCGCTTCGCATTCACGCGCAGCTGGCCTTCGAGCGTGCGCGCGATCAGCGTGCCGAGCGGCACCAGCAATTCGTTGCGGCAGGCGCCCAGCACCGCGAGATGAAAGCGCAGGTCGGCGCGCACCCATTCGTCCACGTTGCGCGCCTCGGCCATGGCCTCATGCGCGGCGGCGATCGAGGCAAGCGCATCGGCATCGTGCGCCTTCGCGGCGAGGGCTGCCGCAAACGGCTCGATCATCTCGCGCATTTCCTGGAGCTTGAGCGCGAACGCGAGCGGCGGCGCCACGCGCGCGTACCAGTCGAGCACGTCGGCATCGAGCAGGTTCCACGCTTCGCGCGCGCGCACCCGCGTGCCCACGCGCGGGCGCGACTCCACGAGCCCTTTCGAGGTGAGCGTGCGCAGCGCCTCGCGCAGCACCGTGCGGCTCACGCCGAACGTTGCCATGAGTTCGGCCTCGCGCGGCAGGACCGTCGCGGGCGGGTAGTCGCCGCGCAGGATCGCGCTGCCGAGTTCGTAGGCCACCGTGCCGTGCAGATCGCGTTGAATCGCCGTTCTCCTGGATATTGGGAAGCGTTGCGAAATAATACTATTAATAGCACTTAAAGGCGAATTTTGCAGTAGCATGTGCGCTTGAAGACGTCGCCGCTCGCGCGTGGTGCGAGCGCCGCCTTACCGCTCAAGGTCATGGAGACACCGCATGAAAATCACCAGGCTCGAAACCTTTGTCGTCCCGCCGCGCTGGCTCTTTCTGAAGATCGAAACGGACGAGGGGATCGTCGGCTGGGGCGAGCCGATCGTCGAAGGTCGCGCGCACACGGTGGCCGCGGCCGTCGACGAACTCGCCGACTATCTGATCGGCAAGGACCCGCTCCTCATCGAGGATCACTGGCAGGTGATGTATCGCGCGGGCTTCTACCGCGGCGGCCCGATCTCGATGAGCGCCATTGCCGGCGTCGATCAGGCGCTCTGGGACATCAAGGGCAAGCATCATGGCGTGCCCGTTCACGCGCTGCTCGGCGGCCAGGTGCGCGACAAGATCAAGGTGTATTCGTGGATTGGCGGCGACCGTCCGAGCGACGTCGCCAACAACGCGCGCGCCGTGGTCGAGCGCGGCTTCAAGGCCGTGAAGATGAACGGCTCGGAAGAGCTGCAGATCATCGACACCTTCGACAAGGTCCAGGGCGTCATCAACAACGTCGCGGCCGTGCGCGAGGCCGTGGGCCCGAACGTCGGCATCGGCGTGGACTTCCATGGCCGCGTGCACAAGCCCATGGCCAAGGTGCTCGCCAAGGAACTCGATCCGTTCAAGCTGATGTTCATCGAAGAGCCCGTGCTCTCCGAAAACGTCGAGGCGCTGCGCGACATCGTCAACCAGACCAGCACGCCGATCGCGCTGGGCGAGCGTCTGTATTCGCGCTGGGATTTCAAGCACATTCTCGCGGGCGGCTACGTGGACATCATCCAGCCCGACGCCTCGCACGCGGGCGGCATCACCGAGTGCCGCAAGATCGCCGCGATGGCCGAAGCCTATGACGTCGCGCTCGCGCTGCACTGCCCGCTCGGGCCGATCGCGCTCGCCACCTGCCTGCAGATCGACGCGGTGAGCTACAACGCGTTCATCCAGGAGCAGAGCCTCGGCATCCACTACAACAAGGGCAACGACCTGCTCGACTACATCAGGAATCCCGAAGTCTTCAAGTACGAAGACGGCTTCGTCTCGATTCCGCAGGGCCCGGGTCTCGGCATCGACGTGAACGAGGAGAAGGTGCGGGAGATGGCGAAGACGGGTCACCGCTGGCGCAATCCGGTGTGGCGTCACGAGGATGGCAGCGTCGCCGAATGGTGATGCGCAAATGAACGCCGAAACGCGCGGCGCGCAGCGTGCCGTGACACGCTGGCCATCGCGCGTTTCGGCGAAGTAACGTTTCGCGTGGCTTTGCGCGCCCAGGCGCGCTCGCTCGCGAGACGCGCGCACGGCCTATGTCGTTTGCGCACACAGCCAGTTCATGGAAAGCCGCGCCGCGCAAGGCGCGACCGTCATCGAACGCACGCGCCGAGCGCGAACGCCCCCAACTGGCCTGCTCCTTGCTGATTCCTTTGCAACCCAACCTCGGTGTTGCAAGGGACTCCATGGACGCGTCGCTTCCCGACTATCTGATCCGCGAACAAGCCGCCGTCGGCGCACTCGTCGCCTTCGGCTTCCTGCGCGTGCTCGCTGCCGCAGTCGCCTGCACGCGCGGCTGGCCCATTCGCTGGATCGAGTACGCCGCGATCGGCGCCGCGGCGCTGTGGTGCGCGCCGCAGCTGATCGCGCTGATCGCCAATCCAGCGTCCGTGGCCGCACTCGCGGAACTCGAAGGCAATGCCACGGGCTGCGCCCTCGCCCTCTTCTTCTCACCGATCTTGAGTCACCGGCTCGGCTACGAATAAGTTGCAGCGACGACGTTTCAGCCCTGCAACACGTAGGCCGGCACGCTGTGCGCGAGCGCGGCCGCGGTCACGAGCACACCGATCATCACGATCGCTTCGAGATGGATCACGTTGACGAAACGGCGCGCCGCCGCTGTCGACGCCGCGCGCCGCAACTCGGGCATCGCCACGAGCCGGTTGAAGCCGCCCATCGCGAGCGCGAGCAGCACGAGCACGGCTTTGAGCATCAGCACGCGGCCCCAGGTACTACCGACGATCGCGTCGATCGAGCCGCCGCTGCCGCGCAGCGCATCGAACACGCCCGTCGCGATCACGAAGCCCACCGCGAAGAACGCCACGTTCGAAATCTGGCCCGCCGTGCGGATCAGCACGCCGCGTGCCGTCGATGCGCCGAGCGCCGGCAGCACGGCAAGCCCCCCCGCCATGACGATGCCGCTCCACGCGCTCGCACTGAGCAAATGGAGCGTGTGCAGCCCGAGCGCGGCCGAGGCGAAGCCCGCATCGGCGGCGTGGCCGAGCCCCGCGCGCCCCGCGGCGATGGCGACGAGCGCGAGCCACAGCACGCCGTCGCGCGCCACACTCGAAGCCGCGAACGCGCAGCCGAGCAACACGAGCGCGCCGACGAACGCGACGGTCCACGCGTGGCCGACGTGCGTTTGCGAGAGCACCGTGCCGACCACGCCGAACGCGCTGGGCAACGGTTCGCCGCTGACCGACGCGCTCTCGTAAAGCATCCACATGATGAGCGCCGCCACGAGCACGAACGCCGCGGCGCGCAGCGAGCGTTGCGCACGCAGCCATGCGAGGCGCGCGGGCGCGACCGGCGTGCGGCCGTCCTTGTCGAGCCACGCGCCATAGAACGCCGAGCCGAGCGCGAATGCGTAGGCGATGTTGACGATGGCCGCCATGGCGACCTGCCCGATCCAGAGCCAGTCAGCTTTCATCGGACCTCGCCCTCCCGCGTGTTGCGGGTCGCGCGGACTTCGCGCGAAGGGGATCGGTCGGCTTGATGCAACGATAGGGAAAGTGCAATTGGAGTCATCGAGACAAGTGGCAAGGAAACAACATGAAAACGGCAACAGCAACACGCACACGCATCACATCGCGTGTCCCGCCAGGGTGCCTGCTTCGATAGCCGCCGCGCGATTCGGTTCAATGCGGGCTCGATGCGGCTTCAACGCGCATTCCATGCGCGAGCATCGAGCGAAGGCACGAGACCGTAAGCGGCGGCGGCATGCGCCCGGCATCGGGTCACGCATGCAGCCGGCAACGAGCGGCTCGCCGAGTGTGGCGCGGGTGCGGGACAACCCCGTGTCACCGATTGGCGAACAGGTGCAGAATCATAACCGGCACCGACGCGACGATCGGCCGCAAGCACGTCCCGGTGGCGCCTCGAAGCCATCGGAGGGCGCTTGTGGCGCATGCGGCAAATGGTCACTATGAGTTCCCGATGCTAGAATCTGCTGCGTCGCCGCAGCGCGCACGTCTTCTGCTTTCATCGCGCGCAGCCTGGAAGCCGGGCCGTTCGAAGCCTGGTCAGGTCCACGATAAAGATGGAGTTACGCGTGTCCCCAAGACGTATCTTCCGACCGCTCATTCCGCTCGTCGCGCCTCTGGCAGCAGCACTTTTGCTCGGGACGACCGGCGTTCTCAGCGCTGCACATGCCCAGACGGCGGCCTCCGCGCCGCAGGCCAAAGCCCCCGACACGATCGCCGCACGCGTGCAGGGCTGCACCGCGTGCCACGGCTCGCACGGGCAGGGCACCGACAACGACTACTTCCCGCGTCTCGCCGGCAAGCCGGCCGAGTACCTGTTCAACCAGCTAATGAACTTTCGCGAGGGGCGCCGCAAGTACCCTCCGATGAATTATCTGGTCACCTATCTCTCCGACGACTACCTGCACGAGATCGCGACGTTCTTCTCGCAGCAGCGGCCGCCCTACCCGCCGCCGGCGAAACCTTCGGTCGGCAGCGACACGCTCGCGCGCGGTCAGCAGATCGTCCTGCACGGCGACCCGGCCAAGCAGGTGCCCGCCTGCGCAGCTTGCCACGGCGCGAAGCTCACCGGCATGGAGCCGGCCATTCCGGGTCTGGTCGGTCTGCACATGGACTACATCAGCGCGCAGATCGGCGCCTGGCGCTCGGGCTCGCGGCATGCGAAGGCACCCGACTGCATGCATGAGATCGCCACGCGTCTCACCGACGAAGACGTGAACGCGGTCGCGGCCTGGCTCTCCACGCGGAGCGCGCCGCAGAACCCCGTGCCGGCGCCGGCTGGCTCACTCAAGACGCCGCTTGCCTGCGGCAGCGAACCGCAATAAGGCGCCGGGGGAGACAGCCAATATGAACCGCAAGTCCCTGTTCGCACTTTCCGCCGTCATCGTGGCCGCCGCCGCGGCCCTCGTACCGGTGCTCTGGTCGGGCACCCACTATCTGCACAACGGCGCGGCGCAGGCCGCGACGCCCGTCGACCAGGGCGATCTCATCAAGAAGGGCGAGTACCTCGCGCGCGCCGGCGACTGTATCGCCTGCCACACCGTGCGCGGCGGCCAGATGTTCGCGGGCGGCCTGCCGATGGCCACGCCGTTCGGCACGCTCTACACCCCGAACATCACGCCCGACGACCAGTACGGCATTGGCAAGTGGAGCGCCGACGACTTCTATCGCGCCATGCACACGGGCCGCTCGAAGGATGGCAGCCTGCTCTATCCGGCGTTCCCGTTCGCGAGCTACACCAAGGTCACACGCGCCGACGCCGACGCGATCTTCGCCTATCTGCGCTCGGTCCCGCCCGTCAACGCGCCCAGCCGCCCGCACGAACTCAAGTTCCCGTTCAACAACCGCAACCTGCTGATCGGCTGGCGCACGCTGTTCTTCCGCGAGGGCGAGTACAAGCCCGATCCGACCAAGTCGGTCGAATGGAACCGCGGCGCGTATCTCGTCGAAGGCCTCGGCCACTGCGGCATGTGCCACACGTCGATCAACGCGGTGGGCGGCCCGGTCAACTCGGCGGCCTTCGCGGGCGGCCTGATCCCGTTGCAGAACTGGTACGCGCCGTCGCTCACGGGCAGCGAAGGCGGCCTCGGCGACTGGGACATCAGGGACATCGCAAGCCTCCTGAAGACCGGCGTGTCCGAGCGCGGCGCCGTGTTCGGCCCGATGGCGGACGTGATCCACAACAGTCTGCAATACCTCTCGGACGACGACATCCACGCGATGGCCTCGTATCTGAAGACCATCCCGCAGAAGAAGGAAGCGCCCGAAACGATGCAGATGGAGACGTCGGAAGCGTTCGGCGGCGAACTCTTGCAGCAAGGTCAGAAGATCTACCACGACCAGTGTGCCAAGTGCCACGCGGAGAACGGTCTCGGCATGCCGCCGAACTTCCCGCCGCTTGCGAACAACCAGTCGATCCAGATGCATTCGGCCGTGAACCCGATCCGCATGGTGCTCAACGGCGGCTATCCGCCGAGCACGGGGGGCAATCCGCGCCCGTACGGCATGCCGCCGTTCGCGCAGTCGCTCTCGAATCAGGAGGTTGCGGCGGTGGTGACGTTCATCCGCATGTCCTGGGGCAACAAGGGCACGCCGGTGTCGCCGCAGCAGGTCGCGGACCTGCGCTCGTCGCCGCTCGACTGACGCAAAGCCGTCCACGGCCGTAGGGGCCGGAGCCCTTGCGGCGGTCCCACGCAAGTGGTTACTGTTATAGTGACGGTTGCCTGATAAGGGCGCAGTCCGCACAGCGCGGGCTGCGCCCTTCGCTATTTGGCGCCGGCGCCGTGTGGTGAAAGCGGCTCCGTGGCCCGTCAGGCCTGGTTTTGAACGCTGCGCTCGGGCACGGCGCCGTACGCGGTGGAACACTGTTCCGCCGGCGCGCGTCGCGCCCAGGAAGAACAAGGAGTGGTCGTCATGCACGCCGGTGAGCGTCTGAACAGCATGACTCACCTCGTGGGCGCGATGTTGTCGGTGGCGGGACTCGTCTCGCTCGTGACGCTCGCGGCGCTGGATCACGACGCGTACAAGGTCGTGAGCTTTGCGGTATACGGGGCGATGTTGTGCGCGCTGTACACCATCTCGACGCTGTATCACGGCGTGCGCGGCATCCGCCTGAAGGCAGTGCTGCAAAAGTGCGACCACGCCGCGATCTATCTGCTCATCGCGGGCAGCTATACTCCGTTCACGCTGGTGACGCTGCGTGGTCCCTGGGGCTGGTCGCTCTTCGGCGTGAGCTGGGGGCTCGCGGCCCTCGGCATCGTTCAGGAACTCACGCTCGGGCGGCGCACGAGAGCGCTGTCGATGGTGCTCTATGTGGTGATGGGCTGGCTCGCGGTGGTGGCGGTTCGACCGCTCATCGAAGCCTTGCCGGCCGCGGGCACGGCGTGGCTGCTGGCCGGCGGCGTCATTTACAGCGTCGGTATTTATTTTTTCGTCAATGACGAACGCATCCGGCACGGACATGGAATCTGGCATCTGTTCGTGCTCGCCGGGAGCGTCTGTCAATTCGTGAGCGTCGCGCGCTACGTCGCGTGACGCGTCAATGCGAAGACATCGTACGGCTGCCGCAGTGTCCGCGGCCGCACGATGCAACTTAACGCCAGACGACAGGTCTCGATAGACCTGTCCGTTCCATGAAGAAAAAACGCGGCGCGCGCACTGGCGCGCCGTCCGAACAACGCGAAAAGGCGGCTTCACCGGGCGCATTCGAACCCGGCAACACCGCTTTGGCTGCGCAGCGCGCCTTCGGGCCGCGAAGCGACGCCCGCGCTACTGCAATACAACAGGTGTTTATGTCTTTCGATTCTCTCGGCTTGTCCGAACCGCTGGTCCGCGCAGTCAACGAACTTGGGTACAGCACGCCCACGCCTATCCAGGCGCAAGCGATTCCCGCCGTGCTCGGCGGCGGCGACCTGCTCGCCGGCGCGCAAACCGGCACCGGCAAGACTGCCGGCTTCACGCTGCCGATCCTGCAACGCCTCACGGACATGGCGCCGGCCGCAGGTGGCAAGCGCGTGGTGCGCGCGCTGATCCTCACGCCCACGCGCGAACTCGCCGCGCAGGTCGAAGAGAGCGTGCGCGCCTACGGCAAGTATCTGAAGCTCAAGTCCACGGTGATGTTCGGCGGCGTGGGCATCAATCCGCAAATCGACGCGCTCAGGCGCGGCGTGGATATCGTGGTCGCGACGCCGGGTCGCCTGCTCGATCACATGCAGCAAAAGACGATCGATCTGTCGCAGCTCGAGATTCTCGTGCTCGACGAAGCGGACCGCATGCTCGACATGGGCTTCATCCACGACATCAAGCGCGTGCTCGCGAAGCTGCCGCCCAAGCGCCAGAACCTGCTCTTCTCAGCCACCTTCGCCGATGAGATCAAGGCGCTCGCCGACAGCCTGCTCGACTCGCCCGCGCTGATCGAAGTCGCGCGCCGCAACACCACGGCCGAAACCGTGGCGCAGAAGATCTATCCCGTCGACCGCGACCGCAAGCGCGACCTGCTGACGCACCTGATCCGCCAGCACAACTGGTTTCAGGTGCTCGTGTTCACGCGCACCAAGCACGGCGCCAACCGCCTCGCCGAGCAGCTCTCGAAGGACGGCATCAGCGCGCTGGCGATTCACGGCAACAAGAGCCAGTCGGCACGCACGCGCGCCTTGAGCGAGTTCAAGGACGGCACGCTCCAGGTGCTCGTCGCGACCGACATCGCCGCGCGCGGGATCGATATCGACCAGCTGCCGCACGTCGTCAACTACGATCTGCCGAACGTGCCCGAGGACTACGTCCACCGCATCGGCCGCACCGGCCGCGCGGGCGCGACGGGCGAAGCCGTGTCGCTCGTCTGCGTGGACGAGCATCAGCTGCTCAAGGACATCGAAAAGCTCATCAAGCGCGCGGTGCCCCAGGAGGTCATCGCGGGCTTCGAGCCGGACCCGAACGCGAAGCCCGAGCCGATCCAGCGCCGCAGCCAGCCCCAAGGGCGCTCGCCGCGCCAGGGGCAAGGCCAGGGCCAGGGCCGTGGTGCGTCGAATGGCGCCAATGCCGCGAACGGCGGACGGCCTGCGCAGGCGCGTGAGCCGCGTGAGCCGCGTGAATCGCGTGAATCGCGTGAATCGCGTGAATCGCGTGAGCCGCGCGGCGGTAATCGCGAAGGCAACCGTGAAGGTGGCCGCGACGGCAACCGCGCGCATGCAGCCAACGGTGGCGGCAACGGCGGCCAGCGCCCGGCCAAGCCGGCCTCGAACGGCGGCGTGCGCACCGCCAAGCCCGTGAAACAGCAAGGCGCGAATCACGGCGCACAAGGCGCGCGCGGCGAGCATACGCGTCGCGAAAGCCAGCGCGGCGTTTCGCACGAAAGCGCACTGGGCCGCCCGCAACAACGCAAGTCGCAAGGCAACCCGGGCGCGCTGCTCGGCGGCCGCCCAGGCGGCAATGCGCGCCGCGACGGCAACGGCCAGCGCGATCGCTGATCTTTGCGCCCAGAAACGAAAAAGCCCGCTCCAGCAGCGGGCTTTTTGTTTTCGCGTGCGGATGTCCTAGCGGAAGAAGACGTGTTGCGTGATCTTCGCGAGCGGATAGTGCACGCCGGGCCGGATCTTCGCGGGCAGGTTGAGCGGCTTGAGCAGCATCTTCACGCACATGTCGGCGGAAAGATTGTGGCGCACCAGCCTGTTCACGCGCGCGGTGAGTTCGCGGCTATAGGCGTCGTCGCGCACGCGGTCGGGGTAGCGGCCCGCGTACACATGGCGCAGCGCGATCTCGGAATCTTCGTTCTTGATCTCCATCACGCGGCGCATGAGCGCACCGAGCACGGCGAGACGCCCGTGCCCTTCTATCTGGTTGTACTTCTTGAAATAGCGGAAAAAGTGCTTGTAATGGCGCACTTCATCGCTGCGAATGTTGTCGGTGATTTCCTTGAGCACGGGCTCATCCGAATACTCCCCGATCGCGCGATAGAGCGTGGCGGTGCCGGTTTCGACGACGCAGCGCGCGACCATTTCGAGCGCGCGCGTTTTCTCGAATTCCTCGAACGAACAGGTCTTCGAATACTCTTCGATGAAGGTCTGAAACGCCGCGTCCCAGTCGAACTCGGGCCACACGTACTGGATGTACGTCTTCAGCGCGCGTCCATGCTGAAGCTCCTCGGGCTCCCATTCGCGGTTGAGCCACTCGGAGACCTCGGGGTCGCCGTTGAAGAACACGTTCAGGTTGCTCGTGTAAAGATCGGAACCGCTTTCAATGAACGAAGAGGCGGCGAGGAGCAGCATCAGGTCTTCGTTGGCGGCGGCACGTTGACGGTCGATACGGGTGAGATCGATGTCTTCGATGCGCCAGGGCATCACATGGCGAGGCTCATTGTCGTTACGCATTGTGTCCTACTCCCGAAGCGGCGTTTTACGCTCACGCCGCGCGGCGCCCAGCCGGAAGCCCGAGGCCCGGCGAGCTGCGCCAGTCACGCGCGGCGAACGTTACAAGCCATCCCTAATTCCATCTTAGCTGTACTTTCGCGCAGCTGCAGTCACAAAGCACAGACCGGGCCCGCTTCCCGCAGTTCCGGGAATAGACGACCTCTCCGCGTTACGTCATGTGACGATCACTGGCCGACGCGCAAACGCAATACCCGCGGGCCTTCCGTGCGTTTGATGCGTAGCGAATCGAAGCGGATTCGCTCGCTGCGTGCCGCGCTGCGGCACGAACTTCAAGTGATTTCGCGAATCCAGGCGGCTCGCACGACCGCTGCGTGCGGGCTCGAATGTCAAAGGGAAAATTTTCGGGGCGTGGTTTGTACAACGCAGCGGCGTTGACTACACTCCAGTTCCCCGAGGTAGATCCCGGGCTGGGTGTCGTTTGGGCCGCGCACAGGCGGTCCGGGCGGCCGGTCCCTCCAGCCAGTCGACCTGCCCGGTCGCAGGCTTTCGCTCACACCACCGCATTCCTGTCGCTGCGCCGCCCTGCGGGCCGCAACCGGCGACCTCTGATGCGGCAACACGGAGAGAACGATGCTGAGTCCGCATGAATTCGCCACCCTGCTGCTAGTACAGGACGCCCCCAACCAGCTCGACATGGAGCGAGAAGAACTGGACGCCTTGCTCGAACGACAGCTCGTCCAACTGGAGCGCCTTGCATCCGGCCTTCAGCAATGGCGACTAACCGAAATCGGCGACTCTGCGTTGCGCGCCATCAAACGGTGTTCGTAGCCTGATCCCGCGGGCCGAGCACCCGCGCAGCCACAGGCTCCATTGCCCTTTATCGATTTGCGCGGACGCATGGGTCGTCCGCCAGCCCGACTTGTCGGGCACGTCCCCGATGCAGGCGCACGGCTGTAGACGTACGCGCCTGCAGTGCATGGTCACGCGGACCCGCGCGCTTCATGCCCGCGTGACCATTTTTTTGCGCATGCCTCCGTGCAGCGCGCGTACGCGCGCACCCTGCCGCAGCGCCATCCGCCTGTTCGCCTACCCGGCTCTCAGCGTGGGGTCGACCGCCGACCGCCAGCTCAGCGCCTGGGCGCGCTGTGCATTGAGGAAGTTCACCCACTCACCCCGCGCCTCGCCATTGGCGCTCTTGCCGAGCGTGGTGTATTGCTGCGCGAGCTGAGCCTGGAAGCCGCAAAACTGGTCCTGGGGCAGCCTGCCGCGCCGATTCGCGACCCACGCGTCGAAGATGGCCGCGTAGACGCCCGGCGCATACGCGCCGAAATCGACCGTCTGGCCGCCGCACATCTGCTGCAAGGCGGCGAGCGACGGCGCGCGCCCCCCGCCTTCCGGGCCCGGCGGCGCGCCCACGCACCCCGCGAGCAGCACGGCCGCACCGATCATTGCAATTGCACGCATGATTGCCTCGTTATCGTTTTCGACTGGTTGGAACGACTGCATCCCGACTCGGTCATTGTCGCACCGCGCCGCGCGAGCGACACCCTGGCCGTTCCGTTGCGCCGAAGCGAGCGCAAACCGCTTTCGGGCTATGCTGGGTTCGATGCCACGCGCTTCAGTGCGCGCCGGTCGACGGCCGATCGACGCGCGTACCGCCGCGCCCCTCCAGGGAGACTGCACGATGCCTCACTCGCACGCCGAGTCGTACATCCTCGCGCTGGACCAGGGCACGACGAGTTCGCGCGCCCTGCTGCTCGAGCGCAGCGGCGCGATCGTCGCGCTCGCGCAGAAGGAGTTCGCGCAACGCTACCCGCGGCCCGGCTGGGTCGAGCATGACCCGCGCGACATCTGGTCGAGCCAGGCTGGCGTCGCGGCGGAAGCGCTCACGCGCGCGGGTGTCGGGGCCGCCGCGATTGCGGGCATCGGCATCACGAACCAGCGCGAAACGACCATCGTATGGGACCGTGCAACGGGTCAGCCCGTGTACAACGCGATCGTCTGGCAGGACCGCCGCACGGCCGGCTATTGCGACGAGCTGAAAGCGCGCGGGCTCGAGCCGATGGTGCGCGCGAAAACCGGCCTGCCGATCGACGCGTACTTTTCGGCCACGAAAATCCGCTGGATTCTCGATCATGTCGAGGGCGCGCGCGAAAAAGCGCGCGCGGGCCGGCTCGCCTTCGGCACCGTAGACACCTGGCTGCTGTGGCACTTGACACGCGGCGCGCTGCACGCCACCGACGTCACCAATGCCGCGCGCACGATGCTCTTCGACATCCACACGCTGCGCTGGGACGACGACCTGCTCGCGCTCTTCGAGATTCCGCGCAGCATGCTGCCGGAGGTGCGTTCGTCGTCGGAGGTCTATGCGCGCACGGCGGCGTCGCTCTTCGCGGCCGAAATCCCGCTCGCCGGCGTGGCCGGCGACCAGCATGCGGCGCTCTTCGGGCAGATGTGCATGCGCCCCGGCATGGTGAAGAACACCTACGGCACCGGCTGTTTTCTCGTGATGAATACCGGCGCGCAACCCGTCGAGTCGAGCCACCACCTCGTCACGACCATCGCGTGGCAAGCGCTCGGGCAGACGCAATACGCGCTGGAGGGCAGCATCTTTATCGCGGGCGCGGTGGTGCAATGGCTGCGCGACGGACTCGGCATCATTCGCAGCGCAGCGGAAATCGAACCGCTCGCGGCCAGCGTGCCGCACAGCGACGGCGTGTACCTCGTGCCCGCGTTCGCCGGCCTCGGCGCGCCGCACTGGAACGCGCACGCGCGCGGCACGCTGTTCGGGCTCACGCGCGGCACGACTGCGGCGCATATCGCACGCGCGGCGCTCGACTCGATCGCCTATCAGTCGTTCGACGTGCTCGCCGCCATGGAGGCCGATTCCGGTATGCGCATAAACGAGCTGCGCGTGGATGGCGGCGCCAGCGCGAACGATCTGCTCATGCAGTTCCAGGCCGATCTGCTGGGCGTGAACGTGTTGCGGCCGCGCTCGAGCGAAAGCACCGCGCTGGGCGCGGGATATCTGGCCGGGCTCGCGGTGGGGTTCTGGCGCGATATCGACGAACTCCAGCAGCATTGGAGCCTCGAGCGCCGCTTCACGCCTTCGTTGCCGAGCGACGCGGCCGCACGTTGCGTGGCCGGCTGGCAGCGCGCGATCAGCGCGGCAAAAGCGTGGGCCGACGCCGGCTCGGCAAACGCCGCGGACGACGGCTGAGCCTTGCAGGCCGCGAGTGCACTGCGTGCAAAAAGCAAAAGCACGTATGATTGGGGGTTTCCACCTTCCCGCCTGCCTGGCTCAGGCGCACGCACCGGCCGCTGACCTCTGGCCGCGCGCTGCGCCCGGGCTCTCGTTTCACGCATGATCGACCATCTCATCTGCGACTGTGACGGCGTGCTCGTCGACAGTGAAGTCATCGCCGACCGCGTTCTGTTCGACACGCTCAGCAGCACCTTTCCCGGCATCGATTTTCACGCCGCCGTGAATGCAGCGTTCGGCCAGCAGACCTCGCGCTTTCTCGCCGACGTCGCCGCGCGCTTCGACCTCACGATGCCCGAGGACTTTCTCGAGACCATCGAACATCGTTGCGAAGCCGCGATTGCCGAGTCGGTGAGCCCGATCAACGGCGTGCGCGACGCCTTGCGCCGGGTCACGCTGCCTGCCGCCGTCGTTTCGAACAGCCGGCTCACGCGCGTGCACGCTTCGGTGCGGCGCGCCGGGCTCGACACGATCTTCGGCGAGCGCATCTTCAGCGCCGAGCAGGTCGCGCGGCCCAAGCCTTATCCGGACGTGTACCTGCACGCGGCGAAGCAGCTCGGCGTGGAGCCGGCGCGGTGCATCGTCGTCGAAGACAGCATTTCGGGTTTGAACGCCGCGCGCGCCGCAGGCATGAAGACGATTGCCTTCGTGGGCGCGAGCCACATTCCTTCGGGCTACGCCGACGTGCTGCGCGAGATGGGCATCACACGCATCATGGCGCACATGGAAGAACTGCCGGCGCTCGTCGAGGCCGGCGTGCGCGGAGAATTCGGCGACGTGCAGTCGTAAGGCTGCGCGCGCCACCGGCGCACAGATCGCACAAATCGCGCATGCCGCAATGAAAACGGGACGCGGCGCCCGTCGGCGTCACGTCCCTCACCTCACCTTGCGACTTTCAGCGTGACTCAGGCCGGCTCGGCACAGCGCTCGCGCGCCACGGCGAGCGACTCGCGAAACGCCACCAGCTCGGCAATCGAGAGCACCGGCAGATTGTGCAGCTTCGCGAAGTCGTCGACCTGCTTGCCGCGCGCCATCGTGCCATCCGGGTTCATCAGCTCGCACAGCACGCCGGCGGGCGCGAGGCCCGCGAGCACCGCCAGATCGACGGTGCCTTCGGTGTGGCCGCGGCGCGTCAGCACGCCGCCCTTCTGCGCGCGCAGCGGGAACACGTGGCCGGGGCGCACGATATCGGCAGGCTTTGCGTCCGCGGCGATCGCGGCGCGGATCGTCGTCACGCGGTCGGCGGCCGACACGCCCGTGCTCACGCCGTCGCGCGCTTCGATCGAGACCGTGAACGCAGTGCGGTTGCGGCTCTCGTTGTGGGCCACCATCGGCGGCAGTTCGAGCGCGCGCACTTTTTCGTCAGACAGACACAGGCACACGATGCCGCTGCATTCGCGGATAAAGAGCGCCATCGTTTCGGGCGTGAGGCGCTCGGCGGCGACGATCAGGTCGGCCTCGTCCTCGCGGTCGTGATCGTCCTGCAGCACGACCGGGCGGCCTTCGCGCATGGCTTGCAACGCGGCGGCAATGCGCGGCGGCACCGGCTCGGAATCGATGAACGGGAGATCGGCGGCGGCGTCGAGCGGCGCGCCCTGGGATGCAGCGAGAGGGGTACTGGCAGTAAGGGACATGTGAAACGCTCCTCGCGAGAGTTAGGCGAAAAACGTTTCAGGGCATTGCAAACAGACAGGAATCCCCGGCACGCGCGATTCGCACGGATGCCGCGCGCCCCGAAAATGGGGACGCACGCACATCGGCCGAAACGCCGCGGCGGATGGGCAAACATGACCATCTGCACATCTTCTTTCATCCGGACTATGACCGTCGGCTCTGGCTTCGCACCAGATCTGCTGACCCTGCGCACGACACAATGAGGCTCGCGCAGGCGCTCGCGGGCTCGTCGACCTTGCCTTGCGGCGCGGCCGGCATACCGCCGGTGGGGAATTTCACCCCGCCCTGAAGACGCACTGATTACCGGCTTATTACCTGACTTAACCGGCGGGCAAAGGATACAACAGGCTGCGCAACTGTGCAGCGCAAAAAAGTACGACTAGAGAATTTTCTCGACGATGCGACACGGCTCATGCCGGCTGCGCCGCCACGGCTGCGACCGCCTCGACCGCATCCACCGCCTCAACCGTCCTGATCGCTTCGACTGCCGACGCCGCTTCGCCGCCAGCCGTCGCGGCCGGCACGTCCCAGCGCGGCGGCGTCTCGGCGTTGAGCGTCACGCGAAACACGCGCGCCTCGGTGTCGCCCGGGTTGCGCAGGCTGTGCGGCTGGTCGGCGTCAAATACGATCGCATCGCCGGTGGCGAGCAGCTGGCGCCGATCGTGCACGCTCACTTCGAGCGTGCCCTCGCTCACCACGAGGTTCACCGTCGTGCCGGGCGGGCGGCGCACGCCGGACTCGGTATGCAGCGGCGCGATGCGCAGTTCGTGGAATTCGGCGGCGGCGGGCTCCGCTTCCGGATAGAGCGCGCGCGCCGAATAACGGCCGTCGGCGGAAACGAGGCGCGACGCCCGCTCGGCGGGCAAATGCTCGAAGCCGTTCACGGCATGCCGCCGCAGGAATGCCGACACCGAGACCTTGAGCGCCGCCGCCACCTTGCACAGCACCTTGATCGACGGCACGCTGCGCGCCGACTCGACCTGGGCGAGCATCGCGCGCGAGACGCCGGAGGCGCGTGCGAGCGCATCGAGCGAAAGCTGGCGTTCGGCGCGCAGCCGGGCGAGGTTCACGCCCACGAGATGCTCCAGCGTCTCGTAAGGTCCTTCGGTGTGCGCACTATCGGGTTGTGCATCGCGTACGAGCGCGAGGGGTGAATGCATGGCTGCCTCCAGGCAGCGCCGCGTCATTGCGGCGCAAGAGCATGAATGGAGGCAAGACTAGCATCGCGATTTGCCACGCCCAACGAAGTTATCTTCACACTGTTATCAGCATTGCAGAGCGCGATTCGTGGATTGCTTTCGCGCCCTGCGCATAAGGCGCGCTGCCTTCTGCGCGGCCTTGCGCGTTGCCCTCGTCGGGCGCTCACGTATTCTGCCGCGCCGCCACGTGCGCGTCGCGCAGCGGTACGGCGCGCGTGTCGAGCCGCGCCGCCGCCCAGGTGAGCACGAGCGCCGCCACCGAGACGGCCGCGGCCACCCACGGCAGCGAGTCGAGCGCCACGCCGTGCGCGATGGCGAGGCCACCCATCCACGCGCCCATTGCGTTACCCACGTTGAACGCGCCGATGTTCAGCGTCGAAGCGAGATTCGGCGCCGCCGCGGCTTTCGCGACCACGCGCATCTGCAACGGCGGCACGGTCGCGAACGCGGCGATGCCCCATACGAACACGGTGATCGCGGCGGGCCACATGGCGTGGCTCGTCTTCGTGAAGATGGCCATGACCACGGCGAGCACGACGAGAATGCCCATCAGCGAAGGCATCAGCGCGCGGTCCGCGAGCTTGCCGCCCAGGGTGTTGCCGAGCGTCAGGCCCACGCCGAACAGCACGAGCATCAGCGTCACGCCGCGCGGCGAGAAGCCGCCCACCTGCTCGAGAATCGGCGCGATGTAGGTGAACACGACGAACACGCCGCCGAACCCCAGCACCGTCATGCCGAGCGCGAGCCACACCTGCGGGTCGCGCAGCACGCGCACTTCGTGGCCGAGCCCGGCCGGGCCGCTATCGTGCTGGTTGGGCACCAGCGCCGTCACGCCGACGAGCGAAATCACGCCAAGGCCGCTCACGATCCAGAACGCCACGCGCCAGCCGAACTGCTGGCCAATGGCGGTGCCGAACGGCACGCCCAGCACGGTGGCGAGCGTGAGCCCCGTGAACATCAGCGCGATGGCGCTCGCGCGCTTTTCCTGCGGCACGAGCGAGGCGGCCACCACGGCGCCGATGCCGAAGAACGAGCCGTGCGCGAACGACGCGACGACACGCGCAACCATCAGCAGCGAATAGTTCGACGCGACCGCGCACATCACGTTGCCGACGATGAACACGCCCATCAGCAGTTGCAACGCGAGCTTGCGCGGCATGCGGCTCGTCAGCGCGGCAAGCAGCGGCGCGCCGGCCGCCACGCCGAGCGCATAACCCGTCACGAGCAGGCCCGCGGCGGGAATCGTCACGTTCAGATCGCGCGCCACGTCGGGCAACAGGCCCATGATGAGGAACTCGGTGGTGCCGATGGCAAAGGCGCTGATGGCCAGCGCGAGCAAGGGGATAGGCATCGAAATCTCCGAAAATCAGCCTGGATTCAAATGGGCTTCAGTGGCAGCCAGCGGCCATCAAGCCGCCGCGCCGGCCGCCAGCGACGTCACGAACTCGACGACGACACCGGGCGCGAGCGCAACGAACAGCTGCACTTCCGCGCTCGCGGGCACCTCCGCCAGCTGGTACGGCACGCGGTGCGCGGCAAGCCGCTCGACGAGCGCGCGCCACTCGATGCCCGGCGCCACGCGAAACGCCACGTGGTCGATGCGCGGCGCGACGAGCGCAGACGCACCGCCTGGCAACCGCGCGGGCCCGGTCGCCTCGACCAGATGGATGACCGGGCGGCCGTGCGCGTAGAGCCAGTGGCCGTCCACGCGAAACGGCGGACGCGGGCCGTCTTCGAGGCCGACGACGTCGCGAAAGAAGCGGCATGTGCCTTCGAGGTCGGGCGTGACGAGCGTGACGTGATCGAGTTGCATGGCGTGCAGGCCTGGGCGGCTGTCCTGAAAACACGCGCATTGTCGCGGCTACGCTCGAATTTGATAATTGGCGTAGCATTTGAATCATTTTCAATCCATTTCTAATAATCGCGATGGACAACCTCGGCGACGTGCGCCTGTTCGTAGAGGCGGCACGCCTCGGCAGCCTTTCCGCGGCGGGCCGCAAGCTCGGCCTCACGCCCGCGGCGGCCAGCGCCCGGCTCGCGCGGCTCGAAGCGGAGCTGCGCGCGCGTCTGTTCGACCGCACCACCCGCCAGCTGCGCCTCACCGACGAAGGCCGCCTCTACCTCACCTGCAGCGAGCACGCGCTGCGCTCGCTCGACGACGCCAAGGCGGCCTTGCAGGAGGGCCAGAACGCGGTGCGCGGCAAGGTGCGCATTTCGGCGACCTCGGATTTCGGCCGCAATCTGCTGATGACCTGGCTCGACGAATTCCGCGCGCTCTACCCCGACGTGCGTTTCGCGCTGATGCTGACCGACTCGCTCTCGAATCTCGTGCTCGAAGACATCGATCTCGCGATCCGCTTCGGCACGCCGCAGGACAGTTCGCTCGTGGCGCGCTGGCTCGCGCCGAACCGCCGCGTGCTGTGCGCCTCGCCCGCGTACCTCGCACGCTGCGGCGAGCCGCGGGAGCCGAACGATCTGGCCCGTTTCGACTGCATCGTGATCGGTTCGGCGGCGGGGCCGGTGAACGAGTGGCGCTTCACGCGCGGCAGCGGATCGCAAACCGAAACGCAGACCTATACGGTGCCGCTCGATGGCGCGCTCGAGTCGACGGATGGCGAAGTCGCGCGCCAGTGGGCGCTGTGCGGCTATGGCCTCGCGGTGAAGTCGATCTGGGATGTCGCGGAGGATCTGCGCGCCGGGCGGCTCAAGACCGTGATGCCCGAGTGGCGCTACCCCGACGCGCCGCTGCACGCGCTCTACCACCGCAATCGCTTTCTCGCGCCGCGCGTGCGGGCGCTGCTCGATTTCCTCACCGAGCGCTTCGCGCAGACTTCGGGCGAACTCGAGGCGCTCGTCCCCTGCACGGATCCGGCCGAAGCGACGCAAAGCCGCAGACGCAAACGGATATAATGTCGGATTGCGCAGAAAGCGATCCGCAGGCGCGTCCGCATTGGCCAATATCGGCAAATGCGGCACCGGCAAACAGAACAAAAGAGCAACCCGGAACGTCCCAAGTTGCCACACGCGCATGGCCAGAAACAGGATGCCAACGCCGGCCTCATAGCCGGCTTCCCTGCATCTCGATTCGGCCCCCATAGAACACCGTAGTCCTGACGTGCAGACCGTGCATCACGCGCGTGCATCAAGCGGACGACGCCCCCAGGTCAACCACTGCGAACGGCGAAACCCGATGACCAAGAAAGTTTATGTAAAGACCTTTGGCTGCCAGATGAACGAGTACGACTCCGACAAGATGGTCGACGTACTCGGCGCTGCCGAAGGTCTCGTGAAGACCGACACCCCCGAAGACGCGGACGTCATCCTCTTCAACACCTGTTCGGTGCGCGAAAAGGCGCAGGAGAAGGTCTTCTCCGACCTCGGCCGCGTGCGCGAGCTCAAGGAAGCGAACCCGAACCTGCTGATCGGCGTGGGCGGCTGTGTGGCCAGCCAGGAAGGCGCGGCGATCGTCGCGCGCGCGCCGTACGTGGACCTCGTGTTCGGCCCGCAAACGCTGCACCGCCTGCCGCAGATGATCGACGCGCGCCGCGCCTCGGGCCGCGCGCAGGTGGACATCAGCTTCCCCGAAATCGAGAAGTTCGACCATCTGCCGCCCGCGCGCGTGGAAGGCCCGAGCGCGTTCGTCTCGATCATGGAAGGCTGTTCGAAATACTGCAGCTACTGCGTCGTGCCCTACACGCGCGGCGAGGAAGTCTCGCGTCCGCTCGACGACGTGCTCACCGAAATCGCGGGCCTCGCCGACCAGGGCGTGCGTGAAGTCACGCTGCTTGGCCAGAACGTCAACGCCTATCGTGGCGCGCTCACGAATGGCGCGCACGACGTCGCCGACTTCGCCACGTTGATCGAATACGTCGCCGAAATCCCCGGCATCGAGCGCATCCGCTACACGACTTCGCACCCGAAGGAATTCACGCAGCGCCTGATCGACACCTACGCGAAGGTGCCCAAGCTCGTGAGCCACCTGCATCTGCCGGTGCAGCACGGCTCGGACCGCGTGCTCATGGCGATGAAGCGCGGCTACACCGTGCTCGAGTACAAGTCGATCATCCGCAAGCTGCGCGCGATCCGCCCGGACCTGTCGCTCTCCACGGACTTCATCGTCGGCTTCCCCGGCGAGACCGAAGAGGACTTCCAGAAGATGATGGCGCTCGTCGAGGAGATGAGCTACGACACGAGCTTCTCGTTCATCTACAGCCCGCGCCCGGGCACGCCCGCCGCGAATCTCGAAGACGACACGCCGCGCGAAGTGAAGCTCAAGCGCCTGCAGCACCTGCAGGCCACGATCGAAGAGAACGTCGCGCGCATCAGCCAGTCGATGGTCGGCCGGGTCGAGCGCATTCTCGTGGAAGGCCCTTCGCGCAAGGACCCGAGCGAACTCTCGGGCCGCACGCAGAACAACCGGGTGGTGAACTTCCCGGCGCCGCGCGCTTCGCACGCGCGCCTGATCGGCCAGATGATCGACGTGAAGATCAACCACGCGTACCCGCACTCGCTGCGCGGCGAACTCGTGCTCGCGCACGAAGACGCTTCGACGCTCGCGCATTAATCGGCTCGGCGCACCCAGCCAGGAATTCAGGAGTTCAGAGACACCTTGAAGCCCAATCAGCAGCATCTGGAATTCACCGCGCCGCGCGACGACAACGCGCGGCTCGCCAACCTCTGCGGCCCGCTCGACGAAAACCTGCGCCAGATCGAGCAAGCGCTCGACGTGACGCTCGCGCGGCGCGGCCATCGCATCACGATTCGCGGGCGTGGCGCCAGGCTGGCGCTCGCGGCGCTCGAGAACTTCTACAACCAGGCGCGCGATCCGCTCTCCGTCGACGACATTCAGTTGGCGCTCGTCGAAGCCCGGCACCCTGCGAACTTCCGCAGCAACTCGGCGAACGATCCGCGCGGCAATGGCCACGGCGGCGTGCGCGGCAATGTGAACGGCGGCAATAGCGGTGGCAACGACGCCGCCGAGATCGACCCGCGCTTTCGCGGCGACCCCGATCATCCGTTCGACGAGCCCGCGGGCGAAGGCGTCGATGTCGAGGAACTGGGCCCGAAGCTCTACACGCGGCGCGCCGACCTGCGCGGCCGCACGCCTGCGCAGCGCGAATATCTGAAGCAGATCATCTCGCACGACGTGACGTTCGGCATCGGCCCTGCGGGCACCGGCAAGACCTATCTCGCCGTGGCCTGCGCGGTGGACGCGCTCGAGCGCGACCAGGTCAAGCGCATCGTGCTCACGCGTCCGGCCGTGGAAGCGGGCGAGCGTCTGGGCTTCCTGCCCGGCGATCTGTCACAGAAGGTCGATCCGTATCTGCGTCCGCTGTACGACGCGCTTTACGATCTGCTCGGCTTCGACAAGACCGCGAAGATGTTCGAGCGCCAGATGATCGAAATCGCGCCGCTCGCCTACATGCGCGGGCGCACGCTCAATCACGCGTTCATCATTCTCGACGAGGCGCAGAACACCACGCCCGAGCAGATGAAGATGTTCCTCACGCGTATCGGCTTCGGCTCGAAGGCGGTCGTGACCGGCGACACCACGCAGATCGACTTGCCGCGCGGCCACAAGAGCGGCCTGATCGAAGCGCAGCATGTGCTGAAGGACGTGCGCGGCATCGCCGTCACGCACTTCACGAGCGCGGACGTCGTGCGCCATCCGCTCGTCGCGCGTATCGTCGAGGCTTATGACGCGCATTCGAAAAAAGACGAAGGCGTTGGCGACGCGCGCTAACGCCGCCGCCTGCGTCGTCTCACAGCTTTAGCCCCATGCCCCGCGCACCAAAACTCAAACTGACCGTGCAGTTCCCCGCCGCGAAGGCGTTCCCCGAGCACAAGGCCGCGCTGCCGCGCGCCACCGTGGCGGCGTGGCTCAAGGCCGCGCTATTCGCGGACGCGGAACTGGCCGTGCGCTTCGTCGACGCCGAGGAAGGCCGCACGCTGAACCGCACGTATCGCGGCAAGGACTACGCGACCAACGTGCTCACCTTCGCCTATGCGGAGAGCGAGGACGATCCGGTCACGGGCGATCTGATCCTGTGCTGCCCCGTGGTGGAAAAGGAAGCCGCCGAGCAGGGCAAGCCGCTCGCCGCGCACTACGCGCATCTGCTCGTGCACGGCGCGCTGCACGCGCAGGGTTACGATCACGAAGACGAGACCGAAGCCGAAGAGATGGAAGGCATCGAGACCGAGGTCCTCAACTCGCTAGGCTTTCCTGATCCGTACAAGTAAGCCCCCGTCATGAACGACAAACGCACGCCCGATTTCGCCGAACCCTCAGCACTGCCCGAGGCGGGCGATGCGAGCGTGCCCTGCCCCGGCTACCCGCCGGCACTCGGCGAGTCGCGGCTCCTGAGCGAAGACGAGTTGCGCGCCTCGCTCGACTGCACGCTGAAAGCGCGAGGCTGGGACAGCGCGAGCGACATCTGGCTGTTCGGCTATGGCTCGCTGATCTGGAACCCTGGGCTGCCCACCGTCGAGAACGTGCGTTCGCGCGTGCACGGCTACCATCGCGGGCTGTATCTGTGGTCGCGCGTGAACCGCGGCACGCCTGAGCAGCCCGGCCTCGTGCTCGCGCTCGACCGCGGCGGCTCGTGCGCGGGCGTCGCGTTCCGGCTTGCGGCCGAAGGCGTGATGCCGCACCTCGAAGCGCTCTGGCGCCGCGAGATGCCGATGGGCTCGTACCGCCCCGCCTGGCTGCCCTGTGTGCTCGCAGACGGCCGCCGCGTCGACGCGCTCGCCTTCGTCATGCGCCGTGATGTGGCGTCTTACACCGGCAAGCTTTCCGAAGCCACCGTGCGCACCGTGTTCGGCTGCGCGTCGGGCCGCTACGGCTCGACGCTCGACTACGTGCGCCGCACCGTGGATGCACTGCGCGAGAGCGGCATGCGCGACCGCGCGCTGGAGCGGCTGCTCGCGCGCTGCGCTTGAGGCCGGACTCACGCCGCGCCGCTTTTTCGTCCACCGGGCGGCCACGCCGCATCTGCGTTAGGATTGATCTGCCGGTGTGTGTCCTTTGTGTGGCAATACACGGTAGCGCCACAGGCATGTTGTATCCTTAACCTTCCGCAACAGCGCGCCCTGCCCCCAGCGGCAAAGGGCGCACCGCCATGAACGACTCTTATCCCAGTCGACGCCAGACCGACAAACCGCAGGAAAAGCGCTCGCTACTCGAGCGGCTGACCGACTTCATCTCGCCCGAGCCCGACTCGCGCAGCGAGCTTCTCGAAATCCTCCAGGACGCGCACGCGCGCAACCTGATCGACGCCGATTCGCTTTCGATGATCGAAGGCGTGTTCCAGGTGTCCGAGCTATGCGCGCGCGACATCATGATCCCGCGCGCCCAGATGGACGCGATCAACATCGCCGAAAGTCCTGACGAATTCATTCCGTTCGTGCTCGAGAAAGCGCACTCGCGCTACCCCGTGTACGACGGCAACCGCGACAACGTGATCGGCGTGCTACTCGCGAAAGACCTGCTGCGCTACTACGCCGAAGAGGAATTCGACGTGCGCGGCATGCTGCGCCCGGCCGTGTTCATCCCCGAGTCCAAGCGCCTGAACGTGCTGCTGCACGACTTTCGTCAGAACCGCAATCACATCGCCATCGTCGTGGACGAATACGGCGGCGTGGCCGGCCTCATCACGATCGAAGACGTGCTGGAACAGATCGTCGGCGACATCGAGGACGAGTACGACTTCGACGAGGAAAGCGGCAACATCATCGCCTCGCCCGACGGGCGGTTCCGCGTGCGCGCGCTCACCGAAATCGAGCAGTTCAACGAGGCGTTCGGCACCCATTACCCGGATGAAGAAGTCGATACGATCGGCGGCTTCGTCACGAATCACTTCGGGCACGTGCCGCATCGCGGGGAGAAGGTGCGCATCGACGACCTGATCTTCGAGGTGCTGCGCGCCGACGCGCGCCAGGTTCACATGCTGCTGGTGCGGCGCGACCCGATGGCAGGACAGCGCGAAGCCGCGCTGCAGCCGCCGGGCACCTGACCCAACGCGAGCGCGCCGGCTCTCGCGCAAACGACGCCAGCCTTCGGGCTGGCGTTTTTGCTTCGAGCGCGCCGACGCTTCGATCCGTCCCCGGGAGACCATCCCGGTACCGTCGCACGAAAGTGCTATCGTTGCGCTCGTCGCGCAATCCGCGCTCGCGCTTTTCAGCGCGCTTTCCATCGCCTTCCACCGCACCGCATGGCCGAACCGATCGATACCCGCACGCACACCGAGACGCGCGCGAGCGAAACCACCAACGGCGCCGCGCGCCGCGCGCTGCCCTTCTGGCACTATCTCGCCGCCGCCGGGCTGGGTGCGCTCAACACGCTGTCGTTCGCGCCCACGCCGCACGGCGGCTGGCTCGCCATTGCGATCTTTGCGCTGTTCTACGTCTGGCTCACGCGCACCACCGGCTGGAAGAGCGCGCTCTTCACTGGCTGGGCGTTCGGCTTCGGCAACTTCGTGAGCGGCGTGTGGTGGCTCTACGTGAGCATGCACTTCTACGGCGGCATGCCCGCGGTGCTCGCGGGCGCCGCGCTCGTGCTGTTCTCGCTTTACCTCGGGCTGTATCCGGCGCTCGCCGCACTCGTCTGGTCGTTTTGCGCGGGACACGCGAAGAACGGGCGTAGCGGCGAATTGCCGTTCTCGCCCACGTGGCACGGCGCGTTCGCGTTCGCAAGCGCGTGGGCGCTCGGCGAATGGGCGCGCGGCTATGTGTTCACCGGCTTTCCCTGGCTTGCGAGCGGCTACGCGCAAGTGGACGGTCCGCTCGCCGGTTTTGCGCCGATCGTGGGCGTGTATGGCGTGGGCTGGGTGCTCGCGCTCGTCGCGGCGCTCATCGCGCAGGCGGTTTTGCGTGCGGGCGACGTGAAAGGCCAAGGCGGCATGGCGCCCCGGCGCGGCGCAGTGGCGACGCCGGCGCTGCTTGCTCTCGCCGTCATCGCCGCCGGCCTGCTGCTCTCGCTCGTCTCGTGGACGCAACCCTCCGGCACGCCGCTGAACGTGCGGCTGCTGCAAGGCAACGTCAAGCAGGACATGAAGTTCTCCGAGCAGGGCATGATCGACGCGCTCAACGAGTTCCAGAAGCTGATTACCGAAAAGCCCGCCGATCTCGTCGTCACGCCCGAAACCGCGGTGCCGGTGCTCGTGCAGGAAATTCCCCAGAAGTTCGGCCGCGATGTCCGCGCCTTCGCCGACGGCACCAACACCGCTATCCTGTTCGGCGCCGTGGGCGGCACGATCACGTCCGACGGCCGCGTGATCGACTACACCAACAGCCTCTTCGGCATCACGCCGGGCCAGAACGGCCTCTATCGCTACGACAAGCATCACCTCGTGCCCTTCGGCGAATTCGTGCCCTGGGGCTTCCGCTGGTTCGTCAATCTCATGAACATCCCGCTCGGCGACTTCGCGCGCGGGGCGCCCGTGCAGCCGCCCTTCCGCGTGCACGGCGAGCTCGTGGCGGTGAACATCTGCTACGAGGACATCTTCGGCGAGGAGATCGCCCGCACCGTGCGCGAGAGCCCGACCTCGCCGGGCATCCTGATCAACTCGACGAACCTCGCGTGGTTCGGCGACACCATCGCGCTCGACCAGCACCTGCAGATCGCGCGCATGCGCTCGCTCGAAACCGGCCGCCCGATGCTGCGCGCGACCAATACGGGCGCCACCGCCGCCATCGACGCGAAAGGCCGCGTGATCGCACGTTTGCCGACGTTCACGGTGGGCTCGCTCGACGTGAAGGTGGAAGGCACGAGCGGCTTCACGCCCTACGTGACGAGCGGCAACAACACGGTGATCGCCGTTTCGTTGCTGCTGCTGGCGCTCGGCTTTGCGTTCGGACCGGCGTTCAAGGGCGCGAAAGAGCGCAAGCCGGCGAACGAAAAATAAGCCGCGCACAAAGCGCACGCAACCTCGCGCTGACGACGCCACCACACCGCTGCCGGCCGCCCGAACCCCGTCCAGGTCTCAAGGCGCCGGCAATCCGGTAAAATTCAACGTTTTAGCACCTGGCCGGCTCCCGGCCCGGGCCACGCAAGGGGAAGGGGCAAGGCGGAGCATCGCCGCCCGGCCGGCGCGCTCGCCTGGCTCCGGCCGCCGCATTCCGCCCCCGAAAGCCCGAAAGACACTGCAGGCACACATGCTCACGTTTCAGCAAATCATCCTGACGCTCCAGTCTTACTGGGACAAGCAGGGCTGCGCACTGCTCCAGCCGATCGACATGGAAGTCGGCGCCGGCACCTCGCACGTCCACACCTTCCTGCGCGCAATCGGCCCCGAGCCGTGGCGCGCGGCCTACGTGCAGCCTTCGCGCCGCCCGAAGGACGGCCGCTACGGCGAGAACCCGAACCGTCTGCAGCACTACTACCAATACCAGGTGGTCCTCAAGCCCGCGCCGGAGAACATTCTCGACCTGTACCTCGGCTCGCTCGAGGCGCTCGGCTTCGACCTGAAGCAGAACGACGTGCGCTTCGTCGAAGACGACTGGGAGAACCCCACGCTCGGCGCCTGGGGCCTCGGCTGGGAAGTGTGGCTCAACGGCATGGAAGTCACGCAGTTCACCTACTTCCAGCAGGTGGGCGGCATCGACTGCAAGCCGGTGCTCGGCGAAATCACCTACGGTCTCGAGCGTCTCGCGATGTATCTGCAAAAGGTCGAGAACGTCTACGACCTCGTCTGGACCGAGTGGGAAGAACAAGGCCCGAACGGCGCGGAAATGCGCCGCCTAACCTACGGCGACGTCTACCACCAGAACGAAGTCGAGCAATCGACCTACAACTTCGAGCACGCGAACGTCGACCTGCTGTTCACGTTCTTCAACGCGTACGAAGCCGAAGCGAAGCGCATGATCGACCTGCAACTCGCGCTGCCCGCCTACGAACTCGTGCTCAAGGCCGGCCACACGTTCAACCTGCTCGACGCGCGCGGCGCGATCTCCGTGACGGAGCGCGCAGCGTACATCGGCCGCATTCGCGCGCTGTCGCGCAGCGTGGCGCAGTCGTACTACGAGTCGCGCGAAAAGCTTGGCTTCCCGATGCTCGGCAACCCCGTGCACGGCGTGCCGGGCCTCACTACCGACGAACAGGACGCCGCGATGCCCGCCTGGGCGCCGCCGCTGAAGGTCGAACGCAAGTTCGACGAGGCATGACCGGATCTCAAGAACAATGACGCAAGCTCATCACGCCACTCTCCTCGTCGAACTGCTGACCGAGGAACTGCCGCCGAAGGCCCTCGCGCGCCTCGGCGACGCGTTCGCCGAAGGCATCGCGCAGCGCCTCGCCGCGCGCGACCTGATCGAAGGCGATCTCTCGTTCGAACGTTACGCCACGCCGCGCCGCCTCGCCGTCACGATCAGGAACGTGCGCAGCGTCGCGCCCGAAAAGCAGGTGCGCGAAAAAGTGCTGCCCGCTTCGGTCGCGCTCGACGCCAACGGCCAGCCCACCGCCCCGCTCGCGAAGAAGCTCGCGGCGCTCGGCTTCCCCGATTTCCCCGTGAGCGACCTCGAGCGCGCGAGCGACGGCAAGAACGAAGCGTTCTTCCTGCGCTACTCGGCGCCGGGCGCCACGCTCGCCGACGGCCTGCAGGCCGTGCTCGACGAAGCGCTCGGCAAGCTGCCGATCCCGAAGGTCATGACCTACCAGCGCCCGGACGGCAGCAACGTGCAGTTCGTGCGCCCGGTGCATCGCCTCACGGTGCTGCACGGCGACCAGATCGTGCCGGTCACGGCATTCGGCGTCGACGCCGACGACACCACGCGCGGCCACCGCTTCCTCTCCGAAGGCCTGATCGCCATCCAGCACGCCGACGAGTACGCGCACACGCTGCAGCACAAGGGCTTCGTGATCGCGAGCTACGCCGACCGCCGCGAATCGATTCGCGCGCAACTGATCGAACAGGCCGGCAGCGACAAGGTCGTGATGCCCGAGTCGCTGCTCGACGAAGTGAATTCGCTCGTCGAATGGCCGGTCGTGTACGCGTGCAAGTTCGAGGACGAGTTCCTGCAAGTGCCGCAGGAATGCCTGATCCTTACGATGCAGACGAACCAGAAGTACTTCGCGCTCACCGACGACCAGGGCCGGCTGCGCTCGCGCTTCCTGATCGTCTCGAACATCGCGACGCCAACGCCCGACGAGATCGTCGAGGGCAACGAGCGCGTGGTGCGCCCGCGTCTGGCCGACGCGAAGTTCTTCTTCGAGCAGGACAAGAAGAAGCCGCTGGCCGACCGTGTGCCGCTGCTCGCGAACGTGGTGTATCACAACAAGCTCGGCTCGCAGCTGCAGCGCGTGGAGCGCCTCGAAGCGCTCGCCGGCCGGATCGCCCTGATGTGCAGCGCCGATATCGTGCTCGCGGAACGCGGCGCGCGCCTCGCGAAGGCCGACCTGTTGACCGACATGGTGGGCGAGTTCCCCGAGCTGCAAGGCACGATGGGCACCTACTACGCGCGCCACGACGGCGAGCCCGAAGAAGTGGCGATTGCGTGCTCCGAGCACTACCAGCCGCGCTTCTCCGGCGACGCCCTGCCCGCCACCACGACGGGCACGATCGTCGCGCTCGCGGACAAGCTGGAAACGCTCGTCGGCATCTGGGGCATCGGCCTCGCGCCCACGGGCGAGAAGGACCCGTTCGCGCTGCGCCGTCACGCGCTGGGCGTGCTGCGCATTCTCGTCGAGAAGCAGTTGCCGCTCGACCTCGTCGAGCTGCTGCGCGCCACCTCCGCGCAATTTGCCGGCATCGAGGCCGTGGCGGAATCGACCCAGGCCATCTACGAGTTCTGCATGGACCGCCTGCGCGGCATGCTGCGCGAACGCGGCTTCGCGGCCACCGAAGTGGACGCGGTGCTCGCGCTGAACCCCACGCGCTTCGACGACATCGTCTCGCGTCTCGACGCGGTGCGCGAATTCGCTGCGCTCGCGGAAGCGGCCTCGCTCGCGGCGGCCAACAAGCGCATCTCGAACATCCTCAAGAAGTCCGAGGGTGCGCAAGACGCCGGCGTGCAGATCGCGCTCTTCGTCGAATCCGCCGAGAAGGCGCTCTTCGCGCAGCTCGAACAGGTCGCGCCGCGCGTGGAAACGCAACTCGCCGCGCGCGAGTACACGGGCGCGCTCACCGCGCTCGCGGCGCTGCGCGAGACCGTCGACACGTTCTTCAACGACGTGATGGTCAACGCCGAAGACCCGGCGCTGCGGGCGAACCGCCTCGCGCTGCTCAAGGCGCTGCATCGCCAGATGAACAGCGTCGCGGACATCTCGCGGCTCGCTGCATAAGCGGAAACATGCGGAACTGAGCGAAACGCCATGCCGACCAGCACCACCAGAAAACTCGTGATCCTCGACCGCGACGGCGTGATCAACGTCGACTCCGACGCGTTCATCAAGTCGCCGGACGAATGGGTCGCGATACCCGGCAGCCTCGAAGCGATCGCGCGCCTGAATCAGGCGGGCTATCGCGTCGCGGTCGCGTCGAACCAGTCGGGCATCGGACGCGGACTGTTCGACATGGCCGCGCTCAACGCCATGCACGCGAAGATGCACCGCCAGGCGGCAGCCGTGGGCGGACGCATCGACGCCGTGTTCTTCTGCCCGCACACGGCGCAGGACCACTGCGAGTGCCGCAAGCCGCAACCGGGCATGCTCAAGATGATCGCGGAACGCTTCGAGATCGAACCGGCCGATACCCCGGTGGTCGGCGACTCGCTGCGCGATCTGCAGGCAGGCGCGGCACTCGGCTTTCGCACGCACCTCGTGCGTTCGGGCAAGGGCGAGAAGACGCTCGCCGCCGGCGGCCTGCCCGAAGGCACGCTGATCCACGACGACCTGCGCGCTTTCGCGCTCGACTTTCTCGCGAACGTCACTGCGTAAAGGCGCAGGCGGCTTACGCGAACATTAAACCGGCTCGACCGATGCGCTTTCTCCGCTCCCTGCTGCTGTTCATCTATTTCATCGTCTACACGATGCCGTACGCCACGGCGTGCTTTATCGCGTTCCCGTTCATGAACGCGACGCGGCGCTACTGGATGGCCGTGGGCTGGTGCCGCTCCACGCTCTTCGTTGCGCGCCACCTCAATGGCATTCGCTACCGCATCGAGGGCATGGAGAACCTGCCCGACGGGCCGGCCGTGCTGCTTTCGAAGCACCAGTCCGCATGGGAGACGCTGGCGTTCCCCGCGCTCATGCCGCGGCCAATGTGCTACGTGTTCAAGCGCGAGCTGCTGTTCGTGCCGTTCTTCGGCTGGGCGCTGGGCATGCTGAAGATGGTTCACATCAACCGCAAGGAAGGCAAGAACGCATTCACCTCGGTGATCCGCCAGGGCAAGCAGCGCATGGCCGAAGGCGCATGGGTGATCATGTTCCCCGAAGGCACGCGTATTCCGGTGGGCAAGCAGGGCAAGTACAAGACCGGCGGCCCGCGTTTCGCCATCGAAACGGGCGCGCCCGTGGTGCCGATCGCGCACAACGCGGGCCACGTCTGGCCCCGAAACTCGTTCATCAAATATCCGGGTATAGTCACGGTGTCGATCGGCAAGCCGATCGAGACGACCGGACTCACGCCCGACGAAGTGAACACGCGCGTGGAAACGTGGATCGAAACGGAAATGCGGCGGATCGATCCTGAGGCATATCGCGAAACGGATGGCGCAGCGGCGAAAGCGGCACGGATTTGAGGCGCAGGGCGGGCTGACCCGCGTCGCACGAAGCGTCGTGGCGCGGATGTGGGCGCTGCTCGCCGCACGGCTGAGCGCGCCGCGCGACACGGCGCCAGCAGCCCCGCGCAAACGCCCCGCGAACGGCACACGTCCACGCCGCGCACGCCCACCCGCACCAGGCCTGACGATGCAGAAGTCCCCCACGCCGCGCCCAAACGCGGCACTCGACAACCGGCAGCTCGACTTGCCGCTCTTTGCTGAACCGGCGCCTGTTGTGGCGCCCGATGCGTCCTCCCCCACTCTCACACCGCAGCCCGGAACGCCGCTGTCGCCCGAAAAGCCCGGCAAGGCACCGCTTGCGCCCGATGGCACGCGGCTGCGTACTGTCGTGCTTGGCGCGCGCACGCTGCATTACCGGCTCAAGCGCTCGTCGCGTAAATCGATCGGGTTCGTGATCGATGGTACCGGGCTCAGCATCACGGCGCCCCGGTGGGTCACGATCGCCGATATCGAAACCGCTATCGCCGAGAAGCAGCGGTGGATCTTCGCCAAGATCGCCGAATGGCAGACGCGCACGGAGCAGCGCGCCTTGCCGCGCGTGGAATGGAGCGACGGGGCTGAACTGCCTTTTCTTGGCAAGCCGATTACGGTGAAGCTGGGGGCTTCTTTACTCGCGTTCGATCACGAGACGCGCGTGCTTGCGTTGCCGCTGCCGCCGCATGCCGACGCGCAGCAGATCAAGGACCGCGTGACTGGATGGCTGCAGGGCGAAGCGACGCGGATTTTCGGTGAGCGCCTCGAGGTGTATGCCGAGAAGCTTGGCGTCTCGTTCCGGTCTTATGCGCTTTCTTCGGCGGCGACGCGGTGGGGCAGCTGTTCAAGCGAAGGCAGGATTCGCTTGAACTGGCGGCTGATTCATTTTCCGCTCTCAGTTGTGGACTACGTGGTGGCGCATGAACTCGCGCATTTGCGCGAGATGAATCACAGCCCGAGGTTCTGGCAAACGGTGGAGTCGATTTTTCCGGAATTTCGCGAGGCGAGGAAGCAGCTTAAGCAGCATCCGCCCGAGATGGTGCCGGGGATGTGATATCTCCATTGCGAGTGCGCGAATTCCAGCTGAATTTCAATTCATTCGCAGTTCGAAGCAATTCATCGAAGAAACAGGCTGGACTGCCAGCCTGTACTACCAACGTCCTTACTTCTTGCGCTGAATAAACTCGATCTTGTACCCATCCGGATCGGTCACGAACGCGATCACCGTAGTTCCGTGCTTCATCGGGCCGGCTTCGCGCACCACGGTCCCACCCTGCTCCTTGATCTTGGCGCAGGCAGCGTAGGCATCTTCCACTTCGACCGCCAGGTGGCCGAAGCCCGTCCCAAGATCGTAGGAAGCCGTATCCCAGTTGTGCGTCAGTTCGAGCACGGTGCCGTCGCGCTCGTCCGTGTACCCGACGAAGGCCAGCGTGAACTTGCCATCGGGGTAGTCTTCGCGGCGCAGCAGTTTCATGCCGAGCAGTTCGGTATAGAACTTGATCGAGCGATCGAGGTCGCCGACCCGGATCATCGTGTGCAGCAGGCGCATGGTGTACTCCGTTTTGCCGTCGTCAAAAAACGGACTGTACCAAAAACACGCCGGCCCTGCCGGCGCCGGCAAGATGCGCCGATTTGCTCTAGCATGGACGCCATCCCGAAATTGCCGCTGCAATTTCGCCAGCCAGGCGTAAGCAACGCGCGCAAGCAACGAACATAAGGATCAAGGAGTAGACATGCGAATTCTGGTAGTCGGTGCGGGTGCGACGGGCGGCTATTTCGGCGGCCGGCTCGTCGCTGCGGGGCGCGACGTGACGTTTCTGGTACGCGAGGCGCGCGCCGCGCAACTGCGCGAAGCGGGGCTCGTCATCCGCAGTCCGGCGGGCGATCTGACGCTGCGCGACGTCAAGACCGTCACGCGCGAAGCGCTCGACTCGCAAGGCGGCCAGCCGTTCGATCTCGTCCTGCTGAGCTGCAAGGCCTACGACCTCGACAATGCCATCGATTCGTTCGCCGCAGCGGTCGGGCCCAACACGTTGATCCTGCCGCTGCTCAACGGCATGCGTCATCTCGAAGTCCTGCAGGCTCGCTTCGGTACGCAGGCAGTGCTGGGCGGCGTCTGCCTCATCGCGTCCACGCTTAACGACAAGCGCGAGATCGTCCATCTGAACGACGTGCAGGCCATCACGTTCGGCGAACTCGGCGGCGGCGTCTCGGCGCGTGTGCAAGCCGTGGCGGATCAGTTCGGCAATGCCGGCTTTCACGTCAAGGCGAGCGATCACATCCTTCAGGAGATGTGGGAGAAGTGGGTGTTCCTCGCGTCGCTCGCGGGCAGCACGTGTCTTTTCCGTGCGCCCATCGGCGCGATTCTCGCCACGCCCGATGGCGCCGCGATCATCGAGCGCCTGTTCGCCGAATGCCGCGCGATCGCAGCCGGACACGGCCACGCCGTGCGCGACAGCTTCCTCGAGCGTTCGCGGGCGATGCTGTTCGCCAAGGGTTCGTCGCTCACCGCCTCGATGCTGCGCGACGTGCAGAACGGTTCGCGCATCGAGGCCGATCACGTGCTCGGCGACCTGATCCAGCGTGGCGGCGCGGCACCGCACGCGTCGAGCGAGCTTTCGGTGCTGCGCGTCGTCTACAGCCAGCTCAAGGCCTACGAGGCGCAGCGCGCCGAGGCGGCCTGAGCGACGACGCTTAGTGCACCGGCAAGGCGGCGGCGCACCACGCGCATATCACGCGCCGCCAGCCCCTTCCAGCGCCTGCGCGAGACTCACATACTCCTCGACGGGCACTTCCTCGGCACGGCGCGCCAGGTCGAAGCCCAGCGCGTCGAAATCGAGGCGCTCGCGGTAATCGCTGAGCGTGTTGCGCAGCATCTTGCGGCGCTGCGAGAAGGCGGCCGTCACGAGTTCGCCGAGCATGGCGTCGTTCACCTTCGGCAGTTCGTGCGGCGCGTAGGGAATCATGCGCACGATCGCCGAATCCACCTTGGGCGGCGGCTGGAACGATTCGGGCGGCACGTCGATCAGCTTGTCGATCACGTAGCGGTACTGGAGCATCACCGTGAGACGGCCGAACGCCTTGCTGCCGGGCTCCGCCACCATGCGCTCGACCACTTCGTTCTGCAGCATGAAGTGCTGGTCGATCACGCGCTCGGCGAACGTGGTGAGGTGAAACAGCAGCGGGCTCGAAATGTTGTACGGCAGGTTGCCGACAATGCGCAGCGAGGGCTTCTCGCCCGGCTCAGCGAGCGAGCCGAAGTCGAACGCGAGCGCGTCGCCCGCGTGGAGTTCGAGCAGCGGGCCGAACTTCTTCGTGAGGCGCGCGATCAGGTCGCGGTCCAGTTCGACCGCGTGCAGCGGCGACTCGGGCGTGGCGAGCCGTTCGATGAGCGGCTCGGTGAGCGCGCCGAGACCCGGCCCGATTTCGACCATGCGCTCGCCGCGCTGCGGCCGGATCACGTCGACGATCGAATCGATCACGCCCGTGTCGACGAGGAAGTTCTGGCCGAAGCGCTTGCGCGCGAAGTGGCCCTGGTGCTGTCTGCTGCTATTGGACATCTTCTCTGGAATCAATCAGATAGCGCGCCGGTGGCGCGCCATCGAAACGGCGGTGTCGAGGGCGGCGATCAGGCTCCCCGCGTCCGCGCGGCCAGTGCCGGCGAGGTCGAGCGCGGTGCCATGATCGACCGAGGTGCGCACGATCGGCAAGCCGAGCGTGACGTTGATGCCTTCGCCGAACGTCGCGTATTTCAGGACCGGCAGGCCCTGGTCGTGGAACATCGCCAGCACGCAGTCGGCGTCCTTGAGGTAGCGCGGCTGGAACAGCGTGTCGGCGGGGTATGGACCGCGCGCGTCGATGCCTTGCGTGGCGGCGGCGGCCAGCGCCGGCGAGATCGTGTCGATTTCCTCGCGCCCCAGGTAGCCATTCTCGCCCGCATGCGGGTTGAGGCCGGTCACGAGGATGCGCGGCAGCGGCACGCCGAAATGATGGCGCAGGTCATGGTCGATGATGCCAAGGGTTTCGACGAGCCCCTCGACGGTGAGCGCCGCCGACACGTCCTTGAGCGGCAAATGCGTCGTCGCGAGCGCCACGCGCAGCGGGCGCGCGCCGGTGCCCGCCAGCATCATGACCACGCGCGGCGTGTGCGTGCGTTCGGCGAGGTATTCGGTGTGGCCGGTGAAGGGTACGCCGGCGTCGTTGATGGTGCTCTTTTGCAGCGGCGCGGTGACGATGGCGTCGAACTCGCCGGCCAGTGCGCCGTCGATGGCGCGGTCGAGCAGCGCCAGCACATAGCGGCCGTTGGCGGCGTCGAGTTTGCCGGCCTTGGCGGGCGTGGCGAGCGCCACATGCTCGACCTGCACGGGCTGGTTTGCCAGCACGGCGGCCCAGTCGACTTTCGCGGCCTGCGCGCGCGCTTCGAGCAGCGCGCTGTCGCCTAGCACGACGAACTGCGCGTCGGGCCAATGTGCCGAGGCACCCGCCAGTGCGGCGGCGGTCAGCTCGGGGCCGACGCCGGCCGGCTCACCCGTGGTGATGGCAATGCGGATCGGCCCCGCCCTCCGCGGAGCCGGCGACGACGATGCGGAGGCGTTCATGGCTCGATCCCTTGATGACTCTTAGTTGTGCGGCGGCGTCATGCCCGCGATCTTGTAATCGACGTAGGCGCTGTCGCGCAGCTGGCGCAGCCAGTCGGCGTAGGCCTGCTCCGCCTTGCGCTGGCCGATGGCCTGGCGCGCGAGTTCCATTTGCTGCGCGATCGAGCCTTCGGCGTCGCGGCGGCCCAGCACCTGGATCAAGTGGTAGCCGTACTCGGTGCGCACCGGCTCGCTCAGCTGGTTGTCCTGCAGCGTGTTCATGGCGCGCTCGAATTCAGGCACGGTCTCACCCGGGCTGATCCAGCCGAGGTCGCCGCCCTGCGAAGCCGAGCCGTCCTGCGAGTAGGTGCGCGCGAACTTCGCGAAGTCGCCGCCCGCCGCGATTTCCTGGCGGATTTCGAGCAGCTTCTGGCGCGCCTGGGGCTCGGACATGCCGTCGCCCACGCGCAGCAGGATGTGGCGCACGTGGGTTTGCACGAGCTTGGGCGCATCGGCGGCCGTGCCCTGGCCCTGGCGGCGCTCGACGAGGCGCACGATCTCGAAGCCGTCGTTGGTGCGGATCACCGACGGGTTCACCTCGCCCGGACGCATCGTGGAAGCGGCGGTCACGAATTCAGGCGGCAGCTTCGACTGCGGCAGGAAACCCATGTCGCCGCCCTTGCCCGCGTCGCTCGCCTGCGAGTTCGACTTCGCGAGGCTCTCGAACTTGCCACCCGACTGGGCTTCCTTGAGCAGCGCATTGGCCTTCGCCTGCGCGGCTTCGATGTCGGTTTCCGAGGCGTTCAGCGGCGCCTTGATGAAGATGTGCTGGAAGTGCAGGTCGCTCGACTGGCCCGCGTTCGGTCCGCGCTGGCTCGCGATGTAGTTCGCGACTTCGGCGTCGGTCACCGTGACCTTGCTGTCCACTTCCTTCTCGCGCAGCTTCGAGAGCGTGAGCTCCGTACGTGCGTCGCGCGTGAAGGTGGTCCAGGGCACGCCGGCCGCCTCGATGCGTGCGCGATAGGTGGCGAGATCCATGCCGTTGGCTTGGGCCAGGCGCTCCAGCGTGCGCTGCACGCCGGCGTCGTCGACGGTGATGCCGTCTTCCTTGGCCTTCTGGAGCTGAATGCGTTCGAGCACCATCTGGTTGAGCACCTGCGCGCGCAGCTGCTCGTCGGGCGGAACCGGCGCGTTCTGCTGCTGCAGCCGGTGAGCAATCATTTCGGCGCGGCTGTCGAGCTCGCGCTGGGTGATCACGCCGTCATTGACGACTGCGGCGATCGTGTCGACCGTCTGGCCGTTGCCGGCCGGGAGACCTTGAGCTTGCGCCGGCGCGGCCGGCAACACGCCTGCGACGGCGAAGAGACTCGCAGCGTACGCTGCCAGGCGAAGCTTTTTCATGATTCCCACAGATACTCCAATGTTGGCGGGCACGCTTCGCCCGTCTCTATGCAACCGACACCGCGTTGCCCCGAGGCGCAAGCCATGCGCTCCGGATCACGCGTTATTGATAATCAGTGAAGCGCGAGTCCGGCGGCGCCTGACCCGGTAGCTGCGTGTACCCCGGCACTGCGGTCCGGAACGCCGCCACCAGCCCGTTGTCGACGTTCGACAGTCCCTTGAGCGTAAGCTGCGCGAGAAACCGCGTTGACGAATTCGGCGTGCCCGACGTATTGAGCCCGTTCGCGTAACGCTGCAGGCCGACCCCGAGCACCCAGCAGTCGGCGTCGTACTGCATGCCGACCAGGCCGTCGACGATCCGATGGCCGTTCAGATCGTAGTTGAAGCGGCCCACGGCGTACACCCGGTGCGAGAACGGCCATTGAGCCGAGATCAGAACCTGATTGATCGGCTGGAAGTCGAGCGTCGTGTTCGCGCGCGTGTAGCGGTAGGCCACGTTCAGCACGCGGCTCGTTCCCGGGCTGTACCCGAAACCGATGCTCGCCTTGGTGAGCTGGTTGCTGTCCGCATTATATTGGAACGCCGTTTCCGAAGCGAAACCGGCCCCGATTTTCAGGGCGGCGCCCGCAATCAGGTCCGAATGCGTCGCCTGGCTCGTGCTTTCGCCCGAGTTGAGCGTGACGCGCTGATCCTGGAAGTAGTACTGCTGCGCGATCACGAAACGCGCGCGCTCGTCGCCCGAAGCCGGGTCGATGAAGCGCGTGGTCAGTGCGGCCGTCAGACGGTTCGCGTCGGCAATGCGGTCGTTGCCGACGAAGGTGTTCGGCGTGAAGATTTCCGCGAGGCCGAAGTCCGACTCGGCGGTATCGAAAAGGGGCGCGAACTGCTGGTTGCGGTACGGCGTGTACACGTAGTACAGGCGCGGTTCCAGCGTCTGGATGTAATCCTGACCGAACAGGTGGACCGAGCGGTCGAACACGAGGCCCGTGTCGAAGCTGAAGGTCGGGATCGATTCAGTGAAGCTCTTCGGCGTACCGACCGGCGAGCCGAAGGTCGTGCCCGCCGGGCCGATGTTGCTCAGGTTGTACGACGCGAAGTGCCACTGCACCTTCGGCGTGACGAAGTAACCCGGCCCCATCAGGGAGTACGACACGTACGGATTGAAGACGACGCGGTCGCCTTCGGTCGCGTTGTCTTCCGTGATGCGGAAGCGCGAGTAGTCGGCTTCCATGCCGTAGTCGAAGCCGCCGACGTTGTACTTCGCGTACTTCACGTTCAACTGCGGCTCGCGGCCGTACGGCGGCGTCGACGACTCGACGGTCTGCCAGTGCTGGTAGCGGCCCAGCACGGACCACGGCCCGTTGTTGTACGTGAGCCCGGCTTCCTGCTGGTACAGCGTCTGCGTGCCGTTCAGGAACTGGTTGGCCGGCGACGACAGGTCCGACGGATAGGTGTTGTCCGAGACCTTGTTGTAGTAGACGTAACCGCCGAACCCGTTGCCGAAGTTCTGGTTGTGCTGGATGAACAGCGCGTAGCGGTTCGTCTTCGTGATCGCGTCGTCCGGCAGGAACGTTCCGGTGATCGAGCCCGAGTAATTCGTCGAGAGATACCGGTAGTTGCCCTGCAGGAACACGCCCCGCTTCGAGATGATCTCGGGTGTGAACGTGAAGTCGCGGTTCGGCGCGATGTTGAAGTAATACGGCAGCGAGATTTCGTAGCCGTTCGTCGAGCTGACCGAGAACGTCGGCGGCAGCAGGCCGCTGCGGCGGTCGCCCGAAAGCGGGAACGACAGCCACGGGCTCGCGAAGATCGGCACGTCCTGGAAGAACAGCACGGCGTTGTGCGCGACGCCTTCGTCGCTGCCGGTGTCGAAATCGAACTCGCTGCCCTTGATGTACCACGCCGGATTGGTCGAGCAGTGGCACGCGGTGTAGGTGCCGGTCGTGAGCACCGAGCGCTCGCTGTCCAGCAGGTCGGCGCGCGCGGCGCTGCCCGAGCCGCCCGTGAGCGTGAAATGGTACTTCGGCGCGGGCATGAAGCCCTCGTTCGCCTCGACCTTCAAATGCGCCTCGGGCCCCGAGAACGTCGTGCCGTTCTGCACGACCGTGACATTGCCGTAGGCATTGGCCATGTCGGTGTCCTGGTCGTAGTGCAGGGCGTCGCCCTTCACCACGTTCGAACCCTGACGCAGCTCGGACGCGCCTTTCACGGCGAGGTCGGTGTCCACCGTGCCCGTCGTCGAATCGCCGAGCACGAACGTCGCCGGGTGCTGACCCGACGCATTGGGGTGATCTTCGAGTTGCGGTGCGATCCGCAGGCTCCACGGGCCGTCGAGCTGCTCGGGCTGCGCGGCCGCGCCCGAAAGCTGGGCGTGCGCGAGCGCGGGCACCAGACCCGGTACGGCCAGGAGTGCCGCGATGAGCCGCCGCTTGCCCGGCACGCCGTCGTCACTAGGGGAGATCGTCTGGAAAAACTGTCTGGGCGGCATGTATGGTTTTGGCGAATCGGCCCGGCCGCCTGCCCTCTCCATGATGGTGGCCCGCCTGGGCACCCGCCTCCCGATGAACCGGATCGAGGCCGGGCTGCAAACAAATAATTACAATTCATCGCCCCCCTGGAGCGACGATGAATGCGGCGAGCGAACCGTCATGCGGGCTTTGGCGCGAGTCGCGTCAAAAAAGTCGTGGGGTATTATATGGCAAGACGTTGATCCACTGATTTTGCCTCTGGCTTTCATGACCTTTTCTGCCGCGCATTCTCCCGCCGCTGCCCCTGGCGCCTCTCCGACCGACAATCGCCGCGACCTGCTCGCCGCCTGGCTCGGCAGCCACGCCGGCCAGTACGCCCTCGACCTCGCAACGCTCGCCCCGGCCTCGGCCGACGCGAGCTTTCGGCGCTATTTCCGCCTCGCGAGTGCGGGCGCACACGGCACGTCGCTGATCGCCGTCGACGCCCCGCCGCCCGAAAAAAGCCGCGAATTCGCCCAGATCGCGCAGCTGCTCGAGGCGGCCGGCGTGCACGTGCCGCGCGTGCTCGAAGCCGAATTCGGCGCGGGCTTCATGCTCGTGACCGATCTCGGCACCGCGCCCTACCTGAATGCGCTGCAGGAAGCCGGCCCCGGCGCGCGCTCGCGCGAGCTGATGCGCGACGCCATCGACGCGCTGATCCGCTGGCAGCTCAGCTCGCGGCCGGGCGTGCTGCCGGAGTTCGACGAAGCCTTCATGCGCCGCGAGATGGAGCTGATGCCCGAGTGGTATCTGGAGCGCCATCTGGGCCGCAAGGTCGACGAAGCCACGCGCGGCGTGCTCGATCGCACCTTCGCCCTGCTCGTGGCGAGCGCCCGCGCGCAGCCGCACAGCTTCATGCTGCGCGACTTCATGCCCCGCAACCTGATGATCGCCACGCCCAACCCCGGCGTGCTCGACTTCCAGGACGCCGTGTACGGCCCGATCACGTACGACGTCGTCTCGCTGCTGCGCGACGCGTTCCTGAGCTGGGACGAGGAGTTCGAACTCGACTGCTTCGCGCACTACTGGGAGCGCGCGAAGAAAGCGGGACTGCCCGTCGATGCCGACTTCGGCGAGTTCTACCGCCAGCTCGAGTGGATGGGCCTGCAGCGCCACATCAAGGTGCTCGGCCTGTTCTGCCGCATCAACTATCGCGACGCCAAACCGCATTACATGGCCGACCTGCCGCGCTTTCTCGCCTACGCGAGCAAGGTCGCGCACCGCTACCGCCCGCTCGCGCCGTTCGCGCGGCTCATCGACGAGCTGCAGGGCAGCGCCGTCGAAGTCGCTTACACCTTCTGAAACGGGCCGTCATGACCCAATCGAATCACACGCCGGCCACGGCGGGCCACGGCCGCACCGCCATGATCTTCGCCGCCGGACGCGGCGAGCGCATGCGCCCGCTCACCGACACCTGCCCGAAGCCGCTCCTCGCCGTGGGCGGCAAACCGCTCGTCGTGTGGCAGATCGAGCGGCTCGCCGCGGCGGGCTACACGCGCATCGTCATCAATCACGCCTGGCTCGGCGCGCAGATCGAAGCCGCGCTCGGCGACGGCGAGCGCTTTGGCGTGACGCTCCACTATTCGCCCGAGCCCGACGCGCTCGAAACGGCGGGCGGCATTGCCCAGGCGCTGCCGCTGATCGAGTCGACGGGCACGCCCGAGGTATTCCTCGCAGTGAGCGGCGACGTCTACAGCGCCTACGATTTCGCGCGCCTGAACACGCACGCGCAAGCGCTCGCGGCGCAAGAACAGCCGGGTATGCATCTCGTGATGGTGCCGAACCCGCCGTTCCACCCGAAGGGCGACTTCGCGCTGGGCGCCGACGGCCGGCTCGCGCTCGAAGGCGCGCCGCGTTACACGTTCGGCAATATCGGCCTCTATGACACGCGCATGTTCCGCGATCTCGCGCGCGGCACGAAGCGCGCGCTCACGCCGTACTATCGCGAGGCGATCGCGCAGGGACGCGTAAGCGGCGAGCTATATGAAGGCGTCTGGGAAAACGTCGGCACGCCCGCGCAGCTCGAAGCGCTCGACGCCGCGCTGCGAAATTCGACGAGCGCGCACCACGGCTGAAACGGGCAACACGGCGCGCCGTACCAACGCGGGCGCGGCGCGCTTCTTCAGTTTCCACCCGCCGCCGGCAACTCCACCTGCCCCTGTTGTGCCTGGGACTGTGACTGCGACTGGGGCGCTTCACCCGCCTTCTGCTGCTGAAGCGCCCACATCTGCGCATAGTGGCCGCCCGCGTGCAGCAATTGCGCATGCGTGCCGCGCTCGACGATGCGCCCGTGATCCATCACGATGATCTGTTGCGCGTGCACGACGGTCGAGAGCCGGTGCGCGATCACGAGTGTGGTGCGCTCGCGCGCAATCTGGTCGAGCTCGTGCTGGATGGCGCGCTCCGAGCGCGAATCGAGCGCTGACGTCGCCTCGTCGAACAGCAGGATCGGCGGATTCTTGAGCAGCGTGCGCGCGATCGCCACGCGCTGCTTCTCGCCGCCCGAAAGCTTCAGGCCGCGCTCGCCCACGGACGTGTCGTAGCCCTTGGGCAAGCTCTCGATGAACGCGTGAATGTGCGCCGCGCGCGCCGCCGCAATGACTTCCTCGCGGCTCGCCGTGGGCCGGCCATAGGCGATGTTGTAGTAGATCGAGTCGTTGAACAGCACCGTGTCCTGCGGAACGATGCCGATCGAGGCGCGCAACGAATCCTGCGTCACATCGCGGATATCCTGGCCGTCGATGGTGATCGCCCCGCCGCTTTTGGCAGGATCGGAGCGATCGAGATCGTAGAAGCGGAACAGGAGCCGCGCGAGCGTGGACTTGCCCGAGCCGCTATGCCCCACCACGGCCGTGGTCGTGCCCGCCGCAATCGTGAAGCTCAGGTCGTGCAGAATCTGGCGCGACGGCTCATACGCGAAGTTCACGTGCGCAAAGCGCACCTCGCCGCCGCGCACCGCAAGCGCCTGCGCGCCGGGCACGTCGGCCACTTCGCGCTCGACAGTGAGAAGCGTGAACATGCGGTCCATGTCGGTGAGGCTTTGCTTGAGCTCCCGATACACCACGCCGAGAAAATTCAACGGAATGTAGAGCTGCAGCATGAAGGTGTTGATGAGCACGAGGTCGCCGAGCGTGAGCCGCCCCGCCATCACGCCCTGGGTGGCGCGCCAGAGGATGAACACGAGCCCGGTGCCGATGATTGCCTGCTGTCCGAAGTTGAGCGCCGAAAGCGAGTGCTGCGACTTGATCGCGGCTTGCCGGTAGCGGTGCAGGTTCTCGTCGTAGCGCTTCGTCTCCCACTCTTCGTTGCCGAAGTACTTCACGGTCTCGTAGTTGATCAGCGAATCGATCGCGCGTGCGTTGGCGCGCGAATCGAGCTCGTTCATCGTGCGGCGGAAATGCGTGCGCCACTCGGTTACCTTCACCGTGAACACGATGTACGCCACGAGCGCGATGAGCGTGACGATCGCGTAGTACGCCTCGTACTTCACCGCGAAGAAGCCGAGCACGAGGCCCACTTCCACGAGCGTCGGCAGGATGCTGTAGAGCGAGTACGAAATGAGCTGCGTGATGCCGCGCGTGCCGCGCTCGATGTCGCGCGACATGCCGCCCGTCTGCCGTTCGAGGTGAAAGCGCAGCGAGAGCGCATGCAGATGGCGGAACACCTTGAGCGCGAGCTGGCGCACGGCGCTCTCGGTCACCTTCGAAAAGAGGATCTCGCGCAGTTCGGTGAACAGCGACGTCGACAGACGCACGACGGCGTACGCCACCACGAGCAGTCCGATGCCGCCCGCGAGCACGATGCCGGGCGCGTGCTCCGCGCGACCGAGCGCCGTGAGATGGCGCACCGAGGCGAGACCGTCGACGATGTGCTTCATCACGATCGGCACGCCGAGGTTGGCCACCTTCGCGCCGATCAGGCAGGTGAGCGCGAACGCCACGCGCCATTTGTAGGCCGTGAGGTAAGGCAGCAGCGAAACGATCGTCTGCCAGTCGTTGCGCGGCCCGGTGGCGGGCAGCGCGGGTTCGTTGGAAGCGGGAAAGCGGCGCATGGGGCGAGATGCCTGTGCCATTTGGCGCGCCAGGGCCGGTTCGGGGACCGGAAGCTGGCGCGGCGCAAACGGCCCGGCGAGTCATGTGGGGCTGTTGTGAGGTTCCTGGCGACGGGTTTCGCGAAGGTGGAGGGCTCGAATCGACCACCCGCCGCGCCTGATGCTTTCCCGTACAATTCCTGATCAACGTATTGTCGCAGAAGGCGGCGCGCGCCGCTGGGCGCCCCAGGCCCGCGCCGCAACGCCTTGCGCCGTTCGATCCCTTTTCATGGAAGCCCGATGACCGACTCCTTCCCGCTCCCCCAAAAATCGCCTGCGCTGCGCGTCGTGCCGCAGCCTTCGGATGCCAACGTTCACGGCGACGTCTTCGGCGGCTGGATCATGGCGCAGGTCGACATTGCCGGCTCGATTCCGGCGAGCCGCCGCGCCAACGGGCGCGTCGCGACCGTCGCCGTGAACTCGTTCGTGTTCAAGCAACCGGTGTTCGTGGGCGATCTGCTGAGCTTCTACGCCGACATCGTCAAGACCGGCAACACCTCGGTGACCGTCGAGGTCGAGGTGTACGCGCAGCGCATGCGCCTCCAGGAGGAAGTCGTCAAGGTGACGGAAGCCACGCTCACCTATGTCGCGACCGGCGCGGACCGCCGCCCGCGCCAGCTGCCGCCGATCGAATAAAGGCAACGCAGCCGCGAACGCCCGGCCGCGGCGCCGGGCTCAGCCCGTCCAGGCGAGCCCGGGCGCTTCCTCGTAGGTTGCGCTCGCGCGCAACAGTGCCGCGGCCTCGTCGCCGGGTAGCGGCGGCGCGAAGAAGTAGCCTTGCAGCTCGTCGCACGCGCGCTCGCGCAGGAAGGCGAACTGCGCCGAAGTCTCCACCCCTTCCGCGATCACCTGCAACTGCAGCTCGTGCGCCAGCGCGATGATGGCCGCCGTGATCGTTTCGTCGTCGCTGCTCGTGCCGATGTCGGCCACGAACGAGCGGTCGATCTTGAGCCGGTCCACCGGCAGACGCTTCAGATAGCTCAGGCTCGAATAGCCGGTGCCGAAGTCGTCGATGGCGATGCCGATGCCCAGCGCGTGCAGCTCGTTCAACATCGACACGGCCTCTTCGGCATTGCGCATGAGCGTGCTCTCGGTCAGCTCGATCTCGAGCCAGCAGGCTTCGAGGCCGGTTTCCTGCAGCACGTCCTTCACGAGTTGCGCAATGTCGCGCTGGTGGAACGTCTTCGCCGAGAAGTTCACGGACACGCGCACGGGCGGCAGCCCCGCGAGCTGCCATGCGCGATTCTGCCGGCAGGCCTCGCGCAGCACCCAGTCGGAAAGCGGGCCGATCAGGCCGCTCTCCTCGGCCACGGGAATGAACTGCGCAGGCGAGACGAGCCCAACCTCCGGATCGCGCCAGCGCACCAGCGCCTCCATGCCGATGATGCGCCCGCCCTCGATCTCCACCTGCGGCTGGTAGTGCAGCAGGAACTCGCTGTCGCGCAGCGCGCGGCGCAGGCGCCGCTCGAGATTCAGGCGCGCGCCCACATTCGCGTTCATTTCGGGCTCGAAGAACTGGAACGTGTTGCGGCCCATGTCCTTCGCGCGGTACATCGCGACGTCGGCCTTCTTCATGAGCGTTTCGGCGTCGTTGCCGTCCTGCGGGTAGACGCTCGCGCCCATGCTGCAGCCCACATACAGCTCGGTGCCGTCGATCCACACCGGCTCCGAGATCAGCGAGCGCGCCCGCTCCATCCAGCCGATCAGCGACTTCTCGTCGATGGTGTCGGTGAGCACGATCACGAACTCGTCGCCGCCGTGGCGCGCGACCGTGTCGGTCGTGCGCGTGCAGCGCTGGAGCCGCTCGGCCACCACGCCCAGCAGCCGGTCGCCCACGCTGTGGCCGAGGCTGTCGTTGACGTTCTTGAAGCCGTCGAGGTCGATGAACACCACGGCCACGCCCGTGTCGTGCCGCTGCGCCGCGAGCAGGGCGTGCTGGAGACGGTCGCGCAGCAGGTTGCGGTTGGGCAGCAGCGTGAGGCTGTCGTAGTTCGCCTGGTATTCGAGCTGCTCCTGGTAGCGGATCAGCTCGGTCACGTCGTTGATGATGCCGATGTGATGCGTGATGCGGCCATCGAGATCGGGCACCGGCGCGATCAGCAGCTGGTTCCAGAAAAGCGCGCCGTCCTTGCGGTAGTTGCGCAGCACCGCGCTCACTTCGCGATTGGACAGCAGCGCCTTGCGCACCGCGATGAGGCCGTCCTGATCGCGGTCGTCGCGCTGCAGGAGGCGGCAGTCCTGGCCGATCACCTCGGCCGGATCGAAGCCCGTGATGCGGCGAAACGCCGGATTCGCGTACTCGATCAGATTGCTGCCGCCCGGGCCCGGCGCGGTGATCAGAATTGCGTTCACGCACGCGTCGAGCGCGCGGCTTTGCAGGCGCAGCGCGAGGTCGGCGCGCTTGCTTTCGGTGGTGTCCGAGTACGAGCCGAGCACGCCGATCACGCGGCCGTCGCCGTCGAGCAGCGGCAGCTTGCTCGTGAGCGTCGTGCGGTGCAGGCCGTCGATCGTATGGTTGTCTTCATAGTTGATGCGCGGCAGCCCCGACTCGATCACCTCGCGGTCCTGTTCGCGCATGCCGTCGGCGTAGGCGCGCCACGGCAGGTCGTCGTCGGACTTGCCGATGATCTGCTCGGGATACGCGAGCCCCGCGTCGCGCGCAAAGGTCATGTTGCAGCCGAGATAGCGCGACTGCGCGTCCTTCCAGAAGATGCGCTGCGGGATATTGTCGATCACCGACTCGAGCATCTGGTTCGAGCGCTGCGCCTCCGCTTCGGCCTTGATCTGCTCGGTCACGTCGTCGGCGAGCACGAACACGGCATCGCGGCCGAGGAAGGTGAGCGAGTGATGCGAGATGTCGGCGCTGATGATCGAGCCGTCGCGGCGCCGATGGTGCCAGATGCCGGCCATCATGCGCACGTTCTGCGTGACCATGTCCGAGCGCGTGAGGTGTTGCTCGAGCCGCGAAACGTCTTCGGCGGGACGGATATCGCGGATCGTCATGGTGAGGAACTCTTCCTCGCTGTAGCCGTACTGCTGGATCGCGGCGGCGTTCACGGCGAGAAAGCGCAGCGTTTCGCGGTCGAACACGTACATCGGCACCGGATGCGCGTCGAACAGGCCCTGAAAGCGCTCACTGCGCAGGCGCATGCCGCTCACGGCGCGCAGCTTCTCGCGGGCGGCGCTCTCGCGCGCGCCGAACGTGTAGATGAGGAGCGTCGCGCCCGCGAGCATCGTCACGATCAGCAGCAACAGCGCGCGGCCGCCCGAGCGCGCCGAGTCGGCGAGCGCGGCGGCGAGCGCCAGATCCTCGGCGCGTTGCAGCGACGCGAGCTGTCCGTCGAGCTGGTCCACGAGGTTGTCGATGCGGATGTATTCGCCGGCGAGCCACGCGGCCGTGGCGGGCGACGGCGTTGCCGGGTCGGGCAGCGCAGCGGTCGCCGTGATGGGGTTCTGGGCGCCGTTGGTGACAGCCGGTGCCACCGTCAGGGTATCCAGCGTCACGGCGCTCGCCGCCTCATCCGCTGCGGCGTGCAGCGGCAGGATCGTGCCGGTCACGACATGACCGGCCATGCGCGCGTCCGCGGTGTTCCCGGGTTGAATCGTCTTCGCGGCGGCGTTGCGGGCGGTCGCCTCGGGCGCGCCCCACGGCGCCGCGGGCGAGCGCGCGGCATTCGCGGGCATGGCCGTGCCGAATTCCTGGCTGGCCGCGCCATCAGCCGGTACGGCCTGCGCTGCCACGGTCCCGCTCGCCCCCGCCGCCACGGCCGCCTGCCCGCCCTCGTCGGTAACGCGTTGCTCGGCGCGCGCAAGTGTCACGTCGATCTCGTTCGCAAGCGTGGCGCCCTGCGCCGCCAGCGCGTCGAAACGGGCCGCGAGGTCGGCGTTGCCGGCCAGCTCCGCGCGCAGGGCGCGGGTGGTTTCGTCGAGCATGGCGGCGCGCGCGTCGTGCGCGGCGGCTGACTCCGGCTGGCCCTGCACGGCGAAACGGCCCAGCGCGCTCACGCCGCTGCCAAGCGCATCGCGATAGCGGTCGAGGTCGTGACGGATCGTCGCCGCCTGGCTCGCGCGCTGGTCGATCTCGCGCTGACCGTCGATCTGCGTCCAGGCGACAAAAGCGTTCGCGCCAACGGCCGCCGCGACGACGGCCAGATTGATGAGTTGGCGCTTCGAAAAAAGAAGGTTCATGAATGCCGAGCGTCGTTCGCGCCCGCGCCGTGAGCGCGGGATGATGGGTCACGACTGCGCGCGACCGGTCGGCGCCTGACGCGCCAACCCGAAATAACGGCAGGGCCGGCCGGGTCTTGAGGGTCAAGGTGGAGAAAGAAGCGGAAAACGACCCGCGGCGGCGCGAGGCTGCCGCGGTCAGCGGGAATCGGGTAGGGATCGGCGATGAATCGTGACGGGCAGGCGCAGCGGGAATCAGCGGATGAGCATCACCGCGGCACCGCCAGCCCGAACTCGTGCATCGCCGGCGCGAAGTCGTGATTGCTCTCGGGCTTGCGCGCGAGCTTCGCGAGCACGTAGCGCTGGAACGGATCGAGCTGCGCCCAGTCCTCGAGGCCGGGCGCCTGCAGGCTGGCAAGCTCGGACTGCAGCGCAATGCCGCCGGGCACCGCATTCACGTCGCGCCAGGCCGGCGCTTCTTCGGGCGCGAACCATTCGGGTTCGACGTTCGCGTGCGTGCGCATCATCTCGAAGAGCGCGTGGTCGAAATTGGGCTCGATCTGCGTGTCCTCGTCCACGGGGAAACACGCCAGCAGCCGGCGGTCCTCGTAAGGCAGCAGTTGCCATTGCGCGAGCGAAATGCGCAGACCAAAGCGATCCAGGTTGAAGCGCACGCACATCGGGATAAAGGTGAGGTTTTCCGACGAGTCGACCTCGAACCGGAAAAGCAGCGGAGCTTCGTTCAATGCCATGACGGTATCCTCGCGAGGCGGGCATAAGCGCGGGCGGCCCGCTTGAGGTATTTTAGAACCTTCCGCGCGCGGCGCGGCCCCGCTGTCCCCCGGCGGCGCTGCGGTACCGCGCCGCACAAGGACTGATGGATTTTGCGCTTGCCCCTCTCAACTCGCACCCCAACCCGCACGCCAATGAGCACCGCAGACCGGCCGCAGATCACGACGACGAATCCGCCGACGCATCCCCTCGAAACCGAAGGCCAGCCTGGCGCCATCGAATTGCGCGTGCATCGGCACCGCGGCGGCGCCGTGGAAACGCGCGAGGACCACGTGGGCCAGGAATGGCCCGTCGCGCTGGTCTTCAACGGCATCTCGCACGCGGTCATGATGTGCACGCCGCGCGACCTCGAAGCGTTCGCCGTGGGCTTCGCGATCTCCGAAGGCATCGTCGGGCGCAACGCCGATATTCAGGACATCGAGGTGTACTGGCACGAGGATGCGGACCTGCCGCATGCCGAAGTCCACTTGACCGTGGTGCAGCAGGCGTTCGTCGAGCTCAAGGAAAAGCGCCGCGCGCTCGCCGGGCGCAGCGGCTGCGGCGTGTGCGGCATCGAGAGCATCGACCTGCTCGATCTCGAACCCGAGCAGGTGCCCGATACGGGCTTCATTGCGCGCCTCGCGCCCGACGCCATCGCGCGCGCCGCACGCGAACTGCCGCAGCATCAGGCGCTCACGAAGCTCACGGGCGGCCTGCACGCGGCCGCGTGGTGCGACGAACACGGCGCGATCCTGCGCGCCTTCGAAGACGTAGGCCGCCACAACGCGCTCGACAAACTCATCGGCCAGCTCGTGATGGAGCGCGCAGACACGCAGCAGGGCTTCGTTTTCCTGTCGAGCCGCGCAAGCTACGAGCTGGTGCGCAAGGCCGCGCGCGTAGGCATTCCGATGGTCGCAACGATCTCGGCGCCCTCCTCGCTAGCCATCGCCATCGCAAAGCGCGCCGGACTGCGGCTCGTGAGCTTTTGCCGCGAGTCCGGGTACGTCGATTACGCAACGGCCTGAGTCATCACTCGCGGCTTAATCGAACTGCCGGAAATCCGGCTTGCGCTTTTCGAGGAACGCCGTGAACGCCTCGCGCGCTTCGGGCGCGAGCAGCATCTTGCCGAAGTGCACGAACTCTTCGCTCATGCGCGTCTTGACCTCGTGGGTGTCCGCGCGCTTCATGAGCGACTTCGTCACGCGCAGCGACGACGCCGGCAGCGCCACGAGCTTCGCCATTTGCCCGGCGACGAACGCGTCGAGCTCGGCGGCCGGCAGCACGCGGTTCACGAAGCCCATGCGATGCGCCTCCGCCGCGTCGAAGGTCTCGCCGAGCAGCAGCTTTTCCGCCGCGCCCTGGTGGCCCGCAATGCGCGGCAACAGCAGCGACGAAGCCGCTTCGGGGCACAGCCCGAGTTGCGCGAACGGCACGGCGAAACGCGCGTTGTCGGCGGCATAGACCATGTCGCAATGCAGCAGCAGCGTCGTGCCCACGCCGATCGCCGGCCCTTTCACGGCGGCGACGAGCGGTTTCTCGAACGCCGCGATGGCGTCGAGAAAGCGGATCACGGGCGAATCGGCGGCTGCGGGCGGCCCCTTCAGAAAGTCTTCGATGTCATTGCCGGCCGTGAAGATCTCGGCGTGGCCGCGCAGCAGCGCCGCGCGCACCGAGGCGTCCTTGTTCGCGCCGTTGAGCGTGTCGGCCATCGCCTGATACATCGCGGGCGTGAGCGCGTTCTTGCGCGCAGGCCGGTCGATGGTGATCGTGAGCACGCCGTTTTCGTGTGCTAGCAGGATTTCGTTGCTCATGTACCTGTCTCCTCGCATCCCAATCGTGATACGAAAAACGGCCCGCAGACCGCGAAGTCTGCGAACCGTGTCGATAACGCCAATGCGTCAGTCAGATAGACGCTTACAGCCGCTCGATGATGCCCGCCGCACCCATGCCGGTGCCGACGCACATCGTCACCATGCCGTACTTGTAGTTGCGGCGGCGCAGGCCGTGCACGACCGTCGCGGCGCGGATCGCGCCCGTCGCGCCGAGCGGGTGGCCCAGCGCGATCGCGCCGCCAAGCGGATTGATCTTCGCAGGATCGAGGCCCAGGTCCTGGATCACCGCCAGCGACTGCGCAGCGAACGCTTCGTTCAGCTCGATCCAGTCGAGATCGTCCTGCTTCAGGCCCGCTGCCTTGAGCGCCGCCGGAATCGCTTCCTTCGGACCGATGCCCATGATCTCCGGCGGCACGCCGCGCACCGCGAAGCTCACGAAACGCGCGAGCGGCGTGAGGTTGAACTGCTTGAGGATCTTCTCGGAGACGACGATCAGCGCGCCCGCGCCGTCCGAAGTCTGCGAGCTGTTGCCGGCCGTGACCGAGCCCTTGTTCGCGAACACCGCGCGCAGCTTCGCGAGGCCTTCGAGCGTCGTATCGGCGCGCGGGCCTTCGTCGAGCTCGATCAGGCGCTCCTTCACCTTCACTTCGCCCGTGGCGAGATCGGGCGTGCGCTCGATGAGCGTGTACGGCGAAATCTCGTCCTTGAATTCGCCGGCCTGCTGCGCGGCGAGCGCGCGGCGGTGCGATTCGACCGAGAACGCGTCCTGCGCCTCGCGGCTCACTTTCCAGCGCTCCGCCACTTTCTCGGCCGTGAGGCCCATGCCGTAGGCGATGCCGATGTCTTCGTTACGATCGAAGATGTGCGGCGAGAGCGACGGCTTGTTGCCCATCATCGGCACCATGCTCATCGACTCGCAGCCGCCTGCGATCATCGCGTCGGACTCGCCCACGCGGATGCGGTCCGCGGCCATGGCGAGCGCCGTGAGGCCCGATGCGCAGAAGCGATTGACGGTCACGCCGCCCACGCTCTGCGGCAGACCCGCGAGTAGCGCGCCGATACGCGCCACGTTCAGGCCCTGCTCGGCTTCGGGAATCGCGCAGCCGACGATGGCGTCTTCGATCACGCTCGTGTCGAGGCCGGGCACCTGCGCCACGGCCGACCTGATCGCGTGAACCAGCAGCTCGTCCGGGCGGGTATTCCTGAACACGCCGCGCGGCGCCTTGCCGATGGGCGTGCGGCTCGCGGCGACGATGTATGCGTCCTGCAACTGTTTGCTCATCTCTTACTCCAGTATCTGGTGTGCGTCGTGCCGCTTAGTTGCGCACCGGCTTGCCGGTTTGCAGCATGCCCATGATGCGTTCCTGCGTCTTCTGCGTGCCGAGCAGATCGACGAAGGCGCGGCGCTCGAGCTTGAGCAGCCATTCTTCGTCGACGAGACTGCCCGCCTCGACGTCGCCGCCGCACACCGCTTCCGCGATACGGCTCGCGATCAGGAAATCGTGGTCGCTGATGAAGCGGCCGTCGCGCATGTTCACGAGCGATGCCTTGATGGTCGAGATCGCCGAGCGGCCCGCCACCGGAATCTGCGTGGCGCGCAGCGGCGGACGGTAGCCCGCGGCGGAGAGTGCGCGCGCTTCCTTCTTCGCCGTGTCGAGCAGTTCGAACACGTTGAAGACGATCGTGTCCGAAGGCTTCAGGTAGCCCATTGCGCGGGCTTCGTGCGCCGAGGCCGAAACCTTCGCCATCGCCGCGTTTTCGAACGACTTCTGCAGGAACCGGAGCAGATCGCTCGGTGCCGCGCCGATCACCTGCGCGGCTTCGGCTGCGCGAATCGCCGCTTCCTTCAGGCCGCCGCCAGCGGGCACGAGACCCACGCCCACTTCCACGAGGCCGACATAGCTCTCGACGTGCGCGACGCGCTTCGCGCTTTGCAGCATGATTTCGCAGCCGCCGCCGAGCGCGATGCCCGACACCGCCGTGATCACCGGCACGTTCGCGTACTTCACGCGCAGCATCGTGTCCTGGAACTTCTTCACAAACGGCTCGATGCCCTTCGCCCCGCCCATCATGAACGCGGGCATCGCCTCTTCGAGGTTCGCGCCGGCCGAGAACGGGCCGCCCGGCGCGCCGAGCTTGAGCGACGTCGGTTGCCAGATCACGAGGCCCTTGTACCCGTCTTCCGCGATGTCGATGGCCTTCACGAGGGCGTCGAGCAGGGCCGGGCCCATCGTGTTCATCTTGCTCTTGTACGAGACGATGACGACGTCGTCCTCGCCCGCACGGTCGTCCACCCAGGCGCGCAGGTTGTCGTTCTCGAACAGCGTCTTGCCCCAGGTCTTCGGATCGCGTGCGCTCGTTTCACCGAACAGCGCCGCGCGGAACACCTGGCGCTCGTACACCGGCAGCGTCGAGCGCGGCAGGAAGCGCGCTTCGGCGGGCGACCACGAGCCCTCCGCGCCGTGCACGCCGCCGTTCGCCGCGACCGGGCCTTCGAACACCCAGGCGGGCAGCGCTGCATTCGACAGCGCCTTGCCCGCGTCGATGTCTTCCTTCACCCACTCGGCGACCTGCTTCCAGCCCGCGGCCTGCCAGCCTTCGAACGGACCTTCGTTCCAGCCGAAGCCCCAGCGGATCGCGAGATCGACGTCGCGCGCGTTGTCCGCGATCGACTGCAGATGCACGCCGATGTAGTGGAACACGTCGCGGAAGATCGACCACAGGAACTGCGCCTGCGGATGCTGCGTTTCGCGCAGCAGCTTCAGACGCTCGGCGGGCGGACGCTTGAGGATGCGGCCCACCAGCTCGTCGGCCTTGCCGCCGCCGTCGACGTACTCGCCCGTGTCGGCGTCGAGCACCTTGATGGCCTTGCCTTCCTTGCGATAGAAGCCGCCGCCCGTCTTCTGGCCGAGCGCGCCCTTCGCCACGAGACCTGCGAGCACGGCCGGCGTCTCGTAGACCGGGAAGAACGGATCGTCCTTCAGGTTGTCCTGCATCGTCTTGATGACGTGCGCCATCGTGTCGAGACCCACGACGTCGGCCGTGCGGAACGTCGCCGACTTCGCGCGGCCAAGGCGCGCGCCCGTGAGATCATCGACTTCGTCGAAACGCAGGCCGAACTTCTTCGCCTCGGCGATCACCGCGAGGATCGAGAACACGCCCACGCGGTTCGCGATGAAGTTCGGCGTATCCTTCGCGCGCACCACGCCCTTGCCCACCACGCTCGTGAGGAACGATTCGAGCTGGTCGAGGATTTCGGGCTTCGTCTGCGTCGTCGGGATCAGCTCGACGAGGTGCATGTAGCGCGGCGGGTTGAAGAAGTGCACGCCGCAGAAGCGCGCCTTCAACGCATCGTCGAAGCCATGCGAGAGTTCGGTGATCGACAGGCCCGAGGTATTGGTCGCGAAAATCGCCTTCGGGCCGAGGTGCGGCGCGACCTTCTTGTAGAGGTCGTGCTTCCAGTCCATGCGCTCGGCGATCGCCTCGATCACCACGTCGCATTCCGCGAGCTTCGCGATGTCGTCTTCGTAGTTCGCGGGCGTGATGTATTGCGCGTCGTCCTTCACGCCGAACGGCGCGGGCGAGAGCTTCTTGAGCGTCTCGATCGCCTTCAGCGCGATGGCGTTCTTCGGGCCTTCTTTCGCGGGCAGATCGAACAGCAGCACGGGCACGCGGGCGTTGATCAGGTGCGCGGCGATCTGCGCGCCCATCACGCCGGCGCCGAGCACGGCCACCTTGCGAATATTGAGGTTGCTCACGTTGTTCCTCCAGCGGGTATGCAATGTCGAGCGGATTGAGGTGTGAGGGCGGCGCGCATCGACGTGGGCCACCTCTGGACATCGTGTTGACTGGGCGCGCGCCTTCGAAAAGCGCGCGCCCGTTGGCTCTTAGAACAGCGCTTCGTCGACTTCCATCAGCGTCTTCGAACCCGCGCGCGCCTGGCGGATCGACGTGGCCGTTTCGGGCAGCAGCTTCGCGAAGTAGAAACGCGCCGTGGCCAGCTTCGACTTGTAGAACGGATCGCCCGAGCTTTCCTTGTCGAGCGCGATGCGCGCCATACGCGCCCAGAAGTACGCGAACACGAGATGGCCCGCCGTGCGCAGGTACGGCACCGCGGCCGCGCCCACTTCGTCCGGGTTCTGCATCGCCTTCATGCCGATTTCCATCGTGAGCTTCTGCATCTTGTCGCCAATGTCGGCGAGCGGATTCACGAACTCCTGCATTTCCGGCTTGACGCCTTCGGCTTCGACGAAATCCGTCACGAGCTTGCCGAACTTCTTGAGCTTCGCGCCCATATCGCCCAGCACCTTGCGGCCCAGCAGGTCGAGCGACTGGATCGTGTTCGTGCCTTCGTAGATCTGGTTGATACGCGCGTCGCGCACGTACTGCTCCATGCCCCACTCGGAGATGAAGCCATGGCCGCCGAACACCTGCATGCCGAGGTTGGTGCTCTCGAACGCGTTGTCGGTGAGGAAGGCCTTGATGATCGGCGTGAGCAGCGCGACGAGGTCCGCCGCTTCCTTGCGCTCGCCTTCGTCGCCGTGCGAAAGCTCCTTGTCGATCTGCAGCGCGGACCAGTACGTGAAGGCGCGCGCGCCTTCGGCCCAGGCCTTCTGCGTGAGCAGCATGCGGCGCACGTCCGGATGCACGATGATCGGGTCGGCGGCCTTCTCGGGCGCCTTCGGGCCGGTCAGCGCGCGCATCTGCAGACGCTCCTTCGCGTACACAAGCGAGTTCTGGTACGCGACTTCGGTGAGGCCGAGACCTTGCATGCCCACGCCCAGGCGCGCCGCGTTCATCATCACGAACATGGCGTTCAAGCCCTTGTTCGGCTCACCCACGAGCCAGCCCTTCGCGCCGTCGAGATTCATCACGCAGGTCGCGTTGCCGTGAATGCCCATCTTGTGCTCGATCGAGCCGCACTTGATGCCGTTGCGCTCACCCACTTCGCCGGCTGCCGTGGGGATGAACTTCGGCACGACGAACAGCGAGATGCCCTTGGTTCCCGGCGGCGCATCGGGCAGTCGAGCGAGCACGAGGTGGATGATGTTCTCGGCCATGTCGTGCTCACCGCTCGAGATGAAGATCTTCGTGCCGGTGATCGCGTACGAGCCGTCGCCGTTCGGCTCGGCCTTCGTACGCAGGATGCCGAGGTCGGTGCCGCAGTGCGGCTCGGTCAGGCACATCGTGCCGGTCCACACGCCTTCGACGAGCTTCGGCAGATAAGCCTTCTGGAGTTCGGGCGTGCCGTGCGCATGCAGACACTCGTAGGCGCCATGCGAGAGACCCGGATACATGGTCCACGCCTGGTTCGCCGAGTTCAGCATTTCGTAGAGCGCGTTGTTCACGAACGCGGGCAGGCCCTGGCCGCCGTATTCGGGATCGCAGCCGAGCGCGGGCCAGCCCGCTTCGACGTATTGCTTGTACGCTTCCTTGAAACCAGCGGGCGTGGTGACGACGCCGTCGCCGGCATACGTGCAGCCTTCACGGTCGCCGACCTGGTTCAGCGGAAACAGCACCTCGGAGCAGAATTTTCCGGCTTCTTCGAGCACCTGGTTGATGGTGTCGGCGTCGAGGTCGGCGTGCTTCGGCATCTGCTTCACTTCGCCTTCCACGTTCAGCAGTTCGTGCAGAACGAACTGCATGTCGCGCAGCGGCGCGGTGTACTGTCCCATGTCTTCTCTCCAAAATTTGAGCTTCGGGTCCCTCGCGCGCCGCCGCGACTTCGATGTTGCGGCCGGGCGCTACTGGGTCTCGCTCTGATACGAAACAATCAGCTTTTCGAACGCAGCCCACGTATGCTCGACCGCGTCCGGCAGATGCAGGAAGCGGCCGTCATGATGCAGGCCGAGCGTCACGCTATACAGTTCGAAGAGCATCAGCGCGGGATCGGTCTCCTTGCGCAAATGGCCTTCTTCGATTGCCTGCGAAATGGCCCTCAGGAGCGCCGCACGCCACATCGACACGCTGGCGACCAGCGTCTCGCGCACCTGGCTGTCCGCGCGGTCGTCGTACTCGACGGCGCCGCTGATGTAGATGCAGCCGGTCGTGACTTCGTGAATGCGCTTCTCGAACCATCGCGACAGCATCGCACGCAGACGCGGCAAACCGCGTGGCTCGCGCAAACTCGGAAAGAAGACTTCTTCCTCGAATCGACGGTGGTACTCGCGCACCACCTCGACCTGCAGGTCTTCCCGAGACCCGAAGTGAGCGAAGACGCCACTCTTGCTCATCTGCATGCGCTCGGCGAGCAGGCCGATGGTCAAGCCTTCAAGGCCATCGCGACCTGCGAGGTCGAGTGCTGCATCCAGAATGGCGGCTCGTGTCTGTTCGCCTTTTCGCATAGCTTTCTTTACCGTAACGATGTGGCCGCGATGTCGCTGTCAACTGCTAATTAACTGCTTACATCTGGGCCCGAATTAAATCGAACGGCCGTACTATTGTTGAGGACGGCCGTCCGCGAAACAAGGACTTTATTAGAAACCGATTTCTAACCGGTACTCTAATTTTCGAGGTTCGTGCGCCGCGCGCAAGCCGACATTCTCTCGATTGCACGAGCGGGGATTCGTATGGCAGCTTTCTGTTTCTAGTCGTAGCCGCCCACGGTGATGAGCTTCATGAGCGCACGATAGAACGCCCAGGCGAGCCAGTTCACGGCGCGTACGTGCCACGGCCGCGCCTCGTAGCGCGCACGGTCGATCTGTGCAGCGTCGCCGAACGCCGCGAGGATCTCGCAGCGCAGCTGTTCGATCTGCGGATGCTGCACGAGCAGCACGTTGGCCTCGTTATTGAGCACGAGGCTGAGCGCGTCGAGGTTCGAGGAACCCACGGTGCCCCAGCTCGAATCGACGACGGCCACCTTGCCGTGGAGCATCGTTTTCTCGTACTCGGCAATCTGCACGCCCGCGCTCAGGAGCTGGTGATAGAGGAACGGCACTCCGTAGTCGAGTACCTTGAATTCCTTTCGTCCGACCAGAAGCTTGACCGCCACGCCGCGCTCCGCGGCGCTCACGAGCGCGCGACGCAGCCGCCGGCCCGGCATGAAATACGGATTGGCGAGCAGCACTTCCTTGCGCGCCTCGCCGATGGCGTCGAGATAAGCCTTTTCGATCGCGCGCCGGTTCACCACGTTGTCGCGCGCGACGAACGCCACGCAGGGCACCTGCGCCGCGCGCGGATCGCGCACGCTCGCGCGCAGGCGCTCGCGCAGACGCGTGAAGAAGCGCTTCGCGCGCGACGAGCGCACCGTGGGCGCAAGCGCGCGCAGCGCGTCGTCGACGATCTGCGTGGGGCGCCCCACCGTGTGGCCGGTGGGATGCGGCGACATGAAGCCCGCGCTCGCGGGCACGCCGGGTGAGACCTGCTGGGGCAGCGGCGGCCGGTAGCCGAGCCGGATACGCCGCCACTGCTGCTCGATCGCGAGCCGCACGTCCACGACCACGGGGCCAGACAGCTCGACGGCGAAATCCCAGCGCGCATACGGCAGCCGGTGGCCGTCCTGCTCGAAATCGTCGATCACGTTGATGCCGCCGCAAAAGGCGAACTGGTCGTCGATCACGGCGAGCTTGCGGTGCGTGCGCGAAAAGCCGAAGCGCCCGAAGATGTGCGGGTTGTAGACGCGGTGCTCCACCCCCGCGCCCGGCCAGGTCTCGAACAGCGCGATGCGCGGCGAGCCGATGCCGTCGGTGATGACGCGCACGCGCACGCCGCGCGCCGCTGCGCGCATGAGCGCGTCGGAGAGCGCGCGGCCGATTTCGTCGTCGCAGAAGATATAGGTTTCGAGCGCGACGTCACGCTCGGCGGCGTCGATGCGTTCGATCATCGCGCCGAACAGCCCGGCGCTCGAGCCGAACAGGCGCACGTCGTTGCCGCTCGTGAAGCGATAACGCGAACGATAGCGCCGGCCAAGCAGCGCCTCGCGCAGCCTCACCACGCGCTGCGATTCAATGCCGGGATCGGTACTGGTTTCGCTCATGTTGCGCTCACCCGCGTCCTTCACGTAGCCGCATGGGCAGTTGCAGAATGGCCTCGCGGTTCGACCACGAGAAGCACTTCGCCGCCGCCTGCTCGTAGGGCAGCCACACATACGCCGTATGCTCGCGCGGCGCGAGCGTGACGACTGTGCCCGTGGGCACTTCCAGGCTGAACCAGTGCTCGGTGTTGCGCGTGACGCCGGGCGCATAGCGATGGCGCCACACGGGATAGATTTCGTACTCGATCTCGTGGTGCCAGTCGAGCAGCGCCGCCTGCGGAACCTCCACCGCACCGACGGCAATACCCGTCTCCTCGCCCACCTCGCGCACGGCGGTTTCGGCGAACGGCTCGTCGAGGCGATCTTTCGAGCCGGTGACCGACTGCCAGAAACCCGGCCGGTCGGCACGTTCGATGATCAGGACCTCCAGTTGCGGCGTATGGATGACGACGAGTACGGATTCCGGAATCTTCGGCGGCTTCTGCATGGTGATGGAGCGTGGGGAGGAACGCGCGCTGCGCGCTTGCGGCGCGTCTAAAGGTAATTTAACGCAAAAAGCAAAAAAGGCGCACGATGCGCCTTTTTTGTTGTTGCGATGCAAAAGCCCTGACGGGCCTTCGCGGCAGGAATGCGGCTTACTGCGCCGTCTTCTGCTCAGGCTGACGCAGACGGATGTGCAGTTCGCGCAGCTGGCGCTCGTCCACCGGGCTCGGCGCCTGCGTGAGCAGATCCTGCGCGCGTTGCGTCTTCGGGAACGCGATCACGTCGCGAATCGAATCGGCGCCGGCCATCATCGTGACGATGCGGTCCAGGCCGAACGCGATACCGCCATGCGGCGGCGCGCCGTATTGCAGCGCGTCGAGCAGGAAGCCGAACTTCGCGCGTGCTTCTTCCGCATTGATCTTGAGCGCGCGGAACACCTTGCTCTGTACGTCTTCCTGATAGATACGCACCGAGCCGCCGCCGATTTCCCAGCCGTTCAGCACCATGTCGTAAGCCTTGGCGAGGCAGCGGCCCGGATCCGTTTCGAGGTATTCCAGGTGCTCGTCCTTCGGGCTCGTGAACGGGTGGTGCGCGGCCACGTAGCGGTTTTCTTCCTCGTCGTACTCGAACATCGGGAAGTCGATCACCCACAGCGGCTTCCAGCCCTTCTCGACGAGGCCGTTGGCACGGCCGAACTCCGAGTGGCCGATCTTCAGGCGCAGTGCGCCGAGGCTGTCGTTCACGACCTTCGCGCGGTCTGCCGCGAAGAAGATGATGTCGCCGTCCTGCGCGCCGGTGCGCTCGAGGATCGCGGCGATCGCAGCGTCGTGCAGGTTCTTGACGATCGGGCTTTGCAGACCGTCACGGCCCTTCGCGACTTCGTTGACCTTGATCCACGCGAGACCCTTCGCGCCGTAAATGCGCACGAATTCCGTGTAGCCGTCGATGTCGCCACGCGACAGCTCGCCGCCCTTCGGCACGCGCAGCGCCGCGACGCGGCCGTCCTTCGTGTTGGCCGGTGAGCTGAACACCTTGAAGTCGACGTCCTTCATGGCGTCGGTCAGTTCGGTGAATTCGAGCTTCACGCGCAGGTCCGGCTTGTCCGAACCGAAGCGGCTCATGGCTTCCGCGTACGGCATGATCGGGAACTTCGCGTCGAGCTCGACATCGATCGTTTCCTTGAACACGTGACGCGCCATGTCTTCGAACAGGTCGCGGATTTCCTGCTCGCCGAGGAACGACGTTTCGCAGTCGATCTGCGTGAATTCGGGCTGACGGTCGGCGCGCAGGTCTTCGTCGCGGAAGCACTTGACGATCTGGTAGTAGCGATCGAAGTTCGCCACCATCAGGAGCTGCTTGAAGAGCTGCGGCGACTGCGGCAGTGCGAAGAACTGGCCCGCGTTCACGCGCGACGGCACGAGGTAGTCGCGCGCGCCTTCCGGCGTGCTCTTCGTGAGCATCGGCGTTTCGATGTCGATGAAGCCGAGCGCGTCGAGATACTTGCGCACGGCCATCGTCACGCGGTAGCGCAGACGCAGGTTGTGCTGCATTTGCGGGCGGCGCAGGTCGAGCACGCGATGCGTGAGGCGCGTGGTTTCCGAGAGGTTGTCGTCGTCGAGCTGGAACGGCGGCGTGACCGACGCGTTGAGCACCACGATTTCGTGGCACAGCACTTCGATCTTGCCGCTCGTGAGGTTCGCGTTGACCGTGCCTTCCGGACGATTGCGAACGAGACCCTTGACCTGCACGCAGAACTCATTGCGCACGCCTTCGGCGATCTTGAACATTTCCGCGCGGTCCGGATCGCAGACGACCTGAACGAGGCCTTCGCGGTCGCGCAGGTCGATGAAGATGACGCCGCCATGGTCGCGGCGGCGCTGCACCCATCCGCACAGCGAAACAGTTTGGCCCAGCAGCTGTTCGGTCACCAGACCGCAGTATTCAGATCTCATCGACATGATGTTCGTCTTTCGTTATGCATGAATGAACGGGAGCGGCGCGCGGCAGCGCGTCGTCCGGTATTAAAGCGGAGGATCGATGGGGCGGCGTGGTGAGGTTGCCGGCGCGACCACGCCCATCGAAACAATATACTTGAGCGCGGCGTCGACGGTCATGTCCAGCTCGACCACCTCGCTCTTTGGCACCATCAGGAAAAAGCCCGACGTCGGATTCGGCGTAGTCGGGACATAGACGCTCACGTGATCTTCCTGCAGGTGGTTGACCACGTCGCCGCCGGGAATGCCGGTGAGAAACGCGATCGTCCACGAACCCTTGCGCGGGTACTCGATCAGGAGCGCTTTGCGAAATGCATTGCCGTTGCTTGAAAGCAGTGTATCGGAAACCTGCTGGATGCTGCCGTACAGCGGTCCGATGATCGGAATGCGGCGCACCAGCGCGTTCCACCACTCCACCAGCTTCTGGCCGATGAAGTTATGCGTGAGCAGACCGACCCCGAAGATGAACGCGAGCGTGAGCACCGCGCCGAGTCCCGGCAGGCGCACGCCGAACATGCGCTCCGGCCGCCACGATTCGGGCAGCAGCAGCAGAGTCTGATCCATCGTGCCGATCACGAGGTTCAGCACCCACAGCGTGATGGCCAGCGGCACCAGCACCAGCAGGCCGGTCAGGAATACCGATTTGAACGTCGCTTTCTTGATCGTCATGTACACCGCCATGCGGACCGCGCGGCAAACGGGCTGCCGGCGCGGCTTCGGCGCGGCGCGTGTCCCCGGGAATGCGGGAATCGCGCCGCAGGTTTTTCAGGTCGAGGCTGCCGGACTGGGCGTGCTCGCTGGGCTGCTCGCGGCTGCGCCCGCATCGCTGGAAGCGCTCGCAGCGGCCTCGCCGGCCGGCTTGCTGCCCTCCGCCGACGCATTTTCGCCACCCGCCTGCGCGCCGGCCGCCGCAGCGCTCTTGCCGCCGTTGCCGCCGCGGAAATCGGTGACGTACCAGCCCGAACCCTTCAGCTGGAAGCCCGCTGCGGTGACCTGCTTGCGAAACGTGTCCGCGCCACAGCTCGGGCACTGCGTCAAGGGCGCATCGCTCATCTTTTGGAGCACGTCCTTGTCGAAGCCGCACGACTCGCAGCGATAAGCGTAGATCGGCATGATCTCTATCCTGATGAAAATCTGATAATTGCTTGCAAAGCCTTGAATTATAGCCGCAAACCAGGATCGCCCCTGGCATTTACCGGGGTTGGGTGTCCAGCGGGGAGGTCGGCGGGTTGCGGCTGTCTCAATACAGATGAGGGCAGGTTGCGCGCACATCAAGAGCGCGCGCGGCCATGGAGGGCGGCGAGCGCAAGGCGTGAGTGCGTCGGACCGCTCAACCGGGCGACGGCGCGACGTCGTTGCGGCGCCACACGAGCCAGCGCTCGCGCCCGACGAACACGGGCAGCGAGTCGGCCACGGGTTGATCGTCGGCCAGCGTGAAGTACGGCGTGAGCAAGGCGTCGAGTTCGTCGCGCGCGATCGCGAACGGCGGCCCCTTGGGCGTCTCGCCGATGAAGAAGTAGCCCGCGAGCAACGCACCGGGCGGCAACAGCTCGGCCATGCGGGTGGCGTAGCTCGCGCGCTGCGCTTTGGGCAGCGCGCACAGGAACGCGCGCTCGAACACCCAGGCCGGCGTGAACGGCGGCGTGTAGGCGTAGAAGTCCGCCTCTTCGACGACACCCGCATACTGCCCCAGCGCCGCGCGCGCGCTCGCGATCGCGGCCGGCGCGAAGTCGATGGCGCGCACCGTGCGGCCGCGCTCGGCGAGCCAGCGGGCCTCCCAGGCGTTGCCGCAGCCCGGAACCAGCACCGCGGCCTCGGGGTGCGCCGTGGCGAAGGCTTCGAACTGGCGCTGCACGCCCGCTTGATCCCAGGGCGTGAAGCCGCGCGCAAAGCGCTCGTCCCAGAACGAGGGCGACGCCGGGTCGCGGGTTTCGAACTCGGGCACGTCGCCCGGTTGCGGCGGCAGGGTCGGGTCGCTCATCGTCTCACTCCTTGTTCTCGTGGTCCGTCAGCCGCCGTACGCGAACGCGAGCCACACGCGTGCCGCCACCATGCCCACGCCCACGGCCACGCCGAACACGAGCAGGCCCTGCAGCAGGCGGTTCGTGCGGCGTTGCTCGGCGAGCATCGCGCGGATCGTCTCGTCGTTCGCGAAGCCGCCCGGCTCCTGGCGATGCAGCAGCACCTGATGCACGAGGCGCGGCAATTGCGGCAGCGTCTTGCTCCATTGCGGCGCCTCGATCTTGAAGCGCTCGTACCAGCCGCGCAGGCCGATCTGCTCGGTCATCCAGCGCTCGAGATAAGGCTTCGCCGTTTTCCAGAGATCGAGCTCCGGATCGAGCGAACGCCCGAGGCCCTCGACGTTGAGCATGGTCTTTTGTAGCAGCACGAGCTGCGGCTGGATTTCAACGTTGAAGCGCCGCGAGGTCTGGAACAGGCGCAGCAGCACCTGGCCGAGCGAGATGTCCTTCAGCGCCCGGTCGAAATACGGTTCGCACACGGCGCGAATCGCGCTTTCCAGTTCTTCCACGCGCGTATTGGGCGGCACCCACCCCGACTCGATATGCAGCGTCGCCACGCGGTGATAGTCGCGCTTGAAGAACGCGAGAAAGTTCTGCGCTAGATAATTCTTGTCGAAGTCCGACAGCGCGCCGACGATGCCGAAATCGAGCGCGATATAGCGGCCGAAATGCGCGGGATCGAGGCTCACCTGAATGTTGCCGGGGTGCATGTCGGCATGAAAGAAGCCGTCGCGGAACACCTGCGTGAAGAAGATCTCCACGCCCTCGCGCGCGAGCTTCGGAATGTCCACGCCCGCCGCCCGCAGCTTGTCCACCTGGCTGATCGGCACGCCGACCATGCGCTCCATCACGAGCACGTTGGCCGTGCTGAATTCCCAGTACATTTCCGGCACGAGCAGCAAATCGAGGCCCGCGAAATTGCGGCGCAACTGGCTGCCGTTGGCGGCCTCGCGCATGAGGTCGAGCTCGTCGTGCAGGTACTTGTCGAACTCGGCGACCACTTCGCGCGGCTTCAAGCGCTTGCCGTCGGCCCACAGCCGCTCGGCCCACACGGCGATGTCGCGCAGCAGCGCGAGGTCGGAGTCGATCACCGGACGCATGTTCGGCCGCAGCACCTTGATGGCCACCGGCTTGCCCGCGTGCTGGCCCGACTTCACCTTTGCGAAGTGCACCTGCGCAATCGACGCACTCGCCACCGGCACGCGCTCGAACTCGTCGAAGATCGTGTCGACCGGTGCGCCCAGCGACTTCTCGATCAGGCCGATCGCCACGTTCGAATCGAACGGCGGCACCTGGTCCTGCAGCTTCGCCAGTTCGTTGGCGATATCGGGCGGCAGCAGGTCGCGGCGCGTGGACAGCACCTGGCCGAATTTCACGAAGATCGGGCCGAGGCTTTCCAGCGCGAGACGCAGACGCAAGCCGGGCGGATCGTCGAAGCGACGGCCGATCGTGGTGATGCGCAGGAGCAGCGCGACACGCCGGTCGTTGATCCGGCTCAACATCATCTCGTCCAGGCCGAAGCGGATGACGGTGAAGAAAATCTTGAGGAAACGCAGAAAACGCATGTCTGGGGGGCCTGTTGACTAGCGCGAACCGCGCGGCGCAGCGCTTTGGCTCCCGCCGCCGGCCGGTGATTTTTGTTCGAGCCGCTCGATGCGCTTTTCCACGCGCGCCAGCGCATCGCGTGCGCGCGACAGCTCCTCGTTGAAGCCGTCGAGCTCGGCGCGCCGCACGAGCTGCGGATTTTCGTCAAGCAGATATTCCGTGACCGAGCCGAGCACGTTGCGCCCGGTGCGCAGGGCCTGCTCGCTTGCGGCGCGCGCGAGCGTGGCGATGCGTGAAGCCGGCGCGTCGCCGATCAGCTTCGCGAGGTCCTCTTCGGGCTCCCAGCGCAGATGCTCGGCGAGCTTGCCGATGACCTGCGCAAACTCGGCATCGCCCTCGATCTTCACGTGCTTCATCACGGCCGCCTGACCGCCCTGCATGAACGACGAGAGCGCGCCCGCGGGCAGCGACAGCGTCACATCGACGTCGCCCGCATCGTGATCCTCGACCGCGCCCAGATAGCCGTCCGGCTGCACGAGCAGCGTGAGCACGACGGGCGGACAGGTGAGGCGGGCCGTCTTGCCGGCATAGGGGGCGAGACGCTCGCGTGCCCACGTTTCGCGGGCGAGCAGGTGGTTGACGGCAGCAGCGAAGGGCTTGGCGGCAAGAGTCATCGGCATGGAATAAGAAAACCCGCTCGGGCACAAGCCCGGGCGGGTTCCTATTGTAACGTTCGAGCCACAGTATCGCGCCGCCGCCCTGCCCTGTCTCATGCGGCGCGGCGCCCGGAAGGCGCCGCACGCCGATCTGGATCAAGTCACGAGCCGCGCGGCCCGGGTGCCGACTCAGTGAGATTCGACCTGCTGGATCCCCGCGAGCAGCCAGCCTTCGCCCGACGTGCGCGACTTCGAGAGATTCCACACCTCGACGAACGGCGCGGCCGGCTCGCCCATGGCTTCGCGAATCAGGCCGGAGAAACGCACGCTCGCCAGGTATTCGCTGCCGCGGTCTTCCACGCCGAGCAGGTCCGCGTTGAGCTGCACGACGTCGGTCTGGTTGGGCTGCGCGCCGCGGCCCGCGAGATCGACGCGAATTTCGGCGAACATCTCGGGCGTCGTGAATTCGCGGATGTCGTCCATGTTGCCGGCGTCCCATGCGGCCTGCAGGCGCACGAAGTAGACCTTCGCATTGCGCACGAAGGCTTCCGTGTCGAAGCCGGCCGGAATCGATGCAGCTGCCGGCGTATCGATGTTCGGCGTGCTGACCGGATTGGCTTCAGGCGCGAGGTACTGCCCCGTGGGCGGCGCGGTGTAGCGCGGCTCCTGCGGCTGATACCCGCCCGACGACGGGTTCATGCTGTTCGACGAGTACCCGCCCTGGTACGCGGGTTCCGCGGCACGACGGCGGCTCATGAACTTGCGGATCAGCCAGACGGCGATAAAGGCGATGATCGCGATCACGATCATGTTGGCCATCATGCCGGCAAACGCCTCGCCAAGACCGAAGTGCGAAAGCAGCGCGGCGATGCCGAGACCGGCCGCGAGGCCCGCGATCGGTCCAAGCCAGCGATTGCGCGCCGGTGCGGCCGCAGGCGTGGGAGCCGGCGTGCCGGGAGCGCGCTGGGCTCCGGCCTGCTGCGCGGGATTCGTGGGGGTGGGCTGGGCCGGCGGCGGCGTGGTGCTGCGCTGCGTAGCCGTGGACGACTGCTTGCCGAAACTGCGGCCGCCACCCATGCGGCGAGCCTCTGCATCGAACGATGCGAGGCTGCCGGCAATCATCACGCCGGCAAGGGCCAGGACGCCGATTCGTCTGGCCCATGACGATGAAAGCTTTTTGGAAGCAACGTTGCAGGGCTCAGACATGGCGGAAATTCCTTTAAAGACAGTGAGTTGGGAACACTAATACTTTGTGCCGACGTGTAAGGCTACCACGCCAGCTGACAAATTGTAATATTTGACGGCGTCGAGGCCGACTTGTTCCATCATGGTCTTGAGTGTTTCCTGGTCCGGATGCATGCGGATCGATTCCGCGAGGTACTGGTAGCTGTCCGCGTCCTGGGCGAAGCGCTTGCCGAGCCACGGCAGCACCTTGAACGAGTAGACGTCGTACGCCTTCTTGAGCGGCTCCCAGACCTTCGAGAATTCGAGCACGAGCACGCGCCCGCCCGGCTTGAGCACGCGGCGCATCTCGGCGAGCGCGGCGTCCTTATGCGTCATGTTGCGCAGCCCGAAAGCCACGGTCACCACGTCGAAGTAGTTGTCCGGAAAGGGGATTTTCTCGGCGTCGCACAGGAGCGCCGGCGTGATCACGCCGTTGTCGATGAGGCGGTCGCGGCCCACGCGCAGCATCGACTCGTTGATGTCGGTGTGCCAGACCTCGCCTGTCGGGCCCGCTTTCTTCGCGAACGCCATGGAAAGGTCGCCGGTGCCGCCGGCGATGTCGAGCACCTTCGCGCCGGGCCGGATGTTCGCCTGCGCGATCGTGAACGCCTTCCACGCGCGGTGCAGCCCGCCCGACATCAGATCGTTCATCAGGTCGTAGTTCGAGGCGACCGAGTGAAACACGCCGGCCACCTTCTTCGCCTTGTCCTGTTCGTCGACTGTCTGATAGCCGAAGTGGGTTTTGCTCATCGCGCTCGTCCTTTCGCGGAAGGGTGTTCTATTGGTGTGCTGCGCCGCCTCTGTCAGAGATGCGGCGGGGCTGGATCGTAACAGGAAGCGTCAGTGGCAGTGGCCATGCGCGGCAGGGGGCGCCGCCATGGGGGCGTCGCGCTCGACGCCCGCCGCCTTCAGTCTGGCGAAATATTCCGCCCAGAGTTCGTCCTGGCGCGTGGCGAGCTCGTAGAGCTGGTCCCACGAGTAGATGCCGGTGTTGTGGCCGTCGGAGAACGTGGGCTGCAGCGCGTAGTTGCCGACACCTTCGAGCGCCGTGATCGTCACCTCGCGCTTGCCCGTCTGCAGCGTTTCCTGGCCGGCGCCGTGCCCGCGCACCTCGGCCGAGGGCGAATACACGCGCATCAGCTCGAAGGGCACGCGGTAGCTCTCCCCGTTCGCATACTGGAGTTCCAGCACGCGCGAAACGGCGTGCACCACGACGCCGGTCGGCACCGGCGTATCGGATTTCAGTCCACTCATGTTCGTTCCCGCTGTTGGACGCGTACTGGACGCAATTGGACGCGCATTGGACGCTCACCGCCCCCGCCTGCTCAGGCCTTAAGCCTGCTCCATTTCCTGGCGTACCGCGTCGCGCAGCAGCGTAGCCTGCGCGCGGCGCTGGCCCAGCATCGCCTCGGACACCGTGCGCTGGCGCGGCGCCCAGACGGGCAGCGGGAAATGGGCATCGTTCGTGAAGCGCGGAATGACGTGCCAATGCACGTGCGGCACCTGGTTGCCGAGGCTCGCCAGATTCACCTTTGATGGCTGCATGACGCGGCGCAGCGCACGCTCGACGGCGTACACGGCGCGCATCAGATGTTCCCGGTCGGCCGCGCCCAGGTCCGAGAATTCGGCGACGTGCGCATTCCAGATGACCCGGCAAAAGCCGGGATAGTCGGCCTCGGCAGTCGCGAGCACGACGCGCATGCGCTCGTCCTGCCATAGCAGATCGCCGCCTTCCTCACTGCAGAATACGCATGTCATCGTCGTCCTCGAACCCGTTCACGGAAAATTGAGCGCTGCCATTAGACCAGCACGCGCTCGATTCCGCCATTGTTCGCGTTCTGAACGTAGTCCGCCATCCAGTTTTCGCCAAGTATGTGGCGGGCGATTTCCACCACGATGTAGTCGGCTTCGATGTTGGCGTCTTCGTTGTACCGCGACAGACCCTGGAGGCAAGACGGGCAAGACGTGAGAATCTTGACGTCCTGCGTCGTACCCTGCCCGCCCGCTTCCTGCTGCGTCGCCGGCTGCACCCCGTTCGCGCCGTTGCCGACGATCGGAATGCCGCGCAGCTTCGCCGCGCCCTTGCGGATTTCCTCTTCCTTGCGGAAACGCACCTGCGTCGAAACGTCCGGGCGCGTCACGGCCAGCGTGCCCGATTCGCCGCAGCAGCGATCGTTCTTCTCGATCTTGTAGCCGTCCTTTTCAGAACCCATCAGCTCATTGACGAGCTTGACCGGATCCATCGTCTTGATCGGCGTGTGGCACGGGTCGTGGTACATGTAGCGCGTGCCCGTCACGCCGTCGAGCTTGATGCCCTTCTCGAGCAGGAACTCGTGGATGTCGATGATGCGGCATCCCGGGAAAATCTTGTCGAATTCATAACCCGCAAGCTGGTCGTAGCACGTACCGCACGACACCACGACGGTCTTGATGTCGAGGTAATTGAGCGTGTTCGCGACGCGGTGGAACAGCACGCGGTTATCGGTGACGATCTTCTCGGCCTTGTCGTACTGGCCCGAGCCGCGCTGCGGATAGCCGCAGCACAGGTAGCCCGGCGGCAGCACCGTCTGCACGCCCGCTTGCCAGAGCATCGCCTGGGTGGCGAGGCCCACTTGCGAGAACAGACGCTCCGAGCCGCAGCCGGGGAAGTAGAACACCGCTTCCGAATCGACGTTCGTCGTCTTCGGGTTGCGGATGATCGGCACGATCTTGTTGTCTTCGATGTCGAGCAGCGCGCGCGCCGTCTTCTTCGGCAGGTTGCCCGGCATCTTCTTGTTGACGAAGTGGATCACCTGCTCGACCACGGCCGGCTTGCCCGTCGATGCGGGCGGCAGCGCCGTCTGCTTCTTCACGACCTTCTTGAGCAGGTCGTTGCCGAGGCGCTGCGCCTTGTAGCCCACGCCCATCATCGCGGTGCGCGCGAGGTTGATGGTCTGCGGGTTCGTGGCGTTCAGGAAGAACATGCCCGCCGCGTTGCCCGCGTTGAACTTCTTCTTGCCCATCTTGCGCAGCAGATTGCGCATGTTCATGGTCACGTCGCCGAAGTCGATCTTGACCGGGCACGGCGTCACGCACTTGTGGCAGACCGTGCAGTGGTCGGCCACGTCGTTGAACTCGTCCCAATGCTTGATCGACACGCCGCGGCGCGTCTGCTCTTCGTACAGGAACGCCTCGACCAGCAAGGACGTCGCGAGAATCTTGTTGCGCGGGCTGTAGAGCAGGTTCGCGCGCGGCACGTGCGTCGCGCACACTGGCTTGCACTTGCCGCAGCGCAGGCAGTCCTTCACCGAATCGGCGATCGCGCCGATGTCGGACTGCTTCATGATGAGCGACTCGTAGCCCATCAGGCCGAACGACGGCGTGTAGGCGTTGCGCAGGTCGGCGCCTTCGAGCAGCTTGCCCGCGTTGAAGCGGCCTTGCGGATCGACGCGCTGCTTGTAGGCGCGGAACTCGGCGATCTCTTCGTCCGTGAGGAATTCGAGCTTCGTGATGCCGATGCCGTGCTCGCCCGAAATCACGCCGTCGAGCGAACGCGCGAGCTTCATGATGCGCGCGACCGCATGGTGCGCGTCCTGCAGCATCTCGTAGTTGTCGGAGTTGACCGGCAGGTTCGTGTGCACGTTGCCGTCGCCGGCGTGCATGTGCAGCGCCACGAACACGCGGCCGCGCAGCACCTTCTTGTGGATCGCCTGGGTCTCTTCGAGGATCGGCTTGAATTCGCCGCCGTTGAAGATCTTGCGCAGTTCCGCACGGATCTCCTGCTTCCACGAGATGCGCACCGTGCGGTCCTGAGTCACGTGGAAGACGTTGGCGTCGGGCTGCGCATCCACGCGGTCGGCGAACTTCTCCGCCAGCGCCTCGTAGCCCAGCTGCACGAGATAGTGCTGCGCCTCGCGCAGCGACAGATCGAGCTTCTCGCCCACGAAGGTCCAGCGCTCGCGCACGCGCTTGAGCAGGTCGAGCGCCTGCTGGACGCGGTCTTCGAGCAGTTCCGCGGAGGGAATCTCGTTCGCGTCGTCGGTCTTGCCGAGCGGCAGCTTGCCCGCCTTGAAGAACGCTTCGAGGGCGTCGACCAGTTGCAGCTTGTTCTTGATCGACAGTTCGATGTTGATGCGCTCGATGCCGTCCGTGTACTCGCCCATGCGGTTGAGCGGGATCACGACGTCTTCGTTGATCTTGAACGCGTTGGTGTGCTTGGCAATGGCGGCCGTGCGGCTCCGGTCGAGCCAGAAGCGCTTGCGCGCCTCGGCGGACACCGCGACGAAGCCTTCGCCGCTCTTGCCGTTGGCCATGCGAATGACTTCCGAGGTCGCGGCGGCCACGGCATCGGCGTCGTCGCCGACGATGTCGCCGATCAGCACCATCTTCGGAAACGCGTTGCGCTTGCTCTTGGTCGCGTAGCCCACGGCGCGCAGATAGCGCTCGTCGAGGTGCTCGAGGCCCGCGAGAATCGCGCCGCCCTGCTTCGACGTTTCGAACAGGTAGTCCTTGATCTCGACGATGCTCGGAATCGCCTCGCGCGCCTGGCCGAAGAACTCGAGGCACACCGTGCGCGTATGCGCGGGCATCTTGTGCAGCACCCAGCGCGCGGACGTGATGAGCCCGTCGCAGCCTTCCTTCTGCACGCCCGGCAGGCCGGCGAGGAACTTGTCGGTGACGTCCTTGCCGAGGCCTTCCTTGCGGAAGCGCTTGCCTTCGATATCGAGCGATTCGGAGCGCAGCAGCTTTTCGCCCGGCGCGTATTCGCCGTCGAACCACTTCAGCTCGAAGCGCGCCACGGGAGTGTCGTGAATCTTGCCCATGTTGTGGTCAAGACGCGTGACCTCGAGCCAGTTGCCCTGCGGGTCGACCATGCGCCACCAGGCGAGATTGTCGAGCGCCGTGCCCCACAGCACCGCCTTCTTGCCGCCCGCGTTCATCGCGACGTTCCCGCCGATGCAGGACGCATCGAGCGAAGTCGGATCGACGGCGAAGACGAAGCCCGCGGCGTCGGCGGCCTCGGTCACGCGGCGCGTGACCACGCCCGCGCCCGAAAAAATGGTCGCGACCTTGCGGTTCACGCCCGGCAGCTCGGTCATTTCGACGGGGCCGAGCTGCTCGAGCTTTTCGGTGTTGATGACGGCCGAGAACGGCGTGAGCGGCACCGCGCCGCCCGTGTAGCCCGTGCCGCCGCCGCGCGGAATCACGGTGAGGCCGAGTTCGAAACAGGCCTTGATGAGGCCGGCGATTTCGGCTTCGGTATCGGGCGTGAGGACGACGAACGGATATTCCACGCGCCAGTCGGTCGCGTCGGTCACGTGCGAGACGCGCGCGAGGCCGTCGAAGCGGATGTTGTCCTTGGCCGTGCGCTTGCCGAGCACCTTGGTCGCGCGGCGGCGCAGGTCGGCCATCTTCTCGAACTCGCCCGCGAAGGCGTCGATGGCGCGGCGCGTGGCGCCGACCAGCTTTTCCACGCGCGCGGCGCGGTCCACGCCTTCCTTGTCGGTGTGCTCCTGCAGGTCGGCGCGGCGGCGCTTCTCGATTTCGGCGAGGCGGTGGTTCAACGCCTCGATCAGGAGCGCGCGGCGCTTCGGATTGTCGAGCAGATCGTCCTGCAAATACGGGTTGCGGCGCACGACCCAGATGTCGCCCAGCACTTCGTAGAGCATGCGCGCCGAGCGGCCGGTGCGGCGCTCCGCGCGCAGCTCGGCGAGCGCGTTCCATGCGTCTTCGCCGAGCAGGCGGATGACGATCTCGCGGTCCGAAAACGACGTGTAGTTATAGGGAATCTCGCGCAGGCGCGGTTCGATGTCGGTGGCCACGGCGGCGGCGGCGCCGTGAGGATCGAAAACTTGAGGTGCGTTCATGGTTGGACGACTCTTTGGGCCAGTCCCGCGCACGGCTCGCGGCCGCTGCGACGGATACTGACGGGGCGCGTGGGGCGCTATTCTGAAATCGTGTCCGCCTGTGGCAGGCTGCGGACGAAAGGGGTGGGGAGGCACATGGCGGCAACGCTCACGCCGATGGTTCCCCGGCGCTCGGATTTAGCGACACGATCGTGCGTGGCGGGCGTGCCGCTGCGCCGCCGGGCGGGTTACGCGCCGTGCGGGCATCAAATGGGCTGTCCGAGGTTGCCAGTGCATCATCCGATCCTTGTTTCGAAAAAGGATTTTACCGCATGATCCGCACCCGCGCTGACGCCGCGTGGGAACCTGGTGAACACACAAGATTCACTTGCGTTGACGGGTAGTTTGCGCCTCATTGCGTGCGCTTTGACGATGATTTGCCTTCCGGCCGGTCGGCGAATCGCGCCGCCGCATCCAACGCCAGCCACCTTCCCGTGCTGCCAGCGCGGGAGCCGTTGGCGCTATCATTTACGCTTTCCCGCCCTGAACCCGCGCCCGGCGCGCCCTCGCATGGCCTCCCACGACGATTACCTGAAGAAAATCCTCACCGCCCGCGTCTACGATGTTGCCCGCGAGACCGAACTCGAGCGCGCCCCGAACCTCTCGGCGCGTCTGCGCAACGCCGTGTTCCTCAAGCGCGAGGACAACCAGCCGGTGTTCTCCTTCAAGCTGCGCGGCGCCTACAACAAGATGGCGCATCTCTCGCCCGCGCAGCTCGAGCGCGGCGTGATCACCGCCTCCGCGGGCAATCACGCGCAGGGCGTGGCGCTGTCGGCGGCGAAGCTCGGCGTGAAGGCCGTGATCTGCGTGCCGGTGACCACGCCGCAGGTGAAGGTCGATGCCGTGCGCGCCCACGGCGGCGCGACCGTCGAGGTCGTGCAGGCCGGCGAGTCGTACAGCGACGCCTACGCCCACGCCGTACGCCTGCAGGAAGAACGCGGCCTGACCTTCGTGCATCCGTTCGACGATCCCCACGTGATCGCCGGCCAGGGCACCGTGGCGATGGAAGTGCTGAGCCAGCATCAGGCCCCGATTCATGCGATCTTCGTGCCGATCGGCGGCGGCGGGCTGGCTGCGGGTGTGGCGGCCTACGTGAAGGCCGTGCGTCCGGAGATCAAGGTGATCGGCGTGCAGACCGACGATTCCTGCGCAATGGCGCAGTCGATCCAGGCCGGCAGGCGCGTGGAGCTCACCGAAGTCGGCCTGTTCTCGGACGGCACGGCCGTCAAACTGGTGGGCGAGGAAACCTTCCGCCTGTGCCAGCAGTATCTCGACGAAGTGCTCACGGTCGATACGGACGCGCTTTGCGCCGCGATCAAGGACGTCTTCCAGGACACCCGCAGCGTGCTCGAACCCGCAGGCGCACTGGCCGTGGCGGGCGCGAAGCAGTACGCGGAGCGCGAGGGCATTGAAGGCCAGACGCTGGTGGCGATCACCTCGGGCGCGAACATGAACTTCGACCGCATGCGCTTCGTGGCCGAGCGCGCCGAGGTGGGCGAGGCGCGCGAGGCGGTGTTCGCGGTGACGATCCCCGAGGAGCGCGGCAGCTTCAAGCGCTTCTGCGAACTGGTCGGCACGCGCAGCGTGACCGAGTTCAACTACCGCATCGACGACGCCGAACGCGCGCACATCTTCGTGGGCGTGCAGATCCGCAACCGCGGCGAGTCGCAGCAGATCGCGAAGACCTTCGTCGATCACGGCTTTCCGAGCGTCGATCTGACCGGCGACGAACTGTCGAAGCAGCACATCCGCTACATGGTGGGCGGTCGCTCGCCGCTCGCGCACGACGAACGTCTGTTCCGCTTCGAGTTTCCGGAACGGCCGGGCGCGCTCATGCGCTTTCTCTCGTCGATGGCGCCGAACTGGAACATCAGCCTGTTCCACTACCGCAACCAGGGCGCCGACTACAGCTCGATTCTGGTGGGCATCCAGGTGCCCGCCGCCGAAGACGCCGAGTTCCGCCGTTTCCTCGCCACGCTCGGCTATCCGCACTGGGAAGAGACGAGCAATCCGGCGTATCGGTTGTTCCTCGCGTAACGAGCGGCCATCGTGTCCGTATCGCTTTCCGACAAGCTCGTCGTCGCCATTTCGTCACGTGCGCTCTTCGATTTCGAGGAGGAAAACCACGTGTTCGAGGCCGGCGACCTGCGAGCCTACGAGGCGCTCCAGCGCGAGCGCCTGAACGTGCCCGCGCGGCCAGGCGTGGCGTTCGCGCTGATCCGCAAGCTGCTCGCGCTCAATGACGGCGCACATCACGTGGAAGTGGTGATCCTCTCGCGCAGCGATCCCATCAGCGGTCTGCGCGCGTTCAGCTCGTGCCGCGAGCACGGGCTCGACATTCAGCGCGGCGTGTTCACGCGCGGACGCGAGCCCTGGCACTACCTCAAGCCGCTCAATGCGTCGCTGTTTCTCTCCGCGAATCCGGCCGACGTGAAGAGCGCGCTCGACGCCGGATTCCCCGCCGCACGCGTCTTTCCGCGCATTGACCAAAATTCGGCGACAATGGCGGAACGCAACGCGCACGAGATTCGCATTGCGTTCGACGGCGATGCGGTGCTGTTTTCCGATGAAGCCGAGCAGATCTTCCAGAGCAAGGGGCTGTCCGCCTTCGTAAGCCACGAGCGCGACAACCGCGAACTGCCGCTCGCGCAAGGCCCGCTGCAGCCGCTGCTGGCCGCACTCAACCGTCTGCAGAAGCTCGCCGACGCGAACGCGCAAATGCGCATCCGCACCGCCCTCGTCACCGCGCGCTCGGCGCCCGCGCACGAGCGCGCAATCCGTACGCTGATGGCCTGGAACATCGAGATCGACGAAGCGATGTTCCTTGGCGGACTCGACAAAGGCCCGTTCCTGCGCGAGTTCGAACCCGATTTTTTCTTCGACGACCAGATCCGCACCTGCGAATCCGCGCGCTCGGTCACGGCCACCGGGCACGTGGCAAGCGGCGTGACCAATCTCGCAACCGAAGCCAACGCATCATGACTCCCGACCAATCGCCGCTCGGCAAGGCCTCCACCTACACCGAGCAATACGACGCTTCGCTCCTGTTCCCGATCCCGCGCGCGGGTGCGCGCGAGCAGATCGGCATTGGCGCGCAACTGCCCTTCTTCGGCAGCGATATCTGGAACGCCTACGAGCTTTCGTGGCTCAACGCGCGCGGTAAGCCGCAGATCGCGATCGCCACGTTCTTCATTCCCGCCGACTCGCCGAACATCATCGAATCGAAGTCGTTCAAGCTCTATCTGGGCTCGTTTGCGCAAACGCCGTTCGAATCCGCCGACGTGGTGCGCGACACGATCAGGCGCGATGTGACGGCGGCTTGCGGCGCATCGGTATCGGTGCGGCTCGAGCAGCCGGGCGCGTTCGGCAAGATCCCGTTCGAGGAATTCGACGGACTCTCGCTCGATCGCCTCGATCTCGACACGGAGATCTATCACCCGGAGCCGACGCTGCTGAAGGCGGCCTTCGACGAAGCCCCGGTAGAAGAAACGCTGATCTCGAACCTGCTCAAGTCGAACTGCCCGGTGACGGGCCAGCCCGACTGGGGCAGCGTGCAGATCCACTACGTCGGGCCGCAGATCGATCAGGCGGGCCTGTTGCGCTACATCATCTCGTACCGCAATCACACGGGCTTTCACGAGCAGTGCGCCGAGCGCATCTTCATGGACATCCTGCGCGAGTGTAAACCGGACCGGCTCGCCGTCTACGCGCGCTACACCCGGCGCGGCGGCCTCGACATCAATCCGTTTCGCACCAACTTCAACATGCCGATGCCGGATAACGCGCGGCTCGCGCGCCAGTAAGCGGAAGCAACGCAGGCAAGCAAACGAAAACGCGCCGCAAAGACGGCGCGTTTTTCATTGGCGTGGCGATGCGATGGCGCTTCAATGCGGCAGCTCGGCCGCCCCCATGCGCCGCGCAATCACGGCGGTGCGCTGCGCGAGATAGGTCGAGTTGCGATGCTCGTCGAAGTACTTGGGACGCGGCAGCATCACTGCGAGCCGCGCCGACTGCCACGGCGTGAGCTTCGCGGCGCTCGTGCGGTAGTAGTAGCGCGCAGCGGCTTGCGCGCCGTACACGCCGTTGCCCCACTCCACCGAATTCAGATAGATCTCGAAGATGCGCTCCTTGTCGAGCAGCGTCTGCAGCATCCACGTGATGATGAACTCCTGGCCCTTGCGGATGTAGCTCTGTTCGCGCGAGAGGAACAGGTTGCGCGCGAGCTGCTGCGTGATGGTCGAGCCGCCGCGCACGATATGGCCGCGCTGCTTGTTCTTTTCCCACGCCTGGAGAATGGCGTCGGTTTCGTAGCCGTTGTTGTTGACGAAGTTCGCGTCCTCGGACGCGATGATCGCGCGCTTCAGGTTGCGCGAGATCTGCTCGTACGGCACCCATTCGTGCTGGATCGTGAGACCGGCGCGCTCGGCGGAAAGACGCGCGGCGTCGGTGCGCATGAACGCCGTGGTTTGCGGATCGACGAAGTTCCACAGCGCGATTTGCGCGAAGTAGAAGAGTTGCGTGGCGATCCACGCCATCGCGCACACCGAGACGACCCAGGTCAGCCAGCGCAGCGCGCCGGGACGTTTGCGCGACTGCGCGCGCCGCCCGCTGCCGCTCGCGACCGCCGCGGCCTGCGCACCGATGGCTTGCCTGCGCATGGCGTCGTCTCCGTTTTGTGCGAGCGGCGCTGCGCGTTACGCGGCCTGCGCGGCGAGCTGCGCGCGCAATGCCGCCAGCACCGGCGCGCCCTCGGGCCGCACGCCGCGCCACAAGAAGAACGACTCGGCGGCCTGCTCGACCAGCATGCCAAGGCCGTCGGCCGCGCGCGCGCCGAGTGCCTGCGCGTGGCGCATGAACACGGTGGGCTGCGCGCCGTACATCATGTCGTAGGCGAGCGTACCGGTGCCGAACGCGCGCTCGTCGCACTCGGGCAAGGCCGCATCGAGGCTGCCCGCCGTCGCGTTCACGATCACGTCGTAGGGCTTGGGATCGAGTGCATGAGGGCCACCGCCGTTGAGCAGGCAGCCGAACTCGCCCGCCGCGCCTGCGAACTGCTCGATGAGCGCGTGCGCCTTGGGCGCCGTGCGGTTCACGATGGTGATCTCGCGCGGCCGGCGCTCGAGCATCGGCAGCACGACGCCGCGCGCCGCGCCGCCCGCGCCGAGCAGCAACACGCGCGCCCCTTCGAGCGCAACGCCGAGGTTCACCTCGATGTCGCGCACGAGGCCGAAGCCGTCGGTGTTGTCGCCGAAAATGCCGTCCGCGTCGAAGCGCAGCGTGTTGACCGCGCCCGCCGCCGCCGCACGCGGCGAGAGCTTGTGCGCAAGCGCGTGCGCTTCCAGCTTGAACGGCACGGTCACGTTCAGGCCGCGACCGCCCGCCGCGTGAAAGGCCTGCACATGCTCGACGAAACCGTCGAGCGGCGCGAGCAGCCGGTCGTATTCGACGCGCTCACCCGTTTGCAGCGCGAACTGTGCGTGGATGTACGGCGACTTGCTGTGCGCCACCGGGTTGCCGACGACGGCGTAGCGGTCGGCGCTCACAACCGGCTTCGACTCGCTGGCACTCATTCGCGCGGCTCCGTGGCGTGTTGTTCGCTCGATTGTTCTTCTGCCGCGGGCGCGTCGCTTGCCGCCTCGCCTTCCGCTTCGCCCGCTTCCGCGACAGCTTCCGCTTCGCTTTGCGCGGACTCGTCGGCGGCTTCGATCAGCTCTTCGTCTTCGCCCGTATCCTCTTCGGCCGGCTCGCCGCTCGTCACGACGGGCGCGTCGAGCACGCGCAGCATGCGCACCGAAGCCTCGATGGTCAGCTCGTCGATCGACAGCACTTCCATCATCAGGCGCGTGCCGCGCGCGTGCACGCCGAGTGCGGGCACGTGCATGAGCAGCGGCACTTCCTCGAAGCGCACCAGGTCGTCCTTCACCACGCTCGCCGGGAATTCGCGGCGCGGCTCGCGGCCCGCCTCACCGCGCATCTCCTGCTGCAGCCAGCGCAGGCACCAGAAGTACTCCATGCGGCGCTGATGGTCGGCATAGGCGGTGTAAGTCTCGTCGAAGCCCTGCACGACGGCGAACAGATCGGCGTCCTTGGGCTTGAACGGCGCGACGAGCTTGGCGGCCACGCCGTGCTCCACGCAGGCGAGCAACTGCCACTGGTTCACGAGGTCCACGTAGCGGCGCAGCGGCGAGGTGCTCCACGCATACTGCGCGACGCCGAGGCCTTCGTGCGGCGCGGCGTTGGTCTGCATGCGCGTGCGCTTGGGACCGGTCGGCGCGCCGAACGCGCGCTGCGAGCGATAGATGCCCGGCACGCCATGGTCGTGCAGGAACGCGCCCCACGTGGAGTTCGCGAGAATCGCCAGCTCCGCGACGATCAGGTCGAGCGGCGAGCCGCGGCGGCGCGGCGAGATGGTCACATGCTCGCCTTCCACGTAGAAGTTGAAGTCCGTGTTGCGCTGGACCTCGCGGCGCAGGCCGTAACCGGCGCGTGCCTGCTGGCGCTTCTCGAACAGCGCCTGCGCGAACGGCCACAGCACGGCGATATCGTCCTTGTGCGGATACTCGCCCGTGCCCGCTGCGAGCGTCTCTTCGGTGACGACTTCGTCGAGCGTGTTGTGACGCAGATTGCTCTTCACGAACACGCGCTCGGCGCGCGTTTCGGTCGCGACGATCTCCTGCGTCTCGCGGTTCACGATGCAGTAGAGCGACAGCGCCGGGCGCAGACCACCTTCCTTGAGCGTGAAGGCGTCGACGAAATCGTCGGGCAGCATCGTGATCTTGTCGCCGGGCATGTAGACCGTCGAAAGACGCGTGCGCGCGATCGTATCCGCCGTGTCGCCGCGCTGGATGCCGAGCGCGGGCGCCGCGATGTGAATGCCGATGCGCACGCGGCCGTCGGCCAGATGCTCGATCGAGAAGGCGTCGTCGATTTCGGTCGTCGTGACGTCGTCGATCGAAAACGCCTGCACGTGCTCGGCGGCGTCGGGCAGATCCTCGGGCAGCGTGCCCACTTCGACGGGCGGAAAACCCGTGCCGTGCGGGAAGAAGTCCGCGAGGAAGCGTGCCTCGTGCAGCGCGCGCGGCGAAGCGATGCCGCCGTTTTCGAGCATGAGGCGCGGCATCGAAATGCCACGCGCGGCAGCCGCCGCTTCGAGCGCCTTGTATTCGATGGCGTTCTTGTCCGGCTTCGTGAGGAGTCCGAGAGCCTTGCCCTTGAAGGCCTCGGGCAGTCCACCCGCCTTCAGCTCCTCTTCGTAGCCGGCCTGCACCAGCGCCTGCTGACGCTTGCGCTCGAGCGAGGCGAGCGCCATCTTGAGCTGCTCTTCGGGTGCGCGCTGATACTGGCCGCGCCCCTTGCGGCGAAAGTACACGGGCGAGCCATGCAGGCGCAGCACGAGCGCGGCGCGCTCGACCGGGCCGTAGGTTTCGCCGAAGTACTCGCTCGCGAGCGCCGTGTAGGCGAATTCCTCGGCGGGCGCGCACTCCCACAGGAAGTCGAGATCGATCTCCTGGGCGGCGGCGTCCGCCTGCTCCAGCAGTTCGCTCGCAGCCGGCTTTTCGAACTCGATCAGCACGTCCTTCGCGCGCACCTTGGCGCGCCGCCCGCCGGGCAGCTCGACCTGGAACGCATCGCCCTGGCGCGACAGCACGCTGCCGGCCTTGAAACTGCCCGATTCCTCAAAGAAAACGTTCACTCAATACTCTCGTTCAGACTTGCTTCGACCGCCGGCGCGGCGCGCGGGCGGTGCTGTATACATATAGGCGTTCGCACGCATCAGGCGGCATCGCAGAAACGGATCACTTCGTCGACGTAATCTGCGAACTCGCTGATGCCATGATCGCTGCCTTCGATCAGGTGTGTGGGCACACCCGGATAGTGCGCGAGCATCTCGCGGTAATCGAGCACTTCGTCACCGGTCGCGGCGACCAGATAGTAGCGCGCGGGTTGCGTCACCTTCGTCACGGCCAGCGCGCGCAACTCTTCCAGGTGACGCGGTTCGACGACGATGCTGCCGCCGCCGTGCCAGAGCGGCTGCTCGCCGAGATACTTCGACAGATCGCGGTCAGGCACCACGGCGGGGTTCAGCAGCGCAGCGCGCCAGCCGTGCTTTTCCGCGAGATGCGTGGCGAAGTAGCCGCCGAGCGAACTGCCGATGAGCGTGACGCGCTCGCCCGGCTTCCACTGCGCGCCGATCTCCTGCTCGGCGAGCGCAATCGCGTCGCGCGGCGAAACCGGCAGCGTCGGGCACAGCCACTCGCCGCTGCGTCCCAGCTCGGCCATGCGCGCCGCCAAGAGGCGCGCCTTGAACGACTGGGGCGACGAGCGAAAGCCGTGCAGATAGACGATCACGCCGCGCTCCGTGCCGACAGCGCATCGAGCAGCTTTTGATGCACGCCGCCGAAGCCGCCGTTGCTCATCACGAGCACCTGGTCGCCGGGGCGTGCGGCTGCGACGACCGCCTTCACGAGCGCGTCGAGATCGTGGAAGGCGCGGGCCTTCTCGCCGAGCGGCGCAAGCGCACCGGCGAGGTCCCAGCCGAGCGCGTCCTTGCCGCTCGCTGCGCCGTAGCCGAACACGAGGTCGGCGTCGGCGAGACTGACGGGCAGCTGCGCCTTCATCACGCCGAGCTTCATCGTGTTCGAGCGCGGCTCGAGCACGGCGAGGATGCGCGTGTTTTCGTGGCCGACGCGCGTGCGCAGGCCGGCGATCGTCGTTTCGATGGCCGTGGGATGGTGCGCGAAGTCGTCGTAGACGGTCACGCCGTCGACGCTGCCGCGCACTTCCATGCGGCGCTTCACGTTGCGGAACGTGGCGAGCGAGGCGGCGGCCTGCGCGGGCGGCACGCCCACGCTGCGCGCGGCGGCAATCGCCGCGAGCGCGTTCAGGCGGTTGTGTTCGCCCTGGATCTGCCAGTCCACCACGCCTGCACGTTCGCTGTTGTGATAGACGGCGAAGCGCTCGTCCACGGCCACGCCGTCTTCCGCCGGCAGCGCCTGCCAGCCGCCATCCACGCCGAAGCGCTCCACGTCGCTCCATACGCCGCGCGTGAGCACGCGCTCGAGCGCGTCCGAGCGGCCGTTCGTGACGATGCGGCCCACGCCCGGAATCGTGCGCACTAGGTGATGGAACTGCGTTTCGATCGCCGCGAGATCGGGGAAGATGTCGGCGTGATCGAATTCGAGGTTGTTGAGCAGCGCCGTGCGCGGACGGTAATGAACGAACTTCGAGCGCTTGTCGAAGAACGCCGTGTCGTACTCGTCGGCTTCGATCACGAAGAAGCTCGAATCGGTCAGGCGCGCGGATACGCCGAAATTCAGCGGCACGCCGCCGATCAGGAAGCCGGGATTGAGGCCCGCGTCTTCAAGCAGCCACGTGAGCATCGAGCTCGTGGTGGTCTTGCCGTGCGTGCCCGCCACCGCGAGCACCCACTTGTCGCGCATCACGTGTTCGCCGAGCCATTGCGGACCCGACGTGTACGGCAAGCCGCGATTGAGGATCTCCTCCATCAGCGGGTTGCCGCGCGTGACCACATTGCCGATCACGTAGAGATCGGGCTTGAGTTCGGTCTGGCTCGCGTCGTAACCCTCGATGAGGCGGATGCCCTGCGCTTCGAGCTGGGTGCTCATCGGCGGGTACACGCCGGCGTCGCAGCCGGTCACCGTGTGGCCCGCGCTGCGCGCGAGCACCGCGAGTCCGCCCATGAACGTGCCGCAGATGCCGAGGATATGGATGTGCATAAGCCTGTCGCGCCGCGCGGGCGTCGTGAACGCGTTGATCGGTTTGATCGGGTTGAAAAGGACGGGGAAGCTGGAACGACGGCAGCCCTGCGCCGCCGCAGCAAAGAACCGGTATTGTACCCGAGGCCCTGAGCCCTATTGGCTCGACCTCGGCCCCCGCAGCGACGGAAAATCCCTGGGCACCCGGCAGCAGGTGCGGCGCAGTGGCCGCCTGCAGGAGCCCAAGGCGATCTCTAGTATCATTCAAGGATGGTTCGCAGATCACATTTCGATCCCCAGCGCGTGCGCGAGGAAATCGCCATCGCGGCAGCAAGGATGATCGCCGAGGACGGCCTCGACTACGCCACCGCCAAACGCAAGGCAGCCCGGCAGGTGGTCGGGGAAACGCGTATCGAAGGCACCTGGCTGCCCGACAACGACCAAATCGAGGAAGAGATCCGCGAATATCAGGCCCTCTTTCAGAGCGACAGCCAGCCGGTGGTGCTGCGCCGCCTGCGCGAGATCGCGCTCGAATGGATGCAGCGGCTCGAGGCGTTCAATCCGTTCCTGACCGGCGCGGTGCTCAACGGCACAGCGGGCGAGCATTCCGACATCCATCTGCAGATTTTTTGTGACAACGCGAAGGATGTCGCGATCTGGCTCCTGAACGCGAACGTGCAGTACGACGTGTCGGAAACGCGCCATTTCGCGGCGCGCGGCTTCGTGGAGACACTGAGCTTCATGTGGCGTCCGTCACGCGCTGAGGAGCCGGTGGGCATACACGTTGCACTCTACAATACGGACGACTTGCGCGGCGCCGTGCGCGCCGACGCGCGTGGCAGGCTGCCGCGCGCCAATGCGCAGGCCCTCCAGGCGCTGATCGACGAGAGCGGCGCCACTTCTTCCACAACCTGATAACGGCAGCGATGAATACGAAGCGGATTCTGGCCGGCGTGGCAGTGGCGGCAATCGCCGCAGGCGGCGGCATACTGGCTGGGCACTGGGCCACGAGCGGCAGCGCCGGCGTGGCCGACGCGGCCTCGGTAAGCGCGGCCTCGGCGAGCGCGAGCGGCAAGCAGAATGCGGTCGGCCAGCTCTGGTCGGCGGCGGTCACGAACCCGGACGGCAAGGCGCAATCGCTCGCCATCTACAAGGGCCGGCCGATCGTGGTCAACTTCTGGGCCTCCTGGTGCGGCCCGTGCGTCGAGGAAATGCCGGAGCTTTCCGCGCTCCAGCGCGAGTACGCGAAGAAGGGGATTCAGTTCGTCGGCGTCGGCGTGGATTCGGCCGCGAACATCAAGACGTTCCTCAAGAAGGTGCCCGTCGATTACCCGATCTACATCGCCGGCTTCGGCGGCGCGGACGTCGCGCGCGCATTCGGCAACAACGCAGGCGGCTTACCTTACACGGTGGTAATCGACGCGAACGGCGCCGTTCGTGCGACAAAATTAGGGCAAATCAAGCCGGACGAGCTTCGGCGCACGCTCGACGCGCTTTGACGCAGCGGAATGTTTGACACAATCTTAAGCGCCATAACGTAGCTTTTGCCGTGAGAATCCTGTGATTTGACTGAAGATCGACCCAGACCCTCGCCGCAAGACGTAGTCAGGGCCATATCCCCTTATCGGAAAACTAGACAAATTTCTCTAATCGGCGCTAAAGTTCGCGCAATTCCACGGAAAAAGAAGCGACCATGACGCGACTGCTGGTTCTGCACGGCCCCAACCTCAATCTTCTCGGCACCCGGGAACCGGAGGTGTATGGGCGCGTGACGCTGCCGCAGATCGATCAGGCGCTCTCCGACCGTGCCGCGGACGCCGGCGTCGAGCTCGCGACCTTCCAGAGCAACCACGAAGGCGCGCTGGTCGACCGCATCCAGTCGGCCCGCACCGAGCAGACCGACTTCATCCTGATCAACCCGGCCGCGTACACGCATACGAGCGTGGCGATCCGGGATGCGCTGGCAGGCGTCGGCATCCCGTTCGTCGAGATTCACCTGTCGAACGTGCATCGCCGCGAGTCCTTCCGGCACCATTCGTATTTTTCCGACCAGGCCGAAGGCGTGATTTGCGGCCTCGGCTGGAAGGGTTATCTCTACGCGCTCGAATACGCGCTCGACCGGCTCGCTGCCCGGTCGGCGGCCTGATTCCCGCGCCGGATGACCGCCAATACCTGAACAACAACCCGTGCCGGGACGCGCGCGCCCCGGCACTTCACGTATTCAAAGTAAAAGGGGCTGCACCATGGATCTACGTAAGCTGAAGACTCTGATCGACCTCGTCTCCGAATCGGGCATCTCGGAGCTCGAAGTGACCGAGGGTGAAGGCAAGGTGCGCATCGTCAAGAACGCGCCGCCCGTTTACGTGCAGCCGGGCCCCCCGCAATACGCGGCGCCGGCCATGGGTGCTCCGCTCGCAGCGCCCGCCCATGTCGGCGAAGCCGCCGCTGCGGCTCCCGCCGCGCCCGCCGTGCCGCAGGGCCACGTCGTGACCTCGCCGATGGTGGGCACGTTCTACCGCGCGCCGTCGCCGGGCGCCGACCCGTTCGTCCAGGTTGGCGACACGGTCAAGGAAGGCCAGACGCTTTGCATCATCGAAGCGATGAAGCTGCTCAACGAGATCGAGTCGGATACGGCCGGCGTGGTCAAGGAAATCCTCGTCGAGAACGGCCAGGCAGTCGAATACGGCCAGCCGCTCTACGTGATCGCCTAAGCATTTCTGCGCGCGGCAGCGGTCTTTCTTTTTTGGCCGCGCCGCGTTCGTCGCGTTTGGCGCCCCATGACGGCGACGCACGCGACCGATCCTCTGCGTTTTACATGGGATCGCAGTAACCGCTAAAGCGCTAACTCCGATCGACAGGCGTACGCACATACGACTTGCGACGCCCATTGATGAGTCGAATACCCACCATGTTTGAAAAAATCCTCATTGCCAATCGTGGCGAAATCGCGCTCCGCATCCAGCGCGCGTGCCGCGAACTCGGCGTCAAGACGGTCGTCGTCTATTCGGAAGCCGACAAGGAAGCCAAGTACGTGAAGCTCGCGGACGAGGCGGTCTGTATCGGCCCGGCGCCTTCGAACCTCTCCTACCTGAACATGCCGGCGCTCATCAGCGCGGCCGAAGTCACCGACGCAGAAGCGATCCACCCCGGTTACGGCTTCCTCTCCGAGAACGCCGATTTCGCCGAGCGTGTGGAGCAGTCGGGCTTCACGTTCATCGGCCCGCGCCCGGAAACGATCCGCATGATGGGCGACAAGGTCACGGCGAAGCAGACCATGATCAAGACCGGCGTGCCCTGCGTGCCGGGCTCGGAAGGCGCACTGCCCGACGATCCGAAGGAAATCGTGAAGATCGCGCGCGCGATCGGCTACCCCGTCATCATCAAGGCGGCGGGCGGCGGCGGAGGGCGCGGCATGCGCGTCGTGCACACGGAAGCGGCGCTCGTGAACGCGGTCAACATGACCCGCGAGGAAGCCGGCCGTGCGTTCGGCAACCCGCAGGTCTACATGGAGAAGTATCTCGAGAACCCGCGTCACATCGAGATCCAGATTCTCTCGGACTCGTTCAAGAACGCCGTGTGGCTCGGCGAGCGCGACTGCTCCATGCAGCGCCGCCACCAGAAGGTGATCGAGGAAGCGCCGGCGCCGGGCATCGCGCGCCGCCTGCTCGACCGCATCGGCGATCGTTGCGCCGACGCGTGCAAGAAGATGGGCTACCTCGGCGCGGGCACGTTCGAGTTCCTGTATGAAAACGGCGAGTTCTACTTCATCGAAATGAACACGCGCGTGCAGGTCGAGCACCCGGTCACCGAGCTGATCACGGGCATCGACATCGTGCAGGAGCAGATCCGCATCGCCGCGGGCGAGAAGCTCTCGTTCCGCCAGCGCGACATCCAGCTGAAGGGCCACGCGATCGAGTGCCGCATCAACGCGGAAGATCCGTTCAAGTTCACGCCGTCGCCGGGCCGGCTCACGTCGTGGCACATGCCGGGCGGTCCTGGCGTGCGCGTCGACTCGCATGCCTACAATGGCTATTTCGTGCCGCCGAACTATGATTCGATGATCGGCAAGCTGATCACCTACGGCGCGACGCGCGAGCAGGCCATTCAGCGCATGCGCATCGCGCTCTCGGAAATGGTGGTCGAAGGCATCCAGACCAACATCCCGCTGCACCGCGAACTGATGCTCGACGCGAAGTTCGTCGAGGGCGGCACGAGTATTCACTACCTCGAAAGCCGTCTGGCCGAACGTCAGGCAGTGAAGAAGGACGAAGCGTAATTCATGAGCTACCGGGAACTGATCGTCGAGCTAGAGCGTGACCGCGCGGAAGAACTTTCCGACGCGCTGATCGAGCTTGGCGCCCTCTCGGTGTCGGTGGAAGACGCCGACGCCGACACGCCCGACGAGCAGCCGCTCTTCGGCGAGCCGGGCCTCACACCCGAGCGCACTGCGTGGCAGCATTCGCGCGTGATTGCGCTGATCGGCGCCGATCAGGATCCCGCCGTGCTGCTCATGGCCGCTTCGAACGAGCTGGGTCTCACGCAAACGCCGAAGTTCTCGCTGCGCGAAGTCGAGGAGCAGGACTGGGTTCGTCTGACGCAATCGCAGTTCGACCCGATCCAGATCGGCGAGCGCATCTGGGTCGTGCCGTCGTGGCACGATGCCCCGGACCCGAACGCGCTCGTGCTCGAACTCGACCCGGGCCTCGCGTTCGGCACGGGCAGCCATCCCACCACGCGTTTGTGCATGGAATGGCTCGAACAGCACGTGCAGCCCGGCAATTCGCTGCTCGACTACGGCTGCGGCTCGGGCATCCTCGCGATCCTCGCGAAGAAGTGCGGAGCGAATCCGGTGATCGGCATCGACATCGACCCGCAGGCGGTCGACTCGGCGCGCCACAACAGCGAGCGCAATCGCGCGGAGGTCACTTACGGCCTGCCCGACGATTGCCCCGCCGGCGAGTTCGACATCGTCGTCGCCAACATTCTGTCGAATCCGCTCAAGCTGATGGCCTCGATGCTCTCCTCGCGCGTGAAGCCGGGCGGACGCATCGCACTTTCGGGCATCCTCGCGCGCCAGGCCGAGGAAGTCGCGCAGGTGTACGCGCAGTGGATCGACATCTCGGTCTGGCGCGAACACGAAGGCTGGGTCTGCCTCGCGGGCACGCGGCGCGCGTAATCCCTGTGCGTTCCGATCGGGCTCGCACGAGCCTGATCGCGCCCCAAGCGGCAAGACCGAAGTCGTAGGCTGCGGTGGATTGCCAGTAGAATGCGGGTATCACCAATCCTCCGGTCTACCCAGATCCTCGGCCCACATGCTTCTGGCAACGCGCTGCCCCTTCTGTGAAACCGTATTCCGCATCCAGCCCACGCAGCTTGCCGTGCGGCGAGGCCTCGTGCGTTGCGGACATTGTCAGGAAGCGTTCGACGCGTCGGGCAGTTTGTACGAGATGCCCGAAGGTGGCGACTTCACGCGCGCGGTGCCCGTTGCTGCCGAAATCGCGGCCAGCCTGACCTCGCCGCCATCGGAGCCCGCTTCACGCTTTGCTGCGCAGCCCGCTTCGGGACTCGCTTCACAGTTCGCATCGCAGTCACAGTCCACTTCGCAGCAGCCCAATGTTCAGCCTGATCAGGCGGATCAGCCCGCAGCAGCGCCATCGCAAGAGCCGCCCCCCACGCTGGGCGCCACACCCAATTTCACGAATCGCACGTGGGACCCGTGGGCACCGCCGCAGGACAGCCAGCGCGATCCACGCCTGAAATACGACGCCGACAAACTGCCAGGGGCAAGCGTTGCCCGTGGCGCCTCGCCAGGGGTCGCGCCCGCAGCCGAGTCGCGGGTCGCCTTCGACGACGAACCGACGCTCGGGCGCGCACCACAACAAGCTGCGCCGCACGCGCCGGCGGCACCCGCAGCAGCACCGGTACCGCCGCCCCGGCAGCCCGCAGCCGCCGAACCGTTCCCGCCCGCCGCGCGCTGGACGCGCAGCGAGCCGAACCTGGGCACGGGCGGCCCGACCGAGCCGACCTTTTCGGCCAACGAAGCATCGGCTGCGGCTCGCATGAACGACCCGGAGCCCGCACTCGGCCCGCGCACCCGCGAAGCCGCACCGGAGCCCGCGTTCAGCGCGCTCTCGCCCAACGACGGCGCCTCACCGTTCGCCGTCACCCGTGAAGCGCCCGCCCGCCCGCGCGGCTCGCGCGGCCTCGTCTGGCGCATTCTCGGCACGCTCATCGCCATCCTGCTGCTCGCGCTGCTCGTCGTGCAGCTCGCGTGGTGGCAGCGCGAAACGGTCATGGTCTACTGGCCCGACTCGCAGTCGCTCTATCAGCAGGCGTGCGAGCAGCTCGGCTGCCGCGTGCTGCCGCCGCGCGACATCGACGGCCTGCTGGTCGAGCCGTCCGATCTGCGCCAGGTCGACAACGAGCCGCATCACCTCGAACTGAAAGTGCCGCTGCGCAACCGCTTCAACGTGGCGCTCGCGTACCCCGCGATCGAGCTGTCGCTGCTCGACCGGCAGAACAACATCGTCGTGCGGCGCGTGCTATGGCCGCAGGACTACGTCACGCCCGGCACGTCCATCGAAGCCGGTCTGCCCGCACGCACCACGCAGACCATGATCGTGCGGCTCGACACGGGCGACGTGGTGGCGTCGAACTTCCGCATCGAGATTTTCTACCCCTGATTTTCCGTCTGTACGCGGGTGCACTGGCGTGCCCCGCGCGTTTCCCGGCGTCCCGCATCGCGCGGGTGCGCCATTCACCACACCATGCATTCCCGGAGAGCACATCATGAGTCAAGTCACGCTAGGCGGTAACCCGATCGACGTCGCCGGCACCTTCCCGAGCGTCGGCCAGAAGGCCCCGGCGTTCTCGCTCGTCGGCAAGGATCTGAAGCCTGTCTCGCTCGCCGATTTCGCCGGCAAGCGCAAGGTGCTGAACATCGTGCCGAGCCTCGACACGCCGACCTGCGCCACCTCCACGCGCAAGTTCAACGAAGCCGCCGCCGGCCTGAACAACACGGCTGTCGTCGTGATCTCGGGCGACCTGCCGTTCGCCGCCGCGCGCTTCTGCACGACCGAAGGCATCGCCAACGTCGTCACGGCCTCGACCTTCCGCGGCCATGAATTCGCGCAAGCCTATGGCGTGGACGTGACGAGCGGCCCGCTCACCGGCCTGACCGCGCGCGCCGTCGTCGTGCTCGACGAAAACGACAACGTCCTGCACGCCGAGCGCGTCGGCGAAATCAAGAACGAACCGAACTACGACGCCGCACTCGCCGCGCTGAAGTAATCCGGCGGCGGCGCACACTCACTCAGAGCCTGCTTGCTGATGCCAATGCGCAGGCCGGTGCGCCGCCCCTTCCCCTACCACGCCCTACAGGAATTTCCGCCTTGGCTACGCTGATCTGCGGCTCGCTCGCCTACGACAACATCATGACCTTCGAGGGTCGCTTTCGGGAGCACATCCTGCCCGAGCAGGTGCACATCCTGAACGTGAGCTTTCTGGTGCCGACGATGCGCCGCGAGTTCGGCGGCTGTGCCGGCAACATCGCGTACGCGCTGCATCTGCTCGGCGGCGACGCCCGCATCATGGCGACGCTCGGCGCCGCCGACGCACGCCCGTACCTCGAACGCCTCGATACACTCGGCCTCTCGAAGGCGCACGTGCGCGTGCTGGAAGATACGTGGTCCGCGCAGGCGATGATCACGACCGACCTCGAGAACAACCAGATCACCGCGTTCCACCCGGGCGCGATGATGCAATCGCATTTGAACCGCGCCGACGAAGCACCCGGCATCAAGCTCGGCATCGTCGCCCCGGACGGCTTCGACGGCATGGTCCAGCACGTCGAGCAGTTCGCGAAGGCCGGCGTGCCGTTCATCTTCGATCCGGGCCAGGGTCTGCCGCTCTTCGACGGCGCCTCTTTGCGCCGTGCGATTGAACTTGCGACCTACGTAGCGGTCAACGACTACGAAGCCAATCTTGTCAGCCATCGCACCGGCTGGTCGTTCGACGAAATCGCCAGCCATGTCGACGCGCTGATCATCACGCGCGGCGAGCACGGCTCGCAGATCTACCACGGCGGCAAGATCGAGGAGATTCCTCCGGTCAAGGCCGCTCAGGTGCTCGACCCGACCGGCTGCGGCGACGCTTTCCGCGGCGGCCTGCTCTACGGCATCGAGAACGGCCTCGACTGGGCAACCACGGGGCGTCTCGCGAGCCTGATGGGCGCGCTCAAGATCGAGCATCTCGGTCCGCAAAACTATGCGCCCACGCGAGCGCAGATCAACGAACGGTTCAAGGAGGCATTCGGCTACGAACTGCCGAACTGAACGCGGGAGCCGCACACGAACGGCGCCCATTGGAGCTACGGGAATGAAAATAACAAGTCGTCTGATTGTTGCAGCCATGCTCGCGGGGTCGCTCGCGATGTCGGGCTGCGCCTACAACAGCAGTTCCGCCGATGTGTACACGGCCTCGCAGGCGCAGCGCGAGCAATCGGTGCGCATGGCCACGGTCGAAAGCGTACGCGCGGTAAAGATCAGCTCGAACAACGGCCAGCCTAGCGGCCTTGGCGCGATCGGTGGCGGCGCGCTCGGCGCGGTGGCCGGCAGCCAGATCGGCGGCGGCACGGGCTCGATCGTCACCGGCATCATCGGCGGCATTGCGGGCGCCGTGGCCGGCAACGCGGTCGAGAACGGCGTGGCCATGCGCGACGGCCTCGAGATCACGGTGCGCCTCGACAACGGCGACTACCGCGCCATTACGCAATCCGCGACCGGCGAAGTCTTCAACGCGGGCGACCGCGTGCGGCTGCTCTCGAGCGGCGGCGTGACGCGCGTCACGCACTAACGGTTTCCCCTGTACCGCAGCGGCGCCTCGCGCTGGATGCGGAACCTCAGGCGCATGTGCTCCCCTGTGCATGCGCCTTTTTTCATGCCCGCGCGCGGCATGCGCGTGGCCTCACACCGATTATTACGAACTCCAGACGAAAAAAATCCCGTCGCGGACAGCCCAGCGACGGGATCGGGATCGAGCCTTGCGCATCATGCCGCCCGGCCCGGCCAACGAAGCGCGCGTACGACGTAGCCTGCGCGCTTCGTCTCGGACTGCTTACGGACGGCTGCCGGTCGGGAACGGCCATGCTGCGGCCGGATTCAGGGCAGTCTTGACCGTTGCTGCGGGCGCGGACGGTTGCGCAGCAGGGGCAGCAGGTGCGGCAGCGGCCTTCGCAGGTGCCTTCTTGGCAGCCTTCTTGGCGGCAGCCTTCTTCGCAGGCGCAGCCTTCTTGGCAGCAGCCTTCTTCGCAGGCGCCTTCTTGGCTGCAACCTTCTTCGCGGCAACCTTCTTGGCGGCGGCCTTCTTCGCCGGCGCTGCCTTCTTCGCAGCAACCTTCTTCACGGCGACTTTCTTGGCTGCAACCTTCTTCGCTGCGGCCTTCTTCGCCGGGGCTGCCTTCTTCGCAGCAACCTTCTTCACGGCGACTTTCTTGGCTGCAACCTTCTTCGCTGCGGCCTTCTTCGCCGGTGCTGCCTTCTTCGCAGCAACCTTCTTCACGGCGACTTTCTTGGCTGCAACCTTCTTGACCGCGACCTTCTTCGCTGCGGCCTTCTTCGCCGGAGCTGCCTTCTTCGCTGCAACCTTCTTCACTGCGGCCTTCTTAGCCGCCGGTTTCTTCTTGGCAGTAGCCATTTTTTTCTCCTTCAGGTTCAGATGAGAGTCAGTTCAAACTACACCCTTCGTCAAAACCCGCTTCCCGCGAACGCTTCTCACGGCGCACGCTGCGAAGCGGGCTATTCATCGGCGTACGCTGATCCCGCGCGCTTACGCTAATGAATGCGGTAAGGCGCGCCGTGCCACGAGGCACAGCGCGCCAGGTCATTCCGGCGTCGGCTACCGACACCGGGCAACGTTCGTTGAAAGCGGCGGCCTCACGACACGCGAAGCCTGCGCGCTTTTCCGGGGGGAAGTTTGCCCATCCCTCTGAAGGGTTCGCAAAGTGCCTGTCACGTCGGTGAGCCAGCCTGGCTCCGGGCATGCTTTGCATCAGGCGTTCCTGCTCCTAATCATCATGCCGGTCGAGGCGCCTGCACGGCGCCTCGCGGCAACCCCAAAAGACTTGCACCGCAGTGCGCCCGGGTTATTCCCAGGACAGCGCACCGCCCGTCTGATATTCGATCACGCGCGTCTCGAAGAAGTTGCGTTCCTTCTTCAAGTCGATCATCTCGCTCATCCACGGGAACGGATTCTCTTCGTTCGGGAACAGCTGATCGAGACCGATCTGCTGGCAACGGCGGTTGCAGATGAAGCGCAGATAGCTTTTGAACATCGATGCGTTCAGACCGAGCACGCCGCGAGGCATGGTGTCCTCGGCGTAGCGGTACTCGAGGTCGACCGCATGCTTGAACAGTTCGGTGATCTCCGCACGGAACGCCGGGGTCCACAGGTGCGGGTTTTCAAGCTTGATCTGGTTGATGAGGTCGATGCCGAAGTTGCAGTGCATCGACTCGTCACGCAGGATGTACTGGTATTGCTCCGCGGCGCCGGTCATCTTGTTCTGGCGGCCGAGCGCGAGAATTTGCGTGAAGCCGACATAGAAGAACAGGCCTTCCATGATGCAGGCGAACACGATGAGCGACTTGAGCAGGCTCTGGTCGGCTTCGAGCGTGCCGGTCTTGAACGACGGATCAGTCAGCGTCTGGATGAACGGGATCAGGAACTCGTCCTTGTCGCGGATCGACTTGACCTCGTGGTACGCGTTGAAGATCTCGCTCTCGTCCAGACCCAGCGACTCGACGATGTACTGGTAGGCGTGCGTGTGGATCGCCTCTTCGAACGCCTGGCGCAGCAGGAACTGGCGGCATTCGGGCGCCGTGATGTGCCGGTAGGTGCCGAGCACGATGTTGTTCGCGGCGAGCGAGTCGGCGGTCACGAAGAAGCCGAGGTTGCGCTTGACGATGCGGCGCTCGTCCTCGGTCAGACCGTTCGGGTCCTTCCACAGTGCGATGTCGCGGGACATGTTGATTTCCTGCGGCATCCAGTGGTTCGCACAGCCCGCCAGGTATTTTTCCCAAGCCCACTTGTACTTGAACGGGACCAGCTGATTCACGTCGGTCTGGCCGTTGATGATGCGCTTGTCGGCGACATTCACGCGCGCTTCGGTCGAGACCGGCGCTTGCGGCGGCGGTGCGACGGCGAAGTCGCTGGCGAAGATGTTGGTCGCCGTGGAAGCCTGTGGAGCGGAACGCAGACCAAACTGCACCTCGGCAGCCTGGACAGCCTGACCCGCGGGGTTGCGCATTGCGTTTTGCTGCGCACCGCTCGACGGAGTTACGGCCGTGATCTCGTCATCCCAGTTGAGCATAAATGTCACCATCAATTTAGATCGGTTTGTACCATCTTTTCGTGAGCGATAAAAGGGTTCGCACACGAAAAATCCTGTTTTCGATTCGCGTTGCGACCTCGATACAACACTTTGTTATCGCATCGTGTCGATTGCATCGCGTGAGCACTGTGTAGAGAGCACTCATTCGTCGTGCTCACTTCGCATGTGCGAGGTGCTTCGAAGGTCTTCGCGACATCGAGAGCGTGTGTGAAAGACGGGGTTCGCCGCGCGTTTTTCGCTCGCGCTGCGAGTGCGTTTTCACTCGCCGCTCACTGCCTGCCGCGCGCGGCGCTGGAAGCTCGCGCGGCCTTGAGTCTTGTCCCTGCGAGAAACTCCAGGGATTCCTTCCTGTTGCCTCTTTCGCGTAGCGCAACGCGCGTGGCGCGAGTTGCCGGGAGAGTCGGCGCGCATTGCGCGCGCCTCGTTCGTTGTTACATCTCGCTACGGCTGCTTCGACTACTGTTTACTACGGATGCTGCGGTCCTCGCATGATGCGAGCGGCGTTGCACCGCACGCATCATGCGCAGCCAGCTTTACTGGCAAGCCTCGCACTCTTCGAAGCCGGGGTCGCCCGGACGCATCATGCACACCGGACCGTCTGCTTCCGGCGCCGCTTCAACCGCGGCTTCCGGTGCGGCCTGCATCGTGGTCGAGCCTGCTGCACCGCCGAATGCGCCGCCCGTTGCACCGCCGAACGCGCCGCCTGCATTGCCGCCGCCTTCGCCGCCCGTCGGCACGGCGTTGAGCGCGCCGTGCGCAACCGTCGACTTCTCGACGTGCGTCGCCCCCATCGTGCGCAGGTAGTACGTGGTCTTCAGACCGCGCACCCATGCGAGCTTGTAGATCTCGTCGAGCTTCTTGCCCGATGCGCCGGCCATGAAGATGTTCAGCGACTGCGCCTGGTCGATCCACTTCTGACGACGCGATGCGGCTTCGACGAGCCACGTCGGGTCGACTTCGAACGCCGTTGCATACACAGCGCGTAGATCGGCCGGCACGCGGTCGATGCGCGAGAGCATGCCGTCGAAGTACTTCAGGTCGGCGACCATGACTTCGTCCCACAGGCCGCGCGCCTTCAGGTCGCGCACCAGGTAGTCGTTCACCACCGTGAATTCGCCCGAGAGGTTCGACTTCACGTAGAGGTTCTGGAACGTCGGCTCGATGCAAGGCGACACGCCGATGATGTTCGAGATGGTCGCGGTCGGCGCGATCGCGATGCAGTTCGAATTGCGCATGCCGTGCGTCGCGATGCGCTCGCGCAGCGACGTCCAGTCCATCGATTCGCTCGAGTCGACTTCGACGTAGCCGCCACGTGCTTCGGCGAGCAGTTTGAGCGTGTCCTGCGGGAGGATGCCGCGATCCCACAGCGAGCCGCGGTAGGTCGAGTAGCGGCCGCGCTCGGCTGCCAGCTCCGTCGACGCCCAGTACGCGTAGTAGCAGACGGCTTCCATCGAGCGGTCGGCGAACTCCACGGCTTCCTGCGAAGCAAACGGCGTGCGCAGAACGTGCAGGCAGTCCTGGAAGCCCATGATGCCCATGCCCACCGGACGGTGCTTCAGGTTCGAGTTGCGCGCCTTCGACACCGCGTAGTAGTTGATGTCGATGACGTTGTCGAGCATGCGCATCGCCACGCTGATGGTGCGCTTGAGCTTGTCGTGGTCGAGCGCGTACGTGCCGTCGGCCTGCTCCACCATGTGCGCGACCAGGTTCACCGAGCCCAGGTTACACACGGCGATTTCGCTGTCGCTGGTGTTCAGCGTGATTTCCGTGCACAGGTTCGACGAGTGGACGACGCCCACGTGCTGCTGCGGCGAACGGATGTTGCACGGATCCTTGAACGTGATCCACGGGTGACCCGTTTCGAACAGCATGCCGAGCATCTTGCGCCACAGCTGCGCGGCCGGCAGCTTCTTGAACAGCTTGATCTCGCCGCGCGCGACCTTCTCTTCGTAAGCCGTGTAAGCCTGTTCGAATTCGGCGCCGAACTTGTCGTGCAGATCCGGGCAGGTCGAGGGCGAGAAGAGCGTCCAGTCGCCGCCTTCCATCACGCGCTTCATGAACAGGTCGGGAATCCAGTTCGCCGTGTTCATGTCGTGGGTGCGGCGGCGGTCGTCGCCCGTGTTCTTGCGCAGCTCGAGGAATTCTTCGATGTCGAGGTGCCACGATTCCAGGTAGGCGCACACCGCGCCCTTGCGCTTGCCGCCCTGGTTCACGGCGACCGCCGTGTCGTTCACGACCTTCAGGAACGGCACGACGCCTTGCGACTTGCCGTTGGTGCCCTTGATGTGCGAGCCGAGCGCGCGCACGCGCGTCCAGTCGTTGCCCAGACCGCCGGCGAACTTCGAGAGCAGCGCGTTGTCCTTGAGCGCCTCGTAGATGCCGTCGAGGTCGTCGGCCACCGTCGTGAGGTAGCACGACGAGAGCTGCGAGCGGTGCGTGCCCGAGTTGAACAGCGTGGGCGTGGACGACATGAAGTCGAACGACGAGAGCACGTTGTAGAACTCGATCGCGCGCGCTTCGCGGTCGATCTCGTTGAGCGAGAGGCCCATCGCGACGCGCATGAAGAATGCCTGGGGCATTTCGATGCGCGTGCCGCCGACGTGCAGGAAGTAGCGGTCATAGAGCGTCTGCAGGCCGAGGTAGCCGAACTGCAGATCGCGGCCCGCGTCGAGCGCGTTGCCCAGACGCTTGAGGTCGAACTGCTGCAGCTTGTCGTCGAGCAGGCCCGCTTCCACGCCGCGCTTGATGAACTGCGGGAAGTACTCGGCGTAGCGCACGGCCATTTCGGCTTGCGTCACTTCCTCTTCGAGAATTTCGCGACGGATCGTGTGCAGCAGGATGCGCGAGGTCACCTGGCTATACGCCGGGTCCTTTTCGATCATCGTGCGCGCAGCGAGGATGGCCGAGTCGTAGACCTGGCTCATCGGCACGCCGTCGTACAGATTCTTCACCGTTTCCGCGACGATCGGGTCGGCGTTGACCGCGTCGCCGAGACCGTCGCACGACGAGTCGATCAGCGCGCGCAGCGCCTGCATGTCGAGCGGGCGCGTCACGCCGTTGTCCGTGACGTTGATGCCGGGCGCTGCGCTCGCGGCCGTTTCCGGCGCGTTGGCGCGCTCCTGGTTGCGCTTCTCGCGATACAGCACGTAGGCGCGCGCGACGTTGTGCTCGCCGCCGCGCATCAGCGCGAGTTCGACCTGATCCTGGATGTCTTCGATATGGAACGTGCCGCCGTTCGGACGGCTGCGCACGAGTGCGCGCACGACGTTCTGCGTGAGCTGCTCGACGAGCTCGCGAACGCGCGCCGAAGCCGCGCCCTGGCCGCCGTTCACGGCGAGGAAGGCCTTCGTCATCGCGATCGCGACTTTCGAAGGTTCGAACGACACCACGCTACCGTTGCGGCGAATCACCTTGTGGTCGGCGAACTGCTGCGCGCTCGTCTGGCCGTCTTGCGGTTGGCCACCCAGCGTGTGCGCGGCGGGCGCGCCTTCATACCGGGTCGAGACGTTATCGGTCGTTTGCATGTGCAAAGCTCCTGGGTCCTGGAAAGGTGCGAAGAGAGTTCGCGGATTAAGACGGACGCCGACGTCGTGCCCCCGTGTGCACGCTCGATCGGGCAGAGAAAAAAGTCCAGCCTGGCGAGGCTGCCGGATGCGACAAGGCAGATGAATCACGGACTGCTTCGGTCTTCATCGTGGATGTCGCGATCATTGGCTGTACCTTCTCTCTCGATTACAGCCGGTGCGCCGGTTCTCTCGGCCGACGGCACCGTACAAAGTTTCTGTTTTTTCTATGCTGGTAACGCGCGCGGCGCCTTGCGAGTAAAGCGGGGCGCCGCGGTACAACACAACATATGGTGTGAAGCCTTGTTTCGGGTACCAAGTATAGTGGAAGAAACAGTACGATCAAATGGCTTTTTTTGCTGGTCCTATCTTGACAAGACCACAAGCCAAGCGGCGCGGGGCCTGGCGGCGAATGCCCCTGCGAGTGGTCTGCGAGGCGCGCGCGAAGACCCTGCGTTTGCGCGCAAAAGGTGCTTATTTCTTGTGCAGTTTGAGAGGGTTCAGCAGGCGATCGAACGTGTCACGACGCCGCGTTCTGCGCGCCGTGCCCCTGGATATAGGGGAAGCTGGCATCGGCGAGCTGCGTATCGTGTTTGAGGCGCGCCCAGTCGAAGTGCGGGCCGGGGTCGGTCTTGCGCCCAGGCGCGATGTCCGAATGGCCCGCCAGCGCCTCGATCGGATAGTGCGCGACGAGCGCCTTCACGAGCGCGGCGAGCGTGGCGTATTGCGGCGCCTCGAAGGCCGTCGAGTCGCTGCCTTCCAGCTCGATGCCGATGGCGAAATCGTTGCAGCGCTCGCGCCCGAAGAAGCTCGACGCGCCCGCGTGCCACGCGCGCTCGTCGCACGAGACGAACTGCTCGAGCGCGCCATCGCGATGAATGACGAAGTGCGCCGAGACGCGCACGCCGCGCAGGTTGGCATCGAAGTACGGATGCGCGTCGCAGTCGAGGCGGTTGAGAAAGAGATCGGCGATCTCGGGGCCGCCGAAGACGTTGGGCGGCAGGCTGATGTTGTGGACGACGATGAGCGTCGGCACGGCGCCTTGCGGGCGGGCCTCGAAGTTGGGTGAAGGCAGGCGGCGCGCGCCGGACACCCAGCCCTGCGCATCGACTTCGTACGCGCGCGATCCTGGCGATGCAGCAGCGCTCATCGTGCGGGGCGATCCTGGGCCGTGGCGCGCGCGTCGTACGCGCGCGCGTGCTCGGAACTGCAGAACGAGCGCGTGCCGACATTCACCGATTCGCTGCGCGGCGCATGCACACCGCACTCGGCGCAGCGCACCATCGGCTCGGGCAGCGCGGGTTTGCCGCTCGCGCTCGCGCCGCCATTGGCGCTGCGCGCAGCGCCCTGCCCCGGCTGCGCGCCCTGCCCCGGTTGGGCACCGGCACGCGTTTGCGTCTGCGCACGGCGCAGCGCCTTGACGAACCACTGTCCGACCACGAACAGCAGGACGAGGAGAAGAATCTGTCTCATCGGAACACGCGACTCACACGACTCAAACCACGGGGCGGTGCAGCAGCACCTCGAAGACGAAACGGCTGCCCACATAGGCGAGCAGCAAGGCGATGAACGATGCGATCACCCAGCGCAGCGCAGCGCGGCCGCGCCAGCCGGAAATCTTGCGCGCGGTGAGCAGCGCGCCGAACATCAGCCACGAAAGAATCGCGAAGACGGTCTTGTGATCGAGCGAAAGCGGCCGGTCGATCAACTGCTCGCTGAACACGATGCCCGAGACGAGCGTGGCCGTGAGCAGCACGAAGCCCGCGCCGATGAGGCGGAACAGCAGCTTTTCCATGGTGAGGAGCGGCGGCAGCGTCTCGATCCAGTTCGAGAGCCAGCCGCCGCCGCGATTGCTCGCGTTGCGCTGGAAGCCCGCGCCCTTGAGCGCATGCAGCCGGCGCTCGACGGCGAGCATCAGCACCGCATGCAACGCGGCGATCGCAAAGAGCCCGTAGGCAATGTTCGCGATGACGAAGTGCAGCTTGAACATCGGCGCGGCCGCATAGGGCAGCACGCGCACGCCGCCGAACACGAACGGCAGGATCGACGCGACGGCCGCCAACGGCAGCAGCAGGAGGCGCAGGCCGTCGAGTGCAAAGAAAAAGCTCTCGATCCAGTAGATGCCGGCGCCGAGCCAGAACATGGCCGACAACGCGAAGGCGAAGCCGAACACCATTTCGTTGGCGGGGAAGATCGTCATGTGCAGGAGCACGCCGTGCGCGGCGAGCGCGACGAAGAGCAGCGCACGCGAAAGCGGGCCGAAAGTCCGCGCGCGCAGGGCGTCGCCGCCCGCGCCGAACGTCACCGGAACGGGCGGCACGCTGCCGAGCAGCGGCGCGGTACCCGCGCGGCGCAGCGCACGCCAGTCGGCGGCGCACAATCCGCCGTACAGGAGCACGGTGAGGGCATACAGTACAATATCCATGTTCGAAGTTTACTATAGGCCCCCTGGCCGCGCGCTTACCTAACGAATCGGCGACGAAACGCGGCGCATTCCCGTTTTGCGCGCGCGGGCCGGGCCGCACTGCTCACCGCCTCCCCATGCTCGACAATCTCACTCAACGGATGGCGCGCGTCGTCAAGACGCTGCGCGGCGAAGCCCGGCTGACCGAAGCCAATACGCAGGAAATGCTGCGCGAGGTGCGTCTCGCCCTGCTCGAAGCGGACGTGGCGCTGCCCGTCGTGCGCGAATTCATCGCCAAGGTGAAGGAGAAGGCGCTCGGCGAGGAAGTGATCTCCAGCCTCTCGCCGGGCCAGGCGCTCGTCGGCGTGGTGCAGCGCGAGCTGACCGCCGTGATCGGCGGCGACTACGAAGGCCGTGCTGCCGAACTCGACCTCGCCGTCACGCCGCCTGCCGTCATCCTCATGGCGGGCCTGCAGGGCGCCGGTAAAACCACCACCACCGGCAAGCTCGCCAAGCTCCTGCGCGAGAAGTACAAGAAGAAGGTCCTCACCGTTTCGTGCGACGTCTACCGCCCGGCCGCCATCGCGCAGTTGAAGACGGTGACGGAACAGGTCGGCGCCGACTTCTTCCCCTCGCAGCCGGACCAGAAGCCCGTCGAGATCGCCGCCGCGGCGGTCGACTGGGCCAAACGCCACTACCACGACGTGCTGCTCGTCGACACGGCCGGCCGCCTCGGTATCGACGAGGCGATGATGAACGAGATCACCGCGCTGCACGCCTCGCTCAAGCCCGCTGAAACGCTGTTCGTGGTCGACGCCATGCTCGGCCAGGACGCGGTCAACACCGCGAAGGCGTTCAACGACGCCCTGCCGCTCACCGGCGTCGTGCTCACCAAGCTCGACGGCGATTCGCGCGGCGGCGCGGCGCTCTCCGTGCGCCACATCACGGGCAAGCCGATCAAGTTCGTCGGCGTCGCGGAAAAGCTCGACGGCCTCGAGGTGTTCCACCCGGACCGCATGGCGAACCGTATTCTCGGCATGGGCGACATTCTCGCGCTCGTCGAGGAAGCGCAGCGCGGCGTGGACGTCCAGGCCGCGCAAAAGCTCGCCGACAAGGTCAAGAAAGGCGGCGACTTCGACCTCAATGACTTCCGCGCGCAACTTTCGCAGATGAAGAGCATGGGTGGCCTGTCGTCGCTCATGGACAAGCTGCCCGCGCAGTTCCAGCAGGCCGCCTCGGGCGCCAACATGGGCCAGGCCGAGAAGCAGATGCGCCGCATGGAAGGCATCATCAACTCGATGACGCCCGCCGAGCGCGCCAAGCCCGAGCTCATCAAGGCCACGCGCAAGCGCCGCATCGCGGCGGGCGCGGGCGTGCAGGTACAGGAAGTCAACCGCATGCTCAACCAGTACGAGCAGATGCGCACCATGATGAAGAAGCTCAAGGGCGGCAATCTGCAGAAGATGATGCGCGGCATGAAGGGCATGATGCCCGGCATGCGCTGATCCCGCGGGCCGCACGGCGCATATCGCGCGCACGGCGGCCCGACTCGACGCGGCGCGCGACGGACCAAATGCGCGGGTTTATGCTGTAGCGCGCGCCGCCGTTATTTTCCACACTTCAGTAGCTACAGCTACCTTCCCGCCAGAGTCATGAATCGCGAAGAAGCCCTGCACATTTTCCGCCACTCCGAAGAGATCGTTTCGGAGGGCGACGTCAATGCGTCGATCGGCCGGATGGCCGAAGCCATCCGCGCCGAGATCAGCGAGGACTTCCCGCTCGTGCTGTCGGTGATGGGCGGCGCCGCCGTGTTCACCGGCATGCTGCTGCCGCACCTCGACTTCCCGCTCGAGTTCGACTACATCCACCTCACGCGCTACCGCAACGCGATCAAGGGCAGCGCCGAGATGCAGTGGCGCGTGGCGCCGCGCGAGTCGGTGAAGGACCGTGTGGTGCTCGTGCTCGACGACATCCTCGACGAAGGCGAGACCATGGCCGCGATTCGCGACCGCATCATGGACATGGGCGCGAAGCGTTTCCTCTCGGCCGTGCTGTGCGAGAAGACGCTCACGAAGGCCAAGCCGCTGCATCCCGACTACTGCGGCTTTTCGGTGCCGGACCGCTACGTGTTCGGCTGCGGCATGGACGCCAAGGGTTACTGGCGCAATCTGCCGACCATCCGTGCGCTGACCGAAGGAGCCTGAAGCGCTTCTGAGTTAATCGGAGCGTCATGAAAAAAGCAGCCCGCGGGCTGCTTTTTTATTGCCTGCGGCGCGCGCTGCACGCGGCGTCAGAGGTGATGCACGAAGGTGGCGATCCCCGCGAGGATCATCTCCACCGATATCGCCACGAGCACGAGGCCCATCAGCCGCTCGAAGGCCGTCACCACGCGCTCGCCGAGCCACTGCTGGATGCGCTCCGCCATCACCAGCACGACCGCGCAGATCACCATCGTCACGACGAGCGCGGCCACCCATTCATAGAGTTTGCCGGGCGCCTGCGAGGTGAGCAGCATGACCGTGGCGAGCGCCGAAGGCCCCGCCAGCGCGGGAATGGCGAGCGGCACGATGAGCGGCTCGCCGCCCTTGTCGCCACTGCCGAACGGGCCGCCCGGATGCGGAAAGATCATGCGCAGCGCGATCAGGAACAGCACGATGCCGCCGCCGATGCGCAGCGAGGTATCGGTGAGCCCCATCATGCGCAGGAAGCTGTTGCCGGCGACCATGAAGATCAGCAGGATCACGAACGCGATCGCGACCTCGCGCAGGATCACGACCGCGCGGCGCTGCTTGGCAACGCCGCGCAGGCAGCTGATGAAGAGCGGAATATTCCCGAGCGGGTCGGTGATGAGGAGCAGCAGGACCGTAGCGGACAGAAAACTGTACTCCACGCTCGCAGCGCTCCTTTAACCGGGATGGACCGTCGTTAAACCGCGAGTGCCGCGGATCTTCTGCGCCACCGTCTGCGCGGCCTCATCGGCCGCCAGCAGCGTCGCTTCGGTATCGCGGCGGCCCTGGTACTCGATCTTGCCGTCCTTCAGGCCGCGCTCGCCGATCACGAGACGATGCGGCACGCCGATCAGCTCCCAGTCGGCGAACATCACGCCCGGACGCTCGCCGCGGTCGTCGAGAATCACGTCCACGCCCGCTTCGAGCAGTTCGTTGTAGACGCGCTCGGCGTGCTCGCGCACGAGCTCGCTGCGGTCCATGCCCATCGGGCACACGACGACCTGGAACGGCGCGATCGACTCAGGCCAGATGATGCCCTTCTCGTCGAAGTTCTGCTCGATGGCTGCACCGAGGATACGCGTCACGCCAATGCCGTAGCAGCCCATCTGCATCGGCGCCGGCTTGCCGTTCTCGGCGAGGAACGTGGCGTTCATCGCTTCCGAGTACTTCGTGCCGAGCTGGAACACGTGGCCCACTTCGATGCCGCGGCAGATGTCGATCACACCCTTGCCGTCCGGCGAGGGATCGCCCTTCTTCACGTTGCGGATGTCGGCGACGACCGGCTCCGGCAGGTCGCGGCCCCAGTTCACGCCCGTGGTGTGGAAGTCGACTTCGTTCGTGCCGACCACGAAATCGCTCATGTTCGCGACCGTACGATCGGCGATCACCTTGACCGGCTTCTTCGTGTTAAGCGGACCGAGGTAGCCCGGCGGCGTGCCGAACCACTCGACGATTTCCGCTTCGGTCGCGAAGCGGAAGCCGCTCAGGCCTTCGAGCTTGCCGACCTTGATCTCGTTCAGGTCGTGGTCGCCGCGCAGCATCAGCAGCCAGATCGTGGGCTCGGCGCCTTCGTTGTCCGTCGCGAGGATGATCGACTTGATGGTGCTTTCGAGCGGGATGCCGAGCAGCTCGGCGACGGCTTCGCACTTGGCCGCGCCCGGCGTGGGCGTTTTCGTCAGCGCCTGCGTGGGCGCGCCGCGCTGCGCGATGAGCGGCAGCGCTTCGGCGGCTTCGACGTTGGCCGCGAAGTCCGAGCTCGGGCAGTAGGCGATGTCGTCCTCGCCCGTTTCCGCGATCACGTGGAATTCGTGCGAGCCGCTGCCGCCGATCGAGCCGTTGTCGGCCGCGACTGCGCGGAACTGCAGGCCCAGTCGCGTGAAGATGCGCACGTAAGCGTCGTACATCTTCTGGTACGACAGCTTGAGACCTTCGACGTCCTTATCGAACGAGTACGCGTCCTTCATGATGAATTCGCGCCCGCGCATCACGCCGAAACGGGGACGGATTTCGTCGCGGAACTTCGTCTGCACCTGATAGAAGTTCACCGGCAGCTGGCGATAGCTCTTGATCTGGCCGCGCGCGATGTCGGTGACGACCTCTTCGTGCGTCGGGCCCATCACGAAGTCGCTCTGCTTGCGATCCTTGAAGCGCAGCAGTTCCGGCCCGTATTGTTCCCAGCGACCCGATTCCTGCCACAACTCGGCCGGCTGCACGGCCGGCATGAGCAGCTCGATGGCGCCGGCGCGGTTCATTTCCTCGCGCACGATCTGCTCGACCTTGCGGATCGAACGCAGACCGATCGGCAGATAGTTGTAAATGCCGCCAGCGATGCGACGGATCATGCCCGCGCGAACCATCAGCTTGTGGCTGACGATTTCCGCGTCAGCGGGCGCTTCCTTCAGGGTGCCGATAAAGAAACGGGAGGCTTTCATTCAAATTATCCAAAAGCGGCGGCCCGGTGCGGACCGCCCGAAGAAGTGACCAGCGGAGGAGTTCACGAACCCGCCATTATGACAACGTGCCGGGCGCCGTGCTGATGACGCCAGCGACGGGCGCGGCCAAACTCGAAGCCGATCGCGCCCCGAGACCGTTTTGCGCAGTCTCGGCCATTCGCTCGACTTTCCGGACGGCGGGTCACGGACGGCGGGTGCGTGAGGGCCGTTATCTGTTTATAATCAAAGCAATTTTAAAGGATTCGAAGGTGGTTGTATGCTGGATCGTGAGGGGTTTCGCCCGAACGTCGGCATCATCCTCTTGAACGCGCGAAACGAGGTGTTTTGGGGCAAGCGGGTTCGCGAACATTCCTGGCAGTTTCCGCAAGGGGGCATCAAGTATGGTGAAACCCCCATGCAGGCAATGTTTCGGGAGTTGCACGAAGAAACCGGTTTGCATCCGGAGCACGTCAAGATCGTCGGTCGCACACGCGACTGGTTGCGTTATGAGGTGCCGGACAAGTTCATCAAGCGCGAAGTGCGCGGCCATTATCGCGGCCAGAAACAGATCTGGTTTCTGCTGCGTATGGTCGGGCGCGACTGCGATATCTGCCTGCGGGCAACGGAGCATCCCGAGTTCGATGCGTGGCGCTGGAATGAATACTGGGTGCCGCTCGAAGCGGTCATCGAGTTCAAGCGCGACGTCTATCAGCTCGCGCTGACCGAACTTTCGCGCTTCCTGCGCCGGCCCGCGCCGCGTCAGGAGCGTCTGGGCGTGCAGGCTCACGAGGTGCGCTACCCGCGCATCGTGACGTCGGCGCACGCAGACGCGGTGCACGCCGAGCCGTATGAGGTTGCACCGGAAGGCGTAGCCGAACGTACGCCGCGTACGCCGATCGAAAGCGATTGCGCGTCGGCGCAGAGTATCATCGAGCCTGCGCAGGACGAGCAGGATCAAGGGGCTTGAGCCAACGCAAAGAACGCCCGAACCGGCGGGGCCCGGCGCATCACGCGCCGGGTCCCGCCGGTTCGCATTCGCGGCGCCGTTCGTTCGTAACGCGCGCCCGTGCTTCGAGGAAAACCAATTTGAAACGATTTGCTCTTGCTGCGGCATGCGCCGCAGGCGGTGTGCTGCTTGTGTCAGGACTGGCCGCGTGCTCCAGTTCCGGTCCCACGAACAAGGACGACAGCGCGTTCGTCTACCTTCTGGACCGCAAGGGCGAATGGCAGGAAAACAAGCTCGAAGGCCTGCCGCCGCTGCCGCAGGCCGGCGCGACGCTGCTGCCGTTCGACGTCTCGAACAACTCGCCGCTCAAGTTCGCCATCGACCCCGCATCGCTCACGGTCGGCACGGATGGCGTCGTGCGCTACACGATCGTCATCACGAGCCCGAGCGGCGCGCGTAACGTGAACTACGAAGGGATTCGCTGCGACACCTACGAGTGGCGCCTCTACGCGAGCCTCGACGCCGATCACAACGGCTGGGACCAGACCGTCGCGAACAACTGGTCGCGCATCGAGAACGGCACGCTCAACGCGTACCAGTCGAGGCTCTATCAGGACTACTTCTGCGCCAACAAGATGCCGATCGCGAAGGCGTCGACCCTGATCGAAAACCTGCGCTACGGCCGCACACAGTCGACGCTGGTGCGTTAACTGCCTTTGATGGGCATAAAAAAGCCGCTGCGGCCTTTGGCCACAGCGGCTTTTTAACTTCTGGTGAGGCGATGCGAGGCTGGCCAGGAACGGCCGTCAAACCAGCACGAGATTGTCGCGGTGAATCAGCTCCGGCTCGAGCATATAGCCGAGGATGCCCTCGATCTCGCCGCTCGGATGACGCTGGATCAGCTTCGTTTCCGCGCTGCTGTAGTTGGTGAGCCCGCGCGCCACTTCCACGCCCAGGCCGTTCAGGCAAGCGATCACCTCGCCGCGCGCGAACGCACCCTGCACACCGGTCACGCCGATGGGCAGCAGGCTCTTGCCGTCTGCCGTGAGCTTCTGCACCGCGCCGTCGTCGATCACGACGTGGCCGCGCACCTGCAGGTGATCGGCCATCCACTGCTTGCGCGCCGCCATGCGCGCCGTGCGTGCGATGAGCTGCGTGCCGATCGCCTCGCCCGCGGCCAGACGCACGAGCACCTGCGCTTCGCGCCCGCTCGCGATCACCGTGTTCGCGCCGCTATGCGCGGCGCGCTTGGCCGCGAGGATCTTGGTGAGCATGCCGCCGCGGCCGATGCTCGAGCCCGCGCCGCCCGCCATCGCCTCAAGTTCCGGCTTGCCTGCGTCGGCTTCCTGCACGAGCGTCGCGCCCGGATCCTTGCGCGGATCGGCCGTATAAAGCCCGCTCTGGTCGGTGAGGATGATGAGCGCATCGCCTTCGATCAGGTTCGCAACGAGCGCGCCGAGCGTGTCGTTGTCGCCGAACTTGATTTCGTCGGTGACCACGGTGTCGTTCTCGTTGATGATCGGCACGACGCCGAGGCGCAGCAGCGTGAGCAAGGTGGAGCGCGCATTGAGATAGCGTTCGCGGTCAGCCAGGTCGGCATGCGTGAGCAGGATCTGCGCAGTGCGGATGTCGTGCTCGGCAAAGCGGCTCTCATAGACCTGCGCAAGCCCCATCTGCCCGACTGCGGCGGCAGCCTGAAGCTCGTCGATCTCGCGCGGCCGCTTCGTCCAGCCGAGCCGTTGCATGCCTTCGGCGATCGCGCCCGAACTCACGAGCACGACTTCCTTGCCTTGCGCACGCAGCGCCGCAATCTGCGCGGCCCAGCGGCCGATTGCCGCATGATCGAGCCCGCGGCCGTCGTTGGTGACGAGGCTCGAACCGACTTTCACTACCAGACGCCGCGAATCGGCGATGACGGAACGCATGCTGCGCGGTCTCCCAAATGACTGATGACGCGTGAAGTTTCCCCGGCGCGGCGTGCGCGGCTCGCGCGCCGGCCGGTGCAGCGAATTACTCCTGCGGCTGCTCCGCGTTCCCACCTTTGCCCTCGCGGAAGCGCACGTCCGAGGCGAGGTCTTCGGCTTCGGCAGCACGGCGCGCGTCCGAGTGCGCGGAGACGTAGTCGTACACCGCGTAACACAGGTTTTCGCAGCCCTGCCCCGTGAGCGCGGAAATCTCGAACACGGGACCGTCCCACTCGAAGCGCTTCACGAAGTCCGCAATGCGCGCGGCGCGCTCATCGTCCGGCACCATGTCGAGCTTGTTCAGCACGAGCCAGCGCGGCTTGTCATAGAGCGTCTCGTCGTACTTGCGCAGCTCGCCGACGATCGCCTTCGCCTCGACAACCGGATCGACGCTTTCGTCGAACGGCGCGAGATCGACCAGATGCAGCAGCAGGTTCGTGCGCTGCAGATGGCGCAGGAACTGGTGACCGAGGCCCGCGCCTTCGGCGGCGCCTTCGATCAGGCCCGGAATATCGGCGATCACGAAGCTCTTGCTCGGCCCCACGCGCACCACGCCCAGATTCGGCGCGAGCGTCGTGAACGGGTAGTCGGCGATCTTGGGCTTCGCGTTCGACACCGAGGCGATGAACGTGGACTTGCCCGCGTTCGGCATGCCGAGCAGGCCGACGTCGGCCAGCACCTTCAGTTCCAGCTTGAGCATGCGGCGCTCGCCGGGCTTGCCGTCGGTCTTCTGACGCGGCGCGCGGTTCGTGGACGACTTGAAATGCAGGTTGCCGAGGCCACCCGCGCCGCCTTTCGCGACCATCACCTGCTGTTCGTGCTCGGTCAGGTCGGCGATCAGTTCGCCCGTGTCCTGGTCGGTGATGACCGTGCCCACCGGCATACGCAGCGTGATGTCGTCGCCGCCCTTGCCGTAGCAGTCGGAGCCGCGGCCGTTCTCGCCGTTGCGCGCCTGGTGCTTCTTCGTGTAGCGGTAGTCGATGAGGGTGTTGATGTTGCGGTCGCCGACGGCGTAGACGCTGCCGCCGCGCCCGCCGTCACCGCCGTCCGGCCCGCCGAACGGGACGAACTTCTCGCGTCGCATCGACGCGCTGCCATCGCCCCCATCGCCGGCGATGACTTCGATCTTCGCTTCGTCAATGAACTTCATGAGTTACTCCGTCCCGTGGATATCGATATTTTGCCCGCCATGGCCGAAACTGGCCAACAACGCACCGCAAGTCAACGGAAGCCCGTTACGACCCCGAAAGACTGCGGATAAATAAAAAGGCCCCGCAAACTTCGCGGGGCCTTCCTTGCGTCGCGTGCAGCCCGCTCGCGAGCGGTCTAAAGCTTAGGCCGCTGCCGGGACGACGTTGACCAGTTGCTTGTTGGCTGCGCCCTTGATCGTGAACGCGACGTGGCCGTCGACCAGCGCGTAGAGCGTGTGGTCCTTGCCGATGCCGACGTTCAGGCCCGGGTGCATGCGCGTGCCGCGCTGGCGAACGATGATGCCGCCTGCGAGGATCGCCTGGCCGCCGTACACCTTCACGCCAAGTCGTTTCGACTCTGAGTCGCGGCCGTTACGTGACGACCCGCCTGCCTTTTTGTGTGCCATTTGTTTGCTCCTTTACCTGCGTGCGCTTACGCGTTGATCGCGTCGATGCGCAGTTCGGTGTAGTTCTGGCGGTGGCCGCCATGCTTCTGGTAGTGCTTCCGGCGACGCATCTTGAAGATGGTCACTTTGGCGTGTCGGCCTTGCGACACAACGGTGGCCTTGACGGAAGCCCCACTGACCAGCGGCGTACCGAACTTAATCGATTCGCCTTCGCCCACTGCGAGAACCTGGTCGAGCGTGATTTCTGCGTCAATGTCAGCCGGTATCTGTTCTACTTTAAGTTTTTCGCCAACGGCAACCTTGTACTGCTTGCCGCCGGTTTTTATGACCGCGTACATTGAGAACCTCACTCTGAGTAATCTTTTCAGGCACACTGCGCGCCCGAAACCTTAGATTATACATAGAGTTAGCTTCGCGGTCAAAAGCTGTGCAAGTCCGTTGCGCGAGTGCGCGCGAGGGATCCTGGGCCCGTCAGACGGCCTCCAGGGCTATCCGCACAGCATAGCGCCAGCATCCATGCGGCCGTCCGGGCCGCGAGAAAATAGAGGGAGCCATCGGCAGGACGGTAGCGGAGCGTCCGGCATGCTGTCGATTCGCCTTATAATCCGCGGCACTATCCCTATTTGCCATCATGTCGTCCACCGCCACCCCATCCCCCAGCGCAGCCACCCTGCTTGCCCCCATCGCCAGTGACATGGAGCAGGTGAATCGTGTCATCCGGCAGAGCCTGGCGTCCGAGGTGATGCTGATCAACCAGATCTCCGAGTACATCATCGGCGCGGGCGGCAAGCGGCTGCGTCCGGCGCTCCTGCTGATGGTGGCCGGCGCGCTCGGCGACCACGGCACCGAGCGCCATGTGCTTGCAGCGGTCGTCGAGTTCATTCACACGGCCACGCTCCTGCACGACGACGTCGTCGACGAATCGGACCTGCGGCGCGGCCGCCAGACGGCCAACGCGCTGTTCGGCAACGCCGCCAGCGTGCTGGTGGGCGATTACCTGTACTCACGCTCGTTCGAGATGATGGTGGGCGTCGGCAAGATGCGCGTGATGGAAATCCTGTCCGCCGCCACGACGATCATCTCCGAGGGTGAAGTCCTGCAGCTGCTGAACATGCACGACGCCGACGTGGACACCGACCGCTACATGCAGGTGATCCGCTACAAGACCGCCAAGCTTTTCGAAGCCGCGGCGCAGCTCGGCGCGGTGCTTTCGGGGGCGGATGCGCGCACCGAGGAAGCCGCAGCCGAGTACGGGCGGCGCATCGGCACGGCATTCCAGATCATGGACGACTGGCTCGACTACACGGGCACGCCTGAATCGATGGGCAAGAACGCGGGCGACGACCTGCGCGAAGGCAAGCCCACGCTGCCGCTCATCTGGCTGATCGAGCACGGCACGGCGGCGGAAGCCGCGCTTGCGCGCGAAGCGATCGAGCAAGGCGGCACGACGCGTTTCGATGAAATCTTCGCGGCGATCACGCGCTCGGGCGCGCTCGAGCACACGCTGCAATGCGCGCGCACCGAGGCCCGGGCCGCCGCCGATGCGATTTCAGCGTTCCCCCCTTCCATTTACAAAGATAGCCTGCTAGAATTATGTTCTTACTCGACGACGCGCCAGTCTTGAAACAGACGAAGCAAGTTGTGGAGTCCAGCAGTCAATTCGGGGTGTAGCTTAGCCTGGTAGAGCGCTACGTTCGGGACGTAGAGGCCGGAGGTTCGAATCCTCTCACCCCGACCAGAATTCGAGAAAAAACCGCGCATGCATTGCGCGGTTTTTTTTCGTCTGTATCTCCTGCACTTCCATCCCTGTCCGGCAACTCGCGGCGCGTAACCGGCAACCGCCTTGTCCGTTCGGCCAGTGGCCCTGGAACTGCGGTACCCCTCTGTTATAGTTTCCCCATCCGCCCCCCCTCATTGTCTCGACGCGTGGACCACCTTCCCTTATGGGCGCAGATTTGCGCCGTCTTCGTCCTGCTCATCTGCTCCAGCTTCTTCTCCATCTCCGAAACGGCGATGATGGCGCTCAATCGCCATCGGCTCAAATACCTCGCCAATCACGGCACGCTCGGCGCGAAGACCACCCAGAAGCTGCTCGCGCGCACCGACCTGCTGCTTTCGGTGATCTTGATCGGCAACAATCTCTTCAACACCATCATCCCGGTCCTCACGACCTCGATCGCGCTCCATACGTTCGGCCGCAATAACCTCGTGCTCTCGATCGCGACGGGCATCGTCGCGTTCCTCATCATCGTGTTCGCGGAAATCACGCCGAAGATTGTGGGCGCAACGTTTCCGGAAAAAATCGCGCTGCCCGCGAGCCTGCTGATCGCGCCGCTCATGCGTGTGACGAAGCCACTCATCTGGTTCGTCAACATGTTTGCGAACACCATCCTGCGCATCCTGCACATCAATACGCACAAGGCGCATGACCAGCGGCTCTCCACCGAGGAGTTGCGCACCATCGTGCTCGAGTCGGGCAGCTTCATGCCGACCAAGCACCGCAGCATCCTGCTCAACCTGTTCGACCTGGAGAACATCACCGTCGACGACGTGATGATTCCGCGCCGGCGCATCGAGGCGCTCGACTACGACGCCCCGCTCGAAGACATCCTGCATCAGCTCGAGACCTGCTATCACAACAAGCTGATCGTCTATCAAGGCGACATCGACCGGGTGCTCGGCGTGCTGCATGTGCGCAAGACGTTGGCCGCGCTGCATAACCAGGAATTCGAGCGCGAGACGCTGCGCGAACTGCTTGCCGAGCCGTACTTCGTGCCCACGGGCACGCCTGGATTCCAGCAACTTCAGTACTTCCAGGAAAGCCGCCATCGCATCGCGCTCGTCGTGAACGAGTACGGTGAGATGGAAGGACTCGTGACACCCGAAGACATCATCGAGGAGCTGATCGGCGAATTCACCACCTCGATGCCGCGCAGCGGCACCGGACGCGGCGGCTGGAACGACGAAGGCGAATGTATCGTGCCGGGCAGCATGCCTTTGCGCGAACTCAATCGCTGGCTGCATATCAAGCTGCCCACGGATGGGCCCAAGACGCTCAACGGCCTGATCCTCGAAGTGCTCGAAGAGATTCCCGAAGGCGACGTGTGCCTGCAGATCGGCGACGTGAAGCTCGAAGTGCTACGCAGCGACGACCAGGCCGTACGCACGGTCAAGCTCTTCAAACCCGGCGCCAAGCCGCGCCAGGGCACGCTGCAAAAGGCGAAGAAGCTGCTGCCGGGACGTTAGCCGTTCGGCCGGGTGGCGGCGCAGTGCGCCTCGCGCCATGATGAAGGCGTCATCTGTTCGAGGCGGCTTCGCGCCGGCATGCCGATGCTTTCTACTCCTTATCGTGCGCGCCCTTTTGCCGCCGCGGCTGCCGAAGGCGGTACGGGTGGTGGCTCGACGGCGCGCACATCTGCGCCTGTCTCTGTACCGCAGCTAGACGACGCACCCGCCGTTCGCCTGCTCTCCGAAACGCTGCGCGAAGCCGCGCGGCGCAGCGCCTCCGATCTGCACATCGAGCCGATGGAACACGGCTGGCGCGTGCGCCTGCGCATCGACGGCGTACTGCACGAAATGGTGCGGCCGCCCGCGCATCTGCGCGATGCGTTCGTCACGCGCATCAAGGTGCTCGCCCGCATGGACATCGCCGAACGGCGCATTCCGCAGGACGGCAGGCTGCGGCTCGCACTCTCGGGGGCGTCGCAAGCCGCCGAGGACTATCGCGTGAATTCGCTGCCCACGCTGCACGGCGAAAAGCTCGTATTGCGCAGGCTCGAAGCGCTCCCCGCCGATCTGTCGCTTGCCGAACTCGGGCTCGACGAAGCGCAACAGCGCACCGTAGCCGAAGCGATCGGCGCGCCGCATGGTCTCGTCCTCGTCACGGGCCCCACCGGCAGCGGCAAGACGCTCTCGCTCTACTGCTTCCTGCAAAGGCTCAATGGCACGACGCGCAATCTCTGCTCGGTGGAAGATCCCGCCGAAATCCAGCTCGCAGGCATCAATCAGGTCAACGTGCGCGAGAAGGCCGGGCTCACCTTTGCGGTAGCACTGCGTGCGCTGCTGCGCCAGGACCCGGACGTCATCATGATCGGCGAAATCCGCGACGAAGAAACCGCCAGCGTGGCCGTCAAGGCCGCGCAGACCGGCCATCTCGTCCTCTCGACCGTGCACACGAACGACGCCAGCGCGGCCTGCGCACGGCTCGTCGACATCGGCGTCGAACCGTACAACCTGGCGGCCTCGCTGCGGCTCGTCACGGCGCAACGTCTCGTGCGGCGGCTATGCCCGCAATGCCGCGTGCGCGGCGAAGCTTCGCCGGCGGCACTCGTCGCGGCGGGACTCAACACCTACGACGGTGACATGACGCAGCCTTATATTGCGCGCGGCTGCGAGGCTTGCCACGGCATCGGCTATCGCGGCCGCGTGGGAATTCACGAGGTCTTGCCGATCTCGGAGACCATCCGCGACCTGATCGTCACTGGGAGCGGCGCGCACGAAATCGCTCGCGCAGCACGCAGAAGCGGTGTGGCAACCCTGCGCGACGCGGCGCTCGCACGCGTGCGCGACGGCACCACGAGCCTCGCCGAAGCGCTTGCCGCAACGGAAGCGCCATGAGCGCCGCGCGCGCCCATCGCGGCCCATCCGAGTGGCGCTTCGTGTGGCGCGGTCTCGACGCATCGGGCACGACCAGGCGTGGCACGCTGATCGCGCTCGACGCCGCGGCTGTGCGCGCCGCGCTCAAGCGCGAGCGCATCACCGTGCTCGCCATCGAGCGCAGGTCGAGCGCAGGCGCGCCCAAGGCACGTCACGCGGACGTCACACGCTTTACGCGCCAGCTCGCGAGCCTCCTGCGCGCCGGCCTGCCGCTTGCGAACGCGCTTGAACTGCTCGCGCTCTCGCCGGGACCGAACGGCATGCCGCGCATTGCCGCCGCGCTCGCGCGCGACATCGCCGGCGGCCTGCGCTTCGCCGACTCGCTCGCGCAACATCCGGCGCGTTTCAACGCGCTGTATTGCCAGCTCGTCGCCGTTGGCGAAGCCTCGGGTGCGCTCGCCGCCGTACTCGCGCGCCTCGCCGACGACCGCGAGCGTGCCGCCGCGCAGCGCGCCAAAGTGCGCGCCGCGCTCACCTACCCCGTCGCAGTGCTGCTGCTCGCGTTTGTCATTACGGCGGCGTTGCTGGTCTGGGTCGTGCCCACGTTCAAGCAGATCTTCGACGGCTTCGGCGCTGCCCTGCCCGCGCCCACGCGGTTCGTGCTGACGCTCTCGGCGGGCGCCGCGCGCTGGAGCGTGCCGGCTGCCGTAGCCGCAGCCACCGGCACGCTCGCCCTGCGAGCGGGCTTGCGCCGCTCGGAAGCCACGCGCATCGCGTTCGGATGCACGCTGCTGAGGCTCCCGCTTTGCGGTGCGCTGCTCACCACACTGTGTGCCGCCCGCTGGAGCCGAGCGCTCGGTACGCTGCTCGCCGCCGGCACGCCGCTCGCCGACGCCTTCGATTCGCTCGCGCACGCAAGCGGCAACGCCTTCTTCGATCGCGCGAGCGCAGGTATCAGCGAGCGCCTGCGGCACGGCGAGCGGCTCGCCGCAGCCATGCGTGCGGCGGGATGCTTTCCGGCCGATGTGGTTCAGCCCGTTGCGGTCGCGGAAGAATCGGGCGCGCTCGATGCGATGTTGCTCGATGTGGCCTCGCTCGCCGACCGTCAGGTCGACGAAAAGATCGCGCTCGTGTCGAGCCTGTGCGAGCCGCTCGTGATCGTCGTGCTCGGTGCGCTGGTCGGCGGCCTCGTCATGGCGATGTATCTTCCCATCATTCAACTGGGCAACGTGGTGTAGCATCGCAGCCAGATTCCGGTTCCCTCTCATGCCCGTCCAACTCCTGTCCACGCCCGATACCGCAACGCCGCTCGCAGCCGCTCTCGCCGCTCTGCCGTTCGGCGTGCTCATGGTCTTCGCCATTGCGTTCGGGCTCGTCATCGGCAGCTTCCTCAACGTCGTCGTGCACCGGCTGCCGATCATGCTGGAGCGCGCGTGGCGCGCCGATGTGGCCGAAGCGACGGGCACGCCCGGTCCGCTCTTCGAAGAAGACGGGCTGCCTGCGCGCTACAACCTCTGGCTCCCACGCAGCGCGTGCCCGCACTGCGGCCACGTCCTGCGCGCGCGGGAAAACATCCCGGTGCTCAGTTGGGTCGCGCTGCGCGGGCGCTGCTCGCACTGTCATGCGCGCGTGAGCGTGCGCTACCCGCTCATCGAGATCGCGGGCGCGGCCTGCGCGGCCGGCGCATTGCTCGCCTTCGGACCCACCGGCAAGGCGCTCGCCGCCTTCGTGTTGTGCGCCACGCTCATCGCTGCAAGCGCCATCGACCTCGAACACCAGATGCTGCACGACGAGATCACGCAGCCGCTGCTGTGGGTCGGGTTTCTGGTCAATTTTGCCGGCACCTTCGTCACGCTGCGCGAAGCGGTGATCGGTGCGGTCGCGGGCTATCTGGCGCTCTGGTGCGTCTACTGGATCTTCAAGCTGTTGCGTGGCGTAGAAGGCATGGGCCACGGCGACTTCAAGCTGCTCGCCGCGCTCGGCGCATGGCTCGGTTGGAGCGCGCTGCCGCAGATCGTCGTGATCGCCGCAGTGGCCGGCGCGCTCGTCGGCATCATCGCTACGTTGACGGGACGCATGCGTTTCGAAGAGCCGCTGCCGTTCGGCCCGTATCTGGCCGCTGGCGCACTCGTCACATTGTTTGCGGGCACACCGCTGTATGGCGTATTTGCGTGGGGGAACTGATCAAATGTTCGCGGTCGGATTGACGGGCGGCATCGGCAGCGGCAAGTCCACGGTCGCGGATGGCTTTGCCGCGCGCGGCGTGACGATCGTCGACACCGATCTCATCGCGCATCGCATTACCGCACCGCACGGCGTCGCGATGGCGCAGATCGCCGCGGAATTCGGCCCTGAATTCGTCGCGCCGGACGGTTCGATGGACCGCGCGCGCATGCGCACGCTCGTGTTCGGCGACGAGTCCGCGCGCAAGCGGCTCGAGGCCATCACGCACCCGTTGATCCGCTCCGAGACCGAACGCGAAACGCGAGAGGCCAGCGGGCCGTACGTGATCGTGGTCGTGCCCTTGCTCGTAGAGTCGGGCACCTGGAAAACGCGTGTCGATCGCGTGCTCACCGTCGATTGCAGCGTGGAAACGCAGATCGCGCGTGTCATGCGCCGCAATGGCTTCACACGTGAGCAAGTGCTCGCCATCATCGCGCGGCAGGCCACGCGCGAAGCACGCCTCGCGGCCGCCGACAACGTGGTGGTGAACGACAACGGTGCGACGCTCGAAACGCTCGATCAGGACGTCGACGCATTGCACCAGACGTATCTCAGGCTCGCTGCCGAAAAGGCCAGTAAAGCGTAAAAGGCGCCATCCGCGCGCGATTAGCGGGTCACATCGGCATAGCGCCGGCCCGGCGCGATTGCGACCGTAGTCCCACGGCATTAGAATGTCCTGCAATCCGTCACCTACCACGCCCGAGGCGAGCGCGCTTGATTCTTTACGAGTATCCCTTCAACGAGCGAATCCGGACGCTGCTGCGCCTCGAAGACCTGTTCGAGCGCTTCACGTTTTTCCTGACCCAGGAGGATCCGAGGGAACATCACGTCGCGCTTACGACGCTCTTCGAAATCGCCGAAGTCGCAGGCCGCGCCGACCTGAAGTCGGATCTCATGAAGGAACTCGAGCGGCAGCGCCAAACGCTCGCGCCGTTCCGCGGCAATCCCGGCATCGAGCAGAATGCGCTCGAAACCGTGCTGGGCGAAATCGAGCAGACGCTCGCCGGCCTCACGCAGATGCAAGGCAAGACGGGCCAGCACCTGATGGACAACGAGTGGCTCACGAGCATCCGCAGCCGCGCGATCATTCCCGGCGGCACCTGCAAGTTCGATCTGCCGTCGTATTACGCGTGGCAGCAACTGCACGCCGATCAGCGCCGCCAGGACATCGCGAAATGGGTCACGCCGCTGCTGCCGCTGCGCGACGCCGCCGCCATCGTGCTACGCCTCGCGCGCGAGTCGGGCCAGGCGTCGAAGGTGATGGCGATGCAGGGCAGCTATCAGCAGATGCTGTCGGGCCGTGCGTATCAGCTCATGCAGGTCCGCGTGGCACCGGAATTGCGCATGATTCCCGAGGCGAGCGCCAACAAGTACATGCTGTGGGTGCGCTTCACCGTGCAGGATGGCGATCTGCGTCCGCGGGCCGTCGATCAGGACGTGCCGTTCCAGCTCACGCTGTGCAGCCTGTAAAACCGGACGCGCCGCCACGCCAGACTCAACGCAACCAAAGTTCTATCGCATGACCACTGTCGTCAAATGTCCGACCTGCGGCAAGGAAGTCCGCTGGGTGCCGGAAAACCGCTTCCGACCGTTCTGCTCCGAGCGCTGCAAGCAGATGGACCTCGGCGCATGGGCGGCCGAAAAATACCGCATTGGCGGCGCCGACGACGAAACGCCGCCTGAAGACGCGCCGCCCACCGATACGCGCCAGTAAGCGAGCGCCGCGACGCGCTTGCGCCGGACGAAAAAAGGCCGCTGTGCATCACACACAGCGGCCTTTTGCATCGTCGTGGCCCGCTGGGTGTTACTCCGCGGCGAGCCACTCCAGCACAGGAATCGTCGCGGGCAAGAGCGGCTCGACGCTCGCCGGCAGCGACTGCCAGACGAACGCCTGACCTTCGCGGCCATGCGGCTCGCCGGTCCACTCGGTCACCTTGCAGAAGTAGAGCCGTACGTAGGCGTGCGGGTAATCGTGTTCGAGCGTGTGCCACAGGTGGCACGCCATCACGTCGATGCCCAGCTCCTCGTGCAGCTCGCGCGCGAGCGCCGCTTCGACCGTTTCGCCCGGTTCCAGCTTGCCGCCCGGAAACTCCCAGTAGCCTGCATACGGCTTGCCTGCGGGGCGCTGCGCGAGCAGGTAGCGGCCATCGGGCTGCACCAGCACGCCCACCGCGACTTCCGTCACGGGGCGTGTCTTTCCGGAAGCATCGTTTGCGGTGTTGGCCTCGGCGCTCATGCCTCTTGCGCCTTCTTGCCCGACCAGTCGCGTGCGAATTGCCACGCCACGCGGCCCGAACGCGAGCCGCGCTCCAGCGCCCAGACGAGTGCGTCGCCGCGCGCCGATTCGACTTCGGCGTCGTCGCAACCGAAATGGCGCAGCCAGTGGCCGACGATCGTCAGATAGTCGTCCTGCTTGAACGGATAGAAGCTCACCCAAAGGCCGAAACGCTCGGACAGCGAGATCTTCTCTTCCACCACTTCGCCCGGATGAATCTCGCCGTCGGGCATGTGCTTGTACGTCTCGTTGTCGCTCATGTACTCGGGCAGCAGATGGCGCCGGTTCGAGGTCGCGTAGATCAGCACGTTGTCCGACTGCGCAGCCACCGAGCCATCCAGCGCCACCTTCAGCGCCTTGTAGCCCGATTCGCCTTCCTCGAACGAGAGGTCGTCGCAGAACACGATGAAGCGCTCGGGGCGCGTCGAGATGAGATCGACGATATCGCCGAGGTCATGCAGATCGTCCTTGTCGACTTCGATCAGGCGCAGGCCCTGTTGCGCGTACGCGTTCAGGCAGGCCTTGATCAGCGATGACTTGCCGGTGCCGCGTGCGCCGGTGAGCAGCACGTTGTTCGCGGGCTTCTTCTGCACGAACTGGCGCGTGTTGCGGTCGATGAGATCTTTCTGCCGGTCGATGTTCTGCAGGTCGTCGAGCGAGATCAGCGAGATCGCGGGCACCGGCTGCAGGAAGCCGTGCCCCTGGCGCTTGCGCCAGCGAAACGCGACGGCCGCGTTCCAGTCGACATCGGGTGCCGACGGCGGCAGCACGGCCTCGAGGCGGCCGAGCAGCGCTTCGGCGCGGGTCAGAAACTGTTCGAGCTTGTCCATGTGGTGAAGGCGCTTGAAATCAGGAGCGGTAATCCGCGTTGATGCTCACGTAGTCGTGCGAGAGGTCACAGGTCCAGATCGTGGCCTGCGCGTCGCCGCGGCCGAGCAGCACGCGAATCAGGATCTCGCTCTTCTTCATGACGCGCTGACCGTCTTCTTCGCGGTAGGCCGGGTTGCGACCGCCCGCTTTCGCCACGAGCACGTCGTCGAGATACAGGTCGATCTTGTCGACGTCGAGGTCCGTCACGCCGGCATAGCCGATCGCCGCGAGGATACGGCCGAGGTTGGGGTCCGATGCGTAGAACGCCGTCTTCACGAGCGGCGAATGGCCGATCGCATAGGCGATCTGGCGGCACTCGGCCACGTCCTTGCCGCCTTCCACCTGCACGGTCATGAACTTGGTCGCGCCTTCGCCGTCGCGCACGATCAGCTGCGAGAGTTCCTGGGCGACGGCCGTCACGGCGTCGCGCAGCGCGGCGTAGGCGGGCGTGTCCGTCGAGGTGATCGCGGGCAGGCTCGACTTGCCCGAGGCGATCATGATGAACGAGTCATTGGTCGAGGTATCGCCGTCGATCGTGACGCAGTTGAACGAGCGGTCCGCCACGTACTTCACGAGTTCGTCGAGCACGGGCTGCGCGACGTTCGCATCGAAAGCGAGGAAGCCGAGCATGGTCGCCATGTTCGGCTTGATCATGCCCGCGCCCTTGCTGATGCCCGTGAACGTGACGGTGTGGCCGTCGACCGTCACCTGGCGCGACACGGCCTTCGGCAGCGTGTCGGTCGTCATGATGGCCTGCGCGGCGTCGTACCAGTTCGCGGCCTTGCGGTTCGCCAGCGCGGCAGGCAGGCCCGCCTTCAGGCGGTCGATGGGCAGCGGCTCGAGGATCACGCCGGTCGAGAACGGCAGCACCTGCGAGGATTCGAGGCCGGCCAGGCGCGCGAGTTCATCGCAGGTCTCGCGGGCGTGCTTCATGCCCGGCTCGCCGGTGCCCGCGTTCGCATTGCCGGTGTTCACCACCAGCGCGCGAATGCCCTTGCCGCCGGCGCGCACCTTCGCGAGATGTTCGCGGCACACCGTCACCGGCGCGGCACAGAAACGGTTCAGCGTGAACACGCCGGCAACGCTCGCGCCTTCGTCGACGGAAATCACCAGGACGTCCTTGCGATTGGGCTTGCGGATGTTGGCTTCCGCCCAGCCGAGCGTCACGCCGGCGACCGGATGAAGTTGTGCGGGATCAATCGAGGGAAAATTGACAGCCATGGTGGCGACCTGTCGAAATGGCAATGCCGGCCAGGGCGCTGGAGCCTGGCCGGCATCGGGATTCAAAACGCAAGGCCCGCCAGGGAAAGCGGGCCACCGGAATCTACGTTCAAGCCTGCGTCACGCGATCTTGCCGTGACACTGCTTGTACTTCTTGCCGCTGCCGCACGGGCACGGATCGTTGCGGCCCACCTTCGGCATCTCGCTGCCCACCGGCGGCGTATGGCTCATGGCCGCGCCCACCATCGCGGCGGCGGCGTCGGCAGCCACCGGTGCGGCAGCCGCGGGAGCCGGCGCCGTGTCGGCTTCGGCGAATTCGGCATGGCGGAACTCGACGTTCTCGACATGATGGCCCTGCTCTTCGATCTGCTCGGCCGCCTGTTCGAGCTGCTCCGGCGACTGGATCTGCACGTTCATCACGATGCGCGTGACTTCGAGCTTGACGGCTTCGAGCATCGCGGCGAACAGTTCGAACGCCTCGCGCTTGTACTCCTGCTTCGGGTTCTTCTGCGCATAGCCGCGCAGATGGATGCCCTGGCGCAGGTGGTCGAGCGCCGCGAGGTGTTCGCGCCAGCTGCGGTCGAGCGTTTGCAGCATGACCGAGCGCTCGAACGCGCTGAACGATTCGCGGCCCACGAGCGCGACCTTCTGCTCGTACGCTTCGTCGCCGGCGGCCAGTACGGCTTCGAGAATTTCATCGGCGTCGATCGACGACGACTCGTTGATCATCTCCTGGATCGCGAGGTCGAGCTGCCATTCGTTGCGCAGCACTTCTTCGAGCTCGGGCACGTCCCACTGCTCTTCGATGCTGCCGTGCGGCACGAACTGGCGCACGATGTCGGTGATCACGCCATGACGCATCGCGCCGATCGTTTCGGTGATGTCATGCGCTTCGAGCAGTTCGTTGCGCTGCTGGTAGATCACCTTGCGCTGATCGTTCGAGACGTCGTCGTATTCGAGCAGCTGCTTGCGGATGTCGAAGTTGCGCGCTTCGACCTTGCGCTGCGCCGATTCGATCGAACGCGTGACGATGCCCGCCTCGATCGCCTCGCCTTCCGGCATCTTCAGGCGGTCCATGATCGCGCGCACGCGGTCGCCCGCGAAAATGCGCAGCAGCGGGTCTTCGAGCGAGAGATAGAAACGCGACGAACCCGGGTCGCCCTGACGGCCCGCACGGCCGCGCAGCTGGTTGTCGATCCGGCGCGACTCGTGACGCTCGGTGCCGATGATGTGCAGACCGCCCGCGGCCTTCACCTGATCGTGCAGCGTTTGCCACTCGTCGTGCAGTTGCTGGATGCGGCGCGCCTTTTCGTCGGCGGGAATCGCTTCGTCGGCTTCGATAAACGCTGCCTGCTTCTCCGCATTGCCGCCCAGCACGATGTCGGTACCGCGGCCCGCCATGTTGGTGGCGATGGTGACGCGCTGCGGACGGCCCGCTTCAGCGACGATCGCGGCTTCACGCGCGTGCTGCTTCGCGTTGAGCACTTCGTGCGGCAGACCGGCCTTCGTGAGCAGGTTCGAAAGCAGCTCCGAGTTTTCGATCGACGTCGTGCCGACCAGCACCGGCTGACCACGCTCGTAGCATTCGCGGATATCGCGGATCACGGCGTCGTAGCGTTCGTTCGCCGTCTTGTAGATCTGATCCTGCTTGTCGATCCGCTTGGGTGTGCGGTTCGTCGGGACCACCACCGTTTCGAGGCCGTAGATCTCGTTGAATTCGTACGCTTCGGTGTCGGCCGTACCCGTCATGCCCGAGAGCTTCGCGTACATGCGGAAGTAGTTCTGGAACGTGATCGAAGCGAGCGTCTGGTTCTCGCTCTGGATCTTCACGTGTTCCTTCGCTTCCACGGCCTGGTGCAGGCCGTCCGACCAGCGGCGGCCGGCCATCAGACGGCCGGTGAATTCGTCGACGATGATGACTTCGCCGTTCTGCACCACGTAGTGCTGGTCCTTGTGAAACAGCGTGTGGGCGCGCAGCGCGGCGTACACGTGGTGCATCAGCGTGATGTTCTGCGGCGCGTAGAGGCTTTCGCCCTGGCCGATCAGGCCCCACTCGGAGAGCATGCGCTCGGCCTTCTCGTGGCCCGACTCGGTGAGGAACACCTGGCGCGCCTTTTCGTCGAGCGTGTAGTCGCCCGGCTTTTCCACGCCCGTGCCGTCGGCCTTCTCTTCGCCGATCTGCTGCTCGAGCAGCGGCGGCAGCGCGTTCATGCGCACGTAGAGTTCGGTGTGGTCTTCGGCCTGGCCCGAGATGATGAGCGGCGTACGCGCTTCGTCGATCAGGATCGAGTCCACCTCGTCGACCACGGCGAAGTTCAGCGCACGCTGCACGCGCGCCTCGGTCTCGTAGACCATGTTGTCGCGCAGGTAGTCGAAGCCGAACTCGTTGTTCGTGCCGTAGGTGATGTCCGCGGCGTACGCTTCCTGCTTCGTCGCGTGGTCCATCTGCGACAGGTTGATGCCGACGGACAGACCGAGGAAGTTGTAGAGGCGCGCCATCCATTCGGCGTCGCGCTGCGCGAGGTAGTCGTTCACCGTCACGACGTGGACACCGCGGCCCGACAGCGCATTCAGGTAGACGGGCAGCGTGGCGACGAGCGTCTTGCCTTCGCCGGTGCGCATTTCAGCGATCTTGCCGTAATGCAGCACCATGCCGCCGATCAGCTGCACGTCGAAGTGGCGCATTTTCAGCACGCGCTTGCTCGCCTCGCGGCAAACGGCGAACGCCTCGGGCAGCAGTTCGTCGAGCGAGGTGCCATTGGCCACGCGCTCGCGGAACTCGACCGTCTTCGCGCGCAGTTGCTCGTCGGTGTACTGCTCGATCTTCGGTTCGAGCGCGTTGATCGCCGCGACCGTCTTCTGATATTGCTTGATCAGGCGCTGATTGCGGCTGCCAAAGATTTTCTGTAAGAAACCGGTGGTCATCGGATCGGTGTCTGCGTCGCGGCTTCGGCCGTGATTCCTGAGGGCGGGTTCAGCGGGTTGTGCATGTGTGCACTACGCATCCGGACCGGAGGGACCTCGGCGGCTTTAGCCCAAAAATGGTGGATTCGAATCGGGCATTTTAGCACGCGCCCTCTCACCCGCCTGTGTCAGCGCGAAGACGGCTCTGGCGCGCGGTGCCCGCACGGACGGCCTTCCCGCCGTGCGGCGAAGGGCCGCGATGCGGCCCTGGCCGAATGGCCTGAAGGCGCTTGGATGAGCGGTGCGCAGGCTACAATGACGGCATCAGAGTCCCGTCCGCGCGCTCGCCCCTCCTTACGCCACATGAGCCGTTTCTCGCCGTTTTCAAGGTCCAGGGGACCACGCGCCCCCCAGCCGCTCGCTGAAGTGCTGAGCCGCACGGACGCGTTCGCGCCGCTGCGCGCCGGCGTCGAGCAGATCGCGGCGATCCAGCGCGACCTGAACGCGCTGCTGCCCGACTATCTCGCGGCGAGCGTCGAGCCCGGCTTCATCAAGGACGGCACGCTGGCCCTTTTCACCGCGCACAATGCGCTAGCCGCGCGGTTGCGGCATCTGGAGCCCCGGCTCGTGGCCGACCTGCAGGCGCGCGGCTGGGCGTTGAACAGTGTGCGCATCCGCGTGCGTCCGCAAGCCGTGAAAGATCCCACGCCGCCCAAGCAGGCGCGCATGACGCCGGCCGGCGCGGCAGCGCTCCAGGCGCTGAGCGAGACGCTCGAGGCCTCGCCGCTGCAGGCCGCCCTCGCGAAGATGGCGGCGCGCCACACCAAAAAGCGCTGATCTGCGGCGCCGAAATTTCTCGAAGCCGCGCAAAAAAGAAAAAGGGCAGCATATAGCTGCCCTTTTTACTGCCAGATCGCACCCGAAACTCAGGCGAATGCGGTCTGTGCCTCGTAGCCGAAGCCGCGCGGCGCCTTCTGCGGATCGTCGAACGTAACGATCTCGTAGGCGTCCTCATTCGCGAGCAGCTCGCGCAGCAGCGCGTTGTTCAGGCCGTGGCCCGACTTGTACGCGTCGTACGCCGCCAGCAGCGGATGGCCGACCACGTACAGGTCGCCGATCGCGTCGAGCATCTTGTGCTTCACGAACTCGTCGTCGTAGCGCAGGCCGTCGTTGTTCAGAATGCGGTACTCGTCCAGCACGATGGCGTTGTCCATGCTGCCGCCGCGCGCGAGGCCCAGCTCGCGCATCATCTCGACTTCGTGCGCGAAGCCGAACGTGCGGGCGCGCGCGATTTCGCGCACGTACGAGGTATTCGCGAAGTCCACTTCGAGCGCCTGACCCGTCTTGTCGACGGCCGGGTGGCGGAAGTCGATCGTGAACTTGAGCTTGAAGCCGAAGTAAGGGTCGAGGCGTGCGAACTTGTCGCCGTCGCGGATCTCCACGGGCTTCTTGACCTTGATGAACTTCTTCGGAGCGTTCTGCTCCTCGATACCCGCCGACTGGATCAGGAACACGAACGAAGCCGCGCTGCCGTCCATGATCGGAATTTCCTCGGCGGTCACATCCACGTAGAGGTTGTCGATGCCAAGGCCTGCGCAGGCGGACATGAGGTGCTCGATCGTCGAGACACGTGCGCCGTCTTTCTGCAGCACCGAAGCGAGGCGGGTATCGCCAATCGCCATCGCCGATGCGGGGATGTCCACCGGCGTCGGCAAATCCACGCGCGAAAACACGATGCCCGTGTTCGGCGCCGCCGGACGGAGCGTCAGGTCGACCTTGCGCCCCGAATGCAGGCCGATGCCGACTGTCTTCACGATTGATTTGATGGTTCGCTGCTTCAACATGGTCTTCTTGCTCATTGAAAATCCCAATCGGGACTTTTTAATTCATAGCACGAATTATACTCCAGTTGCGCCGAGTCCGTCGTTTTCACCGGCGTGACAAACTGTTTCCCCGTGTTACCCAATGGGGATGGAGCGCGGGCCGACGCCCGGAACGGAGGCGTTCCCGGGGTAATCGGCCCGCTGGGCTCACGTAATCGCCTGTCACATTTGCGCCGCAGGTACACGTTGCTTCAGGGCAACGCCGCGCCCGCGAACGCGCTCATGCGCGGGTCAACGTGGCAAGTATGCTCGCAGCATCGCTCACTTCGAACTTGCCGGGTGCTTCGACGTGCAGCGTCTTGACCACGCCGTCGTCGACCACCATCGCATAGCGCTGGGAGCGGATTCCCATGCCACGCGCCGACAAATCCTGCTCCAGTCCGAGTGCACGAGTCAACGCTGCGCTGCCGTCGGCCATCATGCGTACCTTGCCCGAGGTACGCTGATCGCGTCCCCACGCGCCCATGACGAACGCGTCGTTGACGGACACGCACCAGACCTCGTCGACACCGGCCGCGCGCAGCGCGTCATAGTGCTCGACGTAACCCGGCACGTGCTTCGCGGAGCACGTGGGCGTGAACGCGCCCGGCAATCCGAAGATCACCACGCGCTTGCCCGCCGCTTCCTTTTGCACGTCGAAGCTGTTCGGCCCCAGCGTGCAACCCTCGCGCGCGTCTTCGACGAACTCGAAGAGGGTCGCTTCGGGCAGCGTTTCACCCTGTTTGATCATGACTCGTCCTTCGCAACGATGCGCAAGCGTGTCGCGCTGGCGTCGTGCAATGTTGGGCAACGATGTACTCCAAGGTTACACAGGAACGCCTGGCGACACCGCGCCTGTCCCCCACGCTCAACGCGTGGCGGGCAACCGTCCCTGCCGCGCATCCTCGCGGATGCGGCCTTGCTGGCCTTGCTCGCCTTCATTGCTACGCAGCGCGCTGTCTGTCTGCGGGCGAGGGCAACGCGTGCCCTGCCGCAGTCAGATCGGCTCGCGTGTCAGTCCGCCTGCTTGCGCAGGAACGCCGGGATATCGTACGTGTCGACGCCCTTTTCCTGCAGCGCCTGCACGTGCGAAGCCGCGGTGTCGCGCGACGTGCGCCACACTGCCGGCGTGTCGAGCGCGCCGTAGTCGGCCGTGTTGCCGTGGCCGCTGTGCTGCGGTGCGTACGAACCCGCCGGAGCCGGGATCGGCTGGTTGTCCGTGCCCGTGCGCAGCAGTTGCATCGGCGCGGCTTGCTGCTTCTTCGCAGCGCGGCCGAGGCCCGTTGCCACCACCGTCACGCGCAGCGCGTCGCCCATCGCGTCGTCGTACACCGCACCGAAGATCACCGTCGCGTCTTCTGCGGCATAGCTCTTGATGGTGTTCATCACTTCGCGCGTTTCCGACAGACGCAGCGAACGGCTCGACGTGATGTTGACCAGCACGCCGCGCGCACCCGACAGATCGACGCCTTCGAGCAGCGGGCTCGCCACGGCCTGTTCCGCCGCGAGGCGTGCGCGATCGACACCGGCAACCGTCGCCGTGCCCATCATCGCCTTGCCCTGCTCGCCCATCACCGTCTTCACGTCTTCGAAGTCGACGTTCACGAGGCCGTCGACGTTGATGATTTCGGCGATGCCGGCAACTGCGTTGTTCAGAACGTCGTCCGCGCACTGGAAGCACTTGTCCATCTCGGCGTCATCGCCCATCACGTCGAACAGCTTGTCGTTCAGGACGACGATCAGCGAGTCGACGTGATCCTCCAGTTGCTGCGAGCCGGCTTCCGCCACGCGCATACGCTTGCCGCCTTCGAACTCGAACGGCTTGCTCACCACGCCAACTGTGAGAATGCCCATCTCCTTGGCGATCTGCGCGACGACCGGGGCTGCGCCCGTGCCGGTGCCGCCGCCCATGCCGGCGGTGATGAACACCATGTGTGCGCCGCGCAGTGCGTCGGCGATGCGCTCACGGGCTTCTTCTGCTGCCGCGCGGCCCATCTCCGGCTTCGCACCGGCGCCAAGGCCCGTGTTGCCGAGCTGAATCACGGCCGATGCACGCGAGCGCGAGAGCGCCTGTGCGTCCGTGTTCATCACGATGAAGTCGACGCCTTGCACGCCGCGGTTGATCATGTGCTGCACGGCATTGCCGCCCGCACCACCAACGCCTACCACCTTGATGATGGTGCCGTTGGTTTCGGTTTCCAGCATCTGGAATTCCATGTTGCCTCCGTCAAGAAAAAGATTCCGCTCCTCGGCCGTTATCCAGTGGAAGATCGGGCAACCTTCCACTGCGCGCTAGCCGCCGTCACCAGCGCGATTTTCGAAGCTTGTACTTCGCCTTCTGTCCTGCGACTTCTGTGGTTAGAAGTTGCCGAGGAACCAGTCCTTCATGCGTGAAAAGACCTGGCCCATCGACCCCGACTGCACTGCAACCTTGCGCCCGCGCATGCGCTGCGAGCGGCCTTCGACGAGCAGGCCCATCGCCGTCGAGTAGCGCGGATTGCGCACCACGTCGGCCAGACCGCCCGCGTATTCCGGCACGCCGATGCGCACCGGCTTCAGGAAAATGTCCTCGCCCAGCTCCACCATGCCCGGCATCATCGCGGCGCCGCCCGTGAGCACGACACCCGAGCTCAGCAGTTCTTCGTAGCCCGACTCGCGCACCACCTGCTGCACGAGCGAGAAAAGCTCTTCCACGCGCGGCTCGATCACGGCGGCGAGCGCCTGGCGCGACAGCGTGCGCGGACCGCGCTCGCCCAGCCCCGGCACTTCGATCATCTCGTCCGGATCGGCGAGCGCCTGCTTCGCGATGCCGTAGCTCACCTTGATGTCTTCCGCGTCGGGCGTGGGCGTGCGCAGCGCCATGGCGATGTCGCTCGTCACCTGGTCGCCCGCGATCGGAATCACCGCGGTATGGCGAATCGCGCCTTCGCTGAAGATCGCGATGTCGGTCGTGCCGCCGCCGACGTCGACGAGCACCACACCCAGTTCCTTCTCGTCCTCGGTCAGCACCGCCAGCGACGAAGCGAGCGGCTGCAGGATGAGGTCGTTCACTTCGAGGCCGCAACGGCGCACGCACTTTACGATGTTCTGCGCCGCGCTCACCGCGCCCGTCACGATATGCACCTTCACTTCCAGGCGGATGCCGCTCATGCCGATCGGCTCGCGCACATCTTCCTGGCCGTCGATGATGAATTCCTGCGTGAGGATATGCAGCACCTGCTGGTCGGTCGGGATGTTGATCGCCTTCGCCGTTTCGATCACGCGCGCGACGTCTGCCTGCGTGACTTCCTTCTCCTTGATGGCGACCATGCCGCTCGAGTTGAAGCTGCGAATATGGCTACCCGCAATGCCGGTGAATACGTTAGTGATCTTGCAGTCGGCCATGAGTTCCGCTTCTTCGAGCGCTCTCTGGATAGACTGCACTGTGGCCTCGATGTTCACCACCACGCCTTTCTTGAGACCTTTCGATTCGCTCTGGCCGAGACCGATCACTTCGTAGTGGCCTTCGCCCTTCAATTCGGCGACGACGGCCACCACCTTCGACGTCCCGATGTCGAGGCTGACCAGCAGATCCTTATAGTCTTTACTCATATCGTGCTCGTTGCGTGTGATGTCCTGTTACTTCTTGCCCGGAGCGGGCGTGTCACTGATGAAGCGCATGCCGGCCGCCCTTATCGCAAACCCGTTTGGATAACGCAAGTCCGCGTATTCGATCTCTTTGCCCCAACGTTGCGTTACCGCCGACCATGCCGCGATGAGGCGGTGAGAACGCTCGCTCAGTGTGTCGGCGTTGCGCTCGCGGCCCAGCTCCACCTGCATGCCGTTCGAGAGCTTCACCGTCCATGCGTAACGCGGCGAGAGCGTCACTTCGTCGGGCGTGAGCCCGAGCGGCGCGAACCACTTCTCCAGGTCGCGGTAGCGCGCAACCACCTCGGGCGCCGTGCCGTCGGGGCCGTCGAACGCGGGCAACTCTTCGTCGAGTTCGCCCTGGTTCGCCGTGAACAGCTCGCCATCCGTGCTCACGAGCTGATCGCTGCCCCACGTGCCCAGCGGTTTGTACTCTTCGAGCGTGACAGCCAGTGCGTTGGGCCACACGCGGCGCACGCTCGCGTGACGCACCCACGGCATCTGCTCGAACGCGGCGCGCGCCGTATCGAGATCGACCGTGAAGAAGTTGCCCTTCAGCCGGCCGACCACGCTCGCACGCACGGTGGGCGAGTTGATGTGCTCGGTGTCGCCCTCGATGCGGATCTCTCGCAGCGCGAAGTTCGGACGCTGCACGAGCCAGTAGCAGCCGGCCGCCAGCAGCGCGAGCGCGAGCAGCGCGTGCAACGCGTTGGCGGCAAGGTTGAGCTGGCGTACGTTATTCCACATTTCGAGATTGTCGGTTCACTACTGGTTCGGCAATTCGTCGGTCAGAGATTAATCAGGGGTTCAATCTTTTAGCGTTTGTGCCAGCACGCGCACCACCAGATCGCGATACTCGATGCCTACCGAGCGCGCGGCCTTCGGCGGCAGCGAGTGATCGGTCATGCCCGGCGCCGTGTTCACTTCGAGGAAGTACGCGTTGCCTGCGCCGTCCATCATGAAATCGGCGCGGCCCCAATCGGTGCAGCCGAGCACGTCGAACGCGCGGCGCGCGAGCTTCTTCAGTTCCGCTTCTTTCTCCGGCGCGACGCCGCACGGAATCAGATACTGCGTCGTGTCGAGGATGTACTTCGCGTCGTAGTCGTAAAACTCACCCGCCGGCACGATCTTGATGATCGGCAGATCGAGGTCGCCCGCGATGCACGCGGTGTACTCGCCGCCGCCTTCGATGCTCTTTTCCACCAGCACGATCTTGTCGAACTTTGCGGCTTCTTCGAGCGCCGGCACGAGTTCGCTTTCCGCCTTCACCTTGATCACGGCCACGCTCGAGCCTTCGCTCGCGGGCTTCACGAAGAGCGGCAGGCCGAGCTTCGCGACGATCTGCGGCGCGCGCGCCGCGTAGTCGTCGCCGCGCAGCACCGCCTCGAACGGCGGCGTGGGAATGCCGAGCTGCTGCCACACGAGCTTGCTGCGGAACTTGTCGAGCCCGAGCGCGGAGCCGAGCACGCCCGTGCCCGTATAGCGAATGCCGTAGAAGTCGAGCGCGCCCTGGATCTGGCCGTTTTCGCCATAGCCGCCATGCAGCGCGTTGAACGCGCGCACGAAACCTTCGTCCTTGAGCGCCGAAAGCGGCCGCTCGGACGGGTCGAACGGATGCGCGTCGATGCCGGCGCTCTGCAACGCCTGCAGCACCAGCGTGCCCGACTTGAGCGACACTTCGCGCTCGGCCGACACGCCGCCGTACAGCACCGCGACCTTGCCAAATTGTTTCGGATCGATACTGCTCATGTCACTCACGCCTTCTGTTCCTGTTGGGCGATTCGACCCGGCACACCGCCGATCGAACCCGCACCCATCGTAATCACCACATCGCCGTCGCGCACGACAGCAGCTAGCGCCTCCGGCACTTCATCCACGGTCTCGACGAACACGGGCTCGACCTTGCCCGCGACGCGAATCGCGCGTGCGAGCGCACGGCCGTCCGCTGCGACGATCGGCGCTTCGCCGGCCGCATAGACATCGGTCAGCACGAGCGCATCGACGGTCGACAGCACGCGCACGAAGTCTTCGAAACAGTCGCGCGTCCGCGTGTAGCGGTGCGGCTGGAACGCCAGCACGAGACGGCGCTCGGGAAACGCGCCGCGCGCCGCTGCGATCGTCGCGGCCATTTCCACCGGGTGATGGCCATAGTCGTCGATCAACGTCCAGGCGCCGCCGCCGTTGACGGGAATTTCGCCATAGCGCTGAAAACGACGGCCCACGCCGTTGAATTCCGCGAGCGCGCGCTGAATATCGGCGTCCTTGACTTCGAGTTCGGTCGCGATCGCAATCGCAGCGAGCGCGTTCTGCACGTTGTGCGTGCCCGGCAGATTCAGCACGATGTCGAGCGACGGCGCGTCTTCGCGCATCACCGTGAAGTACATCTTGCCTTCGCGCGCGACCACGTTGACCGCGCGCACCTGCGCGTCGGACGCGAAGCCATAACGGATGATCGGCTTCGAGACGAACGGCAGAATCTCCTTCACGTTCGGGTCGTCCACGCACAGCACCGCGATGCCATAGAACGGCAGGCGATGCGTGAACTCGATGAACGCCTGCTTCAGGCGCGCGAAGTCGTGCCCGTAGGTGTCCATGTGATCGGCGTCGATGTTCGTAATGACTTCGATCACCGGGAACAGGTTCAGGAACGATGCGTCGGATTCGTCGGCTTCCGCCACGATGAAGTCGCCCGTGCCGAGGCGCGCGTTCGCACCCGCACTGATCAGACGCCCGCCGATCACGAAGGTCGGATCGAGCCCGCCCGCGGCCAGCACGCTCGCCACGAGCGAGGTCGTGGTGGTCTTGCCGTGCGTGCCTGCGATCGCGATGCCCTGCTTCAGACGCATCAGTTCCGCGAGCATCACGGCGCGCGGCACGATGGGAATGCGGCGATGGCGTGCCGCGAGCACTTCGGGGTTGTCGCTGCGCACCGCGGTCGAAACGACCACGGCATTCGCGCCTTCGATGTTCTCTTCGGCATGGCCGATCGCGATGCGCGCGCCGAGCGCGGCGAGTCGATCGGTGACCCCGTTCTTCGCGAGGTCCGAGCCGCTTACCTGATAGCCGAGATTGACGAGCACTTCGGCGATGCCGCTCATGCCCGCGCCGCCGATGCCGACGAAATGGATATGTTTGACGATGTGTTTCATTGCTTTCCTCCCGCTACTACGCCCGCCACGGCCGCGCAGATGCGCGCGACCTGATCGGCGGCGTCGGGTTTCGCGAGCGCGCGAGCGCGCCCGGCCATTTCCGCCAGCGATGTTCTGGTCTGATGCCGCAACCAGTCGGCGAGTCCCTCCGCCGTCAGGTCGCGTTGCTGCACCACGAGCGCTGCGTCCTTGTCGGCAAGGAACGCGGCGTTGGTGGTCTGGTGGTCGTCCACGGCGTAGGGGAACGGCACGAAGCATGCCGCCACGCCCACGGCCGCGATCTCGGCCACCGTCATTGCGCCCGAACGGCAGACCACGAGATCCGCGTTCCGATAGGCGCTCGCCATGTCGTCGATGAACGGCACGAGCTGCACCGTGTCGTTCAGTTCGAGTCCGGCGTCGAGATAGTTTTGACGCAAGGCGTCGATGTGCTTCGCGCCCGCCTGATGCACGATGTGCGGACGCTCTTCTGGTGCAAGCAGCGACAGCGCGCGCGGCACCACTTCGTTGAGCGCCGTGGCGCCGAGGCTGCCGCCCACCACGAGCACGCGCAGCGGACCGCTGCGCGCGGCGTAGCGCGCCGCCGGTGCGTCGACGTGTTCGAGCGCCTCGCGGATCGGGTTGCCGGTCCACTCGGCGTTCGGCAAGGCGCCCGGAAACGCCACGAGCACGCGCCTGGCCAGCTTCGCGAGCACCTTGTTCGCGAGGCCGGCGATCGAATTCTGTTCATGCAGCACGAGCGGACGGCCCGACAGCGCGCTCATCACGCCCGCCGGGAACGTGATGTAGCCGCCCATGCCGAGCACGACGTCGGGCTTCACGCGGCGCAGCGCCGCGAGGCTCTGCGTGCAGGCGCGCAGCAGGTTCAGCGGCAGCATCAGCTTGGTCTTGATGCCCTTGCCGCGCACGCCGCCAAAGCGCACGTATTCCATCGTGATGCCGTGCTTGGGCACGAGCGTCGCTTCCATGCCTGCGGGATTGCCGAGCCACACCACGCGCCAGCCCCACTGTTCCATGCGATGCGCGACGGCGAGCCCCGGGAACACGTGTCCCCCGGTGCCGCCGGCCATCACCATGAGCGTGCGCGTCGCTGCGGTCATACCTTGCCTCCGCGCATCAGGACCCGGTTTTCGTAATCCACGCGCAGCAGCAACGCCACGGCGACGCAATTGAGCAGGATGCCCGAGCCGCCATAGCTCACGAGCGGCAGCGTGAGACCCTTGGTCGGCAAGAGACCCAGGTTCACGCCCATGTTGATGAAGGCCTGCGCGCCGAACCACACGCCAAGACCCTTGGCGACGAGGCCCGCGAACGTGCGGTCGAGCGCGAGCGCCTGACGGCCGATCTCGAACGAGCGGCGCACGATCCAGTAGAACAGCAGGATCACGACGAGGACGCCGACGAAACCGAGTTCCTCGCCGATCACGGCGAGAATGAAGTCGGTATGCGCTTCCGGCAGATAGTTGAGCTTCTCGACGCTGCCGCCAAGACCCACGCCGAACCATTCGCCGCGACCGAACGCGATGAGCGAGTGCGTGAGCTGGTACGCCTTGCCCTGTGCGTAGCGGTCGTCCCACGGATCGAGGTACGCGAAGATCCGCTCGCGGCGCCACGGCGACGCCCACACGAGCAGCGTGAAGGTGCCAACTGCCGTGGCCACGAGGCCGCCGAACAGCTTGCCGTTCACGCCGCCGAGGAACAGCACGCCCATGGCGATCGCGGCGATCACCATGAATGCGCCCATGTCAGGCTCGAGCAGCAGCAGCGCGCCGACCACGCCCACGGCGAATGCCATCGGCAGGAAGCCTTTCGCGAAGCTATGCATGTATTCCTGCTTGCGCACCGTGTAGTTCGCAGCGTAGATCGTCACGGCGAGCTTCATGATTTCCGACGGCTGCATGTTCGTCACGCCGAGCGGAATCCAGCGGCGCGCGCCGTTCACGCCCTTGCCGATGTGCGGAATCAGCACGACCACCAGCATGGCGAGCGAGATGAGAAAGAGCTTGGGCGCGTAACGCTCCCACGTCGAAACGGGAATACGGAACGCGACGAGCGCCGCGACCGTGGCGATCGCGAGCGAAACGAGGTGGCGCACGAGAAACGCCCAGTCGCGGTACGAGGCGTACTTGGGCGAATCGGGCATGGCGATCGAGGCCGAGTAGACCATCACCACGCCAAGCCCGAGCAGCGCGATCACGGCCCACAGCAGCGAGTGGTCGTAGTCGAGCATGCGCGAGCGTCCGGGACGCACGCCGTTGACGACGCTCGCGAGACCGCCCGAGCGCGCGCCGCCGCTCGACGAGCCGCCGGCCTGGCCGTTTTCGCGCGAGAGGCGCGCACCGAATCGCTCGGACCAGCTCATATCATCGTCCCCCGTTCTGCGGCGATTTCTTCTACGGTGTCGTGGAACACGGCCGCGCGATGGGCGTAGTTGCGGAACATGTCGAGGCTCGCGCAAGCGGGCGAAAGCAGCACGACGTCGCCGGGTTGCGCGAGCGCCGTCGCCGCGCGCGTGGCTTCTTCGAGCGTCGCGTGGTCGCTCATCGCGATGCCGGTTTCTTCGAGCGCCGCGCGGATCTTCGACGCATCGCGGCCGATCAGCATCACGGCGCGGCACCAGCGCGCAACCGGCGCGGCGAGCGGATCGAAGTCCTGGCCCTTGCCGTCGCCGCCGGCGATCAGCACCGTGCGCTGCGCGAGGCCGTCGAGCGCCGCCACTGTCGCGCCGACGTTCGTGCCCTTGCTGTCGTCCACGTAGTCGATGCCGTCGATCGAGGCGATCAGCTCCACGCGATGCGGCTCGCCGCGATACTCGCGCAGGCCGTGCAGAAGCGGCGCGGGCGCGAGATCGATCGCGCGCGTGAGCGCAAACGCCGCGAGCGCGTTGGCCGCATTGTGCAGGCCGCGAATGCGCAGGGCGTCGGCGGGCATGAGGCGCTTCATGCCGAGGTTCACGGGCGCCGCTTCCTGCTGCTTGCGGCGACGCGGGGAGACAGGCACGTCGGCCGCGTCGAGGTCGTGGGCCTGCACGAGCCACTGCATGCCGTTCTCGCGCAACAGACCCAGGTCGCCGTCGTTCTCGGGCTCGTTCAGGCCGAAGGTCACGATCTTCGCGTCGCCGCTCGCCTTCGCGCTCGCGAGCGACATGACGCGCGCGTCGTCGCGGTTGAGCACGCGCGTCGTGCGCGGCCCGAAGATACGGCCCTTCGCGGCCGCGTAAGCGTCGAGGCCGCCGTGCCAGTCGAGATGGTCCTGCGTGATGTTGAGGACCGCCGCGGCGTCCGGCTCGAACGTGTGCGCCGTCTCGAGCTGGAAGCTCGACAGTTCGAGCACCCAGACGTCGGGCAGCGCGGTGTTGTCGATGGCTTCGGCAAGCTTGTCGAGCATGGCCGGGCTGATATTGCCCGCCACCGCCACGCGCTTGCCCGCGCGCTCGCAGAGCATGCCGGTCAAGCTCGTCGTGGTGGTTTTGCCGTTCGTGCCGGTGATGGCGAGCACCTTCGGCGCGTAGCCGCTCTCGCCGAGATGGCGCAGCGCCTGCGCGAAGAGTTCGAGCTCGCCCCACACTTCGATGCCGCGCTCGCGCGCCGCCGCGATCAGCGGCACGAGATCTTCGGCGAGCGGCGAGAGGCCCGGGCTAATCGCGACGAGTTCCACGCCGTCGAGCAGCGCCGTCGTGAACGGACCGCCGACGAAATCGGCGTCGATGCCGCGCGCGGCGAGTTCGGGAAGATTGGGCGGCACTTCGCGCGTGTCGGCAATGCGCAGGCGGCAACCATGCCGCGCGCACCAGCGCGCCATCGCGAGACCCGATTCCCCGAGTCCCAGCACGAGCACCATCGGCTTTTGCCGATCCCGAAACTTCTCGCCGAACATCGCTTGCTTCCCTTGCTTACTTAAAGGCTCAACGCAGCTTGAGCGTGGATAGACCAATCAGACACAGCATCAGCGTGATAACCCAGAAACGCACGACAACCTGCGTTTCCTTCCAGCCGGACAGTTCGAAATGGTGATGCAGCGGCGCCATCTTGAAGATGCGGCGCCCTTCGCCGTAACGCTTTTTCGTGTACTTGAACCAGGTGACCTGCAGCATCACGGAGAGCGTCTCCGCCACGAAGATGCCGCCCATGATGAAGAGCACGATTTCCTGACGCACGATCACCGCGATGGTTCCCAGCGCGCCGCCGAGCGCGAGCGCGCCCACGTCGCCCATGAAGACCTGGGCCGGATACGTGTTGAACCAGAGGAACGCGAGCCCTGCCCCGCCCATCGCCGAACAGAAGATGAGCAGTTCGCCCGCTCCGGCAATATGCGGAAAAAGCAGATACTTCGAGTAGACCGAGCTGCCCATCACATAGGCGAACACGCCGAGCGATGCGCCAACGAGCACGACCGGCATGATCACGAGGCCGTCGAGGCCATCGGTGAGATTCACGGCGTTGCTCGCGCCGACGATCACGAAGTACGTGAGCGCGATGAAGCCCCACACGCCGAGCGGATAGCTGATCGACTTGAGGAACGGCAGCAGCAAGTCGGCGCGCGCGGGCAGGCCCATCGACAGGCCGCTACGCACCCACGCCATGAAGAGATCGAACACGCGTACGTTGCTCGCCTCGGAGACGCTGAACGCGAGATACACCGCCGCGAACAGACCGATCACCGACTGCCAGAAGTACTTCTCGCGCGAAGACATGCCGCGCGGGTCCTTGTAGACGACCTTGCGATAGTCGTCGACCCAGCCGATCGCGCCGAAGCCGAACGTGACGAGCATCACGATCCAGATGAAGCGGTTCGTGAGGTCGCCCCACAGCAAGGTGGAAACCGCGATGCCCAGCAGAATGAGCACGCCGCCCATGGTGGGCGTGCCGGACTTCACGAGGTGAGTCTGCGGGCCGTCCGTACGCACGGCCTGGCCGACCTTCATTGCGGTGAGCTTGCGGATCACCCACGGGCCGAGAAAAAGCCCGATCGCCATCGCGGTGATGGTGGCCATCACCGCACGGAACGTCAGATAACTGAACACGCGCAAGAAGCTTGCGTCATTCTGCAGCCATTGCGCCAGCGCCAGTAGCATGCCTTGTATTCCTTCGAATTTCAGTGCGCACCGGACTTCGCGTCCGGCGCAGGGTTTTGCGGATTCGTGAGTGCCGCTACTACGCGCTCCATCTGCATGAAGCGCGAGCCTTTCACGAGAATCGTTGCGCCGGCGCCGTAACCGGCACCAGCCAGCGCGCGCACGAGCTCGCCCACGTCGGCGGCATGCAGCGCCTGCGCGCCGAACGCCGCCGCGCTGTCACGCGCTGCGTCGCCGAGCGTGTAGAGCGCGTCGATGCCGCGTTCCTTCGCGTAGGCGCCCACCTCGCGGTGAAATGCGGGACCGTCGTCGCCGACTTCGCCCATGTCTCCGAGCACCAGCACGCGCGGCGACGTGCGCGAAGCCAGCACATCGATCGCTGCGCGCACCGAATCGGGATTCGCGTTGTAGGTGTCGTCGATCACCGTCGCGCCCGTCAGCTCGCCGAGCGCCGCGCGCTTCACCTGCAAGCGGCCCTTGACCGGCTCGAACGCCTCGAGCCCGCGGCCGATCGCCTCGAGCGAGACGCCCGACGCAATCGCCGCCGCCGTGGCCGCGAGCGCGTTGTGCGCGTTGTGGGCGCCCAGCACCTTCAACTCCACTTCGAGATGGCCTTCCGGCGTCGCGATCGCGAGCCGGTTGCCCGCCAGCTTGTCGACGAGCTTGCCGGTGACTGCCGCTTCCACCGCACGCGTCTCCGTATGCAGCGCGAAGTCGAGAATGCGCGAACCCGTCGCCGCCACGCGCCAGATGCTCGCGTAGGCATCGTCGGCCGGAAACACCGCGACGCCCGTGGGCTTGAGCGCGTGAATCACGCTCGCATGCTCGAGCGCGACGGCTTCCACCGTCGCCATGAATTCCTGATGCTCGCGCTGCGCGTTGTTCACCACCGCGACCGTCGGCTCGGCGAATTTCGCCAGCAACTCGGTCTCGTCCGGGTGATTCATGCCGAGTTCGACCACCGCCAGCTGATGAGCGCCGCTCAAACGCAGCAACGTTAACGGCACGCCGATGTCGTTATTGAGGTTTCCGGTGGTCGCGAGACGCAAATTTTCTCCCACGGCCGCCGCGAAGATCGACGCGATCATTTCCTTGACCGTCGTTTTGCCGTTGCTGCCCGTCACGGCGACGAGCGGCATCGAGAAGCGGCGGCGCCAGCCGAGCGCGAGCGCGCCGAGCGCCTTGCGCGTGTCGTCCACGCGTAGCGCGGGAATGCGCCAGTCGCCGGGGCTGCGCGAAACGAGCGCCGCGCTCACGTGACGGTTCGCGACCTCGCCGAGAAAGTCGTGCGCGTCGAAGCGGTCGCCCTTGAGCGCGACGAAGAGATCGCCGGGGCCCGTGGTGCGGCTGTCGGTCGAAATGCGCTCGAACGTGGCGTTCTCGTCGCCGAGTACGCTCGCGCCGGGAATCAGCGCCGCGGCTTCGCGCAGGGAAAGCATCGTCATTCACCACCTCCGCGCCCGTGCGTGGCACGGGCGGCGAGTGCAAGCCGCGCGTGGTCCTGATCGGAAAACGCGCGCTTCTTGCCCATGATTTCCTGGGTCGCCTCGTGGCCCTTGCCGGCCAGCACGACGACGTCTTCGCGCGCCGCGCCGCGCACCGCCTGCAGGATCGCGCTCGCGCGATCCTCGATGCGGCGCGCCTTCGCGGCGTCGCGCATGCCTTGTGCGATCTGCTCGATGATCGCCGCGGGCGTCTCGCTGCGCGGGTTGTCGCTCGTCACGACGACCTGGTCGGCGAGGCGTTCCGCGATCGCGCCCATGAGCGGGCGCTTGGTCGCGTCGCGATCGCCGCCGCAGCCGAACATGCAGACGAGCTGGCCGCCGCGTGCCGCTGCCATCGGGCGCAGCGCTTCGAGCGTTTTTTCGAGCGCGTCCGGCGTATGCGCGTAATCGATCACGACGAGCGGCTCGTCGTGATCGGCGCGGCCACCGAGACGCTCCATGCGCCCGTTCACCGGCTGCAGCTTGGAGATCTCGTTGAGCGCCGCGACGAGCGGCACGTTCGCCGCAAGCAGCGCGCCGAGCACGCCGAGCAGATTGCTCACGTTGAAGAGGCCGAGCACATGCGCCTCGACTTGCGCCTCGCCCCAGTCCGACGTTTCCAGATGGAATGCCGTGCCGGTGGCAGTGGCGCGCACGTCGTTCGCGCGCAGCCACGCGTCGGCAACGGGTGCGTCGGCGGCGGGCGTCGCCACGCCATACGCAATCGTGCGAGCCTTGCCGCGTGTCGCGGCGATCAGGCGGCGCCCCGCTGCGTCGTCGGCGTTGATGATCGCGGCGCGCAGGCCCGGCCATGCAAACAGACGCGCCTTCGCGGCCTCGTAGGCCTCGAAAGTGTGGTGATAGTCGAGATGGTCTTGCGTGAGATTCGTGAAGACGCCGATGTCGAACGAGGTCCCGTTCACGCGGCCCTGATGCAGCGCGTGCGAAGAGACTTCCATCGCAATCGCCTGTGCGCCGGCACCGCGCAATTGCGCTAGGCTGCGCTGCAGCTGCGGCGCGTCGGGCGTAGTGAAGCCCGTATGCACGAGCTGGCCCGGAAAGCCCGTGCCCAGCGTGCCGACGATCGCGCACTTCTGGCCGATGGCCGTGAACGCCGAGGCGATCCACTGGCTGCACGACGTCTTGCCGTTCGTGCCCGTCACGCCGACCACGAGCATGGCATCGCTCGGGTCGCCATACCAGCCGCTGGCGATTTCGCCCGCGAGCACGTCGAGCTGCGGCACTGCGAGCGCAATCGACGCGTCGGGCTGTTCGCCCGCATAGCCTTCCGGCTGATACAGCACGGCTGCGGCGCCACGCTCGATCGCATTGGCGATGTGCGGGCGGTTGTCCGCGCCCTCTACGGCGTAGGCGAGAAACACGTCGCCCGGCTGGAGCGAGCGCGTGTCGGCGTGCAGGCCGGCTGCGGACGCGACGTGCGTTCGCAGCCATGCGAGCGCGTCCGCGATCTGCCGGTGCGCGGGATGCTGGTTGCGCGTGGCGCTCATCGGACGACTCCGGGTCGATTTTTCGCGTTGTCCGCGATGGTCATGTGACGCGCGGCGGCGGCGCTTTTCGCGGTAGTCGTGTTCGACACGCGCTTCACCGGCGTAGCGGGCGCGTTCGCGACGGCCGGGGCCGAGGCGGCGGCGCTGGTGTCCTCGACGACGAGCTGCTTCACCGGCATGTCCGGCGGCACGTTGAGCGAGCGCAGCGTATCGCCGACGATGCCCGAGAACACCGGACCCGACACCGCGCCGCCGAAGTGGCTGCCGGCCGTCGGTTCGTCGACCGTGACGGCCACGACGATGCGCGGATTCGGCATCGGCGCCATGCCGACGAACGACGCGCGATATTTCGAATGATCGTAGCCGTGCGGGCCGTGCTTGTACGCCGTGCCGGACTTGCCGCCCACGCGGTAGCCGGGCACGGCGGCGTCGGGCGAGGTGCCGTCCTTCGACACCACGCTCTCCAGCATCGTGCGCACTTCACGCGCCGTGGTCGGCGCGAAGACCTGGGTGCCCTGCACCGGCTGCGTGTCGCCCGGGTGGCGGAAGATCGTGACCGGCAGAATCTGGCCGTCGTGCGCGATCGCCGTGTACGCGCGCGCGAGCTGGAACAGCGAAACGGAGAGGCCGTAGCCGTAGGACATCGTCGCCTGCTCGATGCGGCGCCAGCTTTTCCACGGACGCAAACGGCCCGCCGCCGCGCCGGGGAACCCGACCTTCGGCGCCTGACCGAGACCGATGCTGGTGTACATGTCCCACATTTCTTCGGGGCGCAGCGTCATCGCGATCTTGGTCGCACCGATGTTGCTCGACTTCTGGATCACGCCGCCCACCGTCAGCACGCCAAAGCCGGCGTCGTCGGTGATGGTCGCGCCGTCGAGGGTGAAGTGGCCCGCGCCCGTATCCACCAGTGTACTCGGCGAGACGCGGTGCAGATCCAGCGCGAGCGACACCGTAAACGGCTTCATGATCGAGCCCGGCTCGAACACGTCGGTGAGAATGCGGTTGCGCAGCTGCTCGCCCGTGAGGTGCGAGCGGTCGTTCGGGTTGTAGGTCGGATAGTTCACGAGCGCGAGCACCTCGCCGGTGCGCACGTCCACCACCATCGCGGCGCCGGCCTTGGCCTTGAACTTCTCGACGGCGGCTTTCAGGTTCGAATAGGCGATGTACTGAATCTTGCTGTCGATCGACAGTTCGACGTCCTTGCCATCGTGGGGCACGACCGTTTCGTCGACGTCCTCGACGATGTGGCCCATGCGGTCCTTGATGACGTGGCGAATGCCCGGCACGCCCGCGAGCACTTTCTGGTCCGACAGCTCGACGCCTTCCTGGCCCTCGTCCTCGACGTTGGTGAAGCCGATCAAGTGCGCAGTGACGTCGCCTTCCGGATAGAAGCGCTTGTATTCGTTGCGCTGGTAAATGCCCGGAATGTCGAGCGCCGTCACTTTCTGCGCGACGTCGAGCGGCACCTGGCGCTTCACGTAGACGAAGGTCTTGTCTTCAGACAGCTTCGCGCGCAGCTCTTTCGTGTTCATGCCGAGCAGCGCGCCGAGCTGGTTGAGTTTGTCGGCGCCGAGATCGTCGGGGACGGCTTCGGGAATCGCCCAGATCGCGCGCACGGGCAGGCTCGTGGCGAGCACGAGGCCGTTGCGGTCGAGAATCTTGCCGCGCGTGGCCGGCAGCTCGATCGTGCGCTGGTAGCGGCTTTCGCCCTGCTTCTGATAGAACGCGTTGCCCGGGCCCTGAATCCAGAACGCGCGCGCGGCGAGCGCGACGAACGCCATGAAGAGCAGGAACACGACGAGCTTCGAGCGCCACATCGGCAGGCGCACGGAGAGAATGGGGTTGGCGCTGAAGGCGACGCTCTTGCGGCGATTGTCCTTTTTCATCGCGTGCCTCCGCGGCGGGCAGGCGTGGGCGCGGCGCCCTGCGGGGGCGCCGAGGTCGGCACGGGGGCGTCGACGGCGGTGGCGCTGCCGGGCGCGAGCGTCAGATATTGCGTGCGTCCGGTCGTGACGGGCTGCATCTTGAGCGAGTCGGTGGCGATCTGTTCGATGCGCGACGTTCTCGACAGCGCGCTCTGCTGATATTGAAGCTGTGCGTAGTCCTGCTGGAGCTGATGCTCCTGCGACTGCGCGCGTTGCAACTGGATGAAGATCTGGCGCTGCTGATTGGTGGCGTTCACGACGGAAAGCGCGCACCCCATGACGACGATCAGCAGGAAGATGTTCAGACGATTCATGGCGTGACGCGCTCCGCGGTGCGCATCACGGCCGAGCGGGCGCGCGGATTCGCGGCGACTTCCTCGTCGCTCGCGAACACGCGGCCGAGCAGCTTGAGCGGCGGGCTCGGCAGGTCGACGGCGCGGATCGGCAGGCGGCGGTCCACCGCCGGCGCGCTCGCGTGCGCCTGCATGAACCGCTTGACGATCCGGTCTTCGAGCGAATGAAAGCTGATGACCACCAGCCGCCCCCCCTGTTCCAGCAACGACAGTGCTGCTTCTAGAACGACCTGCAGCTCCGCAAGCTCTTGATTGACGTGAATCCGTATAGCTTGAAAGGTGCGGGTTGCCGGGTCCTTACCCTTCTCACGGGTTTTGACGACGTTAGCCACGATTTGGGCAAGCTCGCCCGTGCTGTCGAGAGGCCCGAGACGGTCGGACTCTGCCCGGCGAGCAACAAGCGCCTTTGCAATCTGAAAAGCAAACCGTTCTTCCCCATAATCCCGAATTACCTCCGTCAGTTCCTGCAACGTGGCCCGAGCGAGCCAGTCAGCGGCGGACTCGCCGCGCGTCGGGTCCATCCGCATGTCGAGCGGACCATCCGCGCGGAAACTGAAACCGCGCTGCGGATCGTCGAACTGCGGCGACGACACGCCAAGGTCCAGCAATATTCCCGACACACGCCCCACCCCGCGCGACGCGAGCTCGTCGCGCAGCGAAGCAAAACTCTCATGCACGATCGAAAACCGCGCGTCGTTCACGGTTTGCGCCGTCGCGATCGCGAGCGGGTCCTTGTCGAACGCGATCAGGCGCCCGGCCTCGCCGAGACGCCCGAGGATCGCGCGACTGTGCCCGCCGCGACCGAACGTGCCGTCCACATAGACGCCGTCCGCGCGCGTGACCAGCGCGTTCACCGCTTCGTCTAGCAGCACCGTGCGATGCTGCAGTCCCTGTCCCATCGCAGATGCCATAGCTTTTTGAACCGCGATCAGAACGTGAAATTTTTCAAGGCGTCGGGCATGCCCTGCGCCATCGCCGCCTGTTCCTTGGCGGCGTAGGTCTGCGCATCCCACAACTCAAAATGACTACCCATGCCGAGCAGCATGACTTCCTTTTCCATTCCTGCCGCCAGACGCAATTCAGATGAGACGAGCACGCGGCCCGCACTGTCGACATCGACGTCGGACGCATTGCCCAGAAAAATACGGCGCCACCAGTGCGCGTCCATCGGCAAGGCGGCGACCTTCGAGCGGAACACTTCCCATTCGGGGCGCGGAAATAGCAACAGGCAGCCGTCCGGGTGCTTGGTGATCGTCACCCGTCCTTCTGCCTGTTGTTGCAGCGCTTCCCGATAGCGCGACGGAATCGACATCCGTCCTTTCGCATCGAGTGTTAGCGCCGACGCCCCCTGGAACAATTTGCTCCCCCTAATGCGGCGCTTTTCGCCGCCCGCCTAAATCCCGGAAAATCTACCTGAATACGCGCCTGAAATCACACAAAAATACACTTTCTCACACTGTCTCCCACTTTAGAGGAACGCCCAACGAGGGTCAAGGGAGACCGGACGTTTTTTGACGAAATTTATCCGCTAGAACAAGGACTTAGCGGCACTTGTTGAAGTCGGGACAAAAGCCAAAAACCGTTATGAATGAATGAGCTAACGCAGGTTCTGAAGGTGATACGTGAAAAGCGCGGCGATAAACGGCCTACGGCGGGATCGAGCGGGGGGCTTGCGGGGATTAAAACCGGGGGCTGAAAGCTCTGAAAGATTAATCCGGGTTTGGGCCGACAGCGATTGCCGGCCCATGCCATTAATCAGATGTAGTAGGCGGTTCGCGTCATGACTTTCGATGCTACACGCATTAGCGAACGCACCGGCAAAGGCAATTCGACGCCGCCCAGATCGGTGGCCGATTTGGCGTGCGAGATTTCGTCGGCGCGCATTTGCTCGACGACCGCGCGCGACTCGAGATCGGCGGGCGGCAGGCTGTCGAGGTGGCTGTCGAGATGATGCTCGACCTGACGCTCGGTTTCGGCCATGAAGCCGAGGCTCACCTTGTCGCCGAGGCGGCCGGCGGCGAAGCCGATCGCGAGTGCGCCCGCGTACCACAGCGGATTGAGCAGGCTCGGACGCGAGTCGAGTGCCTGCAGCCGGCGCGAGGTCCACGCAAGGTGATCCTCTTCTTCGCGCGCGGCCTGCTCGAAGGCCGCCCTGAGCGAGGGCGAGCGCGCCGAGATTTTCTGCGCCTGATACAGCGCCTGTGCGCACACTTCGCCGACGTGATTGACGCGCATGAGCCCGGCGGCGTGCGTGCGCTCGGCAGGCGTGAGTTCGCTGCCGGCGGGTACGGCATCGCCCTCGGGCGTCACTTCGATGGTAACGGGGGAAGGCTGCGGCATCGGACGCGTCATGCGCGACACGCCGGTGAGAGCGCGCAGGCCCCGGTCGAATTCGGTAATCAAGTCATCTAGCGTCATCCAGCCTCCCTTTCATTTCGTTGGCGAGCCGGATTGGTCGCTCGCCCGGACTGCCCTTTCACCACTACACAAACTCACGGACATCCGTCAATCCGGGGCAGCGCCGATAGATAGCTGCATATTCTAGACCATGTTGTGTAAACGAAACAGGTACTTAGCGAGGCCCAGGCTTTTCCTTTGTGACTATTAACCCTTTTGTTACATTACGTGCAACTTCTCGCGAAGTTAGAAGGACAGGACCCTACGCAAGATAAAAAACTGGTCCCGTTAAAAGACGCAAAAGATTCGCAAACACTGGAGATCATTCAATGAAGAAGTCGCTTCTCGCGCTGGCTGCGCTGGGCGCGTTCGCGGGCGTTGCTCACGCTCAGAGCAGCGTCACGCTGTACGGCATCATCGACGAAGGTTTCAACATCAACACGAATTCGGGTGGCAAGCACCTGTACAACCTGTCGAGCGGCGTGATGCAAGGCAGCCGTTTCGGCCTGCGCGGCGCTGAAGACCTCGGCGGCGGCCTGAAGGCAGTCTTCGTGCTCGAAAACGGCTTCGACGTGAATAACGGCAAGCTCGGCCAGGGCGGCCTGATGTTCGGTCGTCAGGCTTACGTTGGTCTCTCGAGCTCGCAATTCGGCACGGTCACGCTGGGTCGCCAGTACGACTCCGTCGTCGACTACGTCGGCCCGCTCGAAGCAGGCGACCAGTGGGGTGGCTACATCGCAGCGCACCCGCAGGATCTGGACAACTTCAACAACGCCTACCGTACGAACAACACGGTCAAGTTCACCAGCGCCAACTACGCTGGCCTGACCTTCGGCGGCACGTACAGCTTCGGTGGCCAGGCAGGCAACTTCTCGGCGAACCAGATCTGGTCGTTGGGCGCCGGCTATAACAACGGTCCCCTCGTCCTCGGCGTGGGTTACCTGAACGCACGTACGCCGAACGCGACCGGCGGCCTGTTCAACAACGGCGGCACCGCATCGCCGCAGACGGGCGTAAAGGGCGTTACGGGCACTTCGTTCAACCCGGTGTACGGCGGCTTCGCATCGGCTAACACGTACCAGGTCATCGGCGCAGGCGGCGCATATACGTTCGGCGCAGCAACGCTCGGCCTGACGTACTCGAACGTCAGCTTCCGCAACCTCGGCTCGACGTCGACCTCGCTGTTCGAACGCGGCACGAACGCCAACTTCAACAACGTCGAAGCGAACATCAAGTACCAGTTCACGCCGGCCCTGCTGGCAGGCTTTGCGTTCGACTTCACGGACGGCAGCAGCGTCACGCGTGCGAACGGCACGAGCGAAAGCGGCGCGAAGTACTTCCAGTACGCACTGGGCACGGACTACTTCCTGTCGAAGCGCACGGACGTCTACCTGATCGGCGTGTACCAGCACGCTACGGGCTCCGACTCGACGGGCGGCACCGCTGTTGCGTCGATCAACGGCCTGACGCCGTCGAGCACGAACAACGTGTTCACGGCTCGCGTTGGTATCCGTCACAAGTTCTAAGAAGAACAGTCGCTGTAATCTCGAAGGCGCCTCCGGGCGCCTTTTTTCTTTGGTGCGTTTTGTCGTTTCGCGACAGGGCCCACGACGAAAAAAAGCGGCCTGCCCTCGATGGGCAGACCGCTCTTCGCTTTTGACTCGCGGGCCTTTCGCTTCGCTCTTGCGTTTTCAGGCGCGACCGTCGCGCAGCTCGCGGCGCAGGATCTTGCCGACGTTGCTCTTGGGCAGATCGTTGCGGAACTCGATGATCTTCGGCCGCTTGTAGCCGGTGAGCTGCGTCTTGCAGTACTCGAATACGTCCTTGTCGGTGAGCGCCGGGTCCTTCTTGACGATATACAGCTTCACCGCCTCGCCCGAATTCTGGTCCGGCACGCCCACCGCCGCCACTTCGAACACGCCCGGCAGCTTGGCCACGACGTCCTCGACTTCGTTCGGATACACATTGAAACCCGAGACCAGAATCATGTCCTTCTTGCGGTCGACGAGCTTGATGTAGCCGCGCGCGTTGATGAGACCGATGTCGCCCGACTTGAAGTAGCCGTCCGGCGTCATGACCTTCGCCGTTTCTTCCGGCCGCTGCCAGTAGCCCGCCATCACCTGCGGACCGCGGATGCAGATCTCCCCCGCTTCGCCGATCGGCAGTTCGTTGCCGGCGTCGTCGCGAATCGAGATTTCAGTGGAAGGCAGCGGCAAGCCGATCGTGCCGGTGTATTCCGTCGCCGTAACCGGATTGCAGGTCACGCTGGGTGAGGTTTCCGAGAGGCCATAGCCTTCGACGATCGGCGTATGCGTCCGCTCGTACCAGCGCTTGGCCACGGCTTCCTGCACCGCCATGCCGCCGCCGTTCGCAACGAGCAGATGCGAAAAGTCCAGATTGCCGAATTCCGAATGGTTGAGCATCGCGTTGTAGAGCGTATTCACCGCGGGGAAACACGTGATCGAGTACCCGCGCAGCTCCTTGATCATGCCGGCGATGTCGCGCGGATTCGGAATCAGGATCGCGAGACCGCCGGTGCGCAGCGTCAGCAGCCCGCAAACGGTCAACGCGAACACGTGGTACAGCGGCAGCGCCGCGACCGTCACCGGTTGCGTACCGGAAGGCAATTTCGCAAGCGCGGGCTCGGTCCATGCCGCCGACTGCAACACGTTGGCGATCAGGTTGCGATGCAGCAGCGTCGCCCCCTTGGCCACGCCGGTCGTGCCGCCCGTGTACTGCAGGAAGGCGACGTCCTCGGGCGTCTGCTCGACGCGCTTGAAGCCTGTGCGCGCCCCTTCGGCGAGCGCGTCGTTGAAGCGCACGTGGCCGGGCAGGTTCCAGGCGGGCACCATCTTCTTCACGCTTCGCACGACGAAGTTGACGATGAAGCCCTTCGCGCCAAGCAGGTCGCCCATCGCCGCGACCAGCACGTGCTTCACGCGCGTATTGGCGACGACCGCGCTCACGGTCCCGGCGAAATTCTCGAGGACGACGATCGCCTCGGCGCCGCTGTCCTTCAACTGGTGTTCGAGTTCGCGCGGCGTGTAGAGCGGGTTCACGTTCACGACGACGTATCCCGCGCGCAGCACCGCGGCGAGCGCGACCGGATACTGGAGCACGTTGGGCATCATGAGCGCGATGCGCGCGCCACGTGCGATGCCGCGCGACTGGAACCACGCGGCCAGGCGCTGGGAGAGCTGGTCCAGCTCGCCGTAGGTGATCGTCTTGCCCATGCAGGCGAAAGCGGGCTTTGCACGGAATTCGCTGAAGCTCTCCTCGAGCAGCGCAGTGATGGACGCGTAACGGCTTGCGTCGATTTCAGCGGGAACGCCGGGCGGGTACGATTTCAGCCAGACTTTTTCCATGCAGCGTCTCCTCCTTGATTTTTCGAATGGTCGTGCTAAAAAGTTGGATCGTAGCATGGCGACCCAGCTTTTATGTCAGCAAATCAGCGAGTTAGAAAGGCCCCTCGAACGCGCGTCGCGGGGCCGCTAGCGGTAGCGTGAGGCACTTTCAGGCCCGCTCGACCTCGACGAGGCAATCGTAGAACGTCGCCGAGCCGCCAAGGTCGGTGAGCGCCTGGCTCGTCACCTCGTTGGCGTTGCGGCCATCCGGCGCAAGCTTCTTCCACCAGATCGACAGGCCCACCACGAGACCGCTGCGTGCCCGATCGGTCACGCGCGCCCGCGCGCGCATCGAGCCGCGGTCGTTGAACACGCGAACCTCGTCGCCATCGGCAATCTCGCGGCGTGCGGCGTCAGCCGGATGGAGGTCCACGTGCGGCTGCCCCTCGGTCGCGCGCAGGCTTTCGACGTTCACGAAGGTGCTGTTCAGGAAGTTGCGGGCGGGCGGCGAGATCATCGCGAGCGGAAAGCGCGCAGCGAGCTCGGGCGCACCGTCCGCCGATTCGTGCGGCGGCAGATAGTCGGGCAGCGGATCGAGCCCGGCCTTCGCAAGCGCCTCGCTATGGAACTCGCACTTGCCCGTGGGCGTGCGAAAACCGCCGTTCGCAAACGGTGCTTCGGCGACGCTCAGCTTCAGCCAGCCTTCGCGCTTGAGCGCCGCCCAGTCGGCGCCGCCCAGCGCGGGATCGGTCCAGTCGAAAGCGTGGGCCGCCACGTCTTCGTCGCTTTCGAACAGCGCCGGCTCGGTCAGGCCCATCGCGCGCGCGATGGAGCGGAAGATTTCGGTATTCGGCCGCGCCTCGCCAACGGGCGCGATGGCAGGCAAGTTCGCCATGACGTGCGTGTGGCCGTAGGACTTGTGGACGTCGAGATGCTCGAGCTGGGTCGTGGCCGGCAGCAGCAGGTCGGCGTAATCGGCGGTGTCGGTCTGGAACTGCTCAAGCACGATCGTAAAGAGGTCTTCGCGCGCAAAGCCGGCCGCGACCTTCGCCGACTCGGGCGCAACCGCGACCGGATTCGAGTTGTAGACGACGATCGCTTCGACTTTCGGGCCGAATGCGGCGTCGCCTGCGTGCGTGAGCGCGTCGCCAATCTGGTTCATGTTGACGATACGCGGCTGATGCTGCGGCCAGCCCGGGATCAGATCCGGACGCTGGAGCGCGTTCGCATCGACAGGGGCCCAGCCCGACGACGAAAGCAGCACGCCGCCCGCGCGCTCGCGCCACGCACCGGTCAACGCGGGCAGGCAGGCGATGGCGCGCACGGCGTTGCCGCCGCCGCGCACGCGCTGCAGGCCATAGTTCATGCGAATCGCCGCCTTGCGCGTCGAGGCGTAGAGGCGCGCGAGATCGACGACGACCTGTTCCTCGATGCCACAGATCGCGGCGACGCGTGCGGGCGTGTAGGTGAGCGCACGCGCCTTCAGCTCGTCGAAGCCGTGCGTATGGGCCGCAATGTAATCGTGATCGAGACGGTCCTCGGTGATCAGCACGTGCATCATGCCGAGCGCGAGCGCGCCGTCCGTGCCGGGCTTGAGCGCAATGTGCTGATGGCACTTCTCGGCCGTCAGCGAGCGATAGGGGTCGATCGCGATCAGCTTCGCACCGTTGCGTTTCGCTTCCTGCGCGCGGGTCCAGAAGTGCAGGTTCGACGCGATCGGGTTGGCGCCCCAGATCAGGATCACTTCGCTTTCCGCGAAATACTCGGTGAGCATGCCGAGGCTCGAGCCGAACGTATAACGCAGGCCGGCGGCGCCCGCCGCCGCGCAGATTGCGCGATCGAGACGCGACGCGCCGAGCTTGTGAAAGAAGCGCTGCGCGATGCTATCGCCCTGAACGAGTCCCATCGTGCCGGCATAGCTGTACGGCAGGATCGCTTCGGGCGCGCGCTGCGCGATTTCGCCGAGGCGGTCGGCGGCAAGGCGACAGGCTTCGTCCCAACTGATCGGCTCGAAACGCCCTTCGCCCTTGCGCCCCACACGCTTCATCGGCTGCGTCAAACGCTTCGGATGATGGACACGCTCGGCATAGCGGGTCACCTTCGTGCACAGCACGCCTTGCGTCGGCGGGTGATCGGGATCGCCGCTCACCTTGATTGCCCGGCCGTTTTCGACGGTCACGCGCATCGCGCAAGTATCGGGACAATCGTGCGGGCACACTGCACGGGCAAATTCGGCTGGGGCGTTCATCGGAAATCCGTGGGTCAGGCGTTTTGTCGTAAGAGCGATTTTATTATGTTCGGGGTGCGCGCCCTGTACGCACCCTGTGGGTTGGCGCGAAAAAAAAGGTTCGGCGTAGAATGGTCCGTCTAGACCCGGCTTATTTTGGAGACGAAAGCCGGGCGCCCACTTTTTGAGCACCGTCCGCCATGAAACTGATTCCGGAAATCCAGGCCGCCCAAGGCGAAATTCAGGGCCTCCGACGAACGATCCACGCGCACCCCGAACTGCGCTACGAAGAAACCCAGACCTCCGACCTTGTCGCGGCAAAACTCACAGAATGGGGCATCGAAGTGCATCGCGGCATGGGCCAGACCGGCGTCGTCGGCGTGCTCAAACGCGGCACCGGCAAACGGATGGTCGGATTGCGCGCCGATATGGATGCGTTGCCGATCCAGGAACTCAACACATTCGACCATCGCTCGCGCAACGAAGGCAAGATGCACGCGTGCGGCCACGACGGCCATACGGCGATGCTGCTTGGCGCCGCGCAATATCTCGCGCGACACGGGCAGTTCGACGGCACGATCGTCTTCATTTTCCAGCCCGCCGAAGAAGGCGGCGCCGGCGCGAAAGCCATGATCGAAGATGGCCTCTTCAAACAGTTTCCGGTGGACGCCGTTTTCGGCATTCACAACTGGCCGGGCATGCCGGCTGGCTACTTCGGCGTGACCGAAGGGCCGATTATGGCCTCGAGCAACGAATTCCGCATTGAAATCAAGGGCGTAGGTTCGCACGCGGCGTTGCCGCACAATGGCCGCGATCCGGTCTTCACAGCAGTGCAGATCGCGAACGGGCTGCAGAGCATCATCACGCGCAACAAGAAGCCGCTCGATACGGCGGTGCTCTCGATCACACAGATTCATGCGGGCGATGCGGTCAACGTGGTGCCGAATACGGCCTGGATCGCGGGAACGGTGCGTACCTTCACGACGGAAACGCTGGATCTGATCGAATCGCGACTGCGCAAGATCACCGAGAGCACGGCGCAAGCGTACGACTGCTCGGTCGACATCACCTTCCATCGCAACTATCCGCCGACGGTGAACAGCAGCGCGGAGGCGCAGTTCGCCGCGGAGGTCATGCGTGAGGTGGTCGGTGCCGATCACGTCGATGCGAACGTCGAGCCGACCATGGGCGCCGAGGACTTCTCGTTCATGCTGCTGGAGAAACCCGGTTGCTACGCGTTTCTCGGCAACGGCGAAGGTGGTCACCGGGATGCAGGACACGGCGCGGGTCCTTGCATGCTGCACAACGCGAGCTATGACTTCAACGATCAACTGCTGCCAGTCGGATCGTCGTTTTGGGTGCATCTGGCGACGAAATTTCTGGCGCAGCAGTAATTCTGGGCACCAATGCAAAAAGCCGCCCACTGGACGGCTTTTTTGTTTGCTGCTTCTAAAGCGTAAACGCCAGAACCCCGGTGCTCTTTCGGAGCCACCGGGGTTCTGGACGTTACAGCATAAGGAGCCTGACGATTACCTACTTTCACACGGGCAATCCGCACTATCATCGGCGTGGAGCTGTTTCACGGTCCTGTTCGGGATGGGAAGGGGTGGGACCAGCTCGCTATGGTCATCAGGCATG